>FR899629.1:324616-375134 GCA_000437435.1 Clostridium sp. CAG:768 | reverse complement strand
TTTAATTAAAATTTGTATCAATTGGACACAAAAGTGATAAAATAAACTAAAAGGTAATTAAGTAAGAGGTAAATTATGACAGAAATAGAAGTTTTAAAAGGTGATATAACAAAACTAAAAATTGATGCAATCGTAAATGCAGCAAATAGAACCTTACTTGGTGGTGGCGGTGTAGATGGTGCAATTCACCGCGCTGCAGGAAAAGAGTTACTTGCAGAATGTAGAACCCTAAACGGCTGCGAAACGGGACAATCCAAAATTACAAAAGGCTATAACTTGCCTGCAAAATATGTAATCCATACGGTAGGCCCTTTTTGGTATGGTGGCAACAAAAATGAACCAGAACTTTTGAAATCCTGTTATACAACAGCACTAACTCTTGCGAAAGAAAATAACATCAAAACAATAGCATTTCCTGCAATATCCTGTGGAGTTTATCATTTCCCGATAGATAAAGCTTGCAAAATTGCCTATGATACAGTGAGAGAATTTATAAACAAATACGATTGCTTTGAAAAAGTTACTTTTATAGATATAAATTATAATATTGTGAAAATATATAATAAATTATTAAAATTTTAATATTCAAATTCAATAAATTTTTAATTTTGAGTATATTTGTCAATATTTGACATATTAATATTGTAACATAATATTGTTATAACCAATAGGTATTTTTGTGCTATTCTTGAAAAAAGGGGTTAAGTATGATAAAAGATAATATTAATTATTTTTGGGTTAATCAGGGTGTTAATTTTAAAGAAGAGTTTGATAGTGGAGTTTTACGTTCCCCTAAAGAAGATGGTAAAGGTCGTGATATATATAAACTAATGAAACAATTGAAAACTGGGGATATTATAATAAATTATAAAACTCCTAATATTGTTGGATATTCGATTGTAAAAAAGCCTTGTTATATTGATGAAAATGAAAAATTTATTGTAGAAGTTGAGTACCATATTTTAAACAAACATATTTCTAGGAAGGATTGGCAAAAAAGATTAGGTTCAATAGAAAATGTTAATGAAATATTAACAAATGTTGATTTAACTCCTTTTAATAAAGATTTTAATATAAAGCAAAATGGTTATTTATTCCGTATTAATAAGAAAATTTTTGATCTTATATTTCCTAAAAATATTCCACTTAATCAAATTCTATATGGACCTCCAGGAACAGGGAAAACTTATAATACAGTTATTAAAGCAATGAGTATTATTGATAAAAAAGAATATAAAGATGTTTCAGATGCAAAATATTTTGAATTAAAAGCAAGATTTGATGAATTAAAACAACAAGGTCAGATTGAATTTGTAACGTTTCACCAATCTTATTCATATGAAGAATTTGTTGAAGGTATTAAGCCTAATTTAGAAAATGAAAATGATTTAAAATATAAATTAGAAGATGGTATTTTTAAGAAGATTTGTCAAAATGCGACAAAAACAATAACTGATAATTTTGATGAGGTATATGAAAAATTTATCAATGATTTAGCTGATTATAATGAAGATAATTTATTTAAGTTAAAAACTGGTAAAGGCAAAATTTTTGGAATTACTGTAAATAGTAATAAAAACCTTTCAATATATATGGGTAAAAATTTAACTAAATGGGGAACTTTAACAAAAGATAATCTTAAAAATTTATCTGATTGGAAGTATTATGCAAATCCAATATATGAATATTTGAAAAACAATTATAGCCTTGTCATACAAGAAACTCAAAATTCAACACAACCTTATGTACTAATTATTGATGAAATAAATCGAGGGAATATTTCTAAAATCTTTGGGGAATTAATAACCCTTATTGAGGAAGACAAAAGAGAAACATTGTCTATAAAATTAACATATTCTCCTAATGATTATAATTTTACGGTACCTAAAAATCTATATATCATTGGTACAATGAATACTTCTGACCGCTCCATTGCAAGTATTGATATTGCGCTAAGACGTCGCTTCAAATTCGTTGAAATGATGCCAAAAACAGAGGTGCTTGTTGATGAAAATAAGCAGCCACAAATGGTTGGGGATATTAATTTGCAAAGCTTATTAAAAACTATTAATGAAAGAATATCTTATCTTTTGGATAGAGATCATCAAATTGGTCATAGTTATTTTATGAACTGGAACAATTATAACATGGAAACATTAGCAGATGTTTGGTTTGATGAAATTATGCCTTTGTTAAACGAATATTTCTATTCAGATTGGGATAAGTTGCAAGCCATTTTGGGTGCAGCTAAAGAAATAGATTCCAAAAAATCTTTTATCACCAAAATTAAAAAACCTAATTTCCCATACAATGCAGATTGTATTGATGATGAAGTTTATTATAACTTTGTTAAAAAAGAAGACATTGATAAAGATACTGATTTTAGAACAATGTTAGAAAATGCAAAACTAATAGAGCCAAAATCTAATGAAACAAATGAACAAACCGAAACTAATTAATGAATATTCTGAAGTTAAAATAGATGACTGCTATTTAGATAAATTGCAGGCTTATTTGAAGTGCCAAAAATTAGATTCAGCTCTAAAAGTTACAAGACATGGCATAAAAACCAAATCTTGGGTTGGCGTTATCAAATATAAAAACTTGCATATAGAAATATTGCCTAAACTCATTTCAAAAGATGTAAATAATGATGGCGAAATTTTAGAAACTGAACGAAGTTTAATTTTAAAAAACCTTATTTATATGCTTTCTTATACAAAAAATTTGGATATTAAAATTAATGATAATGCAAAATTATCAACCGAAAAAAATCCATTTATTGAGATTCTGATTAGAGAATTTGCAACCTCTTTATTTGAATCTTTAAAGCGCTTAACGCCTAAAAGGTATGTTAGAGAAGAAGAAAATTTGAATTATTTAAAAGGCAAAATAAAATTTAGCGAAAACATCCGTTATAACTGCACAAATAAAGCAAAATTTTATTGTGAGCATGATGAGTTTTCAGAAAACAATCTTCTTAATCAACTGTTTTTATTTGTTTCAACTTGTTTGTATAATATTTCTAACAACAGCTACAACAAAAAAACTTTGAAATTTATTATTAACTACTACTCAGATATTTCCTTTGTCAGATTTGATAAATTTAAAGTCAGCAAAATTAAACTTACAAGAAATCAAGAGCTTTTCAAAAAAACATTCAAGCTTGCAAAAATGTTTGTTGAGCAAACTAGTGTTGATTTATCTAAAAATAAATTTGAAAATATTACGCTTGTTTGGGATATGAACAAGTTATTTGAAGAATTTGTTTATGAAATACTAAAAAGACAAACTTCATTAAGTGTATCTGCACAAAAAGGTAAACGCTTATTAAAAAATGTTGATAGCAAAATAAGAAATACTTATGTTGATATATTAATAACAAAACCTCAAAAAATTGTTGTTGATACAAAATATAAAGAATTGCAAAGCATACAAGATTTTGACAATAAAGATGCTTTCCAAGTTATTACATATTGTTTATTGCATAATACCAATAAAGCTGTACTTATTTATCCAAAATTTAATAATAATATAAATAAGAATTATGAGCTAAATATAGATAAGAAAGTATGTCCTTTCTTTATAGAGAATAATCCTTGTAATAAAGAAAAAATAGATTATAAATATACAATTAAATTTCTTACCATTAATCTAAAACATAAATTAAATAATAGAAATATAAAAAGAATTGCTAAGATCATTGAGGGTAGAATTTTACAATCTTAAGTCTGAATAAATCTCATCCGGCTTATCAGGGTCTATTAAAAATTCTTTAATAAATAAAAATCTTTCGCCATATGCGTTTTCACAAATTACAACATCCGAGTTATAAAATTTGATTACCTTATAATAATTAGTATCAGAATTTTTAATGCCTTTAATCTTTTTAAGTTTATATTTTTTGCCTAATTCAATCATTGTAACCTCATATTTACAATGACATACATCACTCTAAACAGTATGATTATCAAGCAAATCTATTAATAATTTATCATTCAGACACATTTGATAAAATTATATTATTTACCTAACGTGTCAGAATAATTTATAAAAAACGCATATAATATATCAGTTTTGTGCCTAATATCTTTAATAACAGGAGTAATATTTCTTAGCTCCTCAATCTCATCTTGATTTCTACAAAAAATAATCTATCACAACAAGCATGTTATAAATATTTTCCGCTAATTTTTCTAATTTTTCAAAATCTTTTTGTTTAATTTGATAAAGCCCAATTTTATCCATACGACCTCCTTTTTAGGTGTCGTATTCATCACTTAAAGTTAAATTTAAATCAAGTTAATTTTCTAATTCATTATCTGTCCAAAGTTCACATTGTGTCATAACTGTTTGGACTGCATCATCCATACCTTCCGGGGGATATTTATGGGCTTTCAAAAGCTTTTTAATCATCATTCGCATTTTAGCTCTTGCAGATTCCTTTTTCTGCCAATCTATGGTTTTATTTTTTCTAAGAGTTTCTGCCAATTCTTTTGTGATAGCAATTAATTCTTCATTTTCATAAAAATCCTTAATAGCAGCCGGTTTAGTTAAAGCATCATAGAAAGCCAATTCATCAGAAGTTAAGCCCAATTCGTTTCCTTCTTCTTTTGCTTTTGCGATTTGTTTTGCAATATTTAATAATTCTTCAATAACTTCTTCATTAGTTATCATACCATTTATATATTTATTCATTGCAGCTTTAATAATTTCACTGAATTTTTCCGATTTTACAAAATTTGTTCTTTTATAAATAGATACTTGTTCTGCAAGTAATTTTTTTAATACTTCTACTGCAACATTTTTTTCTTTCATTTTAGAAATTTCATCTAAAAATTTTGGATCAAAAAGAGAAAACTCTTCTTTCACATCTTGGAAAAGATTAATAACTCCATCACTTTTGATACTTTGCTTAAGTAATTCATTAATTTTTTGATTCATTTCTTTTAACGAAATTTTCTTTTCGGAACCTGCATTCATATAACGAACAACAAGCACTCTTACAGCTTCAAAAAATGCTGCTTCAATTCTATTATTTCTATCAACTAATGATGAGCACAAAGATAATGCTTGATGAAGAAGTAGAGCTTCTTTTATAAATCGTTCTTTAAGCTTTTCATTTTCTACTCCAATTAAGAAGTTCATACCCCCACTAATTAACCTTCCTCTTTCTAAATCAGTCCCATTATTAAATTTTGAGTAATCAAATCCATGCATAATATCACGGCAAACTTCTAATTTTTCAAGAAATTTAGGGTAAGCAGAAGTTTCAATATTCGGATCGCCATAATTTTTTCTATCTCTCACGGTATAATCATTCATTGCTTGTTTTAACGCAGAAGCTATACCGACATAATCTACAACAAGTCCGCCTTCTTTATCCTCAAAAACTCTATTAACTCTTGCGATTGCCTGCATCAAATTATAACCTGACATTGGTTTGTAAACGTACATTGTAGCTAAAGATGGAACATCAAATCCAGTAAGCCACATATCTACAACGATTGCAATTTTAAATTCTGAATCGTTCTTTTTAAAATCTTTTGCTAATTCATCTCTATGATGTTTGTTCCCAATAATTTTTCGCCACTCTTCAGGATCATTGTTACTTTCTGTCATTACAACTTTAACTTTTTCTGTCCAATCTGGTCTTAACTCAAGTATTTTATGATAAATCTTTAAAGCAATAGGTCTTGAATAAGCGACAATCATTGCTTTCCCTGTCAACTTATCGGCCCTGTTTGTTTCATAATGTTCAATAATATCTGTAACTAGAGAATTTATAGTATTTGGATTGCCTAAAATAGCTTCCATTTGTCCAAGTTCTCGTTTACTTTTTTCGATTACTTCAGGATCAGCATTGTGAGCCATAATCTCATATTCTTTGTCGATAAGTCTTAGTGTTGGCTCATCAAGTTGAAGTTTAACAACCCTGCTTTCATAATATACCGGACGAGTTGCTCCATCTTCAACAGCTTGTGTCATATCATATACATCAATATAATCACCAAAGACTTCTCTTGTATTTCTATCTTTTATAGAAACAGGAGTTCCCGTAAAGCCAATAAATGTTGCGTTCGGAAGACAATCTCTTATAATTCTTGCTGTTCCGACTTTGATTTCACCAGTTTTAGAATCTACTTTTTCAGCTAATCCATATTGTCCTCGATGAGCTTCATCAGCCATAACAATAATATTTCTTCTAGTAGATAATGGCTCTGCTGATTCTTCAAACTTCTGCATTGTGGTAAAGATTATTCCGTTTGCTTCCCTACCGTCTAAAAGTTCTTTTAAGTTTTCTCTGCTTGATGCTTGGACAGGTTCTTGTCTTAAAAAGTCCTTACATTTTGCAAATTGAGCATATAACTGATTATCTAAATCATTTCTATCTGTAATCACGACAATAGTCGGGCTATTCAATGCTTTTTGTAAAAGATGGGCATAAAACACCATTGATAAAGATTTTCCGCTACCTTGTGTATGCCAGAAAACCCCACCTTTCCCGTCAGTTTCAACTGCTCTTTTTGTTGATTGAACAGCTTTTTTTACAGCGAAATATTGGTGATATCCTGCAAGGATTTTGAAAATATCTAATCCGTCTTTTGAAAAACAAATAAAGTTTTTGATTATGTCTAACAATCTTTCTTTTCGGAAAATTCCGTCAAAGAATGTATCAAACTGTGCATATTGTGTGTTCTCATAATCTCCATCTTTTGTTTTCCAAGCCATAAAACGAGTTTCATCTGATGTAATAGTTCCGGCTTTTGATGTTAATTGGTCAGACATTACACAGATTGCGTTATAAATAAACATAGAAGGGATTTCGTGCATATAATTCTTTAATTGACGGTAAGCCTCTGATGCGTCAGTTTCTTCTCTTGAAGGTGATTTCAATTCCATTATTACAACAGGTAATCCGTTTAAAAACAGAATTACATCAGGTCTTTTTTCAGAATTTTCTATAAAAGTCCACTGGTTAGTAATAATGAATGAATTATTTTCTACATTCTCATAATCAACAAGATAAGCGATGTCAGAATGTTCTTCTCCGTCTTGTAGATACCTAACCTCAATCCCATTTTGCAGATAATCCATAAAAACATCATTTTTTTGTACAAGCTCACCTATTTCAAAGTTTTTGAGTTTGTAAATAGCATCTTTTATAGCATCATCGCATAATTTTGGGTTAATACGATACAAAGAATCGACAAGAATCTCCTCATATAAAGGGCTTGTATAATCTCTTTCAATATCAGGACCATAGATGTGGTTGTAACCCATACATTGAAAAAGTTCGATTATAGAATTTTCATAACTTGCTTCTGTGAATGTGATTGTCATCTATTTGTCCCTTTTCTACGATTATATCATTAACAATTATTTCAATAGTATATCCAATTATATTAATATCAATTTTGTATTTTTCATTATTTGGAAATATATTTTTTGTTGATTTTATGCTAACTCTTGCTCCCATTATAACAATATCAAAAGTTACCGAACCTATAAAAGATTTCCATATTTTAAATTGAGTTTCAGCAGTTGAACTTACTAAGTTTAACAATATTGCACCAGCTGGAGCCTTTTCCCAAGATTGATTTTGTGTATAAAAAATATCCTTTAGTTCTATTTTTGTTTTATTATTTTGAATTTTTAAATCAGGGATGTTCTTATACATTACAGTTGAATATGGCATTTTAAAATCAAAGTCTATTGGCTTATTAGCTCGACAATTTGGAATGATAACAGATTGTATTGTTTGTATTTCTGGGTTACTTTTTTTATACGAATACATTGGATTAGAAATTATAACAGCATTGATTTTTCTTGCATAATTTTCAAGATATTCTTTAATATTATTATAATTATCATCAATATATTTCTCAAAATTTATATCGTTACTTATAGGCAATTGAATATGAAGTATGTTGTATTGGTCGTGCATTAACTGTTTTCTAGCTCTTGTAATTTCATTATTTATTCTTTTTTCAAAATTAAGAATTGGTTTAGATTCAATACCTATTAATATTAAATTTTTGTATTCAGGAATACCATTACTAAGTATTTCCATTTGATAAAGAAGATTAAATGAAACATTACTGGGATGATTAACTCCTATCCCACCATACATTGGGCTATCCCATTCTAAAATTTTTTGAATTATAACTTCAATATCAAATTCATCGATTCTAGTTTCTATATTTGAGTTTTTATTTATTAAGTGATGAATTTTTGATAATATAAGGTTGGTATTACTTTTAGAAAAATTTTCTCCAGTTTTTATTATTATCGAATTAGATTTTTGTTTTTTTTGACAATAATCACTCAAATTTTGAATTATTTTTTGATACTCTATGTTATTACTAATTTCAAAATCTTCTAAAGCTTTACATTCTATGTATATATTTTTGTCATCAGTTTGTAATAAAAAATCTGGATTTTTTTCTTTTTCTCTTTGATTTTCTTCAATTATTTCAATATTATACATGTTGCTATAGTATGCTAATATTTGGCTTTCAAAAACTGCAGAATAAAAAGTATTATGTTGTAATAAACTGTGAATAATTCTTGAAATATTTTTCTTATTTTTAATATCCTTAATATTTGATAATAATTCTAAAATAAATACAGTATCTCTTGAAATATGCAATTTATTATGTTCTTTTGTATTTTTAATATCGTTAATATAGCTATTCCAATATTTATAAAAAGGATGAACTTTCGTATTAGTACAATTTTTTATTCCAACATTATTGTTCTCAATATAGTTATTTGCATCATCAATGAATGACTTTCCTAAAAAAAGTTCAAAATCAGATATATAACTTTCAAGATTATTTTGATTAACTTCTATCATTATTTTTCTCGTTAGATTTTATCGACATCAATTTCACCGGACATTAGTTTTGGTAAAAGTGTGTCTCGTAATTGTTTTAGTTTTTCATTTTCTATTTGATTTTCTCTTATTTTTTCAAATATGAACTTCATAATTTGATGAAAGTTTTCAATTTCATCATCTGTAGGAATAATAAATGGCATTGATTTTATTATTTTTGAATTTACAGCAGTAGCAATGGAAGATGTACTACCCATTGTTTGAAAATTATAATTTTTTAAATAGCAATATAAATATTCTTTAATTTTTTTATTATCAGTTTTAAAGTGAGCAATAGCTTCATTTGTAGTCATTTCTTCATTTGTGATGGCAACTCTTCCAACAGTTAATTTAAAACTTAAGATAACGGTATCTTTGGGTACAAGAACTATATTAAATTTATCAATAGCAGAGTTCTTTAAGTATTCCGAACTATTTAAAATAAAAACTCCACAATTCCCCATATCTGAAATGGAAATCCATTTTTTGTCAATCGAATTTTGGGAAAACCATTCCTGTTCTTTTCGTGGGGGAGTTTTACCTATTGAAATATTAAAGTAATCCTCTGCCTTACAAGTTTTTCTTTTAGGATTTTCGAAATCGACAAACCAAGATTTGAAAATTGCTTGGGCTTGCTGTTCTAAATTTTGATTAATCTTATTATTCAACTCAATCTTATCATCCAAACTCGACAACACACAGACTATCTTCTCTTGGGTTGGTAAGTCTGGGATATTAAATTCTAAACGATACAATGTTTCAGTTCTTAGGCTTGGAATTGTCGTTCCTTCGTTATAAGTATTTAAATCAATATTTGATAATAAATAATATAAAAACCTTGGAATAATTAGCTCTGTGTTGATTTCTGTATAAAATAATGTATCAACAGTCCAAAAAGGTTCTTCTATATATCTAACTTTATCAATAGTACCTTTTCTTCCTATTAAAACAGAAGGTTTATCATATAAAAATTTATTTGCATACCCCATTAAACCTCCAGTTCCATATATAGGATACGCACCTTCTTCGGAAGCTACATCTTTTTGATTTTTACCGTATTTTATTACAGCCAAATCTTTCAAAGTATAATATTTAGAGGCCATCTCCGCCCTCCTGACTGGATTTGCGACTATTTTTGCCTTTGATTTTACTATTGACAAAATCAATTATATCTGTTATAATAGAAATGTACAGTCTAGAGTTTCTTCCTATGCATTCTGCATATAGTGCTCTAGATTTTTTGTTTTTAAAACGCTTGTTTAGTTTATTATATACCTTTTTAAATTTTGAAGTTTTATTTACTACTTCCAAATTATCTTTTGGCAGATAATTTAAAACTTCTTCAATTAAAAGATACATGCATCTTATATCGTAATCATCTCTTATTATTGGTTCGTAATGAAATATTCTATTTCTGAAATTTCTAATTTTATTAAGTTTGTCTGCTACATCGTGTATTTGCTGTTGTTTAGATTTTGGATAATTTTCAAAAACTCCTTTAAAAAATCCTTTTTTTGTCCAAATTCTGTCATTATATCGTTTTGAACATAGCGTTGTCCAAAAGCCAAAATGTAATTCTGCAATTACTTTGCCTGAGGTAAAATTATCACCATATTTATACTGAATTTTTTCATAAGATGTTTTAAATTTCTCGTAATCTTTTGGATGCAAAATAGTATTACATTGATATTCTTGCTCTAACCAATCATCTCCAAGTAAATTCTTGAAGGTTGAATCAATTGCATTTCTTAAAGTAATTTCGATAGTTGATAAAATTGGATAAAAAGCCTGAGATATCATAATATTGGCAATATAATATTCTTTTAAATCTTTAAATGTAATAACGTTTTTATTATGAACATTGAACGACTTCAGTCGTTCTACGCTGATAGTTTTACGGTATATTTCTAATTCTTGTTCTGATATTGGCATTTATTTTACCTCAAAACCTATGCTTGCAAGGTTCTTTTTAATTTCATCCTGCAATGTATTTGATTGTGCAAACATTTCAGAAAGTTCTGATGTCAAACGTTTCATTTTATCCTCAAATGGTTCGCCATCATCCTCTTGTTCTTCTATCCCAACATAACGGCCAGGGGTTAGGATATAATCTTGTTTTTTGATATCTTCTGTTGTTACTACTGCGCAAAAGCCTTTTTTGTCTTCCAATGTTCCTTCTTGGAAAGTTGTAAAAGTATCAGCAAGTTTTTTGATATCCTCATCAGACAAGTTTCTGTGTTTTCTATCTTCCATATAACCCATTTTTCGAGCATCTATGAAAAGAGTTTTGCCTTTTTGTTTTTTGTTTCTTGATATAAACCACAAGGTTACAGGTATTGTTACGCTATAAAATAGCTGTGTTGGCATCGCAACAATACCTTCTATCAAATCATCTTCAATAATTCGTTTCCTGATTTCCCCTTCACCACTTGTTTGAGTAGACAAAGCACCATTAGCTAAGACCAAACCTATTTTCCCATTTGGCGCTAAGTGATAGATCATGTGTTGAATCCAAGCATAGTTAGCATTTCCGCTAGGTGGTAGACCATATTTCCATCTAGCATCATCCTGAAGTTTGTCTTGTCCCCAGTTAGAAAGGTTAAATGGTGGGTTTGCCATAATAAAATCTGCTTTTAGGCTTGGGTGCAAATCATTAAAAAATGTATCAGCTTGATATGGCCCAAAATCTGCATCAATACCACGAATTGCCATATTCATTTTTGCCATTTTCCAAGTATCAGCATTAGATTCTTGACCATATACAGAAATTTTATTTCTATTTCCACTATGTGCTTGCAAGAATTTTACAGATTGTACAAACATACCTCCTGAGCCACAGCAAGGGTCATAAACTCTACAGTTTTCGTAAGGTTTTAGAATTTCAACAATCGTTCTTACAACGCTAGATGGGGTATAGAATTCACCACCTTTTGTACCTTCATAGGCTGCAAATTGTGCTATACAGTATTCATAGGTTCGACCTAGTAAATCATTGTCAGTCCCTATATCTTCCATTTTTATATTGTTTGTGAATAAGTCAACGACTTCACCTAAAACTCTTTTATCCAAATCAGGACTTGCATAGTTTTTAGGCAAAACATTTTTTAGAGCTTTGTTTTCAGCTTCAATAGCTCGCATGGCATCATCAATTACTTTGCCAATTTCAGGAGTATGAGCTGCAGCTGCAATAGTTGACCATCGAGCAGATTCAGGAACATAAAAAATGTTTTCCATTGTATAAGCATCTTTGTCATTTTCAAACCCATCACCTTCGGCTAAAAGTTCGTTATATCTTTTTTCGAATGCTGCAGAAATATATCTTAAAAAGATTAAACCAATAATGACTTTTCTATATTCCGCAGCGGGTATATGTCCCCAAAGTACACACGCTGCATCCCATATTTGTTTTTCAAATCCAAGTTTTACACTACCCTTGCCAGCCATAAAAACTCCTAGACTAATTAATTCATTTAGTTAACTTTACATTAAGCATATCATGAAACAATTATATTTGTTAAGTATTAAAAATAATTAAACTCTTTTTGATACGAATTGTATCTTTGGGGTTGATATTTTAGACAAATAGAGTGATAGATGTTTATACAAGTATTAATGAGGTATTTGTATGGCATTGAATATTTTTGAAAAACGTATCAAGGCTTGGAATGAAAAATATCCACCCCTTGCCCTTGAAATTCTACGTAAAATTAACAAACTTGTCGAACAATACGACAAAACTCAACAAGTAGAAAAAGATTCCAAAGTTCTATCAATAACAGACGGGACAAAATTAATCAGAGAATTTAAAGGTCGAAGATATACCGTACTTGTTTTACAAGACGGTTATGAGTTCAACGGTTCCAAATATAAAAGTCTTTCAGCAGTTGCTAATAAAATTACAGGAACGCGTTGGAATGGTAAGAAATTTTTTGGAGTGGCATAATGGCAAAGAAAATCAGATGTGCAATTTATACTAGAAAATCAACAGAAGAAGGACTTGAACAAGATTTCAATTCTCTTGATGCACAAAGAGAAGCTTGTGAATCTTATATAAAATCTCAAAAGCACGAAGGTTGGAGTCTTTTAACTAAAAAATACGATGATGGCGGATATTCTGGTGGCACAATGGATCGTCCGGCATTCAAACAACTTTTGCATGATATCGAAAATGATGAAATAGATATTGTTGTAGTTTACAAAGTTGATAGGCTTACTCGTTCTTTGATGGATTTTTCAAAGATTATTGAGATTTTAGACAAGCACAACGCTTCATTTGTTTCCATAACTCAGCATTTCAATACAACAACTTCCATGGGGCGATTAACGCTCAATATTTTGCTATCCTTTGCACAATTTGAAAGAGAAGTTACAGGAGAGCGAATTCGAGATAAATTTGAAGCTTCAAGAAAAAAGGGGCTTTGGGTTAATGGTGCGACACCTTATGGCTACACAAAAGATGAACACCACATTCTACAACCTCAACAACCATTTGCAGATAACGTTAAATTTATTTTTGAAGAATATCTCAAGGTTAAAAATGTTATTAAGCTAAAAGAGAGTCTTAATCAAAAAGGGATTCTTTCAAGAACAGGAAAACCTTTCCCAAAATCAAATTTGTATCGAATGCTTGCCAATAAAGTTTATTTAGGTAAAATTCCTCACAAAAACAAAGTCTATGATGCACTACATCTGCCGATTGTTTCAGAAGAATTGTTTAATGCTGTTCAAAATCTGCTACTTTTAAATGCAACAGAACGTAAACATACGACAAATGCAAAGATTGGCACTCTTTTATCAGGATTGCTCTATGACGATAAGAGGAACCTTATGTCCCCGACTTACAGCAAAAGCGGGAACAAGTTGTATAGATATTATATTAGCCAAGCACTGAAAGATCCAAGCCGATATGAACGAGGTGAGATTACCAAAATTTCAGCGGGTGAAATTGAAAAGTATGTGAAAGATAATTTGACAAAACTTTTGCAAGATACATTATTTATCCAGAAATATTTAGAAAATTATTCAATCGAACAACAAACCAGTATTTTAAATACAATGCACGAATTCAGCCCCGATAAAGTATTTGTCAGAACCGTTATAAAACGTGTTGATTTGAACTTAAATTTAATCAAAATCAGCTACGACATAAATTATATAATCCAATATTTTGCAACATTGGCATTTAATGCAAAATTTACATACACTCAAGAAGATGAACAAATTTACACAAGAGAGCAAAATGTCAGAATATCATTAACACCGCAAAAGCAAAATAAAATTATTATCCCTGGAAAAGCTAATTATGATATGAAACTTATTCAGGCAATAGTAAAAAGTTTTTGGTACAACAAACTTGGAGCTGAAAGACGACTACCTCCAGAAGCCCGAAATGGAAACAATAAAAGATTGCGTAAACTAAGATTTCTACCACCAGAAATTATAGAAAGCATAATGAATGGAACCCAAGACCCAGAATTAAATGTGAAAAAGCTTATTGCAATGGCTGATAAATATTGTAAATAAAAATTCAATAATTAATTTTCGTTAATTATATATAACTTTTGTTTCGCTCGAGTTATTCCAACATAATATAATCTTAATTCTTCATCTATTATATCTTGTTGAGTTCTTCCAAAAATAAGATCTATTTCGGAATCTGGATGGATTTTTATATTTTTATCTCCAAAGTTTAATAAAAAAACAATATCAGCTTCTGCCCCTTTGCTTTTGTGAATTGTTTCTATTTTAAATTTATTTTTAAATTCGTCTTTTGAATAGATTTTTAACCAATTACATAAAACATTTTGCAATTTGTTTTTGAATTCAGTTTCTGCATTAACATAAGAATCAAGATTACTTTCTCTAGTTAAAATTAAATAAGTATAATTTTCATTTTCTTTATTTAATTCTTTTATCTTTTCTACACATTCTTTTAAATATCGAGAAGCAATGCTGAAATAAAAAATATCCTTTGCTTTTATATTTTGATTTTTGAAAATATATTTAAAATCATCAGATTTTTCAGTTACAGGATGATCATATTTAGTTCTACTTATATCTATAAAATCTTTTTCAGATTTAAGTAAATTGCTTGCGGCTTTTCCTCCTTGACCATATTTTGTCATAATCGAGTTCCCATATTCCACAATCTTAGAGCCACTTCGATAATTTAATCTTAATTGTCTTTGTACATAATATCCAAAATATTTCTTGAACTCTTTATAAAAATTCAAACTTGAACCTGCAAACCCATTTATAGCTTGCCAATCATCCCCTACACAAAATAGTTTCACATTAGGATTACAGTTTTGTATAGCTTTTATCATCCCATAAAATGGTTTTGAAAAATCTTGAAATTCATCTATTAATATTAATTTGACTTTACTTAAATCTTGGATATTGCCATTTGCTAAATCAATTTCATAGTTACCATTTTCAATTTTTTTCTTTGCTTCATATAATAAATTTGGGAAGTCTGTATTTGAAGTCCTTTTTAGTTCTTCTTCATAAAGTCGATAAGTTTCGTTTGCAAGTTTTATTAAATCTCTTGCATATAAACTCAAACTTTTAAATTGCCTTTTTAATTCTATTTCTATTTCATATGGAGTTTTTTGATAATTTTTTGCTTTTTGCATAAAATTAATCAATTTCTTATCAATTTGCTTTGACATATTCTTGGAAAATTTTTCTAAAAGTATTTCTTGAGGTAATTTTGAACATTTAATACCATTAGATTCTAATTGTGTTTTTAATAAATTTTCAAAAGCCTTTCTGCCTTTTTTTAGATTACAAATAGAAGTCTCTATTAAAATTTCTTTTCTTTCACTTATAATTTGACGTTTCCAATTCATCTCTCTTTTATATTCATTCCATGTTTTATTCCAAGTTTTAGGTACAATTTTATTTGGATCATTTTCATCAATTCCCCAATGTTCAATAATATATGTTTTGTTGTTTAAATAAATTGTAAAATCTGGTTTATATAATTTTCTTGATCTTTGAGTCAAAAATTTTTCATATTTGTAATTAATACCATGTTCAAATAAAAAATCTGCAATATATTTTTCTCCATTAGATTTTACTTTTTCACCATTTAAAGAATATAATTGCCTATTACTTCTATTTTTTTTGTAGTCTTCATAATCAACTATTTCATCAGTATTATGAAAACATTCATATAATTTTTCATAACAATCATCATTTAGGATTTTTGATAAGACATGTGTATATAAAAATTTCTCATAATTACTTCGAATTTTACTTTCTTCATCATTAAATAAAATATTTTCTTGGGGTAATACTATAGAATAGGCTAGGGAATGAAATGTTCTTACATTCTTATCATATATTTTTGTATAACCAAAATCATTTTTTATTCTAGATCGAATTTCTTGAGCCGCATCTTTATTAAATGCCAAAATTAAAATTTCTTCTGGCTTAATATTTTCTTTTTCTAATGCATATATAGCACGACAAGCTATGGTTCGCGTTTTCCCAGAGCCAGCTCTTGCTGTTACCAAAATATTTTGAGCATTTGTACCTAATATACTTGCTTGATCTTTATCTATATTTATACGGTGCTCATCTTTAAAATATTTTTGAATATATTCAATCCTTAAATTATCTTCATCAGAAACACTAAATTCGTGATTATATTTATTTATATTTTGCCTTCTTTTTAATATACTAAGAGTGTCTGCAGATATATCAATTTTTTCCATATACTACCTTATTTTTAATCTAAGATAATTCATTTTATTTACTAATACACAAATATTAATTACTTTGAATTTAAATCCATTTATAATAATAAAAAATAAACAAAATTAAAAATTGCTTATTTATGTTGAAAAAAATTATTAATATAATATTAAATATTTAATCTAAAAAAAGGATTTAGAATGTAAAAAAATTCATTTATAATGCATAAATGCAGTTTAAAATATTATTAATCTTTATTTTTTGTATATTATGTTTTTCGAATGTAGTAGCTTTAGCTGACGAACACATAAGTGATGAGTATCAAAATGTTATGCAAAGTGTGCGTAAAAGAAATATTGAAAATAATATTTTAGACAAAAAGTCTAACTCAACACAAGTAGATAATTCAACTTTAGCTCCTGTCCCAGAGGTTATTTCAGATTCTGATTCAATTAATGAAATTATCAAGGAAGTAAGTCAAAACGTAGATTTGTATACTACAATTTTATTAATAGCTCAAACTATTAAGCCTGACAGTCCAAAAAGTGAATATATAACCTATATAAATGCAGTTGAAAAAGCTATTAAAATTGATGGAGATATAACATTTAAAAGTCAATTACAAATCAATTATATTTTTATTCTAGAAAAATTGGGTTATGCATATTTAAAAACTTCTAATTTTAATAAAGCAATTGATGTTTATGAAAAACTTATGCTTGAGCAACCTAATTTAATATATAAGAAAAATCTTGTATATTTATACGATGTGATAAAAGATTGTGAAAAAGCTAAAAAATATTTAAACGACATTAAATTATATGAACCATTATATGTAGGGAATTTAGTTAATTGTCAAATTTCTAATCAAACAAGTAATTATAATAATCAAATAACTTATCAACAACCTATTGTTCAAAAACAATCTAAAGAATCTTATAATATTAATTGGTTAATATATGTCATCTTATTATCTATATATTTTGCAAACTATTTTTCAAAAAAAGACAACTCTAACGTTGATGAAACAATAAATGTAAAAAAAGATAATAAAAAAGTAGTAAAAGAACATAGAACAGACTCCTATGATAATTTTTCCCAAACTTGGGATGATATTAAAGATACAATATTAAAAAAATATGGATATAAGTGTTCAATTTGTGGAAAAACAAATAACTTACAAATACACCATAAAATTCCTATTAAAGATGGTGGTACAAATGATCTTTTTAATTTAATTCCTTTATGTATAGATTGTCATGAAAAAATTCATAAGTTTAAAATAGAAGATGATAATTATGACTCAACTTGGAATGATATTAAAGATGCCATATATAAAAAATATGGATATAAGTGTTCAATTTGTGGAAAAACAAATAACTTACAAATACACCATAAAATTCCTATTAAAGATGGTGGTACAAATGATCTTTTTAATTTAATTCCTTTATGCAAAGAGTGTCATGAAAAAATTCATAAGTTTAAAATAGGAAATGACAATTCTGATATCCCTAGAAATTATGGATTTAATAGCAAAAAAAGAAATGTATGGATAGAGGCAATTAATAAAAATATTAAAATAAAAATTAGATATTCTGCAAATAAATGTTACAAAAATGGTGAAGTTACTGAAAGAATAATAATCCCCCAAAAAATAATGCTTGGTTGTGAAGTCGATAATGAATATGTTAAAAATTCTAGTTATGATAAAAATAAAATTTTTGTAAAAGCTTTTTGCTTATTAAGAGAGGATTATCGCATATTTAGGTTAGATAGAATTAAGATTTTAGAAATATTAAATTAAATTATTTATTGTGTTTTATACATAGTTTTTTTTATATTTAGGCTTTATTCTGATGTATTATTTTTTTAATAATTTTTAAGGAAATTTACTTCATTTAACTATTCAATATTATATTTTTGATTGAAATTTTTAATAAATAAATTTGAAATAAAATATATAATTAAACTTGGGATAGTTATGATTACGAAAATTATAAAATAGCTTAAATCATTGAATATAAAAATTGAATATAATAGTGCTAAAATAAGTAAATTTCGGTATGATATTCCATATTCAAATTCATCTTTATAGAATTTACATATTACAAACAATTTATTTTGTTTTTGAACACAAGTTTGATAATTTTCTATTACGGTTTTATCATTTGGGTTGATTTGTAAAGAGCGTTTGAATAATTCTAGAGCTGTTTTATTACCTTTCTTAATTTTATTGTCATAGAAATAAACTCCAAAATTATTTAACGTAACTGAATCGTTTGGGTTAATACGTAATGCTTTTAGGAACTCTTGTTCGGCAAGTTTTATTTGATTTGTTTCAGAATAAATATCTCCTAATTCTTTATGAAAAGTATCAGAGTTTGGATAAATTGATAATGCATATTTTGCTAACTCTTCAGCTCGTTTATATTCTTTTAAGTATTTTAATGCTGAAACTCTGACAAATAATGCGGTATATTGTTTTGGATTGATAGCTAAAGTATCATCGGAAATATTAAGAGCTGATGTATATTCTTTTTTTAATAATAAAATGTTTGAATATAGAGCTAAATTATATTCATCTTCTGGAGAGTATTTAAGAGCAAGTTTGATATATTTCTCGGCCTCGTCGTATTGATCTAAATTGAAATAAGATTTTGAAATTATGTAATAAGCGAATTCATCATTTGGATTATGCATTAATATTTCTTCTGCTAATTTAATCGCAAGTTGATTTTTTTGTAAAGAAAGGGCAGCTTTTGCCCTTTCGTATATTACGTTAATGTCTTGCATAAAATTAATAATCCTTTTTCTTTAAGTAATCCAATACTTGATCATACAAACCACTTTGATTACTGTATTTTACATAATTTTCAGCAGTTTGAAGCCATTCTGTTGTTGATGGATTTATTAAATTGATTGCTTCTATAATATCTTTTGTTCCTATAAGTTCTTTTTTGCCACTTTGCATTGCAATTCTTATCTTTTTATCAATTGCAAGATTACATACTGCTACGATATCGGCAGCTGAATATCTGTGAGAATATTTTGCAAGCTGTTTATAATCAATTTCTTCAATAGGCTTTCCGGTTAAGAAAAGTTTAAAGATTTGAGCTCGCTCATCTGCACTTGGCGGTGGAACAAAAATTGTTTTATCAAATCTTCCAGGCCTTTTAAGAGCAGTGTCAACGAACCAAGGTACATTTGTTGCTCCTAAAACCATAATTGATGAATTATCTGATGAAAGTCCATCTAGTTCATTTAAGAATTGATTAACAAGAGTTCTGGCATAAACATTGTCGCCAGTTCGCATTCTATCATTCCCTAATGCGTCAATTTCATCTATAAAAATAACAGCCGGAGATTTTCTTCTTGCTAATTCAAATGTTTCATGTAGTTTCCTTTCGGAGATTCCAACATGCATATCTAGAATATCAACAATTGATAAATTTAAAAATGTTGCTCCGCATTCGTTTGCTGTTGCTTTTGCAATATAAGTTTTTCCACAACCTGGAGGACCGTATAGCAAGATCCCACCACCTGCTTTTTTACCATATTGGATAAATAATTCTTGATTTTTAAACGGGTAAATAATATTTAGTTTAATTTCTTCCTTTAAATCGTTCATACCTCCGACATCATTAAACGTAACATTACTTGTTTCGATTAATGACTCCAAATTCTGATGCATCATTTCAAATCTCCTTATATTCTGTAAATCCTTAAATCAACTTTTATATTATAGAATTAGCTTATGTCAAATATGGTCGTGTTCTTTTTAAATTGCATGTCCGATTTTGACAGAGGAATATTGTACTGTTATAATGTACAAACAAGGAGTGATATTTATGAAAATATTAAAATTATTTGTAGCATTATCTTTAGCCTTTTTTACACTTTCAGCATACGCAGGATCAATAGATTATGGCTATAATGCTCAAGGAAATTATGTCCCGAAATCAATAGGTGGGAATCAAATTCAATATGGTTATAATGCCCATGGTGATTATGTACCGAAATCAATAGGTGGAAATCAAATTCAATACGGTTATAATGCCCATGGTGATTACGTTCCAAAATCAATAGGCGGAAATCAAATCCAATATGGTTATAATGCTCATGGCGATTATGTCCCGAAATCTATTGGTGGAAGCAAAATTCAATATGGATATAACTCTCATGGAGATTACGTTCCAAAATATATTGGATATTAATTTATTAGATTAGATCTAACTTACATAGATGTTTATAAGCACAATTTTTACACGCTCCATTTTTATCTTCTTTTATCGGATCAAATTGGAAGGAATTTATGTTTTCATAAGTTGATTTGATAAGGTTTTCGATATAATCCATATCCTCTTTTATTAGAGTTTTGTATACATTTTTTCTGTGATTTTCAACATAGATTAAACCGACTTTTGAAACTTTTTTGCCGGTTGCTTTTTCAAAAGCATATTTATAAAAACATAATTGATTGTAATAATTTGCTTTATCTTCTCCTATTGCAACTTTTCTTTCACTGACAGGGTATCCTGTTTTATAATCATATAATTCATAAGTACCGTCAGAATTTTTTTCAATCCTGTCAATTTTCCCGGTTATTGTATATTTATCAACTCCAACTCCATTGAAAGTATATTCAACATCATCTATTCTCGAAATTGGTATTGATATAAAATGCGGATAATAGTTCTCTATTAAAGTATTGCCTTGCTTTTCAAATTTTTCTTTCATTTCAGGCGAAGTAAATCTGGAATTATCAAGACCTAATTGAAATTCTTTTTTAATTTCTTCTATTTCTGGGTATTTGCCTGTCTGTTTTGCAATTTTTACAGCATTTTCTAACAATTTATGTATTGTAGAACCGTAATTGGCATAATCCCAATCTCCCTCTTCAATATCTATTTCTAAAACTTTTAAATAAAAGAATTTTCTAGGGCAAGCAAGATAATCATTTAACCTACTTGGGGAAAGCACTATATTTTTTACTCTTCCTTCAATTTCAGATTTAAAGGCTTTTTGATTGTCATATACTTCTCTTGAAATACATCTTACAAATTCTTTTGTAAAATCATCTTCTTTATAATCAAATTGTTGGCTATCAAAATCATAATCCGTAAAATCAGCAAGATATTTTGTAATCTGCTGAGGTTTATTATCGCACATATCAGCAAATGATAAACAAAGTGAGTGTTTTGCCCTTGTTATTCCGACAAATAACAATTTTATTAATTCGCTATCTTTTTTTTCTTGAGCAGTATCTTTGTCATATACGGGTTCTGTAATTAGTTTATATTCCCCTGGCATTCTAAAGTCTTCCCAATTTTTTGAAATCAAATTCGGGAGGTAAACATATTCAAATTCTCTTCCTTTAGATCCGTGATATGTGGTTAATTGCACTGCGTTTTGGATTATTGAATCTTTATCAAGACAGATATCAATATCATTTTGCAAGCATTCATCCAGATAATCAACAAAATCAGAAATTCCAGTCGCTAAATTAAGGTTTGCAAAATCAGTGGCTTCTGCAAGAATCTTTTTTATCCCAAGAAGATTTTCTATACGATTTAATTCTGTTTTATAATAGTATTCTAATATGCCTGTACGGTTTAGAATTTCGATTATTGTATTTCTTAAATCATTTGTTGAAGAATATTCTTGAAGGTAGAAAAATGTATCCAAGAAGTTTTGAATTTTTTCAGGATTTTTCCAATCGCTTAAAGTTTTCATCAATGAAATAAAATCATTTGGAGAATCTTGTTTTAATAATCTTTTTTCATGCAAGATTTTGTTGTAATCTTCTAAGTCAATTTTAAAAGGCTCAGATAATATTAAACCGAACAATTTATCGCTTGATAAAAGATAGTTATTCAAAGCTTTCAGGTAAAAATATACAACGATTGATGATTTAATTGCAAAGATACTTTTGCCTTCATCTATTTGGAACGGAATATTTTTGGATTTTAATAATTCTCCGAATGTTTGTAATTCTTGACGCTTTTTTGCAATAATTGCAATTTGTGATAATTTTTCGGGGCAATTTTCAGATTTAGCAAGATTTTCAATGTCTTCTGCAATGTAGTTGAATTCTTGTAATGTGTCTCCAAATTGTAACCTTTTTATTTTTTTATCTTTTTTTATAATTTCTTCTGATTTTGCAGTAAGTTTTTTATTAATATTTTTAGATTTAAATTTCTCGTTATTTTCTAATCGAGATTTATCTTGTTGAATAACTGCGTAACTAAAATCAAGAATGGATTGAGTCGAACGATTATTTCCTTCAAGGCATATAACCTTTGTATTTGGATATTTGGTTAAAAAGTTTTCAATGTTATCGGATTTAGCTCCCTGAAAACCGTATATAATTTGATCATCATCTCCTACTACCAAGATGTTTTTACTATCGTTACCTTCCATTATGTGGAAAAGAATTTCATTTTGCAAATCGTTTGTGTCCTGGTATTCATCGACAAGGAAATATTTGTATTTATTTGAAACTTCTCGTAAAAAAGTAATATCTTCTTCAAATGCAGAGAGTACAAACGTAATCATATCTGAAAAATCAATAAGACTTAATGAATGCATTTTTTCAGAATATAATTCGTATAATGTCCACAATTCTTTTGCTTTTTCAATATTAGTTTTTATTCTTTCTATTTCATCGTATTTAGTTTTGTTTCTTTTTTCTCCTCTTGATTCTCGCTCATAAATCTCAGCTTCAAGCTCTTTTATTCTCGGCATAAGAGTCGGATTGGTCTCAATTTGTTCAAAGTAATCTTTTCGTGTAATTCTTTGACTTTTAAGTTTTTCAATATATGATATGAATTTCCCGGCAAAATGATATCTATCAGCACGGTTTGGAACAAAATATTCTAAATCCGCTTTATCTATGCAGTCTTTCATTAATTTAATTTTTTCTGTTTCCGTGATTAGTCTTACCCCCACTCCAAGTGAAAACTGTGACGGGTATAGTTTGATAATATCATTGCAAAAAGAGTGATAAGTGTAGATGTCGACAGAAGATGCAATAACTCCCATTTTTTTTATAAGTCTTTGTTTCATTTCGTTAGCTGCAGCATCGGAAAATGTAAGGCATAAAATAGAACTTGGCTCAATCCCTTCAGATAACATTTTTTCAATTCTATTAATTATCGTAAAAGTTTTTCCAGTTCCCGGTCCTGCAAGGAGCATAATTTGTCCGTTTAAATTATCTATCGCTTCTTGTTGCTTTATATTTGGTCTAATTTCTGTCATTTATCGTCCTCATTCCTATAAGAAAATTATATTTGAATCATGTGACAAAAATGGTCGTAATGTTAATATTTTTCCAAGTTTTCTTTCAAATAATTTTTGTATGCTTCTCTTAAATTTTTAGGAGCTAAAATCTCGCAGTTTTTACCCCATTTGAATACGTGCCACATAATTTCTTTATCACCGCTTGCTTTAAAATTTACTATCAAGTTTCCATTTTCATCTTTTTTCATTTTCTGTGTTGGATGAAATTTATACTGCTCAGCATCATCTGCAACTTCTTTTAAAAATTTTAGTTTAACGTCTAAAATTTCACCTTGATAAACCCCAAAGGACTTATTTGAATACTCTTCTAAGTTAAAATTACCTCTATCAAATTTATTATTTGTTAATTCTAAATTTTCAAACTTATGTAAAAGATAGTTATAAATTCCATCTCCTTTAGCCTTTTCTTTTGCAATAAGATGAATTTTTTCACCATAAATGATTCCAAGAGGTTGAATTAATCGCTCTTTATTATGATAAATCCCTTTTAAAACAGTTGATTCTTTAATGGATTTTCTAACTAAATCAAAAACATCTAAACTTATTTTGTATTGAGGCGTTTGACGCACTGCTAAACCTTCTGTCTGTAAAATCATTTCAATATTATTTTCTAAATGAGTAATATTTTTTCTATTCAGTGCTTTAATTTTTTCAACAGTTTTTGTGATTTCTTCACCCAATTGAGGATTTTTAGTTAAACTTTGCAGCTGCTCAATATTTGCAATTTCCTTTGGCGAAAAAGAAATTAAATTGCTTATAGAAAAATTAGTAAATCCCCAATGCTTTTGATTATCATCAACTTCGATTTCATCAATTTGAGGAAAAATACAAGTTAAGCTATCTCGCATTCTTTCTGCCGTTCTTCTTGAAACATTATATCTCTCGGCAATCTCAGATAACGTAACCCCTTGAATTTTTGATCCCATATAAACAGCTAAATCTAAAATATCTGAAACCCTTGAATATCTTGGTTTATCTTCCATAAGCCCTCTTTCTTTCAATATCTTTAGATTATAGCATTTTTTTTGAAATAATAAAAGGTTGTGATAGCTAAAATTTTTGCCACCTGAAATTATAGAAAGCATAATGAATGGAACCCAACCCAGAGTTAAATGTGAAAAGACTTATTGCAATGGCGGATAAGTGTTGTAAGTGAAAATTCTTAATTAAGTATAAATACTTTTCAATTTCACATATTATTAATAATTTGTATTTTGAATTGAATTTTTATTTTTTTTCATTTTTTCTATTTCATCTTTATCATTTGCAAATCCATAATTTGCATTTCCAAGTACAGAATCTAGTTCTCCAAGAATAATATTTAATTCTTTTATAGCAGCTTCCATTTTTAATGGACAATTTTCAGGATTACTATTTTTGTAGTTCATTAAAAATAAAAATAATTTTTTATAATACAATCTATCTTTTTGATTGAGTAAGAAAATAAAATTGCTAGCATTTGCGGTTAACCATTGCAAAATTTCAATTGTTTCACTGCGTTCTCCTAAAAATTTTGAACTTGTTTTGTCTAGCTCATTAGCTAATTCTAATCTTTTAAGCCTCAAACTTTGAATATTTTGTTGATGAGTTAGCCAACATTGAATTGCTGTAAAAAAAGTTATTGCAACTGCACACATCCATTCTGCATTATTTTGTAAAATCTTTATTAATGTCATTAAATGAATTCCTTATATAATAGATAAAATTAATATGTATAAATATTATCTATTATAATTTTACGTTTTTCTGTAAATTTAATAATATGTTAATAATTTATTCTAAAGGACCTTTTTTATTTGCAGAAAGAGAATTTGAGCTTAAAAAAGTGAACTTCTCTTAAAATCAAATACCGAAAATTCTCTAAAAATCCTGAAAGCCTGCACAGTGCTGAACTTTTGCATTAAAAAAGAGGCCTCTTATGCCTCCTATTTATAAATACTGGTGATGACGGGAACACAATCGAACCCCGACAACGCCAAAGTTATTTTAATTGAAATGTTTACAAATTACAACTTAATAGATTTTGAATCTATTGAAATATACAAAAAATGTGCATAATAAAAAAGCCCTGAAGAAATGTCTTCAAGGCTTTAATAAGGAGTTAATAAACAAAAGGAGAAAATGAAACAAATCAGAGTTTCCCATAATACCATTTAACTTTTTGCCGGATAAAATCCCCAATTTCATTTTGTTTAACTTCCGGATATGCCGGCAAATAAATTATGTCGATTTTACCCGCACTTGTTGTTTTCGGGTGTGCTTTTCCAAATTCATAATGCGTCAAAACTGTTTCCGGAGTAATTGCAATATTATATTTTTTGCAGAGCTCCGCTATAAGTTTGAATGTTGCTTCACATTGCTTTTTTGTCAACGGATATTTACCAACATTTTTAGAGTTTTGAAAACCCAACATTCCACACATAGCAACACCAATTGAACCGGTATTTCCGCCCCCTGTGTGTTGTGCATATTTCCCGTCATTGCAATTTTCGTTGTCTTCTGGTTTATACATGCCGGCAACGGTCAACCCGTCACCATTAACCATAAAATGATAGTGTCCGAACTCAATATTGTTCGGTTGATTTGTGCCTGCTGTCCAATGTAATATTATGCGTTTCATATCCTGCCCCCGCTTTTAATTGTGCTAATTCTAACTTTATATTGACCTGCTCTTGCTGTATTTCTTTTTGTGTTTGCATTACCGTTATTAAATCGTTTGAAGTCTGCGCAATAGTATGAATTTGAACACCAACATCAACCAATGCGCAAAGAAATAAAGTTCCAAAAATCCCCAAAAGCGTAATAAAGAAATTTTTATTCTTCTTTTTCGCTTCAACCATTGCTTTTTGTGTTTCATATATAATATTAACTTTATCCACAAACGACAATTGACCGTCTTTTTGTTTCGTTCCGCCAAAGAAAAAATCATGTGTATCACTGCATTTGCACACAAATGATTCAAATTTTTTTTCCATTTGTTCAAGTTTTTGTTCAAAACTTTTTTCCATTGCTTCAAATTTATTTTTCAACACTGTGTGTTGTTCAAGACATTCTTGTGACTGTTCTTGTCGCATTATTTCCCCCGATTAGTTGTATTTCAAAAAGTCTTCAAATAGGTTGTCAAACTCTTTTTTATCCTTTTTTGAAAAATTATTGTAATATTTATATGTAAGTAAAATAATTTTTTCGGCTATATTAACGGCTTTTTGCAAACTTTCACGGTCTTTTAAAATTGCCGTTTCTGATTGTTTTTCTTTTGCTGTTTTTGCAAAGGAAAAGCCACTGTCTGTGGCTTTTCCTAATGCTTCAATAGCCTTTGGAACATCAAACGGCATTATTTTTAACCCCGATTTTCGCAATATTTTTAATTGCAAACTCTTTTACTTTTTCAAGTGCCGGCAATAATGCGTCGTCCCATGCGGGTTTACTATCAGTTATGACAATTTCAAGTGCATTGTAACCCCTGTTTGTAATAACCGTTAAAACGTCTTTAAGAACGCCCCAACCCTCTTGTTTTAATTTTTCTTTGTTTTCTGCTTCCATAAATACCCCCATTCTTTGTATGTATCAACAAAAAGACGGCTTTAAAATGCCGTCTTAACTATTTTTATTTGAATTGTTTTTCTTATTTGAATTGTCTTGTGCCTGCGACGCGTCGTCTTTTTCATTATCGCCGGAATCGTCTTCTTTTTCGTCTTCCGGTGTTACCCCTTTTATTTTGGTTTTCAATAAGTCATAAATCAATTGTGTCACATCATCTAAGCACGGAACAATCAATTTTTTTATTAAAAGTTTGACGAAAATATTTAATTTTTGCGTTGTAAGCACTTTTTGAACGTATTTAAACATTGTAAGGTCAAGTTGTTTTTTCTTGTTTTCATTATTCTTTTTTGTGCTTGCAAGTTCCGCAATCTCATTTTGCGCAACTGCGGTAAATCCATTTATAAAATTTAAAAAACTTTCTTTTTGCATATTTTTATCCCTTTCATGTTAAATTTTGCACTAAAAAAGCACGCCACCGTTGCGTGCTACTCCCGAAACGCCCAACCAACCCAGCCAAAAATTTTATTCTGAAACAATTTCGGAATATTCTTTTTCTGTAATTTGTTTTTTATTCAATCGTTCTTGAACTTCTTGAATTGTTATCCGTCCGGCGTCATACAATCTTTTTAAGGACTGAACAAACAATGATGTCATAAAATACCCCCCTCAATTAGTTGTAATGTGTAATTGTCAATAATATCGTTTTCATGTTTTAATTCGATACTTGAAGTTAAATCATTAACAAGCACATATCTTTCATACTCTGAATGTGTCAAAAAGGCTTCATCATAACAAAAAACGGTGTATTCCTGTTCATCACTTCCAATTCTTGTTTCATTTGTGATATTTTTTCGGATATAAACACCGTCAATTGAACTTGTTGAATCAACTTCAATTGGTTTACATAGGCTTTCCGCCCTTTTCCAATTTATTTGCACTTTTACCCCCTTTTTTATCTTTACGCCTGATTAAATCCTTGCACGCTTCAATATTTACATTTTGAATAATATATTTTTGGTAAGCGTTGTATGTATCGGTATATTTAAACCAACCGGTATAACTTAAAATTTGACTTGCGTCATACCATGTCGGATTCGATTTTGCTTTAATTTTCCGTGCTTTTCTAAGCGCACGAACAAATATTTTTCCGCGTATAGTCGTTTTATCTCTGTAAAATTTAAACCCCATAAAATCAATAAAACGCCCGCGTCTTTTCCCGTTTCGGTCAATATAATCAAATCTAAAAACTTGATAATTATCCTTGACAGTCAATTTCATGCCTGCCAAATACTGTTTAATTTGTTCAAGTTTTAAGTGTAATTCCTTTTTATTTCTTCCGAAAATTACAATGTCGTCCATATAACGAACATAGCATTTAACTTTTAATTTTTCTTTCACATAATGGTCAAATGGTTGTAAAAACCAGTTTGCAAACCATTGTGACGTATAGAAACCAATCGGCAACCCCTCTTTTATTTCGGTATCACCCAAGACCGCACTATTAGAATCAAGAATAAAGAAAATTAAATTCAACATTCTTTCATCATGAATTGATTCTTTAAATCGGGTCTTTAATAAATCAATATCTACACTTTCGTAAAAATGCCGAATATCCAATTTCAAAACATATTTAATTTCAGACTTATTATTTCGGATAAATTTTTCAAGGTGTCTTTTTCCATGATGTATGCCACGATTAGGAACAGAGCCACAAGAAAATTCATACATTCCATGCATAAACATTGGTTGTAATGTTTTCACGACGACGTGTTGCGCCCATTGTTCGGGGTAAAAATACGGTTGAATAACAACACGCTTTTTAAGCAAAAATCCGTCATTTATAACAGTTGCAATGTGTTTAATTGGTTGATAATCGCCTTTTAACAACCATTCGCGGAATTTCTTAATATATTTTTCTTTGTTTAATAATATCTTTTGAACGTTCGGACGGTCTTTTTTACGCTTGCTTGCGTCCATAAGCGACGAATATATTATTTCGTCGCTTGTTGCAACTTCAAAGAGGTGATTAAATGATTTCATTCTCTTACTAAAACCTCACGGACTTTCGACATGCTACTAATCCATGCCTCTTTTGCGGTCAATTTTTACCAAGCGGTACGGATAACAAACCACATTGTAAGTCTTAATAAATTAGTATGAGAGCGCGACGCCATAGTTCCAATTCGAGTGCGACACGGCATTGTTCACATTCAACGCAAAAGCACCAACCAACAAGCCGTCATTCGGATTGCTACCAAAGCGCGCAAAACCTTGATTTATTACCCTAGTAAGTGAGCGCGACGCCATAGTTCCAATTCGCATGAGAAACAGTATTGTTCAAATCAAGGTAGAAACTACCGGCTAACAACTGTGAATTGGAATTCCCACCAAAGCGCGCAAAACTCGTGGCATATTACCCAAATTTTAAATGTTCAACACAATTTCTTGCAAAAATAACATACCACAAACATATTTATTTTTAAAATACGTAAAATAGCCCGCAAAAAAATTTTTCATGAGCCTTACGGCTCAAGACAAGGGGGGTGAACCCCCCAAACCCCCCAAAGAGGTTATTTGTAAGAGAGCGCGACGCCATAGTGCCAATACGAGTGCGACACGGCATCGTTCACACCCAACGCAAAAGCACCAACCAACAAGCCGTCAAACGGATTGCTACCAAAGCGCGCAAAACCGACAAGTGAAGAATTACTCCAAAGTCCGTCACAAAAATAAGTGGAAGAAGAACCCCCCGAATCTGCCGACGGAACAAGCCCATAGCCGGAAACTAATTTCATTGATTTTATATATAGTTGTGAAATTGTTCCGGATAAGGTCACGCCGGTGTCAATATATCCGGTTGAATCTGTTTGATTATATCCGGTCGCACTTGAACCGTCTTGTGTTCCGTAAGTAAATTTAACATACAATTTGCCGTTCTTTTGAATTAAACCGTTTGTGATTTTCCAAATATTTCCCCACCAATTTTGAATGAAAAAAACAGTCACACAACCGTTGTTGTTGTCACCATAGAACATTCCCTTTTTGTCATTTGTTCCGGTAGTCAATAATTGATTTGTGTTTGATTCATTTACATAACCGGTATAACGCCCCGTTCCGAATGTTGTTTGTGTGTCAAGCGATTTTCCGATTAACATCAAAAGAAAATTTATTGCTACTCTATCGGCGTATGCGTCAACGTTCCAACCGGAACCGTTTGCACGTGCATTGGCAATTTGTGTGTTTCCTGCTAAACTCCGACAAATAGTTTTGCCGGATAGTGAACGGATTTTATTGCTAATATTTGAACCGTCGTAAATAGCACGATAAACATATTGTTTTAATGTTCCGTCTTCACCATAGTGCATATAATCCTTATAATTTTCATCAACCTGTTTATTTGCAATATAAACATGGATTTTTGCACCCTCTTGAACGGCTTTAATCCAAAATTGCGCAAATTGCACCATTGCATTGCCGTCATAACTTTCATTTGAAACATCTGACGGTGTGCCGTCTTCTTTTTGTGTTAGGTCGTCCGGATTCAAATAATAATCAACAACACCGCTTGTTTTAAGCATACAAGGACGCGCCAATGACATTATAAATGTATCTTTCCAAGAACCATAGTCAAAGACTTCATTTTCATAATCCATGTGTGCCGGTGTAAAGTCTTCATTTATCCCCGCATATTTAATGCAAGTTTTCGGATTTGAATTTGTTGTGTCAAGAATAAATTCATATATAACCGTACCGAAATAATTTTGCGGGTCAAGGTTACAAACACCATTAACCGAATAAGGAAAAGCACGATAATAATATTCTGTTTCGGTATCGTCGTCAATTTCGTCAACATACGCTTCTTTTGAATACTTGTCACGCACCGTATTTGTTAAAACAACCGTTCCGTCTTCCGGTGTTTCCGGATATGAACCCGATTTTTTTACAATGACCGTTTTCCACCATGTGCATAATGTTAAATCATTTATGACCGTGTCTTTCGGGTCATTCCAATTTAACAAATAATTTGTTCCGCTTTTTTCTACCCGTAAATTTTTACAATTAGACGGCGGAATGCCTGCGGAAACTGAACGGGCTTGAAGTTCCCCTATTGCTTCATCTATTATTTCAAAAGGTTGATTCAAATCACGTTCAAAATCAAATAATTGATTGCCGTCTTCTGTCATATCTGTTAAATTTAAACCTAAATTTTCAGTTTGTTTCATTTGTTTTAACCTCACAATATTTATTTTTACTCAACTGTTGCATTTCTGATTTTGTAAGCACATTATGAATTTCTTTTTTTAGCAAAAACTTATATTGCCAAAAGAAACCAATATGCGCCGGAATAATATCTTCAATCTGTTTGACTAATGCAGACAAAGCACTTTGACTAGGTATTCCATAAGAACCTATGAATTGAAGTTTTATTTTCCCCTCAACAAAACTTGCGTCAATTTCGCCATTTTTCCAAGTATTACATATATCTTGAATTAACTTGATTGTGTTTTTCCCATTTGCAAGCCAACGCGCCCATATTGCGGATTGCCTTTCTTCTTTTGTTGCGTCTGCAAATGGTGTTAATTTCATCAATTTTTCATAAGACGGGATTGACAAGTTCAATGTGTCAAAAAAGAATTCATTTTTTAAATTTTTTATATACTCATGAACTTTTGCAAGTTTTTTATGCACCGCATAAAATAAATCATATACAAATTGACTTTTGCGGTCATATTTATGTAGTTTGTTGATTAACGCTGTTAACAACATTTTGCACCTCTGTTAATGTCAAAGTTCCTAACACGGCAACTTCCGTGTCCGTTTTTGTGTCTTGCACCTTTAAATTATCAATTCCGCCATTTATTAACATGCCGGAATGGTCTTTCACGCCGTCGGCTTTTAATATATATGATGAAATTTGTGTATAAGACACAATCCCGTCTTCACTGAATGCAATTTCTTTAAAATAAGATTTCAAACTTGCTTCAATATTATTTTTAACTGTTGTAAAATCAAAACCGGTTTTAATTTCAATATTTGCACTAATGGCAACTTCTTTTTTTAATGCCTTTGCAACCGTACAATAAGCACCGCATGGGGCTTCGCCGTTCCCCTCTCCCCAACCGTCACCCAACGGGTCAATATAGTTTTGAACTTCTTCAACTAATTCGTCGGTCGCAATCAAGTTTTCTTCATCAAGAATAATGACTTTTACCGTGTTGTCACCATTCCATAATGCTTTTACTTTCGCGTCTTTAACGCCGGTAATTTCACGCGCCCATTTTCTGTAATGGTTTTTATTGCCGGAAACAATCGGCAATTGTAGGTCTTCATAATATCTTTCACGCAAAGAATCGTCGCTTTCATCATCATATCCGCCCGTTGCGTTTTGGTTATTTACAATGGTTGATAAACCGTCAATTGTAACCGGAATTTTAGTTATAGAACCCGCCGGAATATTGCCAATTGTGCCGGCTGTTGTGCATTCAACCGGAATTTCTGCAATCCCAGTGTCTGAAACAAAATCTTCCGTCACTGCAAACATTAACCCTGTATCGGATTCACCGACTATCTGTCCGGCTGTAAGCGAAAAGCCCGTTCCGGTTGTTGTCAATATAGTCGTTGCCTTTGTTGCCGGCTTCCACTCAATCCCGCGTCTTTGAAATACCCAACGGCGCAAGTCTTCACCGGTCATATTATCAACATTTTGCCATGAAAGTATCGTTTTAATATCTTTTAAAATTTCATATATATAAATTGCTATTGCACGCAAAAAATCCCATATCGGAAACCCGATTGTTTTTTGATATTTTTTCGGCATATTCGCCAATAATTCGGACGTTATTTCGTCTTGTGTTTGATTATATAATTCTGTCATTTTATACCCCTAATGTTGCGTTACACTCTGCGCTTGCGCCACTGTTTAAAGCAACTGTAATTTTTAAACAAAGCCTTGTTCCTTGTTTTTCAGAATCATAAGAAACAATTTTTCTTATTGACGGACATAATAAAAACCCCTCACGGATTTCACGTTCAATTTCTGATTCAATATATCCGTTATTGATACTTTTTGAACCCATCATTTTTTTATATGAAGTACCGAATTTATATCCGTCATAAATTTCAAGTGTTCCAATATCCGTTGAAAGAAATTTTTGAATCCACTGTTTTGTTGCTTCATATTCTTGAATCAATTCCGGTGAACCGTCCTTGATTACATATTCTTTTTTGTCAAAATCAAATTTAAAACATAACAAAACACTTTCGGCGTTTTCAATTGACGCCGTTAAACTTTCAAGTGTTTCGTCAATATCATCTTCCGGAAACATTTATTCCCCCTTTGTCGTCAATTTATCAACAATTACATATTCTGAATCAGATTCCAAAGGCGCAACAATCAATTTATCGCCAATTTTTAATTCACATTTCAATGCTAATAGTTCATCACGAACCGCCAAAATTGCATTTGATAAATTTGCAATTGCATTAGGCATATTACAAGGCGCACCACTTTGTGAGTGTGTTTCTGTGACTGCTTGCGCTGAATCCGTTTCGCTTGTGACTGTTTCAGATAACATGCCGGTTGAATCAATATTGCAACGGAATGTAAACCATTCAGGAATAAATAAATTCCCTAATTCTTCACTTAATAAAATTTGCGAATTTGCAACCGTCAATTGCAACGGCTCAATTGCTTGCACTGTCGCAATTGTTAATTCTTTGTATGAAGACGGATTATTGCGTTTCTTTAACTCTTTTGCAAGTTTTAACGCTAATTTATCGCTTTTATCTGTCATACTTTCACCAATTCCGCATTTACATAATGATTTTTATTTGCAATATTGTGTCTTGTGCTTTTTGCATAATAATCACCCGAAAGTCCATAATCCGGATAATCTAACGATAAAATTGAACCTTTTTTAAAATCGTCCGTTCCTAACATATCAACCGATATTGAAACCGTAACTTTGTTTAAATCTTTTAATATATTTTGAGCAACAACGCTTTTTGACGTCTTGTCATCTTTGTCAATTGATTCTATTTGACCGAGTAAACCAAATTTTTGAATACTTGCGCTGTCTTTTGCACTTGCAACTACAAATGTTGTTTTCTCTTTTGTGTCAACAAGTGTAATAGAGTTTTTAAGGTCTTGAATTGATTCGCTATATGTTATATTACCTAAACTGTCATTTATGCTTATTAAATGACCTTGTGCAAGTTCAATTTGTGATTCGCATTTTTGTTTTGTATTAACGATTTCAAGTTTTCCGTTTTGACAAGAAAAAACATATTGTGCGCTTGTTTTTTGTGTCGCTAGTTCTAATAATTCAATAATAATGTCCGAAACGGTTTTGTCTTTAAATATTTTTGTCACATAAGCATTTATTGAACAAATATTCCCACAAGGAACATTAACTTTTGCACATAATTGTCTTATTGCGGTATCAATTTTTACTTTGTTAAACTGAATTATTACTTCATTTTTGTTCAAATAAAAACCATAATCAAAACCCGAATATGAAAATGTTTTATTTGTGTAGCGTTGTTTATCTGTTAAAATTCCGCGCAAAACCTCTTTTCCGGTTGTGCCATTTGCAATAAGTATTTTTGAACCAATTTCAATGTCACTTGTTGATTCAAAAGAAAATTCGCTTGCAATTGTTTCAATATCATCACCCCAAGACAAATTTCCGCAATTTTCAACTTCTTCTTTATTGACAACAATCTTATAAAGTGTCTGCATTGTCCGGATACTCCAACAATTTTAAGTTATAAATAATATCACCAATTTTGTCATATTCATATTCAAATGAATCAACGACAACAAGCATGTTTCGGATTGTTTTAAATTCTTCCGTTATTATCAAACGAAATGGAACTTCCGAATGTTCTTCCAAAAATGTGACATATTCTTTGCCGTCCGGTAATGATTCATATTCTACAAAGTTATAAAATAATTTGTTGACGGGGAAAAAAGACGACCATTCGACCGTCCTTAAACCCTTTCCCCCCAACAAAACAATATCCCCGAATTTTAACGTTTCAAATGTTTCGTGCTTATTCGTTTGACCGAATTTGACCGGCGGTTGAACAAAAGGGACAACCAACGTCAAAAGTCCGTCCATATCTGCAAAAGTAATTTTCATATATTACACCGTTTGAAGTTTATTTTCTACCTTACTAAGCAACATGTCCGCAAATTCTTCAAATAAGTCACGATTCCCGATTAAATTGCCTTTAATATCAAAAACAACTTTTAAATTGACTGTTTTATTTTTACTTTTGGCAATATCATGCGGAATTATTTGTGAACCGGACGGAAGATTGACAATTTCACCGCGCCCGCCCTCATTTATTCGGGTGTTTCCACCTTGAAAATAAGGCGTTCCTAATGCGTGTTTGCTCGGTTTTTGCTGTGCCTGCTGTTTGTCATATTCCGCGCTTGCTTCGTTTATTTCTGCTTTCTTGTTATCTGCCCAACTTTTGACTTTGCTTCCAATGCCACGAAAACCACCCGCAAGTTGAACCGCTTTTCCAACCCATTTGCAGAACTCAATCAATCCACGAACTATTAAACCAATTGGAGTAATCCAACTTAATAATGTCGCGCCGAATTTTACAAATGGCGCAATTTTATCCCATACTATTTTTGCGCCAAATACAAAGGAAGACCACAACAATTGCAAGACAGACCAAACACCGCCGACAATTGAGCGGAAACCCTCAAATTTGTTATACAACAAAGCAACACCGCCAACTAAAACACCAATTGCCACCGCAACAAGTCCAATTGGATTAGCAAGCATTAACGCATTCCATACCCCTTGCGCTGTTGAAACTGCTTGAATAACTGATTTTAACGTTTGAATTGTTTTGATTGTGTTTGAAATAACATTAAATGCAATTATTGATGAAACACAACCCGACGCAACCGGAATAATCGCGTCCATATTATCTAATAATATTTTTATAACATTAGAAACTTGACCGATTGCACCGCCTACGACACTTTTAATTGTCGGCATATTATCAAAAACATAATTTGATAAATCCATTAAAACCGGCATAAATTGAGTGCCTAACATTGCCGTAAACATGCCGGAAATATTTTTCCATTTTTCCAATGCGTCACCAAAATCATTGCCGGCGTCAATAACTTCGTCGGATATCTCAAGACCTAAACGCCGATATTCGGCGCGCTGTTCTGCAAGTTTTTGTGTTGTTGCATTCAATAATGGCATAAGTTCCGCACCGGAACGTCCGAAAAGGTCATTTGCTAATTGTGCCTTTTTTACACCTGCCGGCATTTTTTGTAAAGCATTAACGCATTCGTTAAATATTTGTTCTTGACTTTTTAACTTTCCATTTGCACCGACAACAGAAACACCCAATGCACGAAAATTTTTAATTGCGCTTTTATTTCCAGTAGTAACACCGTTTATTTGACCGACAAGTTTTTTGAAACCCATTTGCAAAGATTCTATTTGACCGCCATTTTGCGCAAGCAAATAATCCCATTCTTGAAAACCTTTGCGTGAAATCCCTATTTTGTTTGACATATCATCAATACGGTCGCAAACTTCACCACCTTTAACCGCAAATGCTGTCATTCCGCCCACCGTTGCAACTATCCCCGCACCGGCTAACGAAACGGCATTTTGAAATCCTTTTCCCAAAGAATTCGAGAATTTTTGAACTGTCATTGTTGCTTTTTGCAACTTTTTTTCGGTTGTGCCTAATTTGTCGGCAACGTCTTTTAATTTTGATGAAAATCTATCTTTTAATGTCAAAACGACACCAACATTTTTAGGCATTTTATCCCCCTGCAATTATTTTAAATATTGATTCAATTCGTTCATTCTCTTTTTCTGCCATGCATTCCATTGACGCAATAAACATTGTTTTTGCGTCTTCTGACAAATTCAATAAATAATCAAGATTATGTCCTTTTTGCAGATAATAAGCGACGCAAGACAACCAAACGTCGCTTTTTATTACTTTTTTAATTTTTCAATCTTTTTAGCGTCAAAACCATATATTGACAATATCGTGTCTGCAAAATTTGTGATTTCCATGACATTATTTTCAAATATTTCTTCAACTATTTTATAAGGTGAATCTTTTATCCCGTATTTTTCAAGCATTTGTTGATTCCGAAACATTGGAACAGATAAATATATAATATACAAATTAGTATTATGAACACTCATGTTGCCGTCTTTTGCGTCAAACAATGCTTCCATTATTTTTGACGGGTCAATTTTTTCAAAATCAATTCGTCTGTCTAACACTTCGGAATCAAAATACATTTTAGGTTTTTGAGTAATTTTTTTACTTTGCAAAAGTTCTTCAATTGTGAGTTTTTTCATTATTACTTCCTTTCTTATTTGATAACTACTAAACAATTAAATCCAACAAGTCAAAATCTTCGGCTTTGAACGGAACTTCTTCGTCCTTTACCGTTTTTTGTTCAAAGTCCAACAATGTTGCTTCGTCAATTGTTACACCAGTAAGCGAAACTCTTTCCGCCCCATACGCCGACGGGTCGGCAAGTTTTCCAACGACTGTAAAAGTCGGGTTTTGACCGGTTTTCCAAAATGGAAGAACCATTGAAACAATTGTTGAATCTAATTTTGTTAAAGTGATTGTTCCGGCAATGGAAAAACCCAACCACTTTTGATATTTTCCGGATTTGCCGGCAATATCCATTTCTTGATATTCACCGGTTACTTTGGCTTGAAATGATTTGCAATTACCTAATTTTAAACCATTGAACCAAACTTCACCGTAAGTTCCATTTATAGTTTTTTGTGCAACCATATCTTTTGGCATTTTTATTCCCTCATTTCTTAAATAGTGACAACAAAAAGCGGGCATTGCGCCCGCGTTGAACATCTGAATAGCTGAAAATTAGTACATTTCAACCGTCGCTTGCAGACCTTCCATTGCATTTAAGAATTTGACGTCAAGCAACAAGAACACCATGTCTTTATATGTCAATTCTCTTATTTCTTGGTCTGTCATTGCGTTAATTTCGGCTTCGTCTTTCCCGCTTGAAATCCATTTTTCACGCTGTGTTGCAACATCTACATCACAAGTGTTGTCATAAGACGGGTCAAGGATTTCAAGTCGTTCTAATTCGCGAATATACGCTTTAACGGCGGTAATGAATAAACATTGATTATCATAATGATTTTTATAATTACCTTTGTATGAGTTTTTGAACGCATATTTAACATCAGTTTTTAATCTGCGCATACCCTCAACAATACAAATTGATTTCATGTCTTCTGTGACATTTGTTCCTAATGTCACTAATGAATTGACCGGACTAGCAAAACGAACCCCGTCTTCATCATTTTTAAGGATTAGCGCACCCTCTGTTATTTCTGCCGGCATTGTGACAGATTTTAAATCGGTAAATATTTTATAAGAAACCGATTTTGAATAAGGACAACCGGCTAAAACACCCGCAATTCTCGGTAAATAATCAAGTGCCGTGACAACTGTTCCGTCTGTTTTTTCAACCTTTGGATTAGTAAAATTAACAACGGACATATTGTCTTTCGCGGTATTATAACAAATTGCAAAAAGTTCACGTTCCATGCAATATGTTGCAACTGTTGCTTGGTCGTCGGCATTATCTGACACCAACCAGTCAAAGTGTAATTCGTCAAGTTTATCAACGTATGTTTCCAAATCGTCGCCATGCTCAAACAAAATAACTTCAACCGCACCACCGTCAAAAATTTCGGTAACTTTTGATTTTAATTTTTCGTCTTCAATACCAGTGTTCAAAGAACTTGTAAAATCACTAATTTTATAAGTTGTTGCGTCTTCTTCTTCACTCATCAAAGTTGCGTCTTTGTGTGCAAAAAGAACACGTCCTTTTTCGCCAACCGCAATAAGTTGTGCGACGCGCTGTTTGAATATGACATCAATCGGCGCTTCAATGTCTTCAAGTTTTAATGTTGCCATAAATCCCCCTAATTTATATTTGTCTTATCTTCAAGTGTTTCCATAAGTTCATTGTTGTATGTTTCACTATCAAGATTGTTTTCATAATCAACAATGATTGCGTCTTGATTTTCCTTTGCTTCCTCGATAAGTACATTGATTTTGCGCTGTTGAATTGAAATTATTAAATCACACGTCACAAAATTTTCATTTCGATTTTTTTTCACGTCGATTGAATCAAATTCAACATAAAAGATTGTTTTGACTTTTTTCTTTGTGACAATGCGCACTTGCATTGGTTTTAAAAAAATATTTGATAAAAATTCTTTAATTTTAACAAGTTCAACATTGTGCGTTCTGCTATCCGAACCAAAATATGTAATGCTAAATGCTTTTATACTTTGAAAAAAGTCACTTGAAATATTTTCATCTTTACGGGTTACATCTTGAATATAGAACGCCGGTCGGTGTTCTCTCCTGTCGTCATTATCAATAATAGGAATATCCGGAAAATATTTTTTCAAGACATTATGAAACCCTTTTAATATATGCAAATCTGTAATCATTTGAACGTTTTATCCACTAATTTTGAAATAAATGTGTCAACATCTTTGGCAAATTCGCTTTCCATTTGAACTTGCGCTTTTACAAATATTTTTTTACCCTCTACAAAACCATTTTTCGCACCACCCGCCCCGGAACGCCTGCTTGCACCTTTGTTTCTATTTTCACCACGTGCAACTTTAAAGTGTCCGTCTTCAATCAAATGACCATGCGGTGAATCATTAAAAAATTTATATGAAAATTTATCTTTTAAACCGGATTTTCCACTTTTAAAACCTTTTAAATAATTACCGGTTTTCTTTCCTAATTCTGATTTTGCAATATTTTTGGCAATTTCTTTTCCTTTTTTTGCTTCTTGAATTACAAATTTTTGCGTTTCTTTTGGGAATTGGTCTTTTGCTAGTTTTAAAATATCTTTTTCAAGATTGCCAATTTCATCAAAAATAAAACCGTCCATGCTGATTAGTCCTCACAAGTAACAAAAATTTGCATTTCTTCGTCTAGTTCATCATCATCAAGAACATAATCAATTGAATATTTTTTGCCGTTACATTCAATTTTATGGTCTTGCGCTGATATTTTAGGAAAATTCAAATAAGGATATGAAATTTTATGTGTCGTTTTTGAAACAATAGTTCCGGCTTGTCTTCCTGTAAGTAACGAACCAACACGCGATTCAATTCGTGCAAAAAATGATTTTATCGGCTTATAATTATGTGTTATTTCGCCAATTTCGTTTTCTTCACCCTCTTTGTCGAGTTCCAAAACGGTAATCAATTTGTTATATTTGCCACAATCAACCATTTTTCCCCCTAAACGCAAGCGTTTTTAATAGTTCGGTGATAGCATACGGATATTCAGACAAGGTTTTTTCACCAATTGCATTGCGATTATAATAGCGATAAGCAACCAACAATCGAATTAAATCTTTTTGCAATATGTCGTTTTCGTCATATTCTTGACCGGTTTTTTCTTTTATAAATGCTTTCGACCATTCAATTAAATCTTGAATCAATTCGTCTTCAACATCATGACCGACTTTTAAGTATGTTTTTATACTATCTAACATTTTAACCTCAAAGCATATTAAAAGCGGGTAAGTTACCCGCTTTTAATACTTTCATTATCAAAGGAAGCAATAATGAATCCTTATGAACCCGAACCGCCGTCATCTGATTGTGCTTGCGGTTTATATTCCACACCAACAAACGCGTCTTGCATTGCGGGCTTACCGTCTGCAAGTGCTGTAATCCTGTAAACTTCCGCATTTTGATAAAATCCGGCATCTTTTGATTTTTCAATTGTCGGATTTGACGCAAAATTAAAGACATATTGATATAAATCACCAAAGACAATTTTATTATCTGCCATTGCGTCATAAACAATAACGCGGTGTCCGTCCAACATATCGCCAAAACCATTGGCGGTATCTTTGACAAAAATCGGGTCGCCGATTTCATTTTTTATCTTTTTAACAAGATTTCTTGTCTTCTTATTCATAATATAAACGGCATTTTTTGAATACTCAGAATTCAATTCTGCGTCTATATCACAAATGGCGTCATAATCAAGCGTTGTAATTTCTTTAAAAGTCATTGCTTTTGTTATGCCTGTTGCTTGATTTGTTCCTGTTCCGTCCAAAATTGCCTTATCAACGGCGCGGTTTAACTTTCTTGTAAGTGTATTTACAATAAAGTTTTCTAATGCGTCAATTGACATTTTTGAAATTTGAGCAGAAATAGAAACAAATTTGCTTAAAATATACGCGGATAAACTAAGCGGAACAATGCCAGCGGTTGAATCTGTTCCGGCTGTTTCCTCTGCCGTCCATGCACATTCTGAATTTGAAGACTCAACGCCGATTGTCAAATTTCCCGCAATCGCATAATGTTGAGTATGCGCAAATAAAACCGAATTCTGTTCAAGTTTTTCAATAATTTTGTTCAAAGTTTGTGTCGGAACTACTGCGCCGGCTGTTGAAGTGGTATAAGTCAACGCGCGTTTTTCCATTTCGTCGAGTTCTTTCCCTTGCAACTGTTTGAAAAATGCACTTCTGTATTCTGCTGAACTTTCATCAAGTTTATTATCTAATTCACCACCGCCAATTTGACGCACTTCAATTTTGCCGGTTTTAATTGAATTGGCAATTTCTTGACGTTCTTCAATACTTCTTTTTTCTTCTGAAAGTGCCTGTAATTCCGCTTTGTATGCTTCCAAGTCACAATCTTTGTCATTTTGAAGACTGGAACGGATTTCGGCTTTTCTTGCTTCAATTTCTTTTAATCTTTTTAAAAAATCCATTGTGTTTCCCTTTCATGTTTAAGTGATAACTAACAAACTTTATAAATATGATTCAATAATCAATCGTTTACGCAATTTTGAATTTTCCAATTCTTTTTGTTCATTCTCAATTTCCATTTCAAATAAACTTCTTGCAGAAACCGACGTATCGTTATATGCGGGAATATCCACCACCGCAACATCATATAATTTTTCAATCTTTAAAATAGTTCTTGTGTGTGTTTCTTCATTGTATTTTTCTTCTTTTACGCGAAAAGCAAAAGAACATTTGTCTAATCCGCCGGCTTTGACAACCGAATAAACATCACGTGACGTTGTTGTGTCAAATAGTTCGGCGCGAAAATACAACCCGACATTATCTTTTTTAAGTTCAAGTGAACCGCCACGCGTACGCGCAAGTAACATTCCGCCGTGATTATATTTAAGACAACAATCGGAAGTGTCTGTGTCGTCAAATGCATGAGCGTCAATTACTTCTTTGTATTCAACACCGCCACATCTGAATAATACTGTCGGTTTATCAAAAACAACCGCGTAACCCTCCAAAATCATTTTCCCGTCTTTTTCTTCAACGGTAGCGTTGCGCAATTCAACTTCTCTAAGTTGATATTTTTTATTAAATTCTTTACTCATTTTCTGATTCTCCAACTTGATATTTGTTTGCTTTTTTCAAATCAACGAAATTAAGACTAATTAAATGACGGTCACCATTTTCAATTTCCGGCAATTCCATGAGTTTGCGCGATTCATTTATACTTAAAACACCCAACGGCATAAGTGTTGAAATTGCCTTTGTGCGGGTGTCCATACTTGCAAATCCCATTCGCTCGGCGGACATTATAATGCTTTGACCGGATTTAATTTCTTTTTCTGTCAAAATTTTACTTGTTAATTCAAGTGAAAATTGTATTGAAAAAGGCTCAATGACATTGTTCCAAAAAGCGTTGAACTCTGCTTCTGTATATTTTGATTGAACAATATTTTCCGAAACATTATAATAACGGAATAAATCATTTGAAACGGCTTGCATTTGTTTGTCGTCAATAACTACCGGCTCTAATTTAATTTGTTGAAATTCAAATTTATTATCTATAACACCAATTCCACCGGTGTTTGATATATCAAGATAATTAGAAACAAATTCATCTTTTTTCTTTTTCAATTCGTCTTCTTGAACAAGTGAAGACGCTTTCAACAACCCTTGTAATTTGTTTGAATTTCTAACACCATTAACAATTGATTCAACTACTGAATCATTTAATTTTAATGTCGGCTCTAACACATGGGCTTGTTGACTGCCTGTGAAGTCGTCTTCATTGAAATGTCTTCTTAAATGAATTAGTTCTTCATAAGGAACAACAAACGTCATATTGTTACACCTAAACCGCGCATAAAAATATCCGCCTGCTTCCAAAAGTTCAAAACTTTTATATGGTATAGGATAAAAAGCACAAAGTTTTCCGGCTTCATTATGGTGACAATAAACAAATACATTATTTGAAGACCACAACATTGACGCTGTTTTATATATAAATTCAAAAGAACTCATATATGGATTCGGACGTGTACCCAACAAATATTGCAAATCTGAATCTTTTTGAAAGTCGCCATTAAGCATGTGTTTTGGCTGTAATTTTGCGCAATTTATTGCAATTGCATGAATACAAGCACGTGCAAGCGCAATATCATAAACACTTGAAATATTGCTTGTATAATACGGAACGCCATTCAAAAGAAAAGCACTTTGCAAACTTTGTGGTATCTGTTTAAATCTACCAAATATATTTTTAAAAATTCTATTAAAACCCAACTGCATTGCGATATTCGTCCTTATTGTCTATATATGCAACATAAGCGTCTAATATAGCCATTGCACCGTCAATTCTGCGCGTTTGATGAACGGCTTTAATCGGTTGAATATTGCCGTTTACATCTGTTTTAACCGCCAAATTTGTTAAGCACCATTTCGTTATCGGATTGTTATTGTAAACAATATTTTTTGAACGAAAATCATTTGCCAACATTTTTAAAGGATTAGACAAAATTTTTGCATATTGTTTAACTTCGTACATACATGGCGCGCCAAATTTTGATTTCATACTTTCAACAATTTCACGCGCACACCAACGGTCATAACCTATAAAACTTGGATATATTTTCTTTTGAATTGCAAGTTCAACAAACCAGTCTTCAACATCTTTTCTGTCAATTTTATTACCGTTTGACAACCTCAAAAGTCCTTGATTATACCAAACATCATAAGGAATATGGTCTTCTTTGACACGTTTTTCAAGTAAATCAAAAGGCAACCAATACATTTGTTCAATAAAAAGTGTGTTCGGTCTGTCCGGCAATTCAAACATTGCACAAGCCGACGTCAAGTCCGTTGTTTCTGATAAATCAAAACCACCAATAAAATAAGCCGGTTTAATTTCATCAAAAACAAATGTTTCTTCATTGTTTATTTCATCAAAACTAAAAAAGGCTTCTGCAACTGTTTCTTTTATATTGCAATCTTTTGTTAAAAAATTTGTAAGTTTGCGCGGGTCATCAAGGACTTTATTATATGCGTTTTGCATATAATCAACCGACTTTGAAACACCCAAATTCGGATTTGCTTTAATCCACATTTCCGGATTTGAATATTCTTCCCTTTTATCTAATTCATATATAACCGGAAGAAAATTTTCATTAAATTGATTACCGTCTTTAATTGACATTAAACAACGGCTTGCCATATCATAAAGAATGTCAAAAATTCCCTCACGAACATAACCCATTGTCGATAATGACAATATAATTGGCTCTTCACGTGCTGACGTTGAATCAATTATGACGTCATAAAGATTTTTATCTTTCCATGCATGGATTTCGTCCATTCCGGCATAATGAGTATTTAACCCGTCAAGTGTATTTGATTCAGAAGATAAAGGCTTAAATGTGCTTTCAAATTTATCACACCTTAATTCATTAGTTCGGCATTTTATAACAGACAACAAGAACGGTGATTTTTTCACCATTGACATTGCTTCTTGCCAAATAATTTTTGCTTGGTCGCGTTTTGTCGCCACTGCGTAACACTCCGCGCCGGCTTCTGAATCGGCAATCATCATATAAATAGAAATTGCAGACGCAAGAAGTGATTTTCCATTTTTACGTCCTATTAGCAATAATGCTTCCGAAAATCGACGTTTGCCAGTTGTTTTTTTTAAAACGCCAAAAAGCGCACAAATAAACGCCTTTTGCCACAATTCTAATATAACCGGTTTTCCGCCCCATTTGCCTTTGGAATGTCTGCAAAATTTTTGAATAAATGTCAATGCATGATTGGCGCGTTGTTCATCATAATAATATTTACTTTCCGGATTTTGAATTTCTTCCGCAAGGTGTTTATATAAAATCTTTATTTTTTCGCAAGCGACAATTTCGCCGGATTGTATTTTTTCATTATATTCAATAATCGGATTAACACGTTTTTTAACTTTCATATTAACCCGTCCTTACTATTTCCCGCCTTTTCCTGCTTTCAAAAATTCATTAAATTCTTCCATTGCGTCATTGGCTGATTCTTTCGGAAGTAAATCAATCAATTGTTTAATAATCACGGCATAGTTTTTAATCATAATGTTATGCACTTCAACCGACGCGGATTTTTTCTTTCCCCATTGGTTAGCACCATTTTTGTATTTTTCAACCGAACCATATTTTTGAATCTGTGCTTCTGCTTCTTTTAATTCAACAAACATAAAAGAACAACGGTCAATTAACGGTTTAACTAATTCGTTAATCTCTGCCGGATAATCTTTAAATATTTTTTTAAGTCGTTTTTCTTCTTTCGTCTTCATTGCCTTTTTTTGGTCTTCTGTATATATCGAAATAGACAATGAATCGTTTTCAAATTCGTCTTCAAATTCGTTCATATACGCTTCCTTAAATTTTTACATATACCACACCCCTCATGCGCGACCTTGCATTTTATACATGACTTGGGGCTTCGGTCTTCCGTGATTGCAATTTTTGAAAATTGAACGGGGGGTATCGTTGTGCGCGCAAACACACGCCCCGATTGTATTTCAATTTTTTACCAACTCCCCCTTTGAGTTAAAACGCAAGCCATTGACTGTCGGCTTATGCGTTGAATGGTGTTCGTGGTTGTGACAATCTTGACATAGCAATTCAAGATTATTAAAGTTCAAAGCGACGTCCGGATTATTTATATTTGTTTCATCTAAATATATTTTGTGATGAACAATTGTTCCGTTCGGTTTTCCGCACCGTTCGCAAATGCCGAACTTCATTTGCTTATAAATGCGCTGTGTATTTTTCCACCGCTTTGAATTATAAAAACTTTTTGAAAATACTTTTGCCATAACTATTATTTAAAAAACGGTCTTCCACCCCAAAGGAAGACCGCCCAGCATAGAGAGGTTTAAATTATGAATAATTATGTAGCCACATATAATATGAAATTTGACAAAACAATTCAATATCAAGCCCGCCAATTATATATTTAATTTCATTTAAAAATGCCGGCTCACCGACTTTTGAATGCAGATATGGAACATGGCATTCTTGACATATAGGAATTGTGAACCAATCCGGATTTTTTTTGCCTAAACCTGAACCGCGTTTGATGTGATGAACTTCACCACCTTTGCGCCCGCACCGAATACACGTCAATTTGCGTTGATGTCTTAAATAATATTCGTTACGTTCCGGAAAAGTATATTGTTGAACTTCATCAATCAATCTTTCGTCAAGTTGATGTGTCCAACAATAACGTAAATCAGGCGGAAGAATAAAATCTTCCAATGCTTCATTTGTGTCAACAAACGTAATCAATTGAAAAATAAAATCACTTGCTTCTTTTTTAGACATGCCGGACAAAGTTTTTTTAATTTGCCTTTGTTTACCATTCGGAAGAAATAATGTTTCGGACGTGCCTATTTCTTCATATAACCATTCTTTTATTTGTTCCGGTGTAAATTGATAGCCTAAGCGGTCAAAATACAATCTTAATGCTTTTATAACCCCGCCGAATATAAAACCAAGTTGTTTTTGTGTTTTTAATGATTTAACTTCTTCAAATTCTAATCTATAATTTTTATTTTCTTGTATGTGTTTATATAGCGTATTTAAAACAGTTCTAGCATAAGCACGATTTGTTATTGTAAAGTTCATGCGCTTATCACCTTACAAGGTGAAAATATTTTTTCACCGGCATTTCCGGATTCGTCCATATATCGACGAACCAGTGTTTCGGAATTAACCGTTTTATAATATGTCCATGCGACCTTTGGCGACTGTTTAGAAACTTGAACAACTTCATAAATGATATTATGCAAATTGCGATTATATAGTAACAATGCGTCAACGCCATAGCGACAAATTTTTGTTTTCTTATTATTGAAATCAATCTTTTCAATAATAGCAACCAAACGACGACACTTTGAACAACGCGCAATTTTCAAATATGCGCTTTTATAACGTCTTGATTCTGCAAGTGCATAAACACGACATTTTCTTAAACCGTTGCAACATTCAATTCTAAACATTCGACCGCCTTTTTCCTTGTGGAATAATGCGCCGAAAGTAATATTGCACTTAACGACTTTAATATTGTATTATCAAAACAAAAAATCCGGCAATGCTACGCCGGTGACAAATTTTGATTTTCCCGTATCGGACGCCCCGCTTCAACTTCTGATTCTTTGAATCAACTTTGTTAAGTTGTGGTTATTATTCAAAATTCCGCTAGTCCGAAAAATCGGACGTGGTAAAAAGTGTTTGACATTTCGTCCTTAACTTTTACCTCACGCAATCATTATATAAAAATTCTTTTTGTTTGCAATCCCCCATTTTTAAAAAATCTTTCTAATAGAAATAGCAAACCCACGTAAAAAGTGAATTTGCTATATAAAAAATATCAAAAAATCATCTTAAAAAATCTTTACATTTTGACCGCGAAATGATTTATTTTTGAATGTTAGTTCATACGGGCATAAATCCCGCAAACGGTCAACAATTGCTTTATATTCCGGAATTGTCGTCAATTTTTGAAAACATTCCGGATTTGTAGTTATTGAAACAGTTACTTTATTGTTCATAAGACAATCAATGACACGAAAAGCAATTTCAAGCCTTTTATCTGTGTATTTTTCGCGCCCTATATCGTCAAGAACAACATAATCAAATTTACTCAATGTATTGTAAAGTTGAAAAATTGAAACTTTCGCGTCAAAACTACATGCCTGTATCATTAAATCAAGTAAAGTTGAAAACTGAATCAATAAACAAAACTTTCCTTTACGTTCTAATTCTTTAATTACACACGCTTGAAGTGTTGTTTTCCCTGTTCCAACACCGCCAATCATAAAAAGACCGCCGGAATTTGTTTCATATTTTTGGGCATATTCAAGGCATTTATTAAAATTTTGTTCATAATCAGAAGACCAACCAATTACATTTTTCAACCTCAAAATCTTTTCAAATGATTTTTCTTGAAATAAAGGTGTCATTAAAGGACAGTTTAATTGATGTTTTAATTCGTTTGTTTTTTGTTCAATTCTATCACGCCGGCGTTGTTCTTCTCTTTGGCGTTCTTCTTCCTGTTGCCTTAGTGCTTCACAATCGCATGTTGCGATATATATTGGATTGAATATTTTCCCGCCAATTTTAATTTCGTGCTTTTTGTATGGTTTACCACAAATTGAACATTTTTTTATTTCATCTGTCATATTACACCGCCTTGTCAAATTGATTGTATGCTTCATTTAAAGACCAAATGTCTTGTTGTTCCGGAACTTCTTCCGCTGTTTCCTGTTTTTTACTGAATTTTTGCGGGTTTTTGCGCCTATAATTCCAATATGCGCGTAATCGTTCAAAGTGTAAATTCGGTAAATCAGCACGAAACCGTTCTTCTTTTCCAATTTCGATTGCTTTTCCTAAGTCTTCAATCAGTTCTTTCACTGCTTTTTCACTTATAGTAAGGGCAATAAGTTTTCCGTATTGTTCCGGAGTTAAACCGACATTGCAATATTCACCATAAAAGTTATGTTCACTTGAAGACAAATTTTCTTCTTCAACATGAATTTCTTCATTTTCTTTTTCTTTTCCGTTTTCTTTTACTTTTTCTTTTGGTGTCGATTGCTCGTCGATTACTCGTCGAGTATTGCCAACAAGATTAAAAATTTCATCATAATTGGCATTTATGTATCTAAATTTTGACGGTCTGTCAATCTTTTGATGTTTTAAAAAATTTTTAATCAAAAGATATTTTTCACCCTTATATTCACCAAGTGCAATAAGTTTTTTGGTTTTTAATTGCAACAAGGCTTCTTCAATTTGCTTGATTGTTAATGAGCTGTACGGGAATATATTGTTTCGCAAATATATAATATTCGCTCTACATACGCCCGAATCGTCGGCAAAATTCCACGAACCAATGAAAAGCAATTGCGCGACACATGAACAACTGCCAATTATTTCATCAGACCAGAATTCGGCTTTTATAACTCTATTACGCATTGTTTTAAACCTCTCTTAATATTTACCACTCTATTGAACCGTTATTGATACGGAATCCGTTATTTTGTAATTCTTCAACAATACATGCCGGAATTTGACCGGAAATTGTTGTTTTCGTGCGTCCTTTTGAAATAGCCTTTTTGATTGCCGTTTCAATATCAGTTCTTAATAATTTAATTTTGTTTTCCTGCGCCTGCTCACGCGCTTGTTTTGCATTTATCACTATTGCACCCCTCTTTATTTTTCTTTTTTAATTCTAAATTCTGATTCAAAATATTCTTTGTTCGGAATTGTTTCTTGAATAAATTCGCCTTTGCCGTCAAATCGTCGGGTATTATCCTCAATTTCAAAAAAAAGCAATCCCAAATAATTTAAAAGTTTTTTTTACACGAGTAATACATTTTTTCAACTTCGGACATTCTATAACCTCATTTCAATATTTAAACTTTCTATGCTGTCAAATTTTATAATGTCGAAACAATATCGGTTTTGTTTTTTAAATTTCTTTTTCAATTTACGCGGAAGTTTTGTCTTGCACACTTCAAACTTTATTGTTTCGGGTAAAAGGTCTTGATTTTTTAATTCTTGCAAATATTTTTCTATCGTTTTTTTAAGCGTGTTTACACCCGCTTTGCGTGCATGTTGAAAATACACTTCTTGAATATCATTTTGCAATTTCGCTTTTATTGCCTGATACAACGCATATTGCGCTAAATTCATTGTTTGAGTGTTTTTCATCTACCCCCCCCC
>FR899629.1:312108-324585 GCA_000437435.1 Clostridium sp. CAG:768 | reverse complement strand
CCCCCCGCGCGACTTTTCCAATTGTTCAATTGCTTCAAATATTGTTATTTGATGATAGCGTTTTAAATCATATTCGGTGAAATATTTATTCGTTTTTCTGCGCATATTACCACCCGTAAATTATTAAACAATAATTATCCCAGTCAATAATTTTTAAAGAATGAATCAAATCAAAAATTCCATATTCATAAAACCACGTACTTTGAACATGAAATTTATCTTTTTCATTTATATTTGTGTAATACTCTGACCATGTAAGTTTATCATTTACATAAGAAATCAAACGTTCTTCACGTGTTCTTGTATCAAATTCACAATCCGATTTTTCAGCAAGATAATTTTTTAATAATTTAATTACACGTTGTTTAAACGATTCAATGCAATATATCAATTCTTTTTTTGTTAGAATATTAAACCCGTATTCATTTTTATTTGCATATTCTTTTATAATTTTATAATTTTCTTGCAAGTCTTCGGGAATATCTGTTTTTATGTTTTCTAATAATGCACCCTCTTTGGAATGTTTTCCAAGTTCGTATATATCCTGCATGCCTGCTTTTTTAAGTAAATTACATATTATAACATGCCCGTCTTCATCTTTTTGACTTTCAATAAAGTTTGAATCAATTTTTTTTAATTCTTCTTTTTTTATGATTGCTAAATAATTTCTATAACCCATTTTACACCTCTTTATTTTTACTACCGTCAAAAATTACTATTGCAAGGGCGTTTTTAAAAACGCCCATTTTCTCGTTTGTTTCCGGATTCAAGAAACATAAACCCTTGCGCAAAAATCGCACATACACGTTTTCACGTATTGCAAAACCGTTTTTCAAAATATATTCCTGCCAATATTTCGTTTCAGTACGTGCCGGAATTAAAAGAACGGATATTTTCCCATTTTGGAACTCTGCAAACGCTTTTTTAACCCATTTATCACACGTTTTATATGGCGGATTGCAATAATTGAGATTATGCCAGTCAAGTGACAAACCGTCATTTTCACCCTCAATATAGTGATTACATGCCGGTATATTTTTTTGACTGCAACAAGTGTCAAGGTCAAATTTGTCACCGGAGTAAATCCCCAAAAGATTGAGTTCTTGAAATATTTCTTGAATCATTTCCGGTGGGGTCAAATAGTCGCTTCGTTCCTGCATAAAATTATATTTTTTAAATTCTGTACTATTCATTTGAACCGCCTTTTGTTAAAATTTCACGGAAACCACATTTTATTGTTTCAATAATTCGTTTGATATAGTCTTTTTGAAAGTCCGGAATTTCAATTGAAACTTCTGCGTTTTCCTCTGAAATGACATTTTCGTTTTCATCAAGACTTAAATTGTAAGCACGAGGGCGCATTGTTTCCCTAATATTGATTTCAAATTTGTCATATAAATATCCAGTGTTGCATTGAAGAATAAATTCTTTCATTTCGCACCCCATTGAATCAAAATAATAATTCAGTGCGACGCCATAACAAACAATAACAATGCGCCCTTGAAAACGTTTTTTATTGTTTTCATCTTTTACCCATTCATCAATCCAAACATGAACGGGGTCAATATTATCACTTTTAAAAGTATATTGTTGAACTGTCTTTTTGATTATTTCCATGCCGGTCACCTCTTATCTAATTTGCACCGGCATTAAAAGTGCTTTTTGTTTTAATTCCGGTGAACCTGTATCGACAAGAACCGGTTTTAAATTATTTTCTTTGTTGAAATTGAAAATAATTATATTTGTTCTTTCGTTCGGCTCTAATGATGATAAATCCTTGAAGAATTGCGAATTTAAACCGATTGCAAAATTTTCATTGCCATAATCCGGAATGAGTTGTTTATATTTTGGAAACTGTGCTTCAACAAGTTTAAATTCCTGCCGGATTCCAAATTCATTGTCATTAAATTGAATAGAATCTTTTAAAATGACGACTTCAAGCCAGTCAATGACACTACCTTTGAATATAACCAATTTTGACAAAAGCCCGCCATTAACATTAAACGAACAAAAATCATTGTTCGGATTGTTCACTTCAATTGTACTAATCAATAAACGATTCCCGTCTGTTGACGCGATTTCCAAATGATTATTTGCTAGTTCAAAATGAAAATTTGCTAAAATAGAACTTATTTCATATTTACTAGCGAAATTTTTATGTGATTTAATTATTTTTTTTAAAACTGATTTGTTTATTTCAATTCGGATTTCTCTTTTTGCTTTATTACTATTTTTCATTTTTACTTCCTTTACTGCTTGTATTTTAAAATTAGTTCTTTTTTTGAATTTACAAACAATTTTGAATAGATGTGTTTGTAATAAGTGCGAATTGTGCTTGTCGCAATATTCATTTCTTTTCGTATTTCGCAAGTCCTTTTTCCGGCTAAAATAGCGTTAAAGACTTGTTGTTCTCTGTTTGTTAGTCTTTCCACTACTTAACCCCCTCTTGCGCTTTTTCTTGATTTCGTATTCTTTTGTTTTAAATTCACATGCCGGAATGAAAACTTGCTTTTCATAACCAAGATGTTTGAAATATTTGAAATCTTGAAATTTTAATGCCTTTGAAACAGATATTGAACGCACAATTTTTTTATTGCCTTGAACTTCAACAACCGAAATAAGGTCTTTCGGACATAAATTTGAAACAATATCCCAGTTCAAGCCGATTGAATCGGTTTTGTGAAATTCATGTTCGGAAGTCTTGAAACCATATTTTCTATAAGTTACAATATCGTTTGTGAAGTCATACAATAGACAACCAATGTTTTTTGGTGTTTTATCGTGGAAGAAATTATTTGATTGAAAGTATATTGTCGAGGTGAAACCGTCGGTGTGATGTAGCAATTTATAACCGCCTTTGTCGCCTTTTATCCTTTCGCCTATAACATAATTTCTTCCGACTTCATAAACACGTTCTTGTCCGTTTACTACTTTAACAATCTTGACCATAGTCACCGCCTATATAGTCAAATTCTTCCGTTTCTTCGTTGTAATAGACTTTGCGGTATGATTGCGCGACTATCTCAATTTTTGAAACGGTTTTTTGATTGCCGTTTTCGTCAAGTTGATTTTCCCAACCTTTTGGAATGAATTTTGTTTCAATAAGTCGTCCGGTTACTTGTATATAGTCACCCTCTGAAACAAGTTCCGCGACTTCTTCCGCAATACTTTTCATTTTTGTATTGAAAAACTTAATAAAAAAATTGTTCCATTTATCTTGACCGCGTTTCACACCAAGATTGATTGTTGCAATCGCTGTTCCGTTTTCGGTATATTTAAAATCTTTCCAACCAACACGTCCTAATAAAACTACTTGATTTGTTTTGTTTTTTCCCATTATTCCCCCTTTACGCTTTCATCTTCCGGAACAACAAAATTGAATAAAGAATCAATTCTTCCGGCTTGTAATTCTTGATTGAACTTTGCAACCGCAATTGGCAACGCTTGAGCCTGCGAAATCAAGTAATTGTCTTTTTCTAACGTTTCCTTGATTATTTGCGGAACATACACGTTCATAATGATTTTTTGACTGTTTACTTCACGGATTTGTCGAATGCGACGTTCTAATTCTGTATTTAATTTTTGGTCGCTCATTTGTTCTTTTTGTTTAACAAATCCTAAAACCTCTAACGCCTGCGAATATGCGTTTTTAGTAATTTGTAATAACTGTTTTGTTTTTTTGTTCACTTTGTTTAACCTCTCTTTCTTTCCGTCATACTGCTTGACTATATTTCCACTTGCGCAGAAGTATAAAGAATTGCGCAATGCGAATTTTCTTTTCTTCTTCCGTCATTGGTGTTCTGTCAATCGAAACAATGACTTTCAACTTCTTTTTCATGCCGGCTTTACCTCAAACAGATATTCAAAAGTTGCATTGTTTCCAAATAATGAAAGTAAAATTTCAACTTCACTATTTTTAAAATCGCTTTCACCGGCAATTTTTTTTCTTAATGTCGCTACCGAAATTTTTAATTTTTTTGCGACAAAAGCACGTGTCATGCCGTTTCTTGCCATTTCTGCAATAATATTTCTGTACATCTCACTTTCCTTATATTCAATAATTCTTCTCTCAAATATTCCGCATAATGAATATTAACAAAATCAAATATACTTCAATAAAAAGAATATGTCAACAATTTTTCTTCAATAATTAGAATAATTTATTCACAAATGAAACAAAAACTTTCATTTTGTGGCATTATTTAAGTATTTGTGTCAATATGTAGAATATAAAGGAATGTAACAAATGCCTAAATTTAGTATTGAAAAAATGCAAGAAATCCGAAAATCAAACGGCTATACTTATAAGAAATTAGCCGAATTAACCGGAATCAGTGAAAGTACAATAACAAAATTATTCGGTGGATTTAATAAAAACCCGACATTATCGTATTTGCGCAAAATTGCGGACGCTCTTAATTGTAGCCTTGATGATTTCTATGAATGGGAATCCGAACCAACGTCGCCATATTATATTGACCGAAAAACTGCGGAATTAGCGCAAGAATTACATGACAATCCCGATTATAGAATATTATTTGACGCAATGCGTGACATGACGCCGGAACAAGTGCGCGCCATTATAACTGTTGCAAATTCGATAAAGGGAACGTCTAATGGATAATTACATGGTTGTTTACAAAAATTTGCCGGAAAAAATCAATGCTTTTACAATGTATCATTCCGGTGATGATTACTACACAATAATTTTAAATTCAAGAATGTCGCATGCCTGCCTGCAAAAAGCATTCAAACACGAATTAAACCATATTAAAAATAACGATTTTGACCGCTACAAAAACGTTAATGAACTTGAAATGTTAGCGCACATATAAAAGGAAGTATATATGTTTAAACGTTTATTCAATAATTTATTTGACCGCAAAAATGCACAATTCGGCTTCAAACTGGATTTTATAAAAGGCTACATAAACCATAATGAAATTACAAATATTAAAAAAAGTAAGTGTCAATTAAGTTTTAAAAATCAATGTTTCACTATTTCACAAGACAATGAAACAATTTCGGATAATATGAAAGATGTTTATAATATCCGCACATGGACATTCAAGGGTTTTGTATATTTTGCAATAAGAATGACAACGCATTCAGAATATATGTTTTGTTTAGGTGAAACGGATTTGTTGTTAAAAGCATTAGAAAATTACACAAAGGCTTTTAATATACCTTTTGAATATTGCGGGGAATCAACGGAAAATGACGACTAAAAAGGCTGTATTATATGCAAGGGTATCATCAGACCGTCAAGAAAAAGAGGGTTTTTCAATCCCTGCGCAAATCAAACTTTTGCACGAATACGCCAAAAAGAATAATATTTCAATAGTTGAAGAATTTGTTGAATCCGAAACCGCAAAAAAAGCCGGTCGAACTCAATTCAACAATATGGTGAAGTATTTGAAAAAAAATTCAACTGTCCGAATTATACTTGTTGAAAAGACTGACCGGTTATATAGAAATTTAAAAGACTATGTGACATTAGACGATTTAAACGGGCTTGCAATACATTTTTGCAAAGAGGGCAATATATTGTCTGCTGAATCAAAAAGTCAAGACAAGTTCATGCACGGAATCCGTGTTCTAATGGCTAAAAATTATATTGATAACTTGTCGGAAGAAATCCGAAAAGGTTTAAACGAAAAATGCGCACAAGGTTATTACCCGTCAAGCCCGCCAATGGGATATATAAACAAACAAAATGCCAACGGCAAAAAAGAACTTATTATTGACCCGACCGTTGCGCCCTTTATAAAACAAATATTTGAAAGTTACCTAATGGGAAACTACACTTATAAATCCCTTGCGGAATATATGCATGCCTGTGGTTTTAGACCTAAAAACCGTAATTGCACGATGAAAACCATTGAAAACATATTGCATAATGAATTTTACACCGGTATTTTTATTTATAAAGGTGTAAAATATTACAATGCAAAGCACGACGCGATTATTTCACCGGAATTATTTATGCACGTGCAAGAAAAAATAAAAGGCAAATACAAAACCGCACGTAAAAAACACAATTTTGCGTATTCCGGATTTATTAAATGTAAGCATTGCGGAAGACCTTTAATTGCAGAATTGCAACACGGAAGACACAAAAAAGGTAATTATATTTATTATCGTTGTCATAGTTGCAAAAACACCACATTAAGACAAGATGAATTTGAAAACGCTTTTCAAGAACACGTTTTAAATAATTTATATTTTAGTGAAGAATGTATTTCCGGAATTATAAGCATAGCAAAAGAACTTATAAACATGGAAAGTGAATTTGCATGTGTAAGTGCTGACGAATTAAACAAAAAAATTAAACTATTACAAAGACGACTTTCGCAATTGTACACGGATAAATGCGACGGTATTATTGACACCGAAACATATATATCTAAACGTGACGAATGGCAACATGAACTTGATGTTGCACTGGTTAAATATGAAAAAATTGCAAAAGCGGGTAATGAGTTTGTGGGAAATGTTGAACTATTGTTGAACCTCTGTAAAGACGCACCACAACTATATTTGAACCAATCATCAGAAGAAAAAAGAAAATTGATGAATTTGTTAATATCGAACCCCATTTTTGACGGTGAAACGATAGATTTTCCGCTTGTTTTAGCCTTTGAGTATGCTATAAAGTTACATAAACTGGAGACGAGGGGAGTCGAACCCCTGTCCAAAATGGATCTTGACAAACTTCTACGAGTGTAGATATTAATTCTCTCGGATTATGCAGGGAATATCATAACCTTTGTTATAATCCAAAGTGTTTTTTGCGGAAACACTAACCTTTAACGGTTATCTTGATGCATCTACCGTCATCGATGCACTGCCGCTTGCATGATGGACCCATATCACCGGCAAGCTGGGTAATATGAGTAGCTATAGTAATCTAGACTATGCAGCTAATGCATATCTTTCAGCGCCAAATACGCCTTTGATTACGTTGTTTTCATTGTTAGCATTTAATTTAGTGTGCTCGTTGATAACCGAGAACAGCGCTCGGACTCGCAATTCATCTCAACCGAACATCCTGTCAAATCCAAAACGTCCCCATATTTAGTTTTAAATGTGCTATTTTATATTATAAACAATTTTATATTTATTTCAAGCAATTATTCTGTTATGTGGAATGAACATTTTGAACAATGAGCTTTTGGGTGAAGCATTAAATTGTCTTCTAAATCATATAATTTTGCAATTCTTGTAACTAATGGTGCTCCGCATTTTGGACATTTTAAGCCTCCGGCCCCATTTAAAATTAGTTCTTTTAAGCTATCGATTATTTCTTGTGATACTGTGTAACTTGTAAAATCTTTTTCTAAAGATTTTATTTCTTCTGGTAAACATTTCAATACTTTTGCTAAGTTTTGTCTTACAGTTACAGGTAGAAAAAGTTCTTTCCCTGCTTCAATATCTTCTATATAATTTAGCGGAAGATTACATTCTTTTGCTAATCCTTTTGGCGAAAGACCTATTTCATCTCTTTTGTGTTGAATAAATTGTGCTAATGTTTTCATAATCATTATTATATAGCGTAAACACCCTCGTTATTCAAGAGGGTGTTTACTTTATTGTGTAGAAAAAGTTTTTAGGTAATTATTCTTCGTATTTCCAGCCTGGATGTTTGTAATCATCACTTCTTTTTGCATAGTCAGAATATACTACTGCTTGATCGAAATCATATTGTGCAAATTCTGGATTTCCATTTTCATCGTAAATTGGTTCCCCTGTTTCTTCATCAAGGATTAATGCTCCATATAAGAATGAACCTGCACTTGTTCCTTTTTCGTAATTGCCACGGTATATTAAATTATTATTATTGTCAAAAATTGAACGAATATTTTGTTTTCTATCTCTGCCGTTTGTTCTAACTTCATAACCTGCATAATTCCATAAGTATTGTTCATCATCTTCAGGTTTTTTATCTGTATTTGCAACATATCTTGTGATTTTTATGCCTTTTCCAGGAACATCTGCGACTACTGATTTTAAATATGTTGTTTTTGGATTTTTTGAATCATATAAATCTAAAACTTTTGTTACAACTGCTAATTCTCTTTTATTTGTTCCAATACTATCTACCATTGATTCATAAAATTTATTGTCATATCTATTGTGTGCTTTTGAACCAACGTATACAACGCTATCTAAACCTGAACCATCTGGTACAGGACCATCAATTGGAATTCCGATATTTTGACCTTGAGCAATTAATGAATCCCCAATGTGGAATGGGTAATCTTTTACGTATACTGGAACAATTTCTGTATGGATTATTGTATCTGTATCATGAATTGTGTCTGGTTTGATAATTGTAATTGTATCGTGGTGATGACATCCTCCGCCTATAATCGTTGCGTTTGCAGAAGATGAAGAAGAGGATGATGAACTTGCTTCTGCTATTACATCATCAGGAGCACAACTTGTCATGGTATTTGTAGTTGCGCCTAAAGCCATTATACCAATCATCATATTTCGCATTGCTTTACTTGAATCTTTTGAAATATGTCTTTGTGGTTCTGAATAATGATTTGTTGTTTGTTTGTTATTGTGTCTTTTATTTTTTCCTTCAAAATTTAAGACATTTAAACTATTATTAATTGCTTTGACTTCCATTTGAGTATTTACCTCCAATTTCTACACATTATATTGTATGTATATAAAAGAAAAACATGTTTTTAGTTGCTAATGAAATAATAACAAAAACATGCTTTTTGACTAAATTAGTGTTATATCTGTGTTTTAGCTGCTTTACATTTGTTAATATCGCATTATGATGCAGCTAATTTTTCTCTTACTAATGTTTCTATTGTATTTAAAATATCTGGATTTTCCGCTAAAAAGTCGCGTGCTTTATCTCTACCTTGTCCTAATTTTTCTTCATTGAAGCTAAACCAAGAACCTGCTTTTTTTACGATATCAAGATTTACCGCAACATCTAGAATATTTCCAATTTTGCAAATCCCTTTACCAAAAATAATATCAAATTCAGCTGTTCTGAATGGGGGAGCTACTTTGTTTTTTAGAACTCTCACGCGTACGTGGTTTCCGACATCACCATCTTCACCTTTAACTCCTTCTGTACGTTTAATTTCCATACGTACTGAAGCATAATATTTTAAAGCATTACCACCTGTTGTTGTTTCTGGATTGCCATACATTACACCAATTTTCATTCTTAATTGGTTAATGAAAATTACTGTAGTATTTGTTTTTCCGATAATACCTGTCAATTTTCTTAGAGCTTTACTCATTAAACGAGCTTGAAGTCCCATTTGTTGATCTTCCATAGATCCTTCAATTTCAGCTTTTGGAACAAGTGCTGCTACAGAGTCAACAACTACTACATCTACAGCTCCTGAACGTACAAGTTCTTCTGTAATATCAAGAGCTTGTTCTCCAGTATCAGGTTGTGATATTAATAAATCATCTACTTGTACACCAAGATTTCTTGCATATTCAGGGTCAAGAGCATGTTCTGCATCCACGAAAGCTGCAATTCCACCTCTTTTTTGACATTCAGCAACGATATGTTGAGCAAGAGTTGTTTTCCCCGAACTTTCAGGACCATATATTTCAATAATACGTCCTCTAGGAATTCCGCCTATACCTAAGGCAACATCAAGAGAAAGGGCTCCTGTCGGGATAGCATCTACATTTACAGTAGCCTTATCGCCAAGTTTCATTATTGAACCTTTTCCAAAATCTTTTTCGATTTTTTCTATTGCGAGTTTTAAAGCTTTACTTCTTTCATCTAAATTTGATGTTGTATCATTTTCTTTTTCTTTTACTGCCATTTTTTGATTCCTTTAATTATTGGCGGGCAAGTATTATCTTGTTATTCCCAAACGTGTTTTTCTTTCTTTTTATAAAATCCTAGACCTACTGGTTTGTATGAGTGTAAGTCATTTTTTAATTGGTAAATTTCTTTATTAAGATCAATAATTTTTTGTCTTAATGTTTCATTATCTGTTTTGCAACGAATAAGTTCTACAACTACTTCATCCATGCCTTCAAGTTTTTCATCAATAACTTTAGCAATTCTGTTGCTTAACTTATTTTCCATTTCTTTTAAAGAATTTAAAATATTAAGAATAGCTGATGGTTGCTTAGCATCAGTTTTTGCAGGAGGTAAAGAAGCTCCTTTCATAGCTTGAACTTTTCTTAAATTTTTAACTTCTTCATAAGAAAAATAAGTTTGTCCTTTGCTGTTTTTTCTAGGTAATATAGAAGCTCGTTTGCATAATTCAACAATTTCTTTATTATCTGTTTTTAAAATACTTCTCACTTCTTGAGGAGATAAAGTCTTCCCCTTCAATTCTTGTTCTAATATCATCTTCTATCCCTCTAAATTTCTCCAATTATATTGTATTTTATATATAGAAAAAAAACAAATAGATTTTGCAATCTTGTAACATCACTTAATAAATTTTTTTTCATTAATTTGGAGTAAATCTTTCATTTAATTCTTGTTTTATGTTTTTATTTTTTATTTAATTAATATTAGAAAAGGAATTTAAGTTATGAAAAAGAATCTATTATTATTAATGTTTTTTTTAATGTCTGGTTCTATTGTTAATGCTATGGATTGGGTCCCTGTAGATACAAATGTTTCTAATTTTTATCTTTATGTTGATGCTGATTCAATTAAAAACATTAGTCCAAATGAATATCTATATTCAGTAAAATATCAATCTGGAAAAAGTTATGAAAAAGTTGTATATCTGAAATCTAATATTCAGACAAATTACATGGGTATAATTAAATCTGAAATTTTTGATGAAGATAATTATCATCCTAAGGCTGTTTTTGCCAATGTGCATGTTTATATGAAGCCTTTAAGCAATGATTCTTTTTTGAGTTTAGCTCATAATTATGTTTCAAAATTATATATGCCCAAAAACGAAAATGTTGATATAAACCCTATTAATGAAACCAAAGATGCATTTACTCCTCCTGATAACAGTGAAGATGTGAAAGAGCAAAATAAAGACTCTGAAACATTTTCAAAACCTGATATTAGAGGAGTGAGTGATAAAAATATTGATAATGAAAAGGAAAAATTAAATCAAGAAATTAAAGTTGAAAAAGTTGATTCTACAAAAATTAAGCAACAAGAAACTCAAGTGTCATCTCAAGCTGCAAGTTTAAAGGATTATGTAGCAGAAGTAAGTATTAAATTAAATGAAAATTGGCAGCCTCCAAAATCAGGACAAAATACTCAGACTATTGTAATTTTGACTATTGGGGAAGATGGTAGTTTGCAAAAATATGACATAGCAAAATCATCAGGAGATGAGGCTACTGATCGATCAATTATCAGTGCTGCTGAAAAAAGCGTTCCTTATGCCAAATTTTCAGGGATTAAAAAAGGTGTAAATAATATCAAATTACAATTTGTATTTGAATATAAAAAGTTTAAAAAAGCAGTTATGTAACACAAAAAAAGAGAACCTTCTTTTGGTTCTCTTTTTTTTATTTAAGCATATTTTCTTATACAGCTTTTTGTACTTTACCTGCTCTTAAGCAAGAAGTGCAAACTTTAATTCTCTTAACTGTTCCGTTTACATTAACTTTTACTGATTGTAAGTTAGGTTCTTGTGTGTGAACAATTTGTTTATGCGAGAATGTTAATTTCGCTGCTTTAATCGGTGCTTTGCCGCATACATCACATTTTTTTGACATAGTTTTAATTTCCTTTTCTAGCTAGTTTGTGTATTTTAATAATATATTAAAAATGAGAAAAATCAAGAAGCATGTTAAAATAAGTTAAGTCTATCTTGGAAATCCTTGAAATGTAACGATTTTATAACTACTTGAATTAAAAATTACCTTATGATATATTTCATTTATTAAGAATAATTTATTATTAGGGTATGGAAAAATGAAAAGTTCAACTATCAGAAGATCAAATTTATCAAAAGAAAAAATGGCTGTGCTTCAAGCATTAGCTCAATATAAAAATGATCCATATGATAATTCTCCTGGAATTTATGTAAGACCAAATAAAGAACGAGAATTAGATGTATTATGGCAAAATTTTAAAGTAAACCAAAAAAATGATAAATCACCAAGTATATATCTCGTTGCAGGGTTTATTGTTGGTGCTGTTGTAATGTTAATTTTGATGGTAATGATTAGTTTTTCAGCTAACGGAATACGTTCAATTCAAGAAAATTTAACATCGACTCCGGCTCCTGCTAAAAAAGAAAAATTAAGCTTAAACTTTATTCCATCTTCTACTGAAAAAGAAGAACCGACAGCTACAAATGAAGTTTATACAGTGCAAAGCGGTGATACAATGGAAAGTATTTTGATAAGATTTTATGGATCTTATAGCAAAGAAAAAGAATCGCTTGTATTGAAAACAAATAATATGACAAATCCAAATAAGCTTTCAATCGGACAAAAATTAACAATACCGATGGAAGAAAAGGAAGCTCAATAAAAAAGACC
>FR899629.1:162136-312027 GCA_000437435.1 Clostridium sp. CAG:768 | reverse complement strand
CTACAAGTTCGTCAGGTAAAAATTGTTGTTTTACATCTGGTGCATCATGTGAATATATGTAACCTATTCCGAATCCGTAGTTTTTTGCATCTTTGTAATGAGCATCTCTAAGGTGCATTGGGGGTGGAAAGTCTTTTCCTGTTTCAATATCGTGAAGAGCTGAATCTATTGCAACTACTGTTTCATTTGATTTTGGAGCTCGAGCAACGTAAATTACAGCTTGAGCAAGAGGAATTCGACCTTCAGGAAGTCCAAGTAATTCAACAGCTTTATAAGCATTAATTGCTACATTTAATGCGTTTGGGTCAGCGTTTCCGACATCTTCTGCAGAACATGTGATTAATCTACGCGCAATAAATCTCGGATCTTCACCTGCTGCGATCATTTTTGCAAGATAATAAATCGCAGCATCTGGGTCACTTCCTCTAAGACTTTTTTGAAAAGCTGACGCACAGTCATAATGCTCTTGTTGAGAATATCTTGTGTTTCTTTTTTGGCAAATTTCTTCAATAATTTTTACTGTTAAATTTCGTCTGTTATCTTTTAAATCACTTGCAAAGTATGCGTTTTCAACAACATTAAGTGCGTATCTCGCATCTCCTCGAGCAAGGTTTATTATAAAATCTATTGCACCGCTTTCACAATCCATAGGCAGATAATTTTTTGCCAAGTATGCAAAACCTTTTTTTATAATTTTGTCCATACTTGTGTCATCTATTGAATTTAATCTTACGACCTGAACTCTTGATAAAAGTGCAGGTACTACTTGAAAAGATGGGTTTTCAGTAGTTGATCCAATTAAAAATAATGTTCCGTTTTCCAAATGTGGTAATAGGGCATCTTGTTGAGTTTTTGAATATCTGTGGATTTCGTCTATAAACAGAATTGTTTTATGCCCGCATCTTAGTGCTTCTTTGGCACTTTCAACAGCATCTTTAATATCTTTTACGCCAGATGTAACAGCTGAAATTTCAATAAAATTTGCATTTGTTTTGGTAGCAATTAGTCTTGCAAGTGTTGTTTTCCCACATCCTGGTGTTCCCCAAAATATTAAAGAGAATAATCTGTTTGTTTTTAAAAGGTTTAAAATAGGACTATTAGGTGATACAACATTACTTTGACCTAAAAAGTCTTCAAGAGTCTTAGGGCGAAGAATTTCTGCAAGCGGTATTTGCTTATTTTGATTTTCTAATTCCGTAAATAGATTATTCATAGTATAATTGTAGCATAAAATAAGAACTTACATTGAAAGATGCTTCTTATGATTATAGAGAAAATTTGAAAAGGGTGTTTAATGAAAAAATTTCTTTTAATATTAGTTGTAATTTTATTAGTCGCAATTACAATTCCTTATGGAAAGAATCAAGATAATAGCAATGAAATCATTTTTTGGACTTTGCAAATGAGTGATTTTTCACCTTATATGAACAAGGTTATAAAAGAGTTTGAGGAACAAAATCCAGAAATAAAAATTAAATGGGTAGATGTTCCATTCTCTGAAGGAGAAAAAAGAACTTTAGCATCAGTCCTGAGTGCTAATCCGCCTGATTTAATTAATTTAAACCCTGATTTTTCAGCCCTTTTGGCTCAAAGAGGTGCATTATATGAAATTGATGAGCAGTATACTGGACAATTTAATAAACATATTATAAATTCATTAAAGTATAACGGAAAATTGTATTCGCTTCCTTGGTATGCGACTTCTGCAGTGACTATTTATAACAAAAAACTTCTTTCAAAGTCTGGTGCTAAAATGCCAGAAACATTTGAAGATTTAGGCGAAATTGCTCCTTTGATAAAAGAAAAAACAGGTGCATATGTTTTGCTACCTAATATTACTGAAAATGATACAATGTTGAGAATTTTAAATAAATATGGTGTGACAGTTCTTAATATAAATTCTGACCAATCAATTCAAGTTTTTGATTATTTTAAAAACTTATATGAAAAAGATTTGATCCCAAAAGAATCTGTCACACAAACTCATCGTGAAGCGTTAGAAAAATATATGGCAGAACAGATTGTATTTTTCCAAGCCGGTGCAAATTTCTTGAATATGATTAAAGAAAATGCTCCATCTACTTATAAAAACACAGATGTAGCTCCTCAAATTACTGGAAAATTAGGTCAAAATGATTTTTCTTTAATGAATTTTGTAATCCCTGTTCGAGCAAAGCATAAACAAGAAGCGTTAAAATTTGCTTTATTTCTAACAAATTATGAAAATCAATTAGAGCTTGTAAAGTTAACAAATGTACTTGCTGTCAATGAAGAAACTTTAAAAGATGATTTTTATACTACATATGATAAAAATGATCTTATGGCAAAAGCTCGTGTAATTAGTGCAAATCAACTTTATAAAATAGAACCTTCATTTAAGACTTTAAAAGATCAAAAAGAAGTGAATACGATTGTAAATTCAGCAGTTCAACAAATATTGCTAAACAAAAACACCACCAAGAATATTCTTGATGATGTTTTGAATAAAATTAACATGTTGGAATCTGATTAACACCAGAAGCCTCTGACTCCAAAAAATGTCGGGCCTCCAAACATAAATCCTGTTCCGCAGCCGCAACCGCCTCCAAAGAAGCCTCCTCCAAAAGGTCCGCAGCCATATATTGTTGATGTCATATATGGATTAAATCCGCAGCCAAAAATTCCAAAAGGTGATGTCAACATTGATGCACCAATAAGTCCCATTGTGCCTCTTGCATTAGCTACTGGGTTTCCATATCCTGCTGCAGAATTTATTGCGTAACCTAAATAGCTACCTGTGTGATGCTGAATTTCTCTTGCTGCCTCATTTCTCAAGGCTCCATTCATAACATTAAATCCGAACCCCATTAATGCATTGCCTGCTGATGCTCCTTGATTTTTAGCATCAACTGCTCCTAAAGCACTTCCTGCAAGTGCATTAAAATTACTTAGGGCGTATATTGCGCTATCAATACTCATAATAATTCTCTCGATTATATACCTGTATATATATAAAATATATAATTAGCAAAAAATTGCTTATTTTTAGTTAATTGTTAAGCATTGTAACAAACTTCTCAAAAACCTTAAAGAAATTGCTAAATTTAGCCGAATACATTATTAAGGAAACAAGAAAAAAGGGATTTAAGGATATGTCAATTGGTCTTTTTAATGCACAATATAAATTAGGAATTGATACAACAACATTGAAGCAAGTTTCAAATGAAATTTTGAAACGTGCTGCTGAAAAAAACAGTCAATATAATACAAATACATCTTCTTTAAATAACATATTCAAAAATACAAATAACATTGGTATTGATTTGTATAGTGGAAAAGTTGACACAAATGTTGCTCGTCAAGTTGCGATGAACAATTCAGGTTTCCAAATTCAATTAAATCAAGAAGTTATGCAATCTATTCAATATTTGAATACTAAAGCAGCTCAAAATGTTCAAAAGAATGTTGAAGGCAAAATTACAGTAGCTTTGAATGAAGGTGTTGGAAATTCTCAAAAAACAGAAACAGCTCATGCATTCAATAGTATTATAAGTTTAGGTGCAGGCAAAGATAAAAATGGTTCAGCACCATCTTATAAAGGTGAATTTTTATTCATTAAAAAAGATAAAGAAAACGAAGAAGCTGTTGCTGCGTAATTCATTCAACTTGAAAATTGTTAAACGGTTTGCTATAATAAAAATAGCAAACTGTTTTTTTAATAGAAAGGAGCGAAATATGAAGAGATTTAAGAATGTCGGGGGGGGGGCAGTTTAACAGCTTCTTCCAAGGGTTTTACATTAGCTGAGGTGTTAATTACTTTAGGAATTATTGGTGTAGTAGCTGCATTGACTATGCCTGCTTTGATTGCAAATTCCAGAAAAAACGAATATTCATCAAGGTTAAAGAAATTCTATTCAATGATGGAGCAGGCAATAATAATGTCAGAATTAGACAACGGCCAAATATCAGATTGGGTAAGAAGTGGTGATTCGCAACATGATGAAGATGGAGATTATGATTTTGAAGCAAACGGGAAAATAACAAAAGAATTCTTTACACGATATCTTGCTCCATATTTTAAATATACAGATATTACAGATGGCAAAAACTTGATTGATGAAAACAACGAAAAAACAGGGGAAAACACAACAATACAACTTGCAGATGGGAGTTCAATAGCTTTATTTAATGGTTCTTGCATTGATGTTATATATGATACAAATGGAAATATCCCGCCAAATGAATCAGGTAGAGATCAATACAGGTTTCTTTTTTGTTTTGATAAGACATCGCAAATCAGCATGTGCGGTCAAGAAAATAAAGTATTTTGCACATATGGCTTAAATAACACGAGTTCAAGAACAACTATTTTGAACACCTGCAAAACTAGTTCAGCTTACTGCAGCAGACTTTTACAAATTGACGGATGGGAATTTAAAAAAGATTATCCTTACAGATTATGATTTTTCATTATCTTTTTTTATTTCATTAGCAATATTATAAAACTCTTCTTCTAATTCTAATTCGGCATTTTCTTCTTTAGAAAGTTTTTGAGAATTTCTTTCTCTTTCTTTTTGTTCTTCAAGAGCTTTTTTGCGTGAATTTATAACGTTAGCAACGTTCATCATTGCAAGAGAGTTTAAAGTGGCACGTAATTGAGCACTTCTGTCTGTATATTTTTGACTGTCTTGGTTTTCTTCATCGTCTTCTCTTTTTTGTTGAGCAAAGTATTCTCCGCCTTGTCCCATTTTATCATCTTGGGTTTTAGCAGCTGTTCCTGAAATATCTCCGCTTTTGAAATTAAAAGAGCCTCCGATTCCGAAGAATCCTGCTGATCTGTTATCGACCATACTTTATAACCCTCTGTTTATTTTTTTATTCAATCTCTCATGTTATCCTAACAGATTGAATAATTTATTAACTCGTCTGAATAGATTATTTTGCTAGTTAATTAATAAAAATTTACAATAAATTCAAATCCGACAAATCTTAGTTGTAATAACGTTTTTGGCGGTATTTATTTGTTGAAAAAAACAGTTATATATGTTATTATAATAATATAGTAATATAGGAAGGATTTTTATGAGAAGATTAAAAGGTTTTACTCTTACTGAATTAATGATTGCTCTTGCTGTAATCGGTATTTTAGTAGCGATAGTTACTCCTACGATTATGAAAACAAGACCAAATAAAAATAAAATGATGATTAAGAAAACATATTATACTACTGAACAGATTATTGCTACTTTGATAAATGATGCTAGGTTATATCCTGATATGCGTGAAGCTTGTGAAACCGGAGCGGAATCTTCTGAAAATTATTACTGTGCTTGGGGTTTTGATGCTGACGATTCAGTAACATATGAAGGCGAAACATTTAATGGAAATACCAAATTTGAAGGTTTATTTAGAAGTAAATTAAATGTTAAATCAGGTAATGGCGCTGTATTTTATACTACAGATGGCGTAAAATGGGATTTATCTGGAACTGAAGGTGCTTGGACTAAGAGAGTTGTTTCAGGTCCTCAAAATGCTGGAATTGGAGAAATTCTTATTGATGTAAATGGTGACGATGGTCCTAACGCAAGAGAGAATGCTTCAAGTGCTGATGAGTTTGACCAATACGTAATTGAGGTTATGGCTACTGGGAAAATGAAAGTTGCAGATGAAGATGCTAAGGCTATTGAATATGTAACAATTAATACTTCAATTCGAGATTCTTTATAATAAAGTAATCGAATAATCGCGCTTAGAAATATTCTAAGTGAGGAAAGTCCGTGCATTCAAGGACAGGTTGCCGGAGAAACTCCGGACGGCGTGAGCCGGTGGAAAGTGCCACAGAAATGAAGACTGCCGATGGATTTTATATCACAGGTGATGGTGCAACGGTGAGTTAAGAGCTTCACCAGCGATACTGAGAAGTATCGGCTAGGTAAACCCCAACCGAATGCAAGATTAAAATGAAGGTTATAAAGGCTGTCCGCCTACTTCAAAAATATCGCTAGAGATTGGAAGTAATTTCAATACCAGACAGATGATTATTTAGAAACAGAACACGGCTTATGAGTTACTTTATTTTTAATAAAAAAGACCGATTTTTTTAATCGGTCTTTTTTATCATTCTTTTAACTTGTTTTATTTGTTCTTATTTTTAGTTTCAGATTCAGCTTTTACTTTTTTAGCAGTTTCTCCGCTGTTTTTAATTGAATCTTGAACACCTTTTTGAACATTAGCAGGATCATATGAAGGATTTACATATTCAATTTTAGCATTTTTCTTTAATGATTCTGTTAATTGGTCAATCATGTCAATTTGTTTTTGATTTGCTAGATATCCTTTGATATTTTCTTTAACTTTTTCAAATGGATCTTGACTTGCAGCAGCTCTGTCTGTAACCATTATAATATGGTATCCGTATTGAGATTTTACAGGTTTTTCAGATATTGAATTAGGTTTCATAGAGAATGCTGCTTTTGAAAATTCTGGAACCATTTCTTTTTCTGCAAAGAAGCCTAAATCTCCACCTTTTACTGCAGTTGCTGTATCTTCAGAGTTTTCTTTTGCAATTTTAGCAAATTGTGTTAAATCTTTTTTTGCTTCTGCTAGGATTTGGTTAGCTTTTGCTTCTTTTGCGTTAAGTTCTTCTTGTACTTTAGCTTTTATTGCAGCATCATCTAAGTCTTTATTTTTAGGATCAGCTTTTATTTTTGCTGCTATTTCTTCAGGGTTTGCTGCAATTAAAATATGAGAAGCTCTTACTTTATCAGGATGTTTAAATTTATTGATATTATCGTTATAGAATTTTTTAGCTTCAGCATCTGAAACTTTTGCAGAGCCTAGTTGTTCAGCTAAACGTTTCATTTTAACTTCTTCTTTTAAATCTTTTTTGAATTCTGCGTTAGACATTCCATGTTCTTTTAATAAAGCATTAAGTTGTTCTTTTGAGCCTACTTTATCAATAATTTCTTTAACAGCATCATCTACATCTTTGCTTGTTACTGTAATTCCGCGTTTAGCAATTTCTTCATCTAATAGAGTTTTTACGATTAATTCGTTTATAACTCTGTCTTTGATTAAAAGATATAAAAAGCTGTTTTTATCATCCTTAACATCAATGCCTAAAGCTTTTGCTATACCACTGCCGGCTTGTTTATCGAATTCTTGGTCAAATTGTCCTTGAGTAATAGTTTTATCATTAACTTTAATGATAACTTCTCCTGATTTTAGACCGCAGCCTGCAAACAATACTGCTGATAGCGCTAGTGTTGCAAGTAATTTTTTCCCTCTCATAATGTCTCCTTTGTTATGTGTTAATAGATTATCTCTCTTAATATTTAAATTCATTACTTGTTTTATGTATATAATAAAACAAATCTGTTAAAATGTTAAATACTTCATTAAAATTCATGTACGAGTTGTTTAATAATAATATAGAATTTCCTTCAGTGCAAGATTTTGGAGCAATTGTAAATTTTATTCTTTTTAGAATTTCTGAAGGTAATGATCTTTGAATAATTTTCCATTCAGCTTGGCTGTATGGGGTATAAATTCTTATGTTATCTTCTGTTTCTCTTATTAATGAAATTTTTACATCTGTTGCAGCAAGTCTTATTTTAATTAGTTTTATTAAGTTTTCAACACTTTCAGGCGGTTTTGCAAATCTGTCTTTCCACTCTTCTGTAATATAATCGAGTTCAATATCAGATTTAACATCCGCCAGACGTTTATATTCAATCATTTTTTGTTCTGCTGATCCTACCCATTCATCAGGAATAAATGCAGTTACATTTATATCAACTATAGTTGGATTTGATTTATCAACAATTTGACCTTGTAATTCTTGAACAGTTTCTTCCAAAAGCTGGCAGTATGTATCAAACCCAACATTTACCATATGTCCGTGTTGTTTTGTTCCTAAAATATTACCAACACCACGGATTTCAACATCTCGCATTGCTATTTGGTAACCACTGCCAAGAGTTGTAAATTCTTTTATTGCTTTTAATCTTTGGACGGCATCCTGAGTAATTTCTTTTGATTTTGTATAGAAACAATAACAGTATGCTTGGCGTTGGGAACGTCCTACTCGTCCTCTTAGTTGATATAGTTGAGCAAGCCCGAATTTGTCTGCATTGTGTATTATCATTGTGTTGGCATTTGGAATATCTATACCGTTTTCAATAATTGTAGTTGCAAGTAGAATATCATATTCGTGGTTGGCAAAATCAATAATTACTTTTTCTAATGTTTTCTCGTCCATTTGACCATGGCCGATTGCAATTCTTGCATTTGGAACTAATTTTTGTAATTGCATTCTAAATTCATCAATGGTTTCTACTCTGTTATAAAGATAGAATACTTGGCCTTCTCTATCTAGTTCATGGATTATGGCATTTTTTACCATATTTTCATTCCATTCTCCAACATAGGTTTTGATTGGAAGCCTATTTTTAGGAGGAGTGTTTATTATCGACATATCTTTTATGCCTGATAAAGACATATAGAGCGTTCTTGGAATTGGTGTCGCTGACATTGTAATAATATCAATATTTTCTCGTAATTGTTTTAATTTTTCTTTGTGTCTTACTCCAAAACGATGTTCTTCATCAATTACTAAAAGACCTAAATCTTTAAAAATTATACCTTCTTGTAGTAATCTATGTGTGCCGACTACAACATCACATTCACCTGTTGCGAGATGTTTTACGGTTTCTTTTTGCTCTTTTTGAGATCGGAAACGTGATAATAATTCTACATTTACGCCAAAAGGTTTAAATCTTTCTGAAATTGTTTGGAAATGCTGGAATGCAAGAATTGTTGTCGGAACTACTACTGCTACTTGTTTGCCTGATGTGACGGCTTTAAATATTCCGCGCATTGCAACTTCTGTTTTGCCAAATCCTACATCTCCGCAAATCAACCTATCCATTGGCTGTTCGCTTTCCATATCTGCTTTTACATCATTTATGGCTTTCATTTGATCAGGAGTTTCTGTATATTCAAATGCTTCTTCCATTTCAACCTGCCATGTTGTATCAGGCAAGAATTGAATTCCCTTTTGCATTTTTCGTTTTGCATAAAGTCTTAGAAGGTCATATGCTACTTGTTCAACTTCTTTTTTTACACGAGTTTTGGTGTTTTCCCAATCTTTACCGCCCATTCTTGAAAGTTTAGGTTTTAGCGCACCTGAACCTCTGTATCTTACAAGCAGGTTAATTTGTTCTGCTGGGATATGAAGTCTGTCTTTATTTGCGTATTCAATGGTCAGATAATCTTTTAACTGACCGTCAATTTCTTGTTGTGATAAACCTTTGTATATTCCTACCCCGTGGATACTGTGGACTACATATTCACCTTCTTTTATATCGTTGATATTTTCAATGTATTCAGGCTTTTCTTTGTAATATGAACGTTTTGTTGAGGTAATTTCTTTTGTGCGTTTGTTGAATAGCTCTCTATCTGTAATTATTACTGTTTTAAAATCTTCTAGTACTGAACCGTGAGAGGAAATGCTTTCATTATATTCAACGTCAAAAATATTTTTTTCTGAAAGAATTTCTTTAACTCTTTCAGGGTAATCTGTTGCTATGATTATGTCATAATCTTGTTTTGAATTAATATAATTTGCAATATCATCAAGTTTTGCACCGAAATTTTGTACTGTTTGTGTATTAAACTCTACAATTTCATCGGTTTCACTATCAAGGAAATTATTTAGACCAATTTTTACAAATCCGGCGGTTTTTTGTATAAAATCTTCAAAAGGAATATGATTTCTGCCTTTTAAATCTATGTTTAGACCTAATTTGAGATTTTCTTCAAGTTGTTCTTCATAATTTTTATCTGTAAATTCGTATTTTGAATATATTTCTGATATTTCATCAAATACAATTATGTAATCTTTGAAATAGTCCAAAATGCTTACAAGATTCTGATTAAAATAGTTTTGATAAATTTCTATTCCTTCAAAGTATCCGTCTTCATCTTCGGGTTTTATTTCATCTGGAATGCCATTTTTTATTGTGAATTTATACATCGGCATAATATTTGCAGATGATAGTTTTTCTATTGATTTTTGAGTTTCGTTGTTGAAGTATCTGATATCAACAATTTCATCTCCCCAAAGTTCAATTCTTGTAGGGTGTTTATCAAGAGAATAAAAATCAATAATATCGCCACGAATACTAAATTCTCCAATATCAGATACCATTGTAGATCGTTTGTATCCTAAGTCTATAAATTTTTGAGAAATCTCTTTGACATCAATTTCATCACCGATTTTTAGTGTAATAGAGTTTTCTTTATAGAAATTTTCTGTTGGAAATTTTTCTAATAGTGTTTTTACAGGGCAAATTACAATATCAGGTTTTTCTGTTAAAATTCTTACTTGTTCTGCATAATCGTAACGATTTGGGGATATACTTTCGTACATTGATATGTTTTGAAACGGTATCAGCTCGGTTTTTGTATTAAATGCTTTGAGTAAATCGTTTTGATATTTAAGTGCACTTTGTTCTGTAGATGTGATAAAAAGAATTTTTTTATCTGTAATTTTTTTTATTTTAGTAATTAAAAAAAGTCTTAAAATTGTAGTCAACCCAGTTATTGCAAACGAAAAAGACTTTGTTAGATATCTTTCAAACAAAGCATAATTTTCATTATTTTCAGGCACATTAATTTTAAACATAGTTTAATTTTATCATAAAATAAAAAAGCTCTGAGAATTCAGGGCTTTTTTATTTTTTATTTAACATCTGTTTTATTCGGACTTTCATATTCAATGCCCATTTCTTTAAGAGTTCTAATAAAATTTTGGGCACAAATTTTTTGAGCTTCCGGAGGTACTATTCTTAAAATTTCAACTGTCTTTGAAATTACTGGATCTTTATCGTACCAACGGTTATTTGCATTAACGGGTTTGACCATTGCATAGAATTTGTCGATAGTTTCTTTAGAAACTTTTTCTTCAATTTTTTGTAAGAAAATCTCTGCTTGAGCTCTTAATTCTGTTTGATAATTTTTTAAAAGCTCAATTACTTCTAGTAATAATGGATCATGATCATACCAGCGTTTATATGCAGGTGCCATTATAATAAGCCCTCCGTTAGGTTTACTTTTGGCTCAACAGGAGTAATGATTTGTTCTTCTTTTCTCTCTATTTTGCCTCCTAATAATCTTAGCTTATTTTCAAAATTTTCGTATCCTCTATCTATATGATGTAGGTTTTCGATTGTAGAATTACCTTCAGCCATTAATGCTGCTACAACCAGAGATGCTCCTGCACGTAAGTCACTTGCAGCTAAAGTAGCTCCTGTTAATTTTTTTACGCCTTTGATGATTGCGTGATTTCTGTCTTGATGAATATCAGCTCCCATTCTGCGTAATTCCGGAACTTGCATAAATCTGTTTTCATACAAGCTTTCTGTGATAATTCCAACACCGTTTGCTGTTGTCAAAAGTGTCATTGCCATTGATTGCAAGTCAGTTGGAAATCCAGGATATGGTTGAGTTACAAAGTTTATAGAATTTAATCTGTTTTTACAAGAAACTTCTAAAGTTGTAGGTTCTACTAATTTAATATTAGCTCCCATTTTTAAAAGTTTGTCTGTAAAGAATGTCAAGTGAGCAGGGAATACATTTTTTATAATTGCTTTACCTTTTGTTGCGATAATTGCAGACATAAATGTACCTGCTTCAATTCTGTCAGGGATTGTTGTGTATTCAATAGGATGTAAGTTATCTTGTTTTACACCATTAATTACAATTTCAGAAGTTCCTGCACCTACTACATCTGCACCCATTGAATTTAAGAAATTTGCAAGATCTACAATTTCAGGTTCTTGTGCTGCATTTTGGATTCTTGTAGAGCCTTCTGCTAAAATTGATGCAAGCATTAAGTTTTCGGTAGCTCCAACAGATGGGATATCTAAATAGATATCTGTACCTACAAGTTTTGGAACTTTTGCATGTACGTAACCGTTTTCAATTTTTATTTTAGCACCAAGAGCTTCTAGACCTTTAATGTGGAAATCTACTCTTCTTTCGCCGATAGCACAGCCTCCAGGAAGAGCAACAATTGCTTCTCTACATCTTGATACTAATGCTCCTAGTACAATAAATGATGCTCTCATTTTACTTACAAGTTCGTATTTTGCAGTAATGCTTGTTAAATCTGTTGCATCAATTGTTACTGATTTTTCGGATTTATCATAAGTTGTTTTAGCTCCTAGTTGAGCAATTACACTTAACATGATTTCAACATCTGTTAAATCAGGAACGTTATAAATTTTTGTTTCACCTTTAGCTAATAATGCGGCAGCCATTAATTTTAATACTGAATTTTTTGCTCCGCCAATTGAAACTTCACCTTTTAAAGGGGTACCACCTTTTATATAAAATTTTTCTGTCAATTTTCTTACCTTTTCAAATAAAAAATGTTTTCACTTTTCTTTTATAATAATACAATTTCTTTTGCATGGTGTAAATAAGTTAAATAATGTAAAGAAATTCTTTTAATTTTTATAAAAATTGCAAAAATATTTATTTCTGACTTTTAGTTAATCCTTGAAAGGAGATTAAATGAATACAGGGATAAGTTTTACAGGTTTGAAAAATATAGGGTACGCAAGGATAATTGTTGACGATAATGTACCTAAAAGTCGTGTAATTATGAATATGGAATTAACCAATGATAAAAATAATAAAGATTTGACTAATTTTAGGCAAATATTACGAAATCGTCCGCAATTGAAAAATGATATAAATGATAAATTTGTTAATATTGAACATGATGTTGTAAAAGCTAATGGATGTTTGTATTCCAAAGTTATGCTTAATGGTAAATTGATTCTACCTAACGAGCGAGATAATTATATTATGTCTTTTTTAAAAGGTTTAGTAAACAGAGTTCAAAATTTAAAAGTTAAAGATTTTCAGGTTGATCCTGATTATCATTTGATGCGAGAAGCTCAAGAAGGTTTAGTTTACAAAGAAGATATTGTGGATTATCTTGATGGGTCAAAAGGTGAATTTGATATTCTAAAAGGATCCGGTTTGACCGAAAAATTTGATTTATATTTTAATGATCCAACTATTCAATTAAGTGAAAAAGATGATGAAAAACTTTTTAATTCGGTTGATGAGTTTGTTGCAGTGTTGCATGATCCTCTATATGTAAAGCAAAGAGCAAGTTTGATGGATGCTTTATTAAAAAGCTACACAAATATAGATGCTGGATCTTAATTATTAAAAAATAATAAATTTTTCTTGTTAATTAATATTGATAAACTATAATATACAATATAAATATTAATTAAGAGGTAGAGATATGTCACATAAACATCATAATAATAATCCGTTTAAAAATTCTGAAAATTTGGACGAAGAAATTAAACAGGATAATTCTGAAAATATTGAAAATAAAGAAGAAAATGCAGAAAAAAATAATTCTGAATTAGAAGAATTACAACAAAAATATGATACCTTAAATCAACAATATTTAAGATTAGCGGCAGATTTTGATAATTTCCGCAAAAGACAGGAACAAGAAAGAGAAAATCTGTTAAAATTCGGAACAGAAAATGCTCTTAAAAAAATGATTGAAGTGTTAGACAATTTTGAACGCGGTAAAAAAGCTTTGGAAAATGTTGAAGACTGCCAAAAAGTTAAAGAAAGTTTTGACCTTGTACATAAACAAGTAATTGACTCTTTGACAAAATTAGGTCTTGAAACTATTGAAACTGAAGGAAAAGAGTTTGATCCAAACTTCCATGATGCTGTTATGCAGACTCCTACATCAGAACACCCTGAGCATACAATTATTAATGAATTGCAAAAGGGATATAAAATGGGAGATAAAGTTTTAAGACCTGCGCTTGTTAATGTTGCAACTGCCGAAGGTTAAGCTTTATTTTGCCCTTATGGATTTACATGATAAAATACAATTATTGAATAATTAGAATAGGGAAGATTTAGTATAAAATGACAGATTACTATGAAATACTCGGAGTATCAAAAGATGCTTCAAAAGACGAGATAAAATCTGCTTTCAGAAGAAAAGCAAGAACATTACACCCCGATGTAAATAAAGCTCCGGATGCGGAAGAAAAATTTAAAGAATTAGGCAAAGCTTATGAAACATTAATGGATGATAATAAGCGTGCTACATATGATAGATATGGCGAAGACGGTTTAAAAAATGCAGGTTTTGATACAAACGGACCTTTTGCAGGCGGTTTTGGCGACTTAAATGATATATTCAATTCATTCTTTGGAGGAATGGGTGGTTTTGGATTTGGTGGCAGACCTGATCCTAATGCACCTGTTGAAGGGGATGATTTAAGATTAGATATTGAAATAGATTTTGAGCAAGCTGTATTTGGCTGTGAAAAAGAAATTAAATTTGACCACTTGGAATTATGCCAATCTTGCGGTGGTACAGGTGCAGAAAAAGGATCTAAACCTGAAACTTGTCCAACTTGTCACGGTACCGGTCAAGTACAGCAAGTTATGAGAACTCCTTTAGGTTCTATTGCTCAAATAGTTACTTGTCCAGATTGTCATGGCGCAGGTAAAAAGATTTCTAAGCCTTGTAAAGATTGCAAAGGTCAAGGAAAAATTCAAAAAGAAAAGAAAATTAATATAAAAATTCCTGCAGGTGTTGATAATATGTCAAAAATCAGAGTATCTCATGAAGGGGATGCTGGAACTAATGGAGGACCAGCAGGTGATTTGTATGTTGTATTACATGTAAAAGCTTCTGATTATTTCAAACGAGAAGGTAATGATGTTTATTCAAGACTTGATATTACGCCTGCTCAAGCAGCTTTAGGAGATGAAGTTGTTGTAAAAACTTTGGATGGTGAACAAAAAATTACAGTTCAAGCAGGTGTACAAAGCGGGAATTCTATAAAAATAAAAGGAGCAGGGGTTCCATATATTGCAAGACCTTCTCAAAGAGGTGACCATATTGTTGTAGTTGCAGTAAAAACTCCAACAAAACTTTCTGATGAAGAAAGAAACTTGTATAGAAAATTGTATGAAATTCAAAATAATAAAAAAGCTTCACAACAATCATCAATAATGGATAAAGTTAAGGGAGTATTTCAGTAATGAATAAAAAAATCGGGCAGCTTAAAAATATAGCAGCTAAAATTTGTGTTGTAACAGCAGTAATGATGTGTTTTTCTGTCCCTGCTTTTGCGACAAAAATTCCTGATAATGTACAAAAGTTTGTTGTTAAGGATTTCCCAAACACTACTTTTCGATTTGACGGGGTAATTATTCTGCCTGATAATACAATTTATTTACCATTACTTCCTGCAAAGATTATTAATCCTGAAAAATTAGAGATAAAACAAACTTATCCTACAGGAAAAACTCTTGCTTCAAAGCCAAATATTGTTATTTTGAATAATGATTTTGCGTTGTTGAAAGTTTTGACAGATACAAATGGAAATAAAACTATTTACAAAATGGCAAATCCTCCTATGGAATTAAGAACCGGGCTTTTGCCACAGGATATGTTAGTTCCGAAAGGACTAATTATTCCTGAAAATATGAAATCAATTGTTGGAAATTTGGAAATTAAGACAGTTAATGATCCTGGAATTCGTGTAGAAAGTTCAAAACCTGTTGTAACACAACTTACAGGTTCAACTTTGAAAACTCTTTCGCAAATTCCACAATTAAAAAATAAAAGTTTTTATGTCTCATCACCATATTCTAAAAATATTCAAGTCTTAAATCTTGGAGCTAAGACTCCTGAGTATTCTTTGGCTCAAACTAATGTGCCTATTGATATGGATGCTTATAATGATCAATTTTTACTTGTAACTGCTTATGAAAAGCCTTCAGTAGATGTTATTTCATTAGCTGATGATCAGATTATTAAACAAATTTATATTAAAACTCTGCCTGATGAGATTGTAATTGATAAAAATAAAAATATTGCTTATATTTCAAGTTCCGTAGATTCAAGTATTTATACAGTAAATCTTGAAACTATGACTTTGTCAAAACAAATAAAAATTACAGGCATGTGCGAAAAATTGACATTATCTGAAGATGGTACAAAACTCTTTTATTATGATAAAAGAACTCGTGATATTTGGGCTATTGAGTTGGATAATAATTATTTGTTAAAAGAAATTGGTAAATTCCCAAATGTTTCGAAAATTGTATACACTAATAACAAAATTTATATAACAAGCAGAACAAAAAACAGACTAGCAATTATTGATTATGATACGATAAATTTGATTGCTGAAATTGAAATTTGTGAAAAACCTATTGATATGCTAGCTTTCCATGAAAGAGTATATGTATTAGGAGCTGGGGATAATTCTATTCAAGTTGTAGATGCAAAAACTGACACATTAACTGATTCTATTTATTTGAATACAAATGGTTTTTCTACAAAAATTAATCAGATTGAAAACACCAATATAGCTCTTATTACTGATACAAAGGCTTCATTATACACTGTATTTGATTTAGGAACTAACAAAGTTATAAAAACTATTCCTATTGATATTCCTGCAAATACGATTGTTGTAACTGAAAAAGTTAAAAAGATTAATAAATAATTATACAGGCAATGAATTATGAAATATTTTGATGACACAACTGAAAATGTACTTAGCGAATTAGAAAAAACTCAAAAACAATTTTGGAATATTGCAAGAGTTACAGCAGAATTTTTATATACATTAATAAGAGCAGAAAAGTCAAAAAACGTTTTGGAAGTCGGAACTTCAAACGGATATTCAGGAATTTGGCTTGGCAAGGCAGTAAAAGAAAATGGTGGACATCTTACAACTATTGAGTTTTATGATAAAAGACTTGATATCGCAAAAGAAAACTTTAAAACTTGCAAAGTTGATGATGTGATTACAACGCTAAAAGGTTCTGCTTTGATGCATCTTGAATATTTACCTGATGATTTTGAAATTGATTTTGCTTTTGTAGACGCTAATAAATCGGAGTATATCAAGTATTTTGAATTTATCGATAAGCATTTGAAAAAAAATGGCATAATTGCATGTGATAATGTGTTGTCACATGAGGCTAAATGCAAACCTTTTATTGATGCGATTAATGCAAATCCAAATTATGAAAATGTTGTATTACCATTACCGGCGGGTTTATCTTTAGGACGTAAATTGTAAAAAAATATTAACATTATAACAAAAATTTATTTTTACGTTTTTTCTGTCTTAAAAAGGAGTATAAATAATGCAGGTAAATTCAATTAACAACAATTCACAGCCTAGTTTTAAAGCATATATTTCAAATGATTTTTATGTGGCAACCGAAAAATATTTTCAAAAAATTGGTCAGCCTTCTAGAATGGACAAATTTGAAAAACAAATGGATAGAATTGCATCTATGGGTGATATAGATACAAAAATTTTTCATAAACGAATTTTAAAAGACAATAAACCTAAATATGCATTAGTAGCAAGCAAAGGTGATAAACAAGTAATACTGTCAACAAAAGACCAATTTAGAAAACTTATTGAGAAATTTATGCACATTAACGAATATGAATTTAATTTAAAAACAAAAGATTTAGTATAATTCGTATAAAAACTGTGTTATAATTTCTACATGAAAATTTTAGGTATTGACCCAGGGTTAGGAATTGTAGGATATTCTATTGTTGAATATGATGGAGAAACTCCTGTACTTTTACATTCAGGTTCTATTCAAACTCAAAAAGGAGCTCGAGAATCTGCAAGACTTTTAGAGATTTTCGAGGATATGAATACTATAGTTGAAAAATACAGACCTGATTGTGCTGCGATAGAAAAACTATTTTTCTTTAGAAATCAAACAACAGTAATGCCTGTTGCACATGCTAGAGGTGTGATTTTAACTGTTCTTGAAAAATTTCAAATCCCTATTTATGAATATACTCCTATGGAAGTTAAGCAGGTTTTGACAGGATATGGTCGTGCTGATAAAAAAGAAGTTGAACAAATGGTTAAATTGTCACTGGGTGTAGATACTTTGCCAAAACTCGATGATACAGTAGATTCAATTGCAATTGCAATTTGTCATACGCGTTCAATCATGATATGATTATTCCTATGGATATTAATTATGTATTATTAAGACAAATTTCTATATTAAGTGTATTTTTCGGAGCTGTACTTGGTGCTGTGACTTTAATACCTTATTTAGGAGTTGTGTCTTTTGTTTTTTTATTATGTTTCATTTCACCGATTGTAATTTGGCTTTTGACTAAATATGATTGTCTTTCTTATTTATCGACAAAAGACAGTATTATTATCGGTGCTATATCAGGATTTGTTTCATATATAGGTTTTTCTATAATCTATGTACCTATTTCGGTTATTTTAATGAAGTTTTTTCATATTGCTGCAAATTACGGAGTAGGGCTGATGCTTGAACATGCTAGCTTTTTTATTCTTGTTGTAATCTCACTTTTTATGGGTGTTTTGAGTGCAACAGTTAATGCTTTTACAGGATTTTTAACTTTCTATGTAATGGATTTTTTAGGTGTGTTCAGGAATAAGTAAAATTTTTAGTTTAATTAGTAAAAGAGGAAATAAAAATGGCAGAATTTCATTCAAAAATAAAAACAATCGAATGGGTAGATAATTATTCAAAAATGGTAGATCAGACTTTGTTGCCTTATGAATTTAAATATGTAAATATCACAGGCGGGCAAGAGATGTTTGATGCAATCAGAACAATGATAGTTCGTGGAGCTCCGGCGATTGGTGTTGCAGGTGCTCATGGAGTTGTATTGTACGCTCAAGAACTTGCGAAAGAAAATCTTTCTAGAGATGAATTTGTAAAAAAACTTCTTGAAAAAGCTGATTATATGGCAACATCAAGACCTACCGCAGTTAACTTGATGTGGGCTTGTGAAAAACAAAAAGAAGTTATAAGAAATTCTAAATCAGATATTCAAGGGATTGTAGAAGAATTAAAACAAAACGGAATTAGGTTAGAAGATGAAGATATTGCAATCAATAAAAAAATAGGTGATTATGGTGCGGAAGTTGTTCCAAAAGGTGCAACAATTTTAACTCACTGTAATGCAGGCGGGCTTGCAACTGTCGGTTACGGAACAGCTTTAGGGGTTGTACGTTCAGCATTTGCAAATGATCCGACTATTCAAGTATTTGCAGATGAAACTCGTCCTCGTCAACAAGGTGCAAGAATTACTACATTTGAATTGACAATGGACGGAATTCCAACAACTTTAATTACTGATGGAATGTGTTCATATTTCATGAAAAAAGGTATGATTGATATGGTAGTGGTAGGTGCAGACAGAATTGCAGCTAATGGTGATACCGCTAATAAAATCGGTACTTACACAGTAGCAATCGCAGCGAAATATCATAATGTTCCATTCTATGTTGCAGCACCTTTATCAACTATTGATACAAGTATTAAAACAGGTGATGAAATTGTAATTGAAGAACGTTCTCATGATGAAGTAACTCACATTAACGGAAAAATAATTTGTGCACCAGATGTAAATGTAATAAATCCAGGATTTGATGTTACTCCGCATGAATTAATTGCCGGTATTATTACAGAAAAAGGTATTTTAAGACCTGATTATAACAAATCAATTGCAGAAGCTTTTGCTAAATAAACATTTTAGATCGAATATTTTTTAACTCGGCGATTGTCTTTGGATAGTCGCCGTTTGTTAATTCTCCGATTGCTTTGTATAATTTTAAAATTGATTGTTCAATATTTTTATGGTTCATAGTGACCATATCATTTGCCATTTCTTCATTAGACATTGCAAGTCGTGTCATATCGCGAAAACCGCTTGAGGCAATTTCTAATGCCAGCGGATTTTCTTTTGCAGCGAGCATAAGACCTTGTGCGATTACCATTGGCATATGCGAAATCATTGCAACTGCTTCATCGTGTTTTTCTGCTGTTGTAAAAATAGGAGTCGCACCGACAAAGTCTATTATTTCAAGAAGTAAATCATTTTTTTCTCCTGTGAGAACCCATTTAGCATTTTTAAAAAGTCCTTCAAAAGAGTTCTCAAACCCTTTATGTTCAGTTCCAGCCATTGGATGTGACGGAATGAATTTATATGGTCTTTGTTTTTCAGATACAAATTTTTTCAAGCTGCATACGTCTGTAACTACTGTATCAGGTGATAAATAGTTTTCTAATTCATCTAGTACAGCAAGTGTTTTATTCATTGGAGTGCATACAAAAATTAAATCTCTATCTTTTAAAACTTCATAAGATTTGAAGATTTTATCTCCGTTTTGAGATTGCGAAACTGCTATTACATCATATTTTTTTGTTAAATCTTTGAATAAAGATCCGCCAATTAAACCTAAGCCGATAATTCCTATTTTCATAAAATTATTATAGCATACAAATTGACGAACTTCTGATTGTTTTATATAATTGTCAAATAAAAAGGGGGTTATTATGGATTTATTAGAACTATTAAAGAAAAGATATTCTGTAAGAAAATTTGATGATAGAAAAGTAGAGAAAGAAAAACTTGATTTGATATTGGAAGCAGGCAGAGTTGCTCCGACAGCAGTTAATTTTCAACCGCAAAGAATTCTTGTAATAGAATCTCAGGAAGCACTTGAAAATTTGAAAAAATGTACTCCATATCATTTTAATGCACCTTTAGCTCTTTTAATTTGTTATGATAATACAGTTAGCTGGAAAAGAGGTCATGACGGTTATGAAATGGGACCTGTAGATGCGAGTATTGTAACTACTCAAATGATGTTAGAAGTTGAAAATATCGGACTCGGCACAACTTGGGTGGGATCTTTTAAAACAGAACTATTGAGGGAATTTTTTAATATTCCTGACAATTTTGAACCTGTGGCAATTTTGCCTATCGGCTATCCTGCTAAAGATTCCACTCCAAATCCTCATCATAATGAGAGATATGAATTAAGTCATACCGTTTTTTATAACAAATTCTAGGTTAATATATTTCGATATTATCAAGTGAAGTTGTTGTAAATTCAGATGTCTGCATAAGAGTATTTTCATCAATTTGTCCTGTAGATACAAGGATTGTTTGATTTACTCCGCCGTTTTTGGCTGCAATAAAATCCATTGGGGCATCGCCTACCATAAGTGTATTTTCAGGATTTGATTTTAATAATTCCAATGCCAACTTGACAGGAGCACCACTTTCTTTAGTTTCTTTAGTGGATTCTCTCCCGATTACGACATCAAATAAATTCTCCCATTGAAAATGTTTAAGAGTTAAAAGAGTTGATTCTTTTGCATCTGAAGTGACAATTCCAGTCTTTAAGCCTTTAGCTTTAACTTCTCTTATGAAATCTATTGCAGATTCAATCGGTTTTGTATATTCAGACATATTTTCATAAAATACTTTGCTTACGTGGTCGAATATTTTTTCAATATCGTTTTCTGTAATTTTTATGCCTAAGTCATTTAGGTTTTTGCAAAATATTTCAATAATCACAGGTCTTGAATACATTGCTGTAATGCCATCATGCAGCATTTCACCTTTTGAAATATCATAGCCTAAATATATACAAAGTTTTGGGAATAAGTCTTTTGACAGATTAAATTTTTCAATAATTTCTTCAACTCTCATCTCTGTCATTTTGCCCCAAAAATAGTGCAAATCAATGAAAGTTCCGTCTTTATCAAACAATATTGTGTCAATATTGTTGATAGTCCATTTGTCAGTTTTTAGATTAATCATTATTTGTCTGCCTTTACGATTGTATTTACAAGTTCTTTTGCGATTTTTACTGCTTCTTCCATTAATTTTGGATCGTTGAACAGATTATCGTTTGTTAAATATTCTTTTACGATTTTTCTTGCATAAGAACCTACTGCAAGACAATGTGGGTGAACATCGCACATATGAGCAAGTTCAATAGAATTTGAGTTAGTTCCGCCTGACATCATAATGTATGCAGGGAAATTTGCGTTTTCGAATAGTTGAGCAGTTGCTACAGCTTGCAATGTTGTTCCAAAGTGGTCGTTGCTTCCGCTCATTGCAATTCCGTCAGCCTGAATAATTGTTGTGTAAGGCTTTCTTAGGCTCAACATCTTTTTAACACGTTCTTTAAGTTTTTTGTCACCTAATTCTGATCTGTCAATTGAAATACATAGCATTCCGTCAAAGAAATCATTGATTTGTAACCATTTATCCATTACATCTTTTTCATCAGTTGAAATTGCGTGGAATTCGATACAATCAATGCCTTTTTCGATTAATTTTGGTAAAACTTCTTTGTAATCTTGAAGTTGGCTTACCATTTCAATTGCTTGTTTTGGGCAGTTATTAGCACATTGAGTGCAGCCGATACATCTTTCTTTTTTTACTTTGTATTTATCAAGTTCAATAATTGCATCATGCGGGCAGATTAATTTACATTTTCCGCATTTAACGCATTTTGTCTGATCGATTACAGCTTTTGTAATATGAGGGTCGCCATCAATTCCTACACTTACACATAAGTATCTGTCTTCTTTTATACCTGCTCTTTCAAGTCCTCTTTTTGCTGCATCTACAATTTCAGGTTTTGCACATAAGTCAAAAAAGTTGCAGCCTGCAAGTGAATAAATTGTGACAAGTCTTTCTACTTCTGTTGCATCTTCATTACCAGCACCGCATACAAGTTTAAAACATTCTTTTTTATCTAATAAATCTTTTAACATAACAAATTCCTTCTTTCTTTTTTCATATGTGGGATAACGTTTTAAATAAAATAAAAATAATTGACACACGGAGAGAGTGGAATTCGAACCCACGGAGAGTGTTGCCTCTCACAGACTTTCGAGATCCGCACCTTAAACCACTCGGACACCTCTCCTTTTTATTTGTTATGTTCTCACATCCTTGTGAGCAAAATGTTTTGTTCCGTCAACGTAATCTTTTACAATATTTCCGCTGCCTATAAGTTTGTATTTATAAATTGTTAAACCTTCTAATCCTACAGGACCTCTTGCATGAGTTTTGTTTGTAGAAATACCGACTTCTGCTCCGAATCCGTAGCGGAAACCGTCTGCAAATCTTGTTGATGCATTAAAATATACTCCAGCAGAATCAACTTTGTTCATAAATTTTTCTGCATTTTCTATATTTTTTGTAATAATGCTATCAGTATGACCTGAACCGTATGTATTAATATGTTCGATTGCTTCATCGATATTTTTTACGGTTTTGAATGATAAAATTTTATCACCATATTCATGTGACCAGCTTTCAGGTTTGTCTATCAATTGAATTTCTGATAATTGCAAAGCTGCAAGCAGGTTATCAATTTTAGGGAATTTTTCATGGATTAACAAAGTTTCAACAGCGTTACAAGCACTCGGATATTGAGTTTTTGCATCTGTCACAACTTTTATTGCCATATCAATATCAGCTGTTTCATCTACAAATATGTGGCAAATTCCGTCAGCGTGACCAAGTACAGGAATTTTTGTATTTTCTTTTATGAATTTAACAAGTTTATTTCCGCCTCTTGGAATTATCAAGTTAATATATTTGTCACATTTTAGCATTTCTGCAACGTCATCGCGTGTGAATACTTGTTGGATAACATTTTTAGGAAATTCTTCGATTTTTTCAAGTGCAGAATTTATAACTGATAGAATTTTTTTATTTGTGTTTATTGATTCTTTTCCGCCTTTTAAAATTACAGCGTTTGCTGATTTTATTGCAAGTGATGAAATTTGAGCGATTACATCAGGTCTTGCTTCAAAGATTATACCTAAAACTCCTATAGGGCAAGATACTTTGTATAAAGTTAGGTCACTATCGAGTTCTCTTACTAAAAGTTTTTTATTCACAGGATCTTCAAGTTTTGCAATATCTCTAATCCCTTGAATCATATCACGCATTTTATTTTCATCGAGTTTCAAGCGATTGAATGTTGATTTTGTAAGTTCGCCTGATTCTACAAGACTTTTTGCAGTTTCCAAATCTGTTTTATTGGCTTCAAAAATTTCATCTTTGTTCAATTCTATCTCATCTGCAATTTTTAATAATGCAGTATTTTTTAATTCTGTTGATAAATCTGCAATTTTTAATGAAGCCTCTTTTGCATCTTTTGCAATTTTTACAAAATCAATCATTTTTTTCTCTCCTTGTTTGGGAAAATTTTTCTCATATAGGCAGGGGGTTATAAAAGTGTTATATTATCTCGTGTGATAATTGCGTCGTAATTCTTGAATCCGAGAATTTCCATAATATTGTCAGAATGTCTGCCGATTACTTTTCTGCAGGAATCTGAACTGTAATTTACAATACCTCTGGCGATTTCATTTCCTTTTTCATCAAGTATTGAGACAACGTCACCTTTATTGAACTCATGAACTACATCTAATACTCCGATAGGTAATAGACTTTTTTGCTCAAGAAGTGCTTTTTTTGCACCTTTATTTACAACAATTTGTCCAATAATATTTGTAGCATAACCTATCCAGCGTTTTTTATCAGATAGTCCTTCTGTTTGAGGTAGAAACATTGTCCCTATTTCTTCTCCGTTAAATATTTTTTGAATAACATAAGGAATTTTACCGTTTGCAATAAGAACTTTTCCGCCAAATCTTGTTACCATTCTTGCAGCTTTAAGTTTTGTTCTCATACCGCCGCGTCCGCCTTCTGAAGCATCTGTTCCAAGTGATAAAATATCATCTGTTACTTCTTCTACAGTGCGAATAATTTTTGCATCAGGATTTGTTTTTGGATTTTTGTCATACAAACCTTCGACATCTGATAATATTACAAGTAAGTCTGCATCTAATTCACTTGCTACAAGTGCTGATAATTTATCGTTGTCAGAAAAACATACTTGCATGTGTTCATATTGCGGGTGGACTTCAACTGTAGATACGGTGTCATTTTGGTTGATAATTGGGATTACTTTAAGCTCAAGTAATTTATTTAAGGTTGTTCTAAGACTTAAATATCTTTGTCTTACAGAAAAGTCATCTTCTGTTAAAAGAATTTGAGATGCAATAAGTCCGTATGTATCAAATCCAGTTTCGTAAATCGACATTAATTTCCCTTGTCCGATTGCAGCACAAGCTTGTTTTAGAGCAACGCCTTCGGTACTATTAATGCCTAATCGTTTTTTGCCTAAGCCTACTGCTCCTGATGTAATTACGATAACTTCTTTCCCTTGTCTTGCAAGGTGTGAAAGATCTTCGATAAAGGAGAATACTCTTGGCAATGATACATAGCCGTCATCTCCTCTTAAAATATTTGTTCCAAATTTGAAAACTATACGTTTTGCATTAATAAATTCTTCTCTATTCATAATTTTATTATATTACAAATAAATTTAATCAATTTCAACTTCTTGATTTATTTCTACTTCATTTTTTTCATCTGATAATGGAGCTTTGTTGTCTTTATATAACCAATACAGATACATATCAACAAGTAAAAAGAATGTATTTAAAATATACAGCCAGAATACCCAATCCATATTATCCAATATTTTGTGTACTATACCGCAGACATAGCCTAATAAAATTAGCATTGAAAAGTGAATACTTTTGCCATGTACACATTTGCATTTATATGTTTTTAATGCTGCAACAGGCCAGCTAATTCCGAAACATACCATCATTCCTGCTTCAAATACGCTCATTTTTCTCCTTCTTTTAGATTTATCCTTTTATATTTATTGTATTACTTTTTTTCTTTTCTTCAAATCCTAGTCCACGCATTAGTGGATGTAGTATATGATTGCTTAATTCTGATGCTATCCAGGCAAGACCTATTACTGTTCCTGCAAGGTTGCTTAATTCTATAGCTCCTTTTGCTGCAGGAAATGCTGGAGGTTTGTCATCTTTTAAGAGATGTTCTTTTAGAGTTAATTTATCATCTTTAGATATTTTTAGGGTATCAGATATTTTTGATAAAAATTTGTGACCTTGTCTGTCTTTTTTCTCCATTTTTGCTAATTTTGCATAATTTAGATATTCCGCAGCATTCTTGAATGCCGGAAGATCTTTGTCATCTTTTAGAATTTTTTGAGCTAGTTTGAAACCATATTTTTGGAAAATAAATGGAATCATTGTCAAATATATTCCAAGACATAAAAGTTGGTATAGACCTTCTTTAGTTGCTGCATATTTTCTGGTTTTTTCATCAACGTTATTATCCATCATAATTGCAACAGGTCTACCGGTTGCTTTGAATAAAGATTCTGTCGTGACTGTGTAAGTTGTATTATTTGCAAAATTTACAAATTTAGGATTTAAAAGTACATTAGCTACTTTATCAATCATTATACACCTCCAATCTTCATTCCGGAATTATAAAAATTCTTGAAATGATAAGGTGTTGTATAACCTTGAAAATTAGGTTGTGCTATTTCTTTTCGGGGTAGTGGTTGTTGGGGAATCCTTTTTGTTTCTTTTTTAGGAAGCAATGCATTCATGAGAGGTTTTGTTGCAGCGTTGCATATTGCAGGTATAACAAATAGAGCTGTTAAGCTCACAGTAATAAGTGACAGAGTAGATTTCATTTTAGGAAGTTCTTTGAGGTGATTAGATTTTTCTGCAATATGTTTTGCAAGCTTCTCGACTCCGGCATCTGTAATTAAGTATGAGCCAAAAGCTACTGCTCCAGTTAATCCCTCTCTGAATGCTGTATATCTTCTTGAATCCTTTTCTTGTTTTTTGTCCATCATAGTAAATGTTGGACGTAAAATCCCTTTTGATACGGCAATTGTTAATGCTCCATATAGGGCTTTATTATTTTTGCCTAAATTCATACATAAATTTTTAAATTGTTTTTGAAAAGGGGTAGTCATATTTTTCTCCATTATTATTCTAAAACTTGAAAACAGTGTGTAAAATACAAAAAATATTATAATAATTATAAGTTTTTCTTATAATTTATTAAATTTATGATATAATTTAGTTATGAACTTGAACCAATTAAAATATATTGTAGCAATTGCTGATGAATTAAATATATCGAAAGCCGCTCAAAAATTGTATGTTTCGCAGCCTTCATTGAGTCAGTGTGTTCAAAATATTGAACGTGAACTTGGAACGAAGATTTTTGACAGAAGTACAACACCTTTAAAAATTACATATGCTGGGGAAGTTTATATTAATTGGGCTAGAAAGATTTTAAATTCAACAGAAGAGATAAGTCGGCAAATTGCAGATATTTCAGGTCTTAAAAATATAAAACTAACAATAGGTATTTCTCCATATCGAAGTACTTGTATTTTACCGCCAGTTATAAAACAGTTTAAAAAGTTGTATCCTGATTGTTATATTGTTGTAGAAGAGCATCCGACAACTATTTTGCATTCAATGATGGATGAGGGGAAACTTGATATTTTAATTGATACTCCGCATCATAATAATGTAGATTATACCAGTATCCCACTATTGAAAGAAAATATACTAATTGATGTTCCAAAGAATTGGGATGTGAGTGGGGATGAGGTTGAACTTTCTGAATTTGCAGATAAGCCTTTTGTAATGCTTGCAAATGAACAATTATTAGGTAGATTGTCAAGAGATTTGTGTGTAAAAAATGGTTTTGAACCTAAAATTTCATTGGAATGTCATACGGTAGAAACTGCTCATGCTTTTGTTGCTCAAGGATTGGGTGCATCTTTTGTGCCTGAACTTTTTGTAAAATATTGGGATAAAAAAGATACAAATTATTATAAAATTAAAAATTGTCAGCCTGTTCGAGAATTTTGTGTAATCTATGATAATAGGAAGTATTTGCCTTTAGCTGTTCAAGATTTTATAAAAGTATTAGATGATTTCTTGCACAGTTAATAATTTAGTAATATACTAAAGCTATTATGAAAAATGTAAGACAAACAAATATAAATATACATAGAGATAGCTGGGTTGAGATTAATTTAGAAAATATCGCATATAATATGCGTTCAATAAGAAAAAATACCCCTGAAGGAATTAAGTTATTAGCGGTTGTTAAAGCTGATGCATATGGTCATGGTTCTGTAATGTTAGCTCCGACTCTATTGGCATCAGGTGCTGATATGTTAGGAGTTGCATCAATTGACGAAGGTGTTGATTTAAGACAAGCAAAAATTAATTGCGAAATCTTGGTATTGGGAGCAGTTCCTGTATGGGCTGTAGAAACTGCAGTAAAAGCTGATTTAACTATCGCAATTTTTTCAAAAGAGCACTTATTAGCTTGTCGTCAAGCTTATGAAAGAACCGGTATAAAACCAAAAGTTCATGTAAAACTCGATACAGGCATGAATAGAATTGGTGTATCTATTGATGATGCAGTTGATTTTATTAACGAAGTTAGAAATGCAGATTATTTGGATTTTGGCGGTGTGTTTACACATCTTGCAAATGCTGAAATTAGAGAAAAGACTCAAATTCAAATAGATAGATGGAATAGCGTTATTTCAAAAATTGATACAAAAGGTCTTCTACTACATATTTTAAATACTGCAGGTGCAATGTGTTATGATGTTCCAAATTCAAATATGCGACGAGCAGGAATTGCTTTATATGGACTTTATCCGGATTTGCCGGAAGATGGTGTGGTGAAAAAGCCTGACCTGAAGCCTGTAATGTCTTTAAAAGCAAGAATTGTAAATATTCATGAGGCAAAAGACGGTGAAGGAATTAGCTATGGACATACTTTTACGGCACATGGTACAAGAAAAATTGCAACAGTTCCTTTAGGTTATGCAGATGGTGTTCCTCGTGGACTATCTAATAAAATTTCAGGAATTTTGAACGGAAAAGAAGTTCCACAAGTAGGGAATATTACAATGGATCAAATGATGTTTGATATAACAGGAGTTGATGCAAACTTAGGTGATATTATAACATTATTAGATGAACATCATTCAATTGATGAGTGGGCAAAAATATTAGGTACAATAAATTATGAATTGACTTGTCGATTAAAAGTTAGATTACCGAGAGTTTATACAAGGGAATAGTTTAATGAGTGAAAATTGCAAATTTGATTTGGGGATAATTGGAGCAGGTCCTGCAGGTTATACGGCTGCTTTTCAGGCAAGAGCTAAGGGATTGTCAGTTGTTTTGTTTGAAAAGGATAAAGTTGGCGGAGTATGTCTTAATAGAGGTTGTATTCCGACAAAATCAATATTGCACTCAGCTGAATTATATGAAGAAATGAAGTCAGCTTCAGAACTCGGTATAAATTTTGAAAATTTGTCAGTAGATTACAAAAAAGTTGTTGAAAGAAAAGACAAAGTTGTAGAAAAAATTAGAAAATCTCTTGAATTAGCATTGAAAAACAGCGGAGTGCAGACAGTAAATGCAGAGGCAAAAGTGATTTCAGATAATCAGATATCTGCTGATGATAAAATTTATGAGTGTTCTAGTATAATTACTGCAACAGGAGCAAAGCCTAAAGATTTTCCAAATCTTCGATTTGATCATGAATTTGTATTGAGTTCTGATGATATCTTAAATTTAGATACTTTGCCTAAAAGTATTTTAATAATAGGCTCAGGTGCTATCGGGATTGAATGGGCAAGAATTTTTTCAGCGTTTGACGTAGAAGTTTCTATTGTAGAACTTGCAGAGCATTTGCTTCCTTTAGCAGATATTGAGGTTTCAAAAAGAGTTGAAAGAATTTTTAAGGCTAAAAAAATAAAGATGTTTTTAGCAAATTCTGTTGACAAGATTGAAGATAAAAAAGTTTATTTGTCTTCTGGTGATGTTTTAGAACCTGAAATTGTACTTTTAGCTGTTGGGCGTAAGCCAGAGAATAGTTTTGAAAATGTTACTTGTATCGGTGATGCTTGCGGTAAAATTCAACTAGCTCATTTTGCAATTAAACAAGCTGTTGCAGAAGTTGCCGGAGTGGAATTTGATGAAAATTTAGTACCTTCTGTTGTATATGGATGCCCTGAAATAGCTTGGGTTGGAAAGCGTGAACAGGATTTAGAAGAGGGAAGTTATAAAAAATCAAATTTACTGATTTCCGCTCTTGGAAAATCTCATTGTGATAACTGTTCAGATGGATTTATAAAAATACTTTCACAAAACGGAAAAATTGTAGGTGCCCATATTGTATCAAAAGAAGCATCTTCTTTAATTCAACAAATAACAATAGCTATGCAAAATAACATAGCTATTGATGATTTGAAAAAAGTATGTTTTGCCCATCCTACATATTCAGAGGGCATATTTGAATGTTTGTTTAAATAGAACCTGTCCAGAAAGGAACTTTCCCGAAATTCCAGTAAGTGTTTGTAGGATTATTGTCTCTGTGGCGAATAATTCTTTTCTTTTCAACTTTTTTATCGCTAACTTGTTTAGTGTTATCTTGTTCTACTTTAACTTCTTCTGTTGTTTCAACTCTAGAACCAGGAATTTCATACATTTCTGCGTATGCACATCCTGCAAAGCACAACAAACATAAAATTGTCATAAGTTTTTTCATCTTTTTACCCCCTTTTAAGGTTTATATTCACATTATAACGTTTTAAGTCATGAAAATCAATATTTTTGCTATATAATTTTAAATATGCAGAAAAGATTACCTGGTTATTTAAAACGACCAATTATAGATACAGATAAAACTCGTACTGTGCGTCGAATTTTAAAGACAAAATGTTTAAATACCGTATGTGAAAATGCTCGTTGTCCTAATAAAAATGAATGCTATACAAAAAATACAGCGACATTTTTGATTATGGGAAATAATTGTACAAGAAATTGCAGATATTGCAATATTTCTTGTGCTCGCCCGGAGCCTTTAGATTTGAATGAGCCTTTTCATGTCGCAGAAGCAGTAAAGGATTTAGGGCTTAAATATGCTGTAATTACATCTGTCACAAGAGATGATTTGTCTGATGGTGGTGCAGAGCATTTTGCAAATTGTATTTACGAAATCAGAAAAATTTCTCCTGATGTTAAAATTGAAATTTTAACTCCTGATTTTAAAGGGAATAAAGATTCTTTAAATACAATTATAAAAGCACGTCCAAATGTGTTTAATCATAATATTGAAACTGTAAGAAATGTGTTTAAAACAGCTCGTCCTCAAGGTGATTATGATTGTTCATTGGAAGTTTTGAGATATATTAAAGATAATAGTGATATCATAACAAAATCAGGTTTGATGATAGGTTTGGGTGAAACTTTTGAGGATATTGAGCAAACCCTTGTTGATTTGAAAAATGTAGGTTGTGATATTTTGACAATCGGCCAATATATTCAACCATCAAAGGCTCATTTAGAGGTTTCTAAATATTATACTCCTGAAGAATATGAAAATTTAAAACAGTTAGCTAAAAAAATTGGGATAAAGCACTATCAAATTGGCCCTTTAGTCAGAAGCTCCTATCGAGCATCGGAATTAATATAGTTGTTACATTTTACAAATGAAAAAGGCAAAAAATTTCAATTTCTTGTTTTATTATAAATATATTGGAAATTAAAAAAAGGGATTAATTAATGTCTGTAGGGAAAATCTTATTTAAAGGAATTGATTCAACTTCTAATATCCAAGAAGTTAAGAAAGAAGAAGTAAAGCCATCAACATCAACAGAAGAAAATAAAGAAAAATCAAATGCTACAAAATATATGATAGGTGCGACAGCTCTAGCTGCTACAATTGCTGTTGGTATTATTGGCCATAAAAATAATTGGTGGCGTAAGGCCGCAGATGCAGCGGATGATTTATCTAAAAAAGGTGCTGAAACTCTTGACAATGCTGAAAATAAAGCTTCTGAAATCGCAGATGATTTGTCTAAAAAAGGATCAGAAAGTATAGATAATGTAGATAAGAATTCTCCAGAAATTACATCTCCAAATCCAAAACCTCTTGAAGATATTGATTATTCTGATTTTTCTAAAATAGAAGGAGAAATTTATGAAGATCAAGGTGTTTTCTGTAAAGATTTAAAGAATGAAGAAGGAAAATTAGTTCGAACTTTTGCTTCTGAAGATGGTAAAACATTATCTGCAATTGTTGATTATGATTTATCTACTGGAGATAGAGCAAAAACAGTTATTTATCATAGTGATGGAAAGACAGTGAATGCAATAATTGATTATGATAAATCTCCAGATTTGCCATTTAAAATGAGTATGTTTGGAGAAGATGGCAAGACTTTACAATGTATTGAATATTATAATCCATCTACAGAAAATTTATTGACGAGAACACTTTTCCGTCAAGATGGGACAAAACTTGCCTATACTGATTATGATCCTTTAACTGGGGAGCGACTTACAAATACAGTGTTTAGAGCTGATGAAACAGTAAGTGCTATTACGGAGTTTGATCCATCTTCGGGTAAAGATTTAAAAATGCTATCATATAATCTTGATGGAAAAACTTTAAATTATATTATTAATTATGATCCATCTACTGGGAAAAAACTTAGTAAGCATCGTTTTATGTCTGATGGTAAATCATTACATAATGTGATTGAGTTTGACCCCATAACTGGTAATTGTTTAAAAGAATCTCATTTCCGTCAAGATGGTAAAACAGTAGATCTTGTAACAGAGTATGATAGATTAACCGGTAATGAATTGAAAGAAATTTCTTATGGTTCTGACGGTAAGACTATAACTTCTGTTATTGAGTATGATACCTCAACTGGGCATAGATTGAAACAAATTGCTTATCAAGAAGATGGTAAGACTTTAAAATATGTAGTTGATAATGATCCAAAAACTGGGATAAAGCTTAAAACAACATATTACAAACCTGATGGAACTGTTGATAGAGTTGAAAATGCTCTATAATTCAATTGTGATTGCACCTTGACGGAAGATTTTTAATTCATCGCCAAATACTCCGCAGACAGTTGATTCAAGACCTTTGCATATATGACCATAATCAGGAATTATTAAATCAGCAAGTCCTTGCATATTTTCTAATGCTTGTTCATAAGTCTTTGCAGATGGTTGATGAGATAGATTTGCGCTTGTTGTTGCTAATACGTGACCTGGGGTAATTTCACAAATTTCTTTAAAAACTTCATTATCTGGAACTCTTATTCCGACTGTTTCCATGTTTGATGTCATAAAATATGGTGTTTTGTCACTTTTTTCAACGACAAGTGTGAGTGCTCCAGGAAAATATTTTTTAATTAAACGGCAACCGATTTTTGGTATTGGTTTTACATATTCAAGCAAATTGTATGTTTCATTGGACATTAAAATTAAAGGTTTTTGAGCTTCTCGTTTTTTGATTTCATAAATTTTTTTTACGGCTTTTTCAGATGTTGGCAGGCAGCCTAGTCCCCATACTGTGTCTGTTACGTATGCGATTACTCCATCATTTTCTAAAACTTCTTTAATTTGTTCTTTATTTTCCAGCATTTATCTTCCTCATAAATCTTTGAGCTAACTCATATGCATATTCCATTTTGAATATTAAGTTTAATCCTGTATAGCTTACAAGACATAAAATACCTACTGATGTGATTTTTATTATTTCAAATAGTGCTTTAGGCATATGAATGAATTTGTCAAAACCATATGCTAAGCCAAAACATAATATCAGTGATATAACTCCGGCAATAGACATTTTTAATAGATTTGTAAATAGACCTTTGTAGTCCATTCTGACTTTTTTATAAATTAAGCTGCCAAGTACGCAGGCATTGAATAGAGTTACAAGTGATGTAGATAGTGTAATTCCGCCTATTCCCATGTGCATTTTGCTTATGAATATTACGTTAAGCAGATATTTTAATACGATTGATGAAAAGGCTACGATAAAAGGAGTTTTTGAATCATTAAAAGAATAGTAAACTCTTGTGATAGAATCTCTGAATACATAAGGTAATATTGATACAGATAGGAACCACAAGGCTTCAGTTACCATAAATGTCGCATTAGCGTCAAATACTCCACGTTCAAAGATTAATCTCACTGCGTCCATTCCAACAGTTAGAATTCCTATGATAATTGGAATTGCAGCAAAGAAAAGAACTCCTACGCCTTTATTAAAATATGTTTTGATTCCGTCCAAATCTTTTTCTGCTACGAGTCTTGAAAAAATTGGAAATAGTGGAACTAAAAATGCTGTGACTAAAATTCCTACAGGGAATTGAAAAACTCTGTTTGCGTATCCGATTGCTGTCCAAGCTCCTTCTGAAATAGATGATGTGAAAAACATATCAACATAAATATGAATTTGTCCGACAGTAGAGCTTAATACTGCTGGGAATAAAAGTTCCATTATTTCTTTAAAATTAGGATTATTCGTAAATTCAAAGTTTGGTCGCCATTTGAAACCGAGCTTTCTGACATTCGGATACTGGATTATAAGTTGTAGTATTGCCCCAATTGTAGTTGCCCAAGCAAGTGCATATCCTTTGTTATCATTAGGAACTGCCATCACCACACCGATTATAGCTGCACTCATAATTATTGGCGATAAATTCGGGAGCATAAACTGTTTATAAATAATTAAAATTCCATAATATATCCCGACAATTCCTCCGATTATTAAAAGCGGGGTCATAATTTTTAAGTGTTCTGCCGCTAAATTTATCATATCAGCAGATCCGCTTGAAATAATTAATCCCATTATTTGTCGAGGGAATACAAACATTATTACAGAAAGTACAAGGAAAAATATTGTAGTTGCAGTCATAAATGTTGAATATAATTTATTGACTGCTTCTTCTGGTTTTTCTTGTAAATTCGGTATAAGTTTTGAAAATACCGCAACAGTTGCACTGTGGAATGGTCCGCCTACTCCGCCTAACAAAATTAATGACAATGACGGTATTTGGTAAGCATAATAATATGCGTCAGACACAAGAGTTGCTCCATAATAATTTGCGATAATAATATCGCGTATAAAACCTATTAATTTACTTATAATTGTAACTACTGCAATAATCCAAGCGGCTTTTAAAACGCTCATACTTTTAGAATTATTATCTGTTATTGCCCCGCTATTTTTTTCACCAGATGTATTCACTATTATTTTTTCTCACTAATTCCACATATAATCTTAAAGCTTTTTTATCCCCTTCATCCATAGGGTAATAGAAAATTATAGTATTTTTTCCTTTTTTAATATATTTTGAAATATCTATTTCAGCATTTCTTTTTAAAATATTTGGTTCAAGTGCAAAAGTGTATTCTTGTCCGTTGATATTTGCTAGAAGTTTTGAAACCATAAATTTGTTATCAACAATAATTTTTGCGTATTTATCTTTTGCGTAAAAATTTTGCTTAATCGATTGTTGGGCTGAATTTGCGGAAATTATCACAGGTTTTGTAGAAAGCGTAATTCCTGTATAATAATGCTGCAAAATTTTGTCGTATGGAATATGCATTTCAGATCCCATAAAACCTGCACCAAATTGACTTAATCCGACACCGTGCCCAAATCCCCCGCCATACGCGTGGACTGATATAAGATTTCCATTTTCATCTTGGATATTATCAAATACAACGTTAGCGCTAGGTAGTGCTTTGCCATCTTTAGTCATTAGACGTCTTATTACAAGTTCTTTAAATACTTTATAATTTCCTGAACGGGTAACAATTTCCATTTCAATTATTTTCCCGGAATCTCCGCGTCTTAAAACTTTGATTTCTTGAATATCTCCGAGGGTATCACCTTTTTTGAATGCCGGTTTTACAAATCCTGTTGCAGATTGTGCGATAAGGGTATTTTGCAAAACATTTTTTAACTCGTCACCAGCCCATTCTCTTTCCCATCTGTAATATGGAGAGCGAATATCATATGCATCAGGTTTTGATTTGTAAAAAGCACTTGCAGCCTCTTCTGTATTAAGAGGTGTTTGTGTGATTATATCAGGACGAGCTTTTAAATATGGCTTGTCTTCTGACGGAAATTCTTTTGTTTTCGGATCAGAAAAAGCATTTGCGTAACTTTCAGTGTAGCCACCTGCTGTAGATGAGTATTGCGCAAGAATTAAATCCCAATTGTATATTGCAACAATACCTTCTGTTTCTTCTACTGCTTGATTAGAAAGTGGCTTTTCTGTATTAGCCCCATAATATACCTGACTTGCAACACTATCTACTACGTCATAATTCGCAGACGCTTTAGTCCTTGGGGAAAGTACATAATTTCTAGCTGCTACGCTTTGAGCTTTTAGTGCTTCAAGTCCGAAACTTACAGGCATTTCATTGGGAACTACACCTTTTAAATAATCTTCTACTTCAATCATATTTACAAGATTAAATGTTCCGTTGCTATTTTTTACAAGTTCAAAAGCTCCATGGTAAAGTGCTTGTTTGCCAGCTCTTTTTAGTCCGCTTACTCCAAGTAATCCGAAATTGCTTGTGATTTGAACTGGACCGTCAACGGTTTCTGAAAACATATTACCTGGACTGTAAATATTAAATTTTCCGTCTTTTAATGAAATTTTTATTTCTTGGTTTGGAGGATAATTCCCGATTAATAATCTGTTATCATATATTTGGGTATCTCCTGTCCCAAATATTGTGATATCCTTGTATTGATATGTTCCGAAATTTTGTGTTCCAATCCCGACGCGCACAACTTCTGATGTTGGTCCTTTTTCATTAATTACAGCTTCTCTTGCAGCTTGCAGGGTATTTTGCGGAATTGTCGGCATAATTTGTGCCTGACATGGTATAGTGCACATTATTGAAATTGTGCACAAAAATAAGTATTTAATAATTTTGCATCTGTGTTTGTTTGATGCATTTATTTTACTTCCCATGTAGTTCCTTCTTTCGAATCTTTCAATATGATATTGACTTCATCTAATGCAATTCTTATTTTATCTGCAATGTCCCAATTTTTTGCATCACGAGCTTCTTTTCTATATGCTATTAATTCGTCCATTGAGTTAAAATCTTTTCCTAGTTTTTCTGATACATGTTTTACTGCATTTTTTAATTCTTCTTCTGTAAGAGTTGGTTTTTCAAATGTGAAACCTAGTACGGTTGCTAGTTTATACAGAATTGTGAATGCATCTTTATCATCTTTGTTAGCTTTGTTTGTTAATTCAAAAAGTACAGCAAGAGCTTTAGATGTATTCAAATCATCGTCCATCGCTTCTGTGAATGCTTTGTATTCGTCAGTTTTTGTAATATCTAAGTCTTCATTTACTTTAGTTCTTTTTGCATTTAACATTCTTTTTACGCCTGCTTGAGCAGATGAAAGTGCTTCATCAGAGAATTCAACTGGCATTCTGTAATGGTTTGTAAGAATGAAAAATCTTATTGTGTTTGAATCATATTTTTTCAATAATTCATCAATTGTAAGGAAATTGCCTAAAGATTTCGACATTTTTTCTTTGTTTATTGTAACAAATCCGTTGTGAAGCCAGTAATTTACGAATTTGCATCCGTTAGCACATTCAGATTGTGCAATTTCATTTTCATGATGTGGAAATATTAAATCCGCTCCGCCTGCGTGAATATCAATTGTTTTACCTAAATATTTTCTGCTCATAGCTGAACATTCAATGTGCCAGCCTGGTCTGCCTACACCCCAAGGTGATTTGTATCCGAATTTTTCATCTTTTTTCCATAATGCAAAATCAAGCGGATCTTCTTTATGTTCTCCAATTTCAATTCTTGCTCCGCTTTCTAATTGGTCAATAGGCTGTTTTGAAAGATAGCCGTATTGAGGGAATTTTTTTACTCTGAAATATACATCTCCGTCAGCTTCGTATGCAAAGCCTTTGTTGATTAAATCTTTTACTATTGAAATCATTTCACCTAATGTTTTGGTTGCAAATGGCTCAATATCAGGTTTAAGAGTGTTTAATGCTTTCATAGAGTTTGCAAATTGTTTATACCAATATTGAGAAACTTCTTCTGGTGTTTTTCCCTCTTTTTCTGCTTTTTTCAAGATTTTGTCATCAACATCTGTTACATTTCTGCAATATGTAACATCATATCCTTTGAATTTTAAATATCTGTATAAAACATCCCAAGTAATATAACATCTTGCGTGACCTAAGTGTGCAAAATCGTATACTGTAGGTCCGCATACATACATTTTTACTTTGTTTCCTTCAATCGGTGTAAAATCTTCAACTTTGTTTGAATAAGAATTATGTAATTTCATATAAAAAATCCCTCTTTTTATACATATTCTATTACAAACAATAATTTTTTGCATTAAAAAAGCTCCTTTTTAAAAGGAGCTTTTTATTTATTATATTTTTATTTTAGTTGTTTAATAATTTCTTTATTTGATATTGCTTTAGAATATCCGGCATAATTATTTCCGTATCTTCTTTGAGCCCTGATATCACTTGCTTCAGCTGCTGACATTGGAGTTGTTTCATACCAGCCTATATCGTCTAAGTAAATTTTGGTTTCTTTAACAATTTGATTATCTGTTAATCTTTTTCCGTTTGTTTCGCTCAAAACTTTTGGTGGAATACCTAGATTTTGTCTTAAATCTCCATATGTCATTTTGCCATTACCTTTAAATATAATGTAATCAGAGCCAATCCAAGGTTCATGCAATTCAATATTTTTCTTGTTTCCTCTTAGAGTGTTTTTTACGCTTTTGGCAGTATTAGCTTGATTAACAATATCTTCTGTATTGTCAGAATAGCTGAAGCTGATATTGATATTGTTAGCTTCACTGGCACTAGTACTTTGTGTAGGAGCACTAAATTCTACTCCTTGTGTGGCATTAATTTTGACCATAATAAGTATCTCCGTATTTTATTGTACACTTCGTATATACTTATTAAGTATTTTTTATATATTAAATTGCGGACATGTTAATAATTTGTTACAAAGATAAATCAAATATTTTATGTACTGGTTCAATTAAATCTTCAACAGGGCAGATTTCATCAAGTTCAAGCGTAATTGTCGGAATTTGTCTTTCTATTCCGGCATAAGTCCCGAAACTGCCTGGTGTTGGATAGCCTATGCTTGCTTCTACCGGGTAGTTTATAATTTGTGAAATTTTTTCAGCAATATCTTTTGCAGGTCCGTCATAGTTTACTACTTTGTATGGAGCGTGGAGTGTAATGATTAATTTTGGCTTAAATTCTTCAATAGTATCTATAAGAAACTGTGTTTCAATCTCGCTTCCAGCACTCTTTCCCCCGTAGTAGTCTGTGTTTGCGTCATTACAGGTAGCGTTTTCGCCTTCATTTTTCCCCCAGTTTTTTGTCGGGAAATTTCTGTTTAAATCAACTCCGTTTGAGTTTGTTCTTTTATTCATTTGCATACCGTCAGGATTCAGGCATGGTATGAATAATAGATTTTTTGGAGAGTGTTTTTTTAAGTATTCATTAATCAAAAATTCCCCTTGAGGTTCATCGCCATGAAATACCCCAATGATAAGAGTTTTAGCGTTTTTATCGCCAATTAATTCTATTGTATTTCCTAATTTTGTTTTTGCAGATTTTAGTTTATTCAAATAAAGCCTCGATAAATTCTTCATTATTAAATGTTTTTAAATCTTCCATTTTTTCGCCTACCCCGATTAATTTAACGGGAAGTTTTAATTCTTTTGCTATCGCAAGCACGATTGCACCTTTTGCAGAACCGTCAAGTTTTGTAAGTGCAACTGATGTTACATTTACAGCTTCTGTAAATACTTTTGCCTGTTGCAATCCGTTTTGACCTGTATTTGCATCAAGTACAAGTATGCATTCGCGAAGTGCTTCAGGTGCTTTTTTATCGATTACGGATTTAATCTTTTTTAATTCTTCCATCAAGTTGAATTTGTTTTGTAAGCGTCCTGCGGTATCAACTAGGATTACGTCAAAATTTTCTTTTTGAGCTTTTTCAATCGCTTCATATACAACAGATGCGGGATCTGCTTTATCTCGTCTTACAATTGATGCACCAGCTCTTTTAGACCAAATGTCCAATTGTTCTTCTGCAGCAGCTCGAAATGTGTCACCAGCTGCGATAAGTACTCGTTTGCCTTCGTTTTTGAATTTGTATGCAAGTTTTCCAATTAAAGTTGTTTTGCCAGCTCCATTTACTCCTGTAATAAAGTAGATGTTTAGTCCGTCTTTGAATTCAATAGTGTTATCACCTGCAGATTTTAGAACTTTTAAAAATTCTTCTTTAAGATAATTTTTAACATCAGATGGTTTGATTTTGCTTTGATTTCTTAATTTGTCAACAAGTTCTGATGCGTAGCTGACACCTAAATCAGCACTTATCAGCATATCTTCCATATCATCAAGTACAAATTCCGAAAATTCTTCTTCGTGTTCTACTGAATTTACAACATTATTTACAAGAGCTTGAGCTGTATTAGAGACAGTTTCTTTAAGGTTATTAAATTTATCTTTAAAAAATCCGAACATACGCAGATGATAACATGAAATTATTTAATTTTCATCCATCTTCGATGTATTTTTATTTGTCTGCTAAGATTTGAAAATTTTCTTCGTCTATTTTCTCGTTGTTTAATAATGTCTTTAATGCAGAAAAATACATAAATAATCTCGCCCCACCAGCTGTTTGGCAGAATTATATCTTCTGTTTCGTCTATATTAATATTGTTATTCATTCTTAATCTTTGTTATTTATAAGCGAACATTGTTATTTTTAACATAACACTGGTTTATATATTTGTCAATAATTTCTTTGGTAAGTTAAACTACTGTTATGCTTAATATTAAAGAAGAAATCGGAATATGCTTATTGAAAAAAGGTTTATCAATGAGAAAAATTATAAAAATTCTCAAGGATAAAGGCTTAAATATTCCTTGTTCAAGTGCTCTATCTGTTCAATTAAATAAGAAAAGAGTTCGTTTTGAGACCGTTCAAGAAATTCTTGATTATCTTGGGTATGAGTTAGTAATTCAAGAAAAGAAAGAGAAATAAAAAAATAACCTTTTCTTAAATGAAAAGGTTATTTTTTGTATTAAATTTCTTGATATTTAGTTGATACCATAATCAACGATTACTTTTGCTAAAATACCGTTAATGAACGATGCACTGTCATCTGTTGAGTATTTTTTAGCTAATTCAAGAGCTTCATCTACAACAACTTTCATTGGAGCATCTTTCATATAAAGTAATTCAACAATTGCAATTCTTAGGATATCTTTGTCCATTTTTACAAGACGTCCTAAGTCCCAATTTTTTGCATATTTTTGGATAATATCGTCAATTTCTTTATGATTTCTTTGGAAGTATTCTGCGATATCTATTGCATAATTTTTTACATCATTTTGAGCATCAAGTGTTGTAAATTCTGCAATTTCGATAGCTAATGCAGCTTTTTCCGCAATGTCAATCATTTCGTTAATTCTGCCTGTCATATCAGATGTCATAGGTAGTGGTACAGGAATGTTTGCAACTCCTATCGGACGATTAAGATTTATTTCTGAATCAGCTTCGTAGTTTTCGATTTGATCTCTCATTGCAACTAATGAGCCTAGAGCTGTTCTTAGTTCATCACTTGCACTGCTTGTTAATATTCTTACTGATTTCAAGATAATATCTTGCAGGTCTTCTTTTGAATAGTTTGTAATTTTTTTATCAAATTGAGAAAATAGTATAAATGCTAATTCTCTTGCTGCTCTGCGCGCTTGCATATATTTACCTCTTTTTCATATTAATACATTACACGATTTATGCTATCATGAAAAATTTTTATCTACAACAAAAGATATTTCTTTATGTGTGGAAAAATATGAAAATTTTAACAATAAAAATTATCTGTTTTTATTTGCAAATTTTTAGATGATTATTTAATCTTTTTTCAATTTTAAGTTTGTCTAATCTATTTTTGATAAATTCTGCGTTTTGGGCAAAAGGTTTTTTGGATAAAAATTTTCTGTAATATCTTTGAGCGTAATTTGTTTTTCCGAGTTTATCAAAACATACTCCTATTCCTGCGTATGCTTTGTAGTAATCAGGATTTAGTTTAATTAATTTATGCAAAACTTCTGAGGCTTCATCATATTTATCAAGTTTCATTAAAAGAGTTGATTTATGCTCGTATGCTTTTAAAAATCCAGGAGAATTTTCTATTAATTTTTGGTAAATCATTAGAGCCAAATCGTATTCTTCGCATAATTCATGCGCTATTCCAAGTTGCAATATTGCATCAGGGTTATCGGGGTTTATTTGGATTGCTCGTACAAAGTTTTTGATTGCTCCGCATGGAATTCCTTCTAAAAGGTGGCAAATTCCGAGTTCGTAAAAAGTTTCGTAGCTGTCATCTTTTAATTCTGCAGCTGTATTTAAGTATTTGATTGCTTTTGAATATTGTTTTAAATGTTTATAGCATACGCCAAGTCCATAGTAGCTTTCTGCGTTGTTTCTGTCGATTAGTATTGCATTCAAATAATTTGATACTGCTTCTTTGAACATGTTTTCCAAACGTAGTGCTGTCGCTTTTTGGTAAAAGCTGTTATTTTCGGCTGTGTTATTATATATTTTTGTGTTTGAACTCACTTTTTGTAACCTCTTTCATTATTTATGATAGTGATTTTTTTGAAGTTGAAGAACGACCATTTGATGTATACTTTATCAATCATTGGATTTATTATTTTTCTTGTGCTATAAAATTGTTATGAAAAAGTATTTGGTATGGCTTTTAATTTTGGTTGGAATTCCTGCTTGGGCAGATGAGGTATCTCTTGAGAAAGTTGAAGCTCAGAAAATTCAGCTTCCTAAAACTGATATTAAAGCTAAGCAATCTTTGGTCGTAAATGATGAGCAAATTTTGCAGGAATTGGTAAACAGACAAAAAGAAAAAGATTTAGAAGATATTGAAAATCTTTGGAAAGGTACTGTTGAAAATAATCAGGTAATCGGGTTTGCATTAAAAAAATTAGCTACCCCTGAAAGTCAAAGAAGAATTCATTCATCATTGATGGCAAAAACTTTATCAGCAGTAGTTGCTGGTGCTTCTTTAGCTCCTTCATTAATCGGGGCTGATTATTTTACACAGTCATCAGCTTTTGCTGCAGGTCGTCTGGCTCAAAATTTGATTAACCGCAAAAATATGCCAACTGAAATTCCTTTGACAGATACTGAATTAATTGAACTCGCAGGATTAGTTGAGAGTTTGCAGGACAAAATTATTACTGCATATTATAATTACAAAAGTTCTCTATCTCAGTTGAAAGAAACAAGACAAAGACTTCTTTTGTATAATAAAAATTATGCAAAAGCCTTAGATGAAGAAGATTTGATGGAAATTACAATTTCTTCTGCTTTATATGACAATATGAGGGTTGAAGAATTTTATTATATGGAAAACGCTAAAAAATATCATTTGGAATTGCAGCGCCTTGCAGGTAAAAAAGTTGTTGATAAGCTTAATTTGTATCAATTTAATTACAATTCTACTTTGGTAGGTGAAAAGGCGGTGGGTAAATGATGAAAAGATTTTTAATAACTGCTTTCATTTTAAATTTGATGCTCCCGACTTTTGCAATTTCTTATGAGGATATAAAAGTTCCGAAACCTCCTGCTTATCGTACAGGTCTTTCTGAAGATCCTGAAAAAGAATATATGGAAGCAAAAGCTAAAGAGGATAAAGTTCATCAAGAGTATGTAAAAAAAGATGCTGAACAATTTGATTCTACTGATTTGACATTCGCTGATTTGAGTATCAAACAGATTTCACGTGAAGTCGCTGCTGATTTAGAACTAGACCAAGAAGATATGGTAGGTGATTTATCAGTATTATGGCAAGGTGCAGCATCTCAAAGTGATACAATAAACTTTGCATTATACAAACTTGCAAATCCTGATGAGGATAAACCTGATGAAAAATCAGTAAAAAAAGTTCTTTCAACTATCGCAAGTATGTCTACATTAGTTGGTGCAAGTATGGGAAGCCCTATTTTAGCTACAAGTTCAATTATTGGCGGTAACGTATTAGGTATTATGTCACAGGATACTAAAGCTCTTAACTATAAATATACTAAAGTGACAGATGCTGATATGATTATTCTTGTCAGAAAAATAGAAGATTTACAGCAAAAAACAGTTGACCTTTATTATAATTATATGACTGCCCGTAAAAAATTAAAGTTGATTGAAACAATTACAGCTGACAGAAAACGTAATTATGAACTTTCTCAAAATATGCCTAAAGAGGTTATTTTGATTACCGATGCATATTATAGAACCGCTCTTGATAATCAAATGAAAGCAAAGTCGGATTTTTATGCTAAAAGAGCTGCATTGGAGCAATTTGTAGGAAATGAAGTCTTTGCTCAGTTTGAAGAAGACTTGAAAAAACGCGAGAAGGATAAATCGTAAAATGAGATTTATTCCTTTTGAAGTAAAAACAGGGCAAGAAAATATGCAAATTGACAGTGATTTGCTTGAATATGCCATAAAAAATCAATTGAAAGAACCAATATTCAGACTTTATGGTTGGTCTCCAGCTTGTGTGTCTTTAGGGCGAAATCAAAAAAGTGATTTTTTAGACTTGGATTTTCTAAAACAAAATAATATTGATTATGTAAGACGTCTTACAGGCGGTCGTGCATTATTGCATGATAATGAAATTACATACAGTTATATTTGTCCTGCATCATTTTTAGAAAATGGAGAAAATGTTGTAAATTCATATAAAGAAATTTCCAAAATTTTGATTGCTGCATTTAAAAAATTAGATATAGAATTGGATTTTGGCGGTACTAAAAAAGTTAATGGTCATAAGGATTATTGTATGTTAGTATCGACAGGTGCTGATTTATGCTACAAAAATAGAAAATTAATTGGTTCTGCTCAATTTAGAAAAGAAGGTTATATCCTCCAACACGGCTCAATTCTCTATGATTATGATAAAGAATTATTGGAAAAAATATTTAAAGAAGAAGTCGATATTTCCTCAATAATTTCTATAAAAGAAATAAATTCAAACATAACCCCAAAAGATGTTATAGATTTATTATCTATGTGTATTCTTTAATGCTTTTTTGGGATCTTTGCCAAGGTAAATCGAGTTTTCTTTTTTTTACATTGCAATATTTGCAGAAATTGATTGGTTTTGCTAGAAAATCTAGAACTTCTCTTAAATTTTTTGCTTTATGAATGTCTATACCATCATTTTCATTTAATGGAATGTTTTTATTGAAATGTTCATTAAAATGGCAAATATTTGGAGCTACACAACAAGTATACAATTTACCATGTCTAAGATGAATGCAAGAATTAGCTTCTTTACAATTTAAGAAATTTTCTTCAATATTTTGTTTTCCTTCTATGTCTAATGGATAATACCATGAAGTTTTGTTATCTTTGTTACAAGGTGTGTATGTTTGGATTTCATTAGCCCCATTGTTTGATAAGAAATATATTGTTACATTAAATTTTTTTGCTTTTTCTCTAATTTCATCCCAGTTTATTTTTATAGGATATTCAGTACAAGAAAGCCATATTTTATTTTTACTGCAAACTTCCCAAAAATTGTTATCCATGTTATTTAGTAATATAGCATTTGTTACAACTTGAATATTAGAATTAGGAAAATAATTTCTTGCGGATTGTATAAATTCATTTATTTGTGGATGAAGTAAAGGTTCTCCTCCCATTAAACTAATAATATCAACATGTCCAGCTGTTAATTCAGACATCCTTTTAAAATCTTTTTTAAATTCTTCAATATCTAAAAAAGTTTTTTTAGCTAATGGAGAAAAGTGATTGCAAGAGTAACAATTTAAATTACAGTGATCTGTCAAATGAATTTCAAAGTATTTTATGTAGTCTAAAGGAGTTATTTTTTGCGATTTGTCTAAGGTGTTTATTTTAAGTTTTGATTTAATTTTATTTAAAAAACTTTTTTTAGGTTTCCAAAACTTTTTCTTTTTAGATATATCTTTTTTAAATGGTATTCTTAATATATATGTTATTAAAAAGTTATTTTTTACTTCTCTGAAAAAGATGAATCTAGCTATTTTCCTTACTTTATGTTTCCATTTAATATATTTTTTAAATTTTTTATTTTGGTATAATATTTTATTTAAGTTTTCCCAATACGAATCAAGTACTTGTTCTCCAGTGTTCGCAAGAGAATCTGTATGAATTCTCCAGTAAGTTAAAAATTCATTAACAAATCCTACTTTATATGTTGTAGTAATTTGTTTCCATAGCCATATATCAATAGCACTTGTTGGATTTGGATTGAAATCACAAGATGAAAAACATTTTTTTCTTACCATTACAGTAGAAAATGTTGGAAATGTCCAAGTATATTCCATTTCATAGAAGTATACTTTAGGCCTTTTTATTTTTTCAAGTTGATAAAATAATGTAGAAAAACCTTGTTGTAGTTTTTTTATTTTTTCACTATCTCCAAACATCATAGGTTTATTTATTATAATATCTGCATCAGGATATTTATTTATGTATTTAATTTTCTTTTCGACATGATCTAGTTTAAAGTAATCATCACTTTCACAAAATGCTATATATTCTCCACTAGCATTTTCTATTGCTGTTTTAACGCTGAATGCAAGTCCTTTATTTTCATTGTTTGGATGGGTAATTAATTTTATTCTGGGATCTTGTTTTTGATAATTTTTAATAATATTTATAGAGTTATCAGAAGAACCGTCATCCATTACAATTATTTCAATATTTTTATATGTCTGATTAATTAAAGAGTTTAATGTTTCTGATATGTATTTGTCATAATTGTAACTTGTGACTATTATACTAACTAATGGGCTTAGTGTATTATTCATTCTTTATCCTCATAACTCTTTATCAATATAATGATACTAAGTAATGATATCATTGTCAATAAAGTATTAATTATTAAATTATTAAGATTTGTAAATAGTGTTAAATCCTTGAAATAAGAGTTTTTTTAGTGATTTTGTTTATTATAATGTTAAATATAGGCAATTTTTGTGAATAAAAATTCTTTATATAAATACGGGGAATTTAAAATTCACAGGGGATTAGGAAAGATGTTTAACGTATTACCAAATTACTCAACAATGATGCCAAATTTACCAGCATATTGGTCTTTAGGTAACCGTCACTGGGTATCAAATTTTGGTGGAAATATTCAACATAACATTTATCCTTCTGGTTATTCCCCTTTAACTTATGCATTAGCTCAAGGTATCGGGAATCCAAATCATATCAGCCAATGGAATCCAATGTTAATTGGTTTAAACTTAGGTCAAGGTATGATGACAGATCCTGCTTTGATTGCTCAAGGTAATCAAAATGCTTACAATTGGGGGCTTGCAATTGGTATTAGAGGAAGATTATCTTCTTTATTATCAAATCTTAGTGGTATTGAAGCTCAAATTACAAGTGTATTAAAATCAGATAAATTAGACGAATCTCAAAAACAACGTTTACAAGCAGTTTTAGATGAAATTAAAACATTAAAAGAACGTGTTGTTGATATGGCTAAAGGTCAACCAGCACTTGAAGATGTTGAAGCTATTCAAGGTGAAGTTGTTGAATTAACTAAAAAAGCTTCTGAAGTTGCTCAAGAAATTATTGAAGAAGTAAAAGCTTCTCAAGAAGCAGAAAATGCTGAAAATGCAGAAGAAGCAAATTCTGAAACAGATCCAGAAGCATCAGATAATGGAACAGTTGAAAATAAAAAATCTGAAAAAGAAAAGAAAGAATTAGCTTATGCAATGGAAAAAGTTTGTGATCGTATTGAAAAATCTGTAAGAGGTGCAGGAACAAACTATGACGATGATGAAAACGGTATTAAAAATATATTAACAGATGAAATCAATAAAGATAACGTATTAGAATTATTTGCAGCTTGGGATAGAACTTATAAAGGAAAAGGAAGCTATTCAGGCGGAGATGATGATTACGGGCTTATCGGTACATTAATGAATGATTGCGAAGGTGATCAAAAAGAAGAAATCGCAATGTTATTAATTAATGCATTAGAAGATAAAGCTCACGAATTAGGTATTGATGTATCAAAAGAAGTATCAGCTGCTAAAGTTGCAACTCACGGTGATTGGCACGTTTGGACTTTGGGAATTACAACTAGAGATGACGATGAAATTTGTAAAGCAGTAAATGCTCTTTATGAAAAAGTAAAACAAGGTGCAGAATCTGCAGAAGCAAAACAAGAAGAAAAAGCAGATAAAGCAGCTGCTGATAAAAAAGCTAAAGCTGATAAAGCAAAAGCTGATGCAGAAAAAAAAGAAGCAGAAAAAACAGCTAAACAAAAAACTCAATTCAGAGATGATATGAGAGAAATTTTAGGTGATGACAAAGCTGAAATTTCTGATAAAGTTAAATATGAAAATAATAAATTTGTTATAAGAATTGAAGGTAAAAATTACTATGGCAAAGATTATTTAGAATTAGCAAAAGCTCTTGAAAAAGCAGGTTATGAACCAGCTAAATATTTGAAAAAAGAAAAAGTAGGAGCTGCTGCATAAAAAGTTTATATTAATGATTCCTCATATTTGGTAGAAAGAAAATCGTAGAAGAAAGTTAGTAGGTAAAGTGTGAAATTTATCCCCTTAGAAAAGGGGATTTTTTTTATTAATAACTAAGATAAATTTTTGCAATGTCAATATCGTTTTGGGTTGTAATTTTTATATTTTTGTAACTTCCGTTAAGGATATAGACAGTTTGTCCTAATTCTTCTAACATTCCTGCATCATCTGTATAATTTTTACCATACAATTTCATATGAGCATCTTTTATTAAATTATATTCAAATGCTTGAGGTGTTTGAGTATTATATAATTTTGCTCTATCAATTGTTTTTACAATTTTACCGTCAATGACTTCTTTAATTGTATCGATTGTTTTAGTTGCAACAGTGAGAGCTTTTTTGGTTTTTACTTCTTCTATTGCACTGTTTATTAAGTCTGTTGAAATCATAGGTCTTGCACCGTCATGGATTAGGACATAATCACATTCAGAGGCTTTTAATCCATTGAATACGGATTCTTGTCTTGTTGCTCCGCCTTCAATAATTTTTACTTTTTGACTGTTTTTGAATATTTCTTTTAATTCTTCTATAATATTAATATTAGCGCATATTATAATTTCATCAACATCTGATTTTTCGAATGCTTCTATTGTATATCTAATTACTTCTTTATCATAAATTTTTTCCAAAAGTTTGTTCTTGTTTCCAAAGCGCGATGATGTTCCTCCTGCTGGGATTATTGCGTTAACTTTGAAATTCATTTTTAGCTACTCCTTAAAATGATTGTATAATTTTTCGTCAATGTTAGTGTAAAATCTTTGGTCTATTAGAAGACCTGAATCGGAAATTTTTTCTTTTACCTCTCCTATTATCGTATAATCATTTAAGTTTTTCAATATGTGATCTGGAACAGTTGCAACAAGCTGATAGTCTTCTCCACCATATAAAACTGTATCCATATCAACGGATTTGTCATGCGGAATTTTTGATGTATCTATAGATAAAATAACATCACTCGCTTTTGCAATTTGTATTAATGCGTCTGCAAGTCCATCTGAAGTATCCATCATTGCATAATCACAAGTTATATTTTCTGAAATCTGTTTAGAAAATTCTTTTTGGGCGACGGGCATGAGATGTGCTTTTATAAATTTTTCGGGTTTATTTTCTCCGTTTAATAAAAGCTTTAAGCCGTAAGCACTCGAGCCATGTTCACCTGAAACGATGATTTTATGACCTATTTTTGCATTTTTACGGGAGGATATTTTTCTTCCTCTAGTTGAGCCGATTGCGGTAACTGAAATATATATTTTGTCACTGCCTGTAATATCTCCGCCTACAATTTGTACATTATCAGATGCGTTTTTTGCACCTTCATAAAACTCTTTTACAAAGTTTTCATCAACAAAATTCGGTAATGACAATGAAATTGTTAAATATTTAGGCTCTGCACCTGATGCACAAACGTCACTTATATTTACCATAACGGATTTGTAGCCGAGTTGATATGGAGTGATAAAATCCATTTTAAAATGAACATCTTCTACAAGGCTGTCCTGTGTAATTACAATTCCTAAATCTTCTAAATAGGCACAATCATCGCCTATGTATTTGGAATTTAATGTTGATTTAATTATTTTGATTAATTCTTTTTCATTCATTATATGTCGTGGTCTATAAGTGAAATAAATTCTTGTACCAAAGCCGAATTCCATTTTTTGCCGGAGTCTTGTTTAATTATTTCAACAGCTTGTTTTGGAGTTAGTTCTGCTCTGTATGTTCTAGGTTCTGTCAATGCAAAATAAGCATCAACAATTAATATGATTTGAGAAGTCATAGGAATTTCTTCTTTTGAAATTTGTGCAGGATAACCTGTTCCGTCCCAATTTTCGTGGTGGTGTTCTATTATAGGAATAATATCTTGTATGTAACTAATTGGTTGCAAGATTTCTTTCGCCGCGATAATTGGGTGTTCTTTGATATGATTTCTTTCTTCTTCTGTCAAAGGAGTTGTTTTTTGTAACAATTCTGCAGGCAGCATAAGATTTCCAATATCATATAAAAGCATTGCAATTCTTAATTTATCGATTTCATCTTTAGGTAAATCAAAACGTTTTGCAAGACTTACAGCAAGCAGCACTTTTGATTTCATTACACCTGTATGATGAAGCGGATTGTATGTTTGGGTAAGCATATCAGCGACTGTGTATAAGGCTTCCTTGTGGACTTCATCTTTAGGTTTTTGTAATTTGTTTTTAAGTTCTTCTGATACATTTTTATCAAGTGGGATATTATGTTTTGATAGAATATCCATGAATGTGTTGATTGCAATTTCTTGCCAGCTTGTCTCTGATATTGGTTTCGCAAGTGTAACTTGGTTTCTTCCGTTTCTTTTTGATTGATACATTGCTTGATCGGTTAATTCCAAGATATCTTCGATATTGTCAGAATGTTCTAAAAATGTTGCAACACCTATACTTGCGGTAATATGACCTATTGTGTCAAGTTGTTCTTCCTCAAGTGCTTTTCTAATTCTTTCAGCTGCAATCATTGCACCTTGGGAATCAACTCCAGGTAATATTACGTTAAATTCTTCTCCACCCATACGAGCAGCTGTATCAATAGATCTTGCATTCCGTTTTAGGACATCTGCAACTGTTTTGATAGCTAAGTCCCCATATGCGTGACCGTATTTGTCATTAATTTCTTTTAAATGATCTAGGTCAAGTCCTATTACACTGAATGATTGTTTTTGTCGTAATGCACGAGTAACTTCTTTTTTTAGATATTCTTCAAAATATCTTCTGTTATAAAGACCTGTAAGTCCGTCAGTTACAGCTTGAGCTTTAACTTCTTCGAACAGGCCTGCAATTGTAATTGCCATTTCTATTTGTTGTGCGAATATTGTTAAAAAATCTGTTTCACTTGGAGTTAATTCTTTTCTTGAAGAAAACACATTAAACCAACCATAGTGTGAATTTCTTGTGAAAAGAGGGACTGTAATTATTGATTTGCTTGGACTGCCCTCAACTATTTCATTAATTATATCATCTGGAATATCAGGAGCTACTGATTTTAATGTTCCACCGATATCTGTTGTTTGCATAATTTTTTTAGCGTTAGCTGCGTTAGCGTAGACGCTATTTTCATGATATAAGAGTTTTCTTGCTTGGACTGGAGTTTTTATAAGTTTGTCCACTCTTTTTATTGAAACATCATTGGATTGAGCTAAGACTGTTAAATAAATGCCTTTTTCATCTTCACATTTCTTTATTATGTTGCAATGATGGTATCCTAATTCTCCTTGGATACTGTTTACAATAGTTTCTAGTACGCTTTGCAGTGGCCTTGAAGCATTCATCATATCCCAAATATGTTGGAGGGTAAGCATTCTTTTATTTGCGATATTAAGTTCTCTTGTGCGTTCTTCAATTTCTTTTTCGAGTTGTTGATTTCGTTCATATATTTCAAGATAGTCTTCTTTGCCATTGTAAATAGCACTTTCAACTTCTGAAACTTTTCTATATATTTCTTTTATATTATCGAAAAAACTCATATACTTATTATACACTATGTTGAGAGTTTTGTAATATGTTGTTTACAATATTTATAATTTCTTCAGGTCTTGGATAATTTACGCATTGCTCAGCATCTTCCCCTTGAAGCGGACATTTTCTTGTATGACAAGGTTGGCATTTTAATTTTCCGTTTATTGCGAAATATTTTTTGTCATCACCAAAAGGTCCGTATGAAGTAGGTGGTGTGCAGCAAAATATTGAGATTACGGCAGGAATTTCTGTTGCTCGTGCGACATGCGCACTCCCTGAATCAGGAGCCATAACAAGTTTTGCTCTTGAGAATATCTCAATTAAATCTTTAATACCTGTTTGTCCTGCAAGATTTATAAAATTGTCTCCGCCTATGTATGAAATTAAATCTTTATCACCTTCTGTTCCGGTAAATACTAAAGAACATTTGTCTTTTATCGCATCAACGACTTGTTTCCAATTATCTTTGTTCCAATGTTTCAAACGCCAAGTTGTTGCAGGACAAATTACTACCATTGGTTTTGATTTGTCTAGTTTTTTTAATAAAATATTTACTTTAGCTTTAGTTTCTTCACTTGTTGGAGGAAGTGTAAATTTTACTTCATCAGTACCTTCAAGCCCTAAATATTTTGCGTATTGCATATGTTGAAATATTGCGTGTGTTGAAAAATTTGGATTTGGAGCTGGATCAATTCTTTCATCTCCTCCAAGGTATGAGAATTCTTTCCCATATTTTAAACAGATTTTTCTTTTTGCACCACACAATCTCATCCAAATCATACTTTTGAACATCATTTGTGTATCGATAGCAATGTCAAAATGTTCATCTCTAATTCTTTTTAATATTTTGAGAAATTCAATAAAATTCTTTATGGAAAATCCATCTTTTTTCCATTTTTTTATTGGAATTAATATTGCATTTTTTACTGCGGGATTATCTTTTACAATATCAATACCTTTTTCTGATACAAGCCAAGTAACTTCGTAGCCGTTATTTTTTAATACATTTGCTAATGGAATATTAAAAATAACATCTCCAAGAGAAGATAATCTTATAAGCATTATTTTTTTTGTCATTTTAATACCCCCTGTCTTCCAAAAAAGCAGCTCCGATTACACCTGAATAGTCACCAAGCATAGCTTTTTTGAATTGTATTTTTTCTGCAGGGACTGGTAATGATTTTGCTTTGGCTTTTTTAATTGTTTTTTGATAGAAATAATCAACAGCTTCTATTAAGCCGCCGCCTAAAATAATAAGCTCTGGATTAATAAAATTGATAATACTTGCGATTCCGCCTGATAAATATTCTGATGCTTCAGTTACGCATTGCAGAACTAATTCATCTTCTCTTTCTATTGATTTTTGAATCATACTTGAAGTGATGGATTTTCCTGTTTCTAAATAATCTAAAATACAGGATTTTCTACCCTTTTTTAATGCGCCTTCAATTCTTCTTTCAATTGCTGATCTTGATGCATAAGCTTCTAAACATCCGTGAGCTCCGCAAGAACATTGTCTTCCGTTTAAGTCTACAATGATATGCCCTATTTCTCCAGCAGTTCCTGTTGCTCCTATAATTATTTTCCCGTCTTTTACAATTGCAGATCCAACACCAGTGCCGACAAATACGCAGACAAAATCGTTACAATCTTTACCAGCTCCGAATTTTTGTTCTCCAATAGTTGCTATTTCTACATCATTTCCTACATATACAGGAATATCAAATTTTTCAGTTAAAATTTTCTTTAAATTCAAATCATAACAATCTAAATTGGCAGCAGCAATTATAACTCCGTTTTTTCTATCAATTTGACCAGCTGCTCCTACACCTATTGAACTTATTTCATCAAATGTTTTGCCGCTATTTTCAATAAGTTCTTCAATGCCTTCGAGCATTTTTCTTATAATATTTTTAGGACCTTTATCTTTTTTTGTTTTCTTTTTTACGTGTTCTAAAACTTCGCCTGTATTTCTATCTACAAGAGCTATAAGTATTTTAGTTCCGCCAAGATCAATTCCAATTGAATACTTTTTCATATACATATCACATTATATATAAAAAATGTAAAATTTGCAAAAAGCCTAATTATTTGTTAGCATATTTATTATTAGAAGGGAGTATGTATGAAGTTTGTAAAAAAGTTTTTAATAGCCTTAACTTTGATATCTTTATTTGCGCAAACAGCATTTAGTGCAGATGTTTGGGTAAATGATTTAAGAAAAATGTTTCTAAGAAATTCTGCTATAATTTATGAAATAAATTTGAGAACTTTTGGAGCTCAAGATACAAATAAAAATGGTATTATTGATTTTGATGAAGCAGAAGAAAGTGGAACTTTTTTAAATGCAATTTCAAAACTTGATGAGTTGCCTCAGAAAGGAATAAATACAATACATGTATTACCGATTACACCTGTTGGAAAAACAAAAGCACTCGGTACTGCAGGTTCTTTATATGCGGCATCAAGTTTTACGACACTAAATCCTCAATTAGCAAGTAAACAAAGTGCATTATCAATTAATGATCAAGCTAGAAAATTTATAGCAGAAGCTCATAAAAGACATTTGAGAGTAATAATAGATCTTCCTTCTTGCGGTTCATATGATTTGTATATGCAAAGACCTGAATTGTTTGTTAAAGATAAATCCGGTCAGCCTGTTGTTCCTGCAGATTGGACAGATGTAAGATTATTAAATGCAGGATCTGAAACAGCAGTAAATAAAGATGTCTACGATTTATATAAAGGTTTTGTAGATATGGTAATAAATTTAGGTGCCGATGGTATAAGAGCAGATGTTGCAACATTAAAACCTGCAAAATTTTGGAAAGATTTGATTGATTATTCAAGAAGTAAAGATAATCAGTTTTTATGGTTAGCAGAAGCATCAGAAAGCTGGACTGATAAAGTTTCTGAATATGCGGTATTTACTCCTTATGATAAATTGTTGGAAGCAGGATTTGATGGTTATTATGGAAGCTTTTTTAATTTAAAAAATTATAAAACAGGCAGAGAATTAATAAATCAAATAATTACAACAAGAGCAAATTTAGCTAAGTATGAGGAACCAAAAGCTGTAATCGGAAGTTTTACAACTCATGATGAAATGAGTCCGATTTTAATAAATGGTGAAAAATTTAGTGAAATGATGATTTGGCTAAATGCCACTTTACCGGTAAATTCTTATTTCGTAGATGGTTTTGATACCGGTGACAATTATATTTACTTGTGGGCGAATAAAGAAGCATTTAAAACATATACAGATGATGATTATTATTTTGTTCATCGTGGAAAAATTGATATATTTAATTTCTCAAGGCAACCAGGAGGCAAAAATGAAAATTTATTAGGAACTTTTATTTTTGCTAATGGTATAAAAAGACAGTTTTCAACTATAATTAATAATGGTAAATTTGTTCCTTTGAAAACAAATGTTGCTTCTATTTTTGCATATGCAATGAGTTATGATGGAAAAAGTGTAGTAGTAATAGGTAACCTTAATTTTAGGAATAATGTTGATGTAACTGTGTCAATTCCAAAATTGGAAAATAAAAATATTGTTATTCCTGTTAAAATAAATAACATACCGATTGCCGAAAAAGGGGCTTTTAAAGTCACATTAACCCCTGGAGAAACTCAGGTATTATATTTGACAGATTTGGAAATTAAATAGTAAAAATAAAAAAGCGGATTATTAAATCCGCTTTTTAAATATTATAGCCTTTTGATGCAAGTGCAGCTATACGTTTTTTATTTTTTCTCATAATTTCTTTTGTTCTTTCAGTAAGTTTTCCTGCTGGGGCATTTTTCTTTTTTGGTTGTTGTTGATCTTCAGAGTTAGATGAAAGTAGAGACCCTGCAACGTTTGTTACTCCTGATACAGCGTTAATAACATTAGAAAGAGTGTTTTGTCTGTTTTCAGCTTTTAGTTTAGGGGCAATTTCTGCTTTATAATAGTTTCTTCTTGTGCTTTCTAATGCTAGAGCTCGAGCTCTTTCTGTATCACCTGCATCTGTTGCTGCAAATATTTCATTTTGTAGTTGATCAGTATCTATGTCTGCGTATTCTTCAGAAGCTCCTTCATTTTTAATATTATTTTCTTTACGTTTTTGTTGTTCTTTTGCAAGTTTCTTTTCTTCTTTTGTCATTTTATTTTCATTATTTGTATTATCAGTTGTTTCTGTTTTTTGTTCTTGCTCTGCTTTTTTTACTTCTGCTTCAATTTGTTTTTCTTCTGTTTTTGCTTGAGCTTCAGCTTTTTTTGCTTCTGTTTGTTGTTCTTCATTAGTTTGTTCTGATTTGTTTTCAGTAGCATTTGTTTTTTCTTTATTTTCTTTATTTTGTTCTGATGCATTATTGAATTTTTTATCAGCTAACATTCCTAATGATGCTACTGTGCTTACTGCTCCTCCTATCATTCCTAATATGTTTGCGGCTTGACTTTCACCACCAAATTCTGTCATTAATTGGCTTGCAGAAGATAATGCACTTCCTGCAACACCTGCAATTTGCATTGATTTACCAAATGTAGATGCAGTTGATTCTCCAAGATTGCTTAATGTTGCAGCTGAACTTGTAATTGAAGATGCAACACCTGCAATTGTTGAAATCTTGCTGAATACTCCATTTGCTTCTTTGCCTTGTACAGCTCTTACATTATTTACTAATTCCGCAGATGAAGATACAACGCTAAGTCCTGCACTTACAGCACCTAATACTCCGCCTGCAGCTGCGCCTGTACCTGTCATTGATGTAGCAAGGCTTATTGCCGATTGCCCAATTGCCATTAAGCCTGCTGTTAAATTGCCGTTTGCAATATTTATAACACCTTTAGTCAAACCGCAAGATAAAACACCATATTGACCTATAGTTACCATAACAGCTCCTGCAGCAGGAATCCAAGGTGGTAATACAACCATACACATTATTTGCCCTGTAGATAATGTTATTTGGAATACATTTTCAGCAATGCCTACTGCGCCGAGTTGTTTTTGTAGTTTTTTTTGTTTTTCTAATTCTTTTTGTTGGTTTTCCTTATTTTTTTGTTCAATAAGATCTGTTTTTTTGTTAAATTTTTTCTGTCTTGTTTTGGTAGTTTTTTGTATTCTTGTAATTTTTGTTCTGTTTCTTTCAATAACTCTTCCATTAGTGTTAAATGTAACACCTAATTCATTTATTCTTTGATCGTTAGCTGCGATTTTATCAGCATTTGAACTTTGTTGTTCTCCGCCAATTGACATTGCAACATTACCAAGAAGGGTTGTTTGACCTTCTTCATTTGCATTTTGTTGAGGAGCAATTTGTGCAGGAGCTTGAGTTTGTTGATTATTTTCATCTTCTGCGATTAATTGTTCATTTTCTGCAACTAATGTTTCATATTCTGTTAATGCTTCTTCTTGTTTTTTTGCAGCTTCAGTTGATTCTTTTGTCATTTTGATGATGTCTTTTTCATCTTTTTTCATCAATTTTGTAAGCTGTTTTGTTTCTTTTTCTAATTCTTTGGTTGTTTTGTCTGTGTCTTTTTTTATTTGTTCAGATTCTTTGCCATCATCTTTTGCGCTGCTTTTTACGTCATCAACATTATCTTGTGCATCATCTGTACTCATTTCATCATCATTTTTTTCTGATGAAGAAGTTGTAGATGGTGTAGAAGATGCTGTATTAAGTTCGTTTGTCGGGTTTTCTTCTGAAACAGTTGAATTACTGTTACCTATAGACTTATTAATTTCTTTTGCAGATGTATTTGCTGGTTCTTTTTTTATATCTTCATTTGCATTTATTGTTTGATTTTGAGCAGGAGCTGTTTGTGTTGTTGTGTTGTTATTTGTTGTTTGATTATTTGCATTGTTAGTATTGTCAATGTTTGCGGCAGCACCTGTTTGTGTATTATTTGTATTATCTTGTTCTTGATTTTCATTAGTATTAGTGCTTTGTGGAGTTGTAGCAGGTGTTGCAGTATCTTCTCCTGTTACTGATACGATTTTTGAATTAATAGAATTTAATGAAGTTAAAGCATCATTTGTTTCCGCAACAGCTGCTGTTGTTGCTTTTTCTGAAAGTTTTGCAGTTGGTTTTGTTGCAGTTTTTTCTGCATTACTTCCTATTGTCATGCTTTGAGAACCTTTATTTATGTTATTAAGGCCTTTTTTAATTTGGAAGCTCATTAACTGTTGAACACCAACAGTAACACGATATTTCCCCATTTTACCTAGATTAATACCGCTATTTGCTGTAAAGTTTAGGCGTTCTTTATATTGAGGGATATTTTCTTGAAGATATTTGCTGTTATTTTCAAGAGCTTGAGTTTCTTCTGGAATTGATTTGTTTAATTGAGTTTGTTCTTTTCTTGTGTCATTTTTGAATTCATTGACAGCTTTAGTTGATTCAGCTTGAATTGTAGCAATTTCTTTATTATTGTCAGAAATTGTTTGTTTATGAGTTCTTATTTTATTTTGAGTAGATTCATCTAGATTTTCTTCAGAATTATTATTAGAATTTCTGCTGTTAAGTTCTTCATCAATTTCTTCAGAAGATTTACCTGTTAAACTTTCAAGTTCTTTTTTTGCTTTTTCATTTTCTTGTTCTTTTGTTTTTATAGCATCTTGTCTTCTTGCTTCTTCTTCTTGGTATTCTTTTACAATTTTTGATATTGTTTTATTAGCGATTAATGCAAAAGATTTATCGCTTTTTGCTGATTTAGAAGCGTTTAACGCAGAGATTAATTGTTGAGCTAAGTCAGAGTTAATTGAATCAGCTTCTTCAATTAATGCATTAACATTATCATCAGTAATGATGAAATCTTCTTGTTGAGTATCATTTGTTTGTTCTGTTGCTTTTGTTTGATCTTGTTCTTCGTTTGTTGCAGAAATATTTTCTTGAGCTTCTGCATTTGTTTTTGTTTTATCAACAGTTTCTTCTGTAGTTTTAATCTCAGGAGAATTTTGTAGTTCTTCTGTTGGAGCTGTTGTTGTGATGCTATTTTCAACACCAAGAAGAGAAGCGATATCATTTACTGAATTTGTTGTTTCATCGCTGTAATCTTTAGTGTCATTTCCAATTTTAGTAGCTTCTTTAGCTAATGTTTTGCCATTTGCCATAGCAATAATAGATCTTAGAAGTCCTACTTCTTGTGTTGCAGTTTTTTTAGTTGTTTTGTAATTTGTTTTAGATGTGTAATCTGCTAGTGTATCACCTATTTCAATAGTTTCTTCTGCAAGTTTATCTCCTATTAGGGCTAAGATATTTATTTGATTTAAAGATTTAGCTATTTCATTTTTGTCTATTTGAAAATCTTCAGAGTCAGATTTTCTATCTTCTAGCATTCCGGTAATTTCAGCATAGCGTTTAGCTTCTGTATCTGATAATGCTTCTCCGTTATTTACTTTATCTTGTAATGTTCTCCATTCTCTGATTTGTTTTTCATATTCTTCCAAAGAATTTCTTTGGTCTTTCATTTTTTCAGCTAAATTACGTTCTTGTTTTTGTTTTTCCGGTAAAATAGACTCGATTTCTGCATTAATTTTGTCATTGTTTTCATTGCATTTTTCTATTTTCTTTTCTGCTTTAGGAATTAATTCTAAAAATGGTTCTTTTTCTGTAGTTTCAGTTGAATCTTCAGCTTCTTCTGCTTCTTCTCCATTAGACTCATAGTTTGTTGCAGTTGTTTCTAAAATAGTGCTTGCAATATTTACAATTTCTTTAGGAATATTTACACCATTATTTTTCATTCTCATGATTTCTTCTGCAGAGTATTGTGACCATACTGGATCAAGGATAATTCCTTTTTCCTTCGCATAGCCTTCAATAGTGTATTTCATATCAATGTATGCTTTTTTTGAATTTGTGGTATAAATTTTAACGTCTTTTTCAGTAGCTTCTGTTGCTCTTCCTCCGAAAGATCCGTCTCCAGTTTGTATTTTCCAATGTTTTTTTACTTTTTTTGTTCCAGATTCTGTGTATTGAGCATTTTCTCCGAAATAATATCCGTTTGCATCTATAATTTCATAACCTGTTTCATCTTTGTAATATTGTTCAAAATCATTTCTTTCATCGTTGTTCATTTGAGAAAAAAGACGTAATGCTTCAGTGTAACTAATTTCTTTCCCATTAGTTACCAAGTAGTAGTCTTGGTATATTTCATATTTATTTGGTACACTGTTTACTTGCATAGTAATCCTTTTTTCCTTTATCTTATTGTCGGTATTAGATAAGGAAAACTTTAATTTGTAACGGTTTTAAATTGCTCAAAATACTCAAAAACCGTATGAAATAACGATTCCATACGGTTTACAAAGTGTTACAAATTGTTATAAATTATTATAAATTATAAATGTTTTTCAATATTTGAAATTATTGTTGATTTAGGCATTAATCCTACAAGTCTTTCAAGTGCTTTGCCGTTTTTGAAAACTAAAATACTTGGAAGTCCGCTGATTGAATAATCTTGAGCCGTTTTTAAGTTTTCGTCAGTATTAACTTTTACAAATTTTACTTTGCCTGAAAATTCTTGAGCAACTTCATCTAAGATTGGACCTAATTTTCTGCAAGGTCCACACCAAGGAGCCCAAAAATCAACAACTACAGGTTGTTCTGATTTTAATACTTCTTGTTCAAAGCTTGCATCATTAATATCAACTGCATTTGACATTACATATCTCCTTACCTTTTTTATTTAACGGACTTATTCTAACACAGAAATTTTTTTTGTGCTATTATCTTAATAAGAACTCTATAGGATAAGAATATGGCTAGAAAAAAGATAATTGAAATTGTTCTCGATACCGAAACTACCGGTTTGGATTATACAAAAGAAAAAATGGTTGAGTTTGCAGCTGTGAGGCTTGAAAACGGGAAGATAAAAGATGAATTCCAGACTTTAATTAATCCTGAGCAACATATTAGAAAATCAAGTATGGCAATCCATGGAATTACTCCAGAAATGGTTGCAGATGCTCCGACTGAAGCTGAAGCAATGCCGAAAATATTAGAATTTATTGGAGATTATCCGATTGTTGCTCATAACTGTATTTTTGATTATTCTTTTTTGAATGAAGCAAGTCTTAGAACAACAGGAGATGAATTGAAAAATGCAAGAATCGATTCTCAGCAAATGTTTAAGGAAGTATACCCTGATTTACCATCTCATGGACTTGAGGCTTTAACTAACAAATTTAAAGTTGAGTTAAATAATCATCACAGAGCCATGGCAGATACTATGGGACTTGCATTAGCTTATCCTAAACTTAAAAAATTATATTTGCAAAAATATGATTGGGAAGTAAAACAGTTAGATAATGTTGAATATTTATTTGAAAGATTTTTGAGAATTCAGCAGACAATCACGACTTTACAATCAGAATTGCAGGATTTAAAATCTGTATTCAAATTATATTTTGAACAAGGTGGTGAACCTATTATTTCTCAGACAGGTGAAACTCTTATTTATAACTCAAAACAGTCATTTGGATATGATTTACATCAGATAAAAGATGTGTTGGAAGAAGTTGGAGCTTTTGAAAAAGCAGTTAAATTGAATACAGGATTTATTGACAGATTAGTTGGCGGTGGCAGATTAGATGAAGAAAAAAAAGAAATTATCAAAGATGCTCGTCAAGAAATTACGGAAACTAGAAACATTCAAATTATAAAGGCAGGAAAATAGATTATGTTAGCGAAATTAGCTCAATTTTTTAAAGAACCGCCTGTAAAAGAGACAATTCAGGATGGTGAAAAAGTTAAAAGTATGTATGCTCATTGGAGATTAAGAATTTTTTATGCTTGTTTCATTGGGTATACAGTTTTTTATTTATGTAAGAAAAATATCGCGGTTGCTTTGCCAGGTTTAAGTGCAGAGTACGGGTATTCAAATACGGAATTAGGACTTTTAGGAAGTTCTTTGTATTTGACATATGGTATTGGAAAATTTGTAAACGGAGTATTGGCTGACGGGTCAGATGTTAGAAAATTCTTACCTACAGCATTGATAATGACTGCGATTGCAAACCTTTGTTTTGCATTATCAGCAGTGTTTATTACTCCTGGACATGTTTCATTCTTTGGCTTACCTACAAATACTATTTTGTTATGGTTATTTGTATTTTTCTGGGGCGCAAGCGGTTGGTTCCAATCAGCAGGTTTTCCGGCTGTTGCAAAAAGTTTGACATATTGGTATTCAAATTCTGAAAGAGGTACTAAGTGGTCATTGTGGTCTTGTTCTCACCAGACCGGTACTTTCTTAAGCGTAATTGTATCAGGATTTTTGGTAGCACATTACGGATGGAAGATGGCCTTTTTTGTACCAGGGACTTTAGCAGTTCTTGTTGCAATTTGGTTGTATAACAGATTAAGAGATCGTCCACAATCTTTAGGTTTGCCAGATATTGAATCTTACAATAATGAACCTGTTGTTCAAAAAGTTGATTGTGGTGAAGATAACAGAACTTATGTTGAAATATTTAAAGAAAATATTTTGTATAACAAAACAATTTGGCTTTTAGCTATTGCTTATATTTTTGTATATATTATCCGATTTGGTGCAGAAGATTGGATGATTAAGTATTTAAGTGAAGCAAAAAGCAACTCTTTAGAATTAGCTGCAATGAAATTAAGCTCTTTACCATTAGTTGGTATTGTTGGTACAATTTGTGCAGGCTTAGTTTCTGATAAGATTTTTAAAGGACAAAGAGCTCCTGTAAATCTTATTTACCTTTTAGGTGTTGTAGTTTGTTTGGTATTATTGAAATTTAATACAATTAGCACTTTAGATTTTGTTCTTATCGGACTTTTAGGTGCATTTACATATGGACCTCAAATGATGATTGGCGGTTTATGTGCAGTAGAATCAAGTTCTAAAAAAGTTGCATCAGCGGCTACCGGATTTACAGGAACATTTGGTTACATAGGTGCTGTTTTATCATCAACCGGTACAGGATTTATGGTTGATAAGTTTGGCTGGAACGGTGCTATTGTATTTTGGGTATTCTCAGCATTAGTATGTATAGCAATTTGTACTGTATTAATGATTGATGAAAGAAAAAAACAAAATAATTAGAGCAAATAAAATAATAATAAAAAATCCTCTCAGATTATCGAGAGGATTTTTTTTGCGGTATTGTAAACCAAAAAGTGCTGCCTTGATGGAGTTTTGATTTGACATATAAATCGCCGCCATGAGATCTGGCAATTTTTTTACATATTGCAAGTCCAACTCCTGAGCCTTGTTTGCGTTTTAATTCACTTCTGTTTACTTGAGTGAAGAAATTAAATATTTTTGCAAGATCTCTTTTGCTAATTCCATCGCCTTTGTCTTGAATTTCAAATGTAAATTCTTTTTTATTGTTTAGGAATGTTACTATTGAAATAGAGCTGTTTTCTTTACTGAATTTAATAGCATTAGATATCAGATTATATACAAGTTGTTTAAATCTGATGAGGTCTGCTTTTATTGTAATATCTGATAATGTGTAATTAAATGTTATATTTTTTTCTTTCCTGATTTCATCGAAACTTAAAATTATATCGTCTATAATTTCTTTAGCTCTGATTTTTTCAGGTTTCAAATCAATTGTCCCGTATTCATTTTTTGTGTAATCCAAAATGTTTTGGATCAATCTCATAAGATATGCTGAGCTTTTAGAAATGTTATTTAAGTATTTTTCATTATCTGTTTTTTGAAATTTTTCTGCTAAAAGATCAGAAAATCCCATAATTGAATTAAGCGGAGTTTTGAATTCATGTGCGATACTTGCTAAAAATTCAATTCTTTCTCTGCCGCTTCTTTTTCTTTCTTCATATAGGGAAATTATTTCAAGCCTTGAATATATATATTCGAGTAATATATTTACGATTTCGATATTTTTTTTATTAAAGTTCTCGTCATCGCTAATCATTCCGATATATCCTAAAGAATTGTTTCTATAAATCAAAGGCTTTAGAATAATATTCTTTTTAGAAGTAAGCTCGAGGTATTCGTTTAAATCTTCCATTTCAAAATCTTTGTAGTAATCAAAAGCTATTTGCCTGATTTTTTTTACTTCTGATACTAAGTTCTTATTAGCTTTTAATTTCTCAGTTTCTTTAATTTTTTTGACTTCGATTTGATTAGTTCCCCAATTAATTAGACCTGTCCAGCAGGCAAGAGCTCCTGTAATATCAATAAATCCCTGATTAATAATTTCTGCTAAGGCTTTGTTAGATTTTGCCGAATTAATTTTTTTCAAAAATTTGTAAATTGCTTTCTTGTTCATTGTATAATTATACTATGAATAAAAAATTGTATGTAGTATCAGGCTCATCAGGAGTCGGTAAAGGAACTGTTTTAAAAGGCTTTTTATCAAGAAATCCTAATTTTATGCTGTCAATATCTTGCACAACTCGTGCACCTCGTGAAGGGGAAATTGACGGTGTGAATTATTTTTTTATGACAAAAGATGATTTTAAAGATTGTATAGAGAATGATAAATTTCTTGAGTGGGCAGAATTTGCAGGAAATTTTTACGGAACTAAGAAAAAATTTATAAACCAATGTCTTGAAGATGGAAAAGATATAATTTTAGAAATCGATACTCAAGGGGCTTTGCAGGTAAAAAAACAAATGCCTGAATCTGTTTTGATATTTATTTGCCCTCCATCGTTAGAGGATTTGGAAAAACGTTTGAGAGGCCGTCATACTGAAGATGAAGCGACCATTCAAAAACGTCTTAATGCGGTAAAAGAAGAACTTGCACGTGCTGAAAATTTTGATTATAAAATTGTTAATGATGATTTAGATAATGCGATTTCAGAGTTGGAACGCATTATAAACGGAGAACATGAAAAATGTTAAGCGGTAAAACAATTCTTTTAGGTATTACCGGAGGAATTGCTGCATATAAAATGTGCGAGTTAATAAGGATGTATAAACGAGCTAATGCAAATGTATTAGTCGTATGTACTCCTAATGCTTTGAATTTTGTTACAAAACTAACCTTACAGAATTTGAGTCAAAATGATGTAGCTGTAGAGGAATTTGATGTTAAGGATTTTAAGCCTGAACATATATCATATGCTGATTCTGCAGATATTATGGTTATAGCACCTGCGACAGCTAATACAATTTCTAAAATTGCTACAGGTGTATGCGATAATTTATTGACCTCAATTGCTTGTGCTTTTACAAAACCTATTATAATCGCTCCTGCGATGAATTGTAATATGTGGGAAAATCCGGTTCTTCAAGAAAATTTGCATAAGCTTCATTATGAAATTTTAGAACCTGAAAGCGGTTTTTTGGCATGTGGCTATGAAGGTAAGGGGCGTTTGTGTAGCCTTGATAAAATTTTTGACAAAACTGTAGAATTGCTCAATTACAAACCGCTTGAAGGGAAAAAAATTGTGATTACATCAGGAGGGACAATAGAAGATATTGATCCTGTAAGGTATATTTCAAATTATTCGTCAGGCAAGATGGGACTAGCTCTTGCAGATACTGCGAAAAATCTTGGAGCTGATGTGACTCTAATTACAACAAAAGATATTCAAAGAAGATACAATGTCATAAAAGTAAAATCTGCAATTGATATGAAATCAGCTGTTGAGAATGAGTTTGAATCTGCAGATTGTGTTATTATGGCTGCAGCTGTAGCTGATTATCGAGTAAAAGAGGTTGCTCCTCAAAAGATGAAAAAAACATCAGAAGATGAGATTACGCTTACTTTAGTAAAAAATCCTGATATTCTAAAAGAAATTTCTGCAATAAAAAAATCTCAAATAGTAGTCGGTTTCTGTGCGGAAAGTGAAAACTTAATAGAAAATGCAAAAGAAAAAATAGCTAAAAAGGGTTGTGATTTCTTAATTGCAAACGATATTTCAAGAAAAGATATCGGATTTTCAAGTGATTATAACGAAGTTACAATTTTAGATAAAAACGGAAATATGACAAAAATTGAAAGAGCTGATAAAGCGACAGTTGCGCGAAAGATTTTTGAGGCAATTTATGGATAAATATGAAATTGCAAAAAAAATTGAAAATTTTGCACCGCTTGAACTTGCAGAAAGCTGGGATTGTTCCGGATGGGGTGTTGATAGTTCTGTATCTGAAATAGAGAAAGTCATGCTCTGTCTAACTGTGAGTGATGATATTGTAAAACAGGCAAAAGACCAAAACTGCCAAATGATTATATCTCATCATCCTTTGTTTTTTGTCCCGTTAGCATGGAAGGATATAAATATATATAGTGCTCATACAAATATGGATAGAGCTGAAGGTGGTACAACTGATACATTAATTAAGTCAATTGGACTTGAAAAATCTTGTAATATCGGAGATTTTACAAGGTTAGTAACGTTGGATAAAGAAATTGATATAAAAGATTTTGTTAATCTTATAAAAAAGATTTCTCCAAATCTTCGCTATGTAAATAATTCTAATAAACAAAAGATAAAACAAATCGCATTTTGTGCGGGCAGCGGAGCTGAATTTATTCAAGAAGCTTTTGAATATGGTGCAGATGCTTTAGTTACTGGAGATTTGAAATTTCATACAGCTCTAGATAGCCCTATTATATTGTTTGATTTAGGGCACTTTGAAAGTGAGATTATGGTGCTCGATGTGTTTGAAAAAATTCTTAATTCATCAGTTTGTATAATAAAAGCTAGAGAAAAAAGTCCATTTATTCAAATATAAATATTGACATTAAACTTTTAGCGTTTAAAATAATAAATGTAACCAATAATATTGGGACGTCGCCAAGCGGTAAGGCACCTGGTTTTGGTCCAGGCATTCGGAGGTTCGAATCCTTCCGTCCCAGCCAATTAAAAGAAACCTATTAAAGGTTTCTTTTTTTATATGTTTATCTAAATATTAGATTTATCTCTTTTTTCTTGTAACGATTAGCAAAACGCCCAAAAGTATTAGCATGACTCCAATGCATATCCTTGTTGTCAGTTGCTCATGAAATACTAAAACTCCAAAGAATATCGCTGTTAATGGCTCTAATGCTCCTAAAATTGCGGTTGTTGTTGAGCCGACAAGTTTTATTGAAATTGTAATTGTCTCAAGTGAAATAATTGTAGGGAATATTGATAGTCCTATTGCTAAAAGCCAAAGGTATGGTTTATCTAAAACTTGTAATTGAGTGCAGAATTTTAAATTTATTATATAGACTATGAGTCCAAACAACATTACATAAAAGCTCATTTTAGCTCTGTTAATGTGTTGGATTGCTTTTATGCTTTTTACTCCAACAATGTATAATGCATACAAAAGGGCTGATAAAAAAACTATCCCAACTCCGTATAGATTTAAGCTCACTCCTGTTTTTCCATTGTATAAAAGAGCTATTCCTATTGAGGTTAATAATATTGAAGAAATAACCGTTTTGGTAATTTTTTCATTAAAAAACATTGCCATTATAATTGCAACTAACACAGGGTAAATAAATAAAATTGTACAGGCAATCCCTGCTTCAATGTAATTAAATGCATCATATAAAGTCAAGGAGGATAATGAGAAAAATATTCCGAGTATAAAAATCGGGATAAATTCTTTTTTCGTTAAGTGAAAAGACATTTTTTTCTTGAATTTCATCCATAGCCCGTAAATTATTACAGCTAAAGCATATCTGTAAAATAGTACAGAATTGACTCCAATGCCTGCTGCAAATAACGGCAGGGCAAATAAGGGGTTTGTACCATAACTGGCTGATGCAATTGCACCATTCAGTATGCCTTTTATACGTCTGTTCAATTTAATCTCCTCTGTAAAATAATCTATATTAAAGAGTTAAAAAAATCAATAAATTATTTTTTATAAATCAACATCAGATTCTTGGATAGGAGCACCTACAACTCTTTCAAGTTCAGCTGCGTTGATGTTGTAGTTAAGAAGATTTGAATAATAATCTAATTGAGCATTCAGGTAACTATTTTCAGCATCTTTAAATTCAATAGCGTCTCCAAGTCCGACTTGGTATCTTCTGAATGCTTGGTATTGACGTTCTTTAGCTTGTTGAAGTGCAAGTTTTGATACATCGATACTATCATGAGAATTTAATAGGCTTATGTATGCACTTTTTACTTCCAAGTAGACATTTTGTCTTTGTTGTTCATAATCAGCTACAGCTTTTTTATATGCAGCTTTAGCTTCATCTACTTGTTTTTTCAATAACATAAGGTTTAGTGCGTTATAGTTTAATTGAACTCCAAATTGATACCCATAATCGCTGTCAATTTGTCTTCCACCCTGATTATATGATCCGAATGCACTTAAATCAGGAGAAAATGCTCTTTTTGCACTTCTGATATTTAATTCAGCAGCGTCCATTAATTTCTTAGAAGCTAAAAGTGCAGGTCTTGATTTTTCTGCTGTTTTTAAAAGGTCTTGAAAATTTACATTGTATGCTTTTGAATTTAGCTTGTCTTTTAATATGACATTTTCTAATTCCGGAATACCTACAGCATTTGCAAGTTCTGCTGCTGCTAATTCTAATGTGTTTTTAGCTTTAATTAAATTAACTTTAGCATTCCCTAAGTTATATTCAGCTGTAGTTACATCTATTTTTGCTTTTCTACCGATATCATATTGAGCTTTAGCTTGTTTTAATTGTAATTCAAAGTCTTTTACTGTATCTTCATATACCGTTTTTTGAATTTCTGCAAATACAAGATTATAATATGCAACTTTTACATTGTATATTACTAACTCAATACTTGTTTCAGCATCATATCTTGATGATTCGTAAGTTTTTTGAGCAGAATCAGCCATTGATTTGGTTTTCCCAAAGTCGAATAAAAGCATATTTGCTGAAATTGTCGGCATATAATACATATTATATTTTTGAGCCATCATTCTAGCATATGAGCTTGACATTGTCATAAACATGTCATTTCGTGAATAGTTTACCCCAGCACTTATTGTTGGAAAATAATTTGACCAAGCTTGACCTACCATTGTTTTATATATTTCAGCATTGCTAATTGCTGACATAATTGTCGGGTGGTGAGTAATTGCAAGTTTTATACAGTCACTTAAGGTTACTTCTCCGTTCATTTGCGAATATTCTATTTTACTGTTAATTGCAGGGAATTTTGTTTCATACATTCCTTCTGCTTCTTTAGAAGATTCTTGTTGGGATTTTGCATTATATTTTATTTTTTTTATTTCATGTTTTAAATTAGTTTTTTCTTTTTCAGGTTTTACAATTTCAACTTTTTCTTTTGTTTCTTTTTCTGTTTTATCTTTTTTAAACCAGCCTTTTGCAAAAGTAGGGGTGGTTGAAAGTGTAAATATTGAACATATTAAAATTACATTTAAAATCTTTTTCATTGTATTTTATATCTCCAAATCTTTTTCACTTATTTCTTTTTTAGGGAATAGGTCTACAAATTCTTGAACGATTACATAGAATGCTGGAGTAAGAACTGCACCTAATGTACAAGCTGCAATCATACCGCCAAATACTGTAGAACCTACAGAAATTCTTGAATTAGCACCTGCACCTGTTGCAAATATCATTGGTAATACCCCGATGATAAATGCTAATTCTGTCATCATAATAGCTCTGAATCTTAATTTTGCAGCTTTTACAGCGGCATCTTTAACAGATAGGCCATGTTTTTCATGTTCTTCTTTTGCAAATTCTACAATAAGGATTGATTGTTTCGCTGCAAGACCTATTAATGTAATCATACCAACTTGTGAATATATATCAAATGATTGGTTAATCATCATTTGGAATATCAGCGCTCCTAGTGCTGCAATTGGAGAAATTAACAATACAGCAATAGGAATTGTGTAACTTTCATATAATGCAACCAAGAATAGGTATACAAATACTAAAGCCATACCAACAATCATTGCAGTTTGTCCGGAAGCTTCTTTTTCTTGAGCAGATGTACCCGACCAGTCAAATGTCATATCTGAAGGTAATACTTGTTTTGCAACATCTTCCATAGCATTCATTGCATCACCTGAACTTTTCCCTTCAGCCTGTTGACCTTGAATTTGTACTGATTTGTATTGATTATATCTTGTAATTGATGCTGTACCTACTGTTTGTCTTAATTTTACAATTGATAGGATTGGCACCATTACTCCATTGGTGTTTTTTACATAAATTCCTGATAAATCAGTTGCTTTGTTTCTGAAATTACTTTCAGCCTGCATTTGAACTTTAAATATTCTGTCATATTTATTAAAGTCATTTACATAATATGTACCAAGCATAGATGATAGTGTTGCGTATAATTCTTGTAAGTCAACGCTTTGAGCTAAAGCTTTTTCATAATCTATTTCTACGATATATTGAGGTACGTTTGCTTGGAATGATGTAAATACGTTTGATAATGTTGGGTTTTGATTAGCCGCTGATACTAGTTTATTTGCCCAGCTTTCCATTTCTTGAGGAGTGTATTCTCCTTGAGACAGCATTTGGAATTCAAAACCGCCCATCATACTCATACCATTGATTGCAGGAGGTGAAAAAGCTTGGATAGATGCTTCTTTAGTATTTGCTGCAACCATTCTTACTTTATTCAAAATTGTTGTATGTGCTAAATCCGTTTCTTCGCCTTTGATTTTCTTAGTTATCCATTTTATAGGAGTTATTTTTCTATCACCATATTCCAGTAACTGAATAATTACGTTTGCTTGATTAGATCCATCTCCACCAAATACTGTTAATTTTTCAGGGTTAATGCCTGGAATATCTTTTATTTCATTTACAAATTTTGTTGCTACTGCTTCTGTTCTTGATAATGAAGCTCCATCAGGTAAGGTAATACTTGCAATTAATACCCCTTGGTCTTCATCAGGGATAAAGCCTGTAGAAATTGTTTTAAAAGATATTAATGTTAAAAGTACTATACCTGCATAAAATATTGCAACAAGTTTTTTGTTATATACGAATTTTTTTACGTATTCCATATAAAAATCTTCAACTTTTGCAAACATATCATTAAATTTCACAACAAGTACAGATGTTTTCTTATTTATTCTTTCAATGATATTTTCAATATGTTTTAGGTAAGGGAATTTATTATAATCATGTTCTTTTTTCGCTTGTCCTAAGAAATGTGAACACATTGCAGGTGATAATGTTAATGCACAAAGTGCAGAAATTGCAATTGATACGGCGATACATACTGCGAATTGTTTGTACATTACACCCGTCATACCACCCATAAATATGATTGGTACAAATACTGCCATTAAAACAAGAGCCATTGCTACTAAAGCAAACCCTACTTCTTCCATTGTAAGTTGTGTTGCGATAATAGCTGATTTGCCTTCTTCCATATGGCGTTTAACGTTTTCAATTACAACGATAGCATCATCTACTACAACACCTACCGCAAGAACAAGAGCAAATAAAGATAACAGGTTAATTGTCATTCCAAATGCTTTCAATGCAAAGAATGTACCGATTAATGATACAGGGATAGTTGCACAAGGTACAAGCGTTGCCATTCCATCGCCTAAGAATAAGAAGATAATGATTACTACGATAATTGCTGTTAATAAAATAGTAAATTCAACTTCTTTCATTGATTCGTGAATGAAATCAGCATCATCTTTTACGTATAGAATTTTTATCCCGTTTGTCATTCTTGAATTCATTTCATTAACTTTAGCTTTTACAGCTTTTGATAAGTTAATTATGTTTGCGTCAGGTAATTGTGAAATAACTACAACTGCAGCAGGTTTACCATTTACAAGACCTAAGTTAGAATATGATTCTGCACCTAGTTCTACTCTTGCAACATCTTTAATTTTTACGTTTGAACCGTCCATATTTGAGCGGATAATTATATTTTCAAATTGTTTTACATCTACAAGTCTGCCTGGTGTTTTTAGGGTGATTTGTAGTGCTTGAGGATCATTTGTTGGTAATTGACCAAGTGCACCAGTTGCAACTTGAGTGTTTTGACTTGTGATAGCATTTTTGATTTCACTTGTAGAAACATTTAGTCCAGCCATTTTTTGAGGATCAAGCCATATTCTCATAGAATAATTGCCGCCACCAAATACGCTTACATCAGCTACACCTTCTACACGTTTTAATTCATCTTTAATATATATAGAACCATAGTTTGTTAAGTCAAGTTGTGACCAGTTGCCTGATTCAGGATATAGTGTAAGGATTATAGCACCTGAACCTGAAGATCTGCTTATTGCAGTTACACCAGTTCTTTGTACTTCTTCAGGTAATTGAGATTGTACCCTTTGAATTAAGTTTTGAACATTCATTAAGTTAATGTTTTTGTCTGTTCCAACTTTAAAGTATATAGTTAAACTATAGCTTCCGTCTGTTGATGTTGAAGACATATAAGTCATATTTTCAACACCGTTTAATTTGTTTTCCAATACGGTTGCAACAGATGATTCAATTACCTCTGCACTCGCACCTTGGTATGTTGCTGATACTCTTACTTGAGGTGGCGTAACATCAGGGTAACTTTCTTGTTTTAGGCTTAATATTGAAATTAAACCTAAAATTACGATACATATTGATATTACCAATGCAAAACGAGGTTTTCTTATAAAAAAGAATAACTTTTCTTTGTCAAATATTTTTTTCATACACTATATTTCCTGTTAATTTATAAATTATTATTGAGCTTTTTCTTCTGTTTTTTGTATAGGTTTTAATTTTTGTCCTTCTACTGCGATATTTTGAATGCCTGAAAGAACAATTGTATCATCGAGATTTAAACCGCTGTTTACTACCCAGTTGTTATCAATAGCATCTGATACTTTGATATTTTTCTTAACAGCTTTGTTATCTTCTACAGCCCATACATAGTATCCGCTCATAGCATCACCTTTTGTGCTTGCTTGAGGAACTGTCATATATTTAACCAATTTAGGAGCAGTTATTTTAACTTTCATATAAGCTCCTGGAACTAACCAGCCTTTTGAATTGTCAAATGTAGCTCTTAAAGTTACTGATCCTGAATTTTTATCAATTTTATTATCTACAAAATTTACTTTACCTATTTTGTCATACCAAGATCCGCCATCAAATTGAACTTCAACTTTTGCATCTTTGAATTTGTTACTAGCTTTCAAAAGTCTTACAAAGTCATCACTTTTTAAACTAAAAGTTACAAATACAGGGTTTACACTTGATATGTTAACTAAAGAGCCTGATGTAGCAGTTACGTAATTACCTTCTGTAATATTTACTTTTCCTATTCTTCCGTCAATTGGAGATTTTATTTTTGTGTAACCTAAATTTACTTTAGCTAATTCTAGTTGTTGTCTAGCTGCATCGTATAGTGCTTTATTTTGGTTTCTTGAAGCAAGGCTTTGGTCTACATCTGATCTACTAATTAAATCTTCTTTTACAAGAGCATTTGCTCTGTTTAATTCTTGTTGAGCATTTTTTAACAATGCACTGTATTGATTTACGTTTGCTTGAGAGTTATTTACTTCAATTTGATATTCTCTTGGATCGATTTGGAATAAAACTTGACCTTTTTTTACAAAGTCACCTTCTTTAAAATATTTTTTTAATAAAAATCCAGGAACTCTTGCAACAAGGTCTACTGAGTATTCTGCTTCTACTCTGCCTGTAGATTCTGCAGATACATTTACTTCTTCAATATGTGGATTTCCAACTTCTACTTCTTTAGGCATTGACATTGCTCGTCTTTGAGCAATTGCAGCAATAATGCCTGAAGTTTTGTTATATATTATTGGCACGATAATTACAGCCAAAATAAGTATACCCCATTTTTTTCTTGTCATTTGATATTTCATACTTCTCTCTCTCCAATTTTGTAAGGTAATCTGGTAGATTTTTCTACTTTAATCGTAAATTATTATCTTATTTCTGTCAATAAGTACATATTATAATCAATCATTTGCAGTATTACAGCTATTATAGGTTATTTTGATTAAGAATATTTTTTAAAGTTTCTGCAGATTTGTGAAGATTTTCTATTTCTGTTTTGTTTAATGATATTGGAATATGATTTTCTACTCCATTTATGCCAACAATTGCAGGCATACTTAAGACGACATCGTTTATTCCATATTCTCCTTGCATCATAGATGAAATAGGAAGGATTGATTTTTCATCTCTTATAATTGCTTCACAAATTCGTTTTACAGACATTGCTATACCGTAATTTGTTGCTTTTTTTCTTGAAATAATTTCATAAGCGCTATTTTTAACATCTTCTGCAATTTTTTCTGTAGCTGATTTGTGGTCATAATGACCTCTCATTTCGCAGAATGTATTTAATGGAACTCCTGAAATATTTGCGCTACTCCAAGCTGCAATTTCACTATCTCCATGTTCGCCAATAATGAATGCATGAACGCTTCTACTGTCTATATTTAGATGTTGTCCTATTGCATATTTTAATCTTGCGGTATCTAGTACTGTGCCAGAACCTATTACTCTATTTTGAGGTAATCCGCTCAATTTATGTGCGACATAAGTTAAGATATCAACAGGATTTGAAACAATTAGTAAGATTCCCTTAAAATCTCTTTTTGATATTTCGGGGATTATTGATTGAAATATTTTGATGTTTTTTTCTACCAAGTCTAGTCTTGTTTCTCCAGGTTGTTGATTTGCACCTGCAGTGACAATTACTATTGCAGCATTATTAATATCATCATAATCCCCAGCATATATTTTCATTGGTCTTGCAAATGGGATACCATGGCTAATATCAAGTGCTTCTCCTTCTGCACGTTTTTTGTCTGCATCAATCATTACTATTTCAGTAAATAGCCCGCTTTCCATTAAGCTGAATGCAGATGCTGATCCGACAAAGCCACAGCCTATCATAACAACTTTTCCGTAATTTATACAATTTGAACATCCTGTAGTATTTTCCATAATATCCCTTTCTTATATTTATATTATTGTAAGTATCTTACTACATATATAACGTATTTGTAAATCTACTATATGTTATTTCTTGTTTACTAATTTTTGAATTGTTGATATTTTTAGAAAGAGTTATTATAATAATCTTATGGAATTTAATATAGAAGATTGGTTACAGGATTTTACTAAAAAGTTATTTGATCAATTTAATTCTCGTATAAAGTTTGTAGGTCTTCAAGGAAGTTACAAGCGTGGTGAAGCAAACGAGAATAGTGATGTTGATATTGTAATAATTTTAGATAGATTAAATTTTGAGGATTTAGTTGAATATAAAAAAATAGTTCATTCAATGCCTTTTTATGAAAAGGTTTGCGGGTTTATTTCAGGTGAAAAAGAAATTTATAATTGGCCAAAACATGATTTATTCCAATTAGTGAATGACACTATTCCTTTGCATGGCAGTTTATTTCATTTTATACCTGCTTTAGAAAGAGCGGATATTGTAAATTCTGTTAAGATAAATTCTGCAAATTTGTATCACCAAATGTGCCATGGATATTTGTTTGAAAATAAAGATATGGAAGTTTTATATCAAGGTTATAAATGTGCATTTTTTATTTTGCAGTCGATTTATTATCTTAAAAATTCTGAATATATGGGATCTAAAAAAGAACTATTGATGGAATTGGATGGTGAGGATAAAGAAATTCTTCTTGTGAATATTAATTGGAATTCTTTAGATATTATCGGTAATACTGATTTTTATTTTGAAAAAATTATAAATTGGGCAGGCATGCATATTTAATTTTTTGAATTTGCTATTTTGTTAGGAATTGCTATATCTTTTTTTAGTTCATTTATGAATTCGTTTGTATATAAAAAACCAAGATGAGCACCGTTATTCAGAATTACAGTTTTTTTGCCTGTGCATAGTTTTAACTTTTTTAATTGACTATGGTTTACTAAATAGTCATTTAAAGAATGATATATTTTATAATTATTGTTATTTTGCAGATAGTCTGATAAAGATAGGATACTTGAATCAAATCTTAAATCTTCAAGTGTTTTGTAAGTATTACCAAGCACATATTTCCTTACATAGTCTTCATAATTCATATTATAAATTTTTTCATAGATGTCAGTTTTTTGATTTTTTTTAGTTTGTTCAATTGTAAATATCAAATCAGACAATTTTTGATGCATTACAAAACTTGTAATCAAAAGTCCTTCTTCTTCTGTGAATGGAAGTGCATTTATGTTGAAATTCTTGTTATCTTCTTTTTTCTCTACAAGTTGGACTGCTTTCGCGGCTGTTTTAGCTGCGGTATTTTTTAAGTTTTCAGTGTTTCGATCCCATTTATCAATGCCTTTGTCTATCTGTTCCATAGCATATACAAGCTCAATAGGAGGACATATTGAAATGTATTTTGTAATATTTAGCGTATTATTTTTATATTCTTTATCTGCTACAAATAAAGTTGTAAGAGCTCCAAATGATGTTCCGATTAAGACTTTTTCTTGGAATTTACAGTTATATTTTTTTTCAAGTTGATTAATTATTTTTGCTGTTATAAGTCTTAAATATTCTGCATCTTGAGATGGTATTCCTGGAGCATAATTATCAGGCATACTTTTTACAAATTCCCATTGAAAATGACTTCCTTGGATTATTACTGAATACCCTGCATCGTAAAATAGTTTTGCAAATACTGCAGAATGTTCTGAAACTATTCCTTCCCCAATTGACGGATAGATTATTGCAAGCGGGGAATTTTTATCTTTTTGTAGAATATATTTGAATTTATAATTTTCTTTTTCAGGAGTAATATTCACAGATGATGTTTTTATTTGTTTGGTAAAACATCTGTTCCAAATCGACATTTCATTCCAAATGGATTTGTCTTTCTCAGGAATATCAAATAAGGCAGTCCTCATAGAATCAACTACTGGATTTTGAGGATTGTAGTCAAATAAGAGCATATCTGCCATAAGTTGAGAATTTTCAAGGTTATAACTTTTCAATATAATATTATCAATATTTGTTCCGCCTTTTAAAATTTCTGCAACAGTCAGCTTTTCTTCGTTATTTATTTCGTTTTTATTTTGCTCTTTTATATCAAGAGTACTTTCATTATTATTAATTTTATTATTGGCAATTTCTTCTTGTGCGGTTTCAAATCCTTTTGTTAAAATTTCTTTTCTATCAAAGTTATTTGATTTAATGTGATTTTCAACGCCATACATTTTTTTTGCGATATCATAAGGGTCAGCATATGTCGATTCTACCATTTTGATAAGAGGTTGCATTTTGCTTGTTCTGTTGACTGTTAAACCTGCTTTTACCATAGCTAATACAGGAGTCCCTACGTATGTTGTCGGGTTTAGTGAAGTGTCAAGAATTTTCCCTGCAATCCCTCTTGCAGTTGTGCCATTCATTACAGGGAGAACAAGATAGGAGCCAGAATTACATTTGCATTTTGTAAGAGCTTGTTCCATATCCTCATTTATTGGATCGATTTTAAAAATCTTTTTCGCTGGGTCAAACATTCCCCCTAATCCAAGTGTTGTGTTTGTAAAAAATCTTGCAGTTTCACTTTTTGTCGTTTTAAAATCTTTTTGGATAAGGCTGCTAACTAATCTTTTTGGGTATTCTATGTTTTGATATGCACTTTGAATTCTTTCGATCCCGTATTCAGGTAAAATAGAACACCATAGAATATGTACTGGTCTTATTGCATATTTGTTTAATCCGAGGTTAAATGCAAAAACTTTTCTGTTAAATTTTTCATACTTATCAGGTCCTAAATAAATGTATGAATAATCAGGAATTTTGCCTTGTTGTTTAATCAATTCTTCACTGTTGGTGATGTTTGTTGTAATTAGTAAAAAGATTAGAGTTATAAAAATTTTTTTTAACATTGTTATCCTGACTTGTTTTCTGATTGGGTTTCATATTATTGTGTTTTGTTGATGAATAAATGGCATTACTCGTTAGGGTATTTTTTGTGATATTATTTTTTGCAAATAAGGAGAGAATATTATGAGCGAAAAAGAAAAAATGTTAAGTGGTCAATTGTATGATGCAAATTATGATAAAGAGTTAATAGATGAGAGAATGCATTGTAAGTGTCTATGTCATAAATATAATAACCTTTCTCCTGATAATGTGGAAGAAAGAAAATCTGTATTAAAGCAATTATTAGGAAAATCCGGAGAAAATTTTTTAATTGAACCTGACTTTAGATGCGATTATGGTTATAATATTGAAATTGGTGAAAATTTTTATTCCAATCACAATTGCGTAATTTTAGATCCAGCAAAAGTTAAATTTGGTGATAATGTATTTATTGGCCCAAATTGCGGATTTTATACAGCAGGTCATCCTTTAGATGTTAAAACTCGAAATGCAGGAATTGAGTATGCTTATCCTATAACTGTCGGTAACAACGTTTGGATTGGGGGAAATGTATGTGTAATGCCTGGTGTAACAATCGGAGATAATGTAGTGATAGGTGCAGGAAGTGTTGTAACAAAAGACATTCCATCAAATGTTGTAGCAGTTGGTAACCCTTGTAAGGTTTTGAAAAATATTGTATAATCAGTAAAGTATATATGTGAAAGGAGCATTAGATGAAAAAGATTAAATTACTTGCAAAACTCGGGGGGGGGGCAATTTAAGGCTTTCTACACTAGGGTTTACGCTTTCAGAGGTATTGATAACATTAGGAATAATCGGTATAGTCGCAGCAATGACTTTACCAAGTTTGATTAATCATTATAGAGATCGGCAAATTCTTTCACAGTTCAATCATGCAGTATCATTATTTTCAAATGCATTTACTCAAATGGCAAATGATAATGGTGGGGATTTAAGAAATTTATATGGTCCTTGGAATGATTTTCGTCATTTAGGTCAAGATTTTTATGCACAATATTTTAAATTGTTAAAAATGTGTATCCCATATGGTTCGTATAAGGATTGTGTTCCTTATACATTTTATGCTCTAGATAAAAAAACAGAAACGTATAATGATGTTTGTGGTATTTGGACGCAAGTTGGAATTCTTGAAAATGGTATGATTTTTTGTTTAGGTATGCCTGGAGTTGGGGATGAATTTACATTATCTGTAGATTTAAATGGCGCAAAAGGCCCTAACACTATGGGATATGATGTTTTTAAGTTTTTTATTACGGATGCAGGAATAGTTCATCCTAGAAAAGCTCCTGATGGAGGAGTTTGTGAATTAAGATTTAAAGGCAATCCTTATAATGGATATAAATGTGCAGAGTGGATACAAAAATTTCAAAATGTTGATTATTTGCATTATGAGAAACTTAATTGGACATCAGGTGAGCATTATTAAAATGTAAAATTTTTATACAACGATTTTGTATTAATATATTGAGGTTACAAAAGATATTCACTCAAATGTTGTAGCAATTGGTAACCCTTGTAAGGTTTTGAAAAATATTGTATAATCTCTAAAGGATAAATATGAAAGGAGCAGTGGATGGAAAAGATTAAATTATATGGAAACTTCAGGGGGGGGGGGCAATTTAAGGCTCTCTACACTAGGGTTTACGCTTTCAGAGGTATTGATAACATTAGGAATAATCGGTATAGTCGCAGCAATGACTTTACCAAGTTTGATTAATCATTATAGGGATAGACAGATTCTTTCACAGTTTAATGCAGCTGTATCTATTTTTTCAAATGGTTTTACACAAATGGCAAATGATAATGGTGGTCAATTAACTAATTTATTTGGTCCTTGGAATGATTTCCGTCATTTAGATCAAGATTTTTATGCTCAATATTTTAAGTTATTAAAAATGTGTATCCCATATGGAACATATAAAGATTGTGTTCCATATAAATTTTATGCTTTGGATAAAAAGACAGAATCTGCAGAGGTATGTGGGACTTATTCTCAAGTCGGAATTCTTGAAAACGGTATGATATTTTGTTTAAATATGCCAAATGGTCGAGATGATGGTTGGGAAGATAGATTTACTTTATCTGTTGATTTTAATGGTGCCCAAAGACCTAATGCTTTAGGATATGATGTGTTTAAGTTTTATATAAGTAATACTGGTACACTTCGGAATGTTAAGGATTTAGGTGCCAGTAGTTGTGATATAAAAGGTAATGGTTCTGGACGGAATGGATTTAGATGTTCTGAATGGATACAAAAATATCAAAATGTAGATTATTTACATCATTCTTATCCTAATTGGGCTGATGAATGGAAGGAATAATAAAAATATTCAAAAAGGCTTTCATAGTTTTATGAAAGCCTTCCAATAATTGTTATTTTTAGAAAATTTTTCTTCTATAATCCTAAAGCGTATTTGTTGCTTATAGACACCATATCCATTGCGTTAAAAATATTTTGTTGTGTATTTTGAACAGAGTCTACTCTATCAGAAAGACTTGCCAATTGAGCTTGATATCCTTGAGCAGCTGATATTTTAGATTGATCCCCTGAATCCAGCATAACCTGAATTTGATCGGAAATATTATCTATAATATCGTCTAAACTGTCATTAGATGAAACGCTTACTCCAACTGCGGATGCAAGAGTTTTTGCTTCTGATAGAAGTTCTTGTTCTGATGAATTACCTCCTCCTTGTTGTTGTCCTGAATTTTGTTGCTGTTTTGTCGCTTCAGCTTGCGCTATTAAACTTTGAGCTTGAGCTTCCGATGTTACAGTTGTCGGGTTAATACCTAATGCTTCCAGTTTTAATTTGGTAGAAGAACTGAGTTCTTCGCATTTATAGGTTGACATCGAGGCAGCTTGAGCACTACTGATTGAACTGATAGATGACATACCCACATCCTTTCAATATTCTTACTTTCTACTTTTTGTTTAATGACTTTTTTCTTAAAGTCAATTTTTTTGACAAGATTATTGACGGATATTTTGGTTTAATCTTTATAATTTTAGATTATAATTTTACATTTCTTAAATTTAACTTGATGCCAAATTCCAGAAAATAGTAAAAGCTGTATTTTTGTGTTATGATTTTAATGGAGTTATATTATGAAAAAGTTACTTATATTGTGTTCTATATTATTAATGATGTCTTCTAGTGCTTATGCAGCAGGGAAATATGTTAAAATTGTTCCTGAATTTTTACAGCCGACTCAGACGACAAGTTATGAGAAAGTTAATGAGACCCTAGCTGTTATTTTTAGCAAGATTAGACCGGTGATTAATACTGAAAAGTACCCAAAATATTATCATGATTTTACTTTGGTAAAAGATGATGGAACTCAAAATAAAGCATATCACTATGTAAAAAATGGTAATGCTGAGTTAATTTATAATGTTGACACAAATGAATTAAAATATATATCTTTCAGACGTCCTGAACTTATGAAGTGCAGAATTTTATATGATTATCCATCTGGAAATTTGCACGCAGTACAAGTTTTTGTCTCTGATAAGGAATCTTATGTATTCAGTTCTGATGGTAAATATATTGATTACACTCCTTATGTAAAAGAAGTAAAAGAAAAAGTTGTAAAAAATTGGAAAGTTCCTCCAAGAAAACAAATAGATATTCTTGCAAAAGGACAAAAAGATTTGTTAGTTCAAATGGCATTGACTCTTAATAAAGACGGGTCTGTAAAAAAATGCAAAATTTTAAAATCATCAAAAATTAAAGCTCTTGATGATAATGCAGGTGCTGCAATTAAGGCTGCTGCTCCATTTAAACCTTTTCCAAAATATTTCTTTAATGATGAAATTGTGATTATTTTGAATTTTAATTTTAGTTTATAGAAATTTCATAATCTCCATTATTAATTTTAAAATTCATTCTAATTGTTTCCCCGTTGTATTCATCCGGTGGAGGTGTAAATCTTGGCACGCTCATCATCATATAATAGACAGTGTCATTAAGGCCTTTGTTCGATGATTCTTTTGTGAATTTTCTATTTATTAACTTGCCTGATTTATCTACTGAAAATTGGATAGAGCACTCGCCTGAGCCTTGAATACTCCCAACTGCAAATTTAGAAAATAAAGCTGCGCGTAAGTGATTTTTATATCTTAACATTTCTGGACTATTAGGATTATATAAAGGCTTTTGTGATTTTGTTTGAATGTCTGTTTTTGGTGAAATGTTCTGTACTTTTGGGGTTTTATTTTGAGAAACATCTTTTATGCGCCTGGCATAGTCAACAGGCGTTGACGTTAACGGAATTGTGTTTTGTGCGTTAACTTCCGACTGTTGTCCTTGAGTTTGTGGTTGATATATTGGAGTGTCATCCCAAATTTTATCGATATTTGGGATTGTTTTGTTAATATTTGTTTGTGGTTTTGTTTGAGCTGCTTTTTGTTTTTTTGTAGGAGTATTACCAATAGGTATTGACCATATTATAATTGATAAAATTATACATAGCGCAAAAAATATTCTTGATACAAGTTCCGATTTCTGCTCAAGTGTAAGAGGTGCTTTTTCTTTTTTTACACTAATTTTGTCTTCAATATAATCAAATGTGTTATTCCCGCAATCGCAGTATTCGACTTTTTCTCTATATTCTGTTTTACATTCTCTACATCTATACATAACAAGATTATCCTATCATAAATAAACTCAATTTATAAATCCCGAAAAATATTATTGCAATTATCATCATTATAATTATAATTGCAGTTTGTTTTATAATTTCAAACTCTTTTTTTGCTTGAATATATTTAAAGATAAATGGGATTTCTATTAATAAACAAAAGGATATTAAAATAATTTTAAGCATTTATTTACTCCTTTTGAATATAATTTTTTCAAGCATAATTGTTTTGTGCATTTGAGGTTTCATACTCATAGTAATTGTTGTTACTAAAGCAAGTAGTATTAAAATAATAATTGTAATTATTGCAATTTTCGTCACATTCATTAATATGTTATCCTTTCAAAATCAGAGAAATTGTTAGGCGTAGAATATCTTTCTTCTAGTCCTATAAAGAAATAACCTTGTACGACTGTTGATTTTCTTTGAGTTCCTTTTGGAAAATTTAGAATAGGCTGCTTTTGCAATTTTGAGATTGCTGTTTTTACATTATTTCTAGCAACATCCATATAATTAGGATTTGAACAGTCAACTTTTATATTGGAAACATTTCCGAATTTATCAACTACAAAGTTGAAAGTAAACATTGTGCCTAGTGGCGCGTATTCAATATTTGAATTTCTCATTATTTGATTTTGGACATTACTCCTCCATTTGTTCCAAGCAATAATTTCTTCTTGTTCTGTCATGTAAGGATTTTTTAAAGTACTGTTTGGGTTTAAAGTATCTTGTTCTGGAGTAACATCATTCAAAATTTGTTTGAGAAGTTCCATCTGTGATAAACTAATTTCTTTATTATTGTTATTTTGGATATCATTGTTTGGTTGAGTTAGGTTAATATTTGTAGTTTTTGTTTTTATTTCTCTTGATTCAGTTTGTTGTACAGGTAATTTTGTTATTTGTTGGTTTGATTGTTGAATATTAATCTCAGATTGTTTAGGAACTGTTTGGATTTCTTTTACATTTACAGCCTTATTTACTGGCATGTTTTTGGGTAAATTATCACTAATTCTTGTCAGTTTAAAATGTTCATCTTCAATAATTAACGGATGATGCATTTCTGGATGAAATTTTAGTGTTAATATTGTTACAATAATAAATGAAATTATTACAAATACTTTTAAAAAATCCATAATTAATCTTTATCAACTTTTGCTAACAATTCATCACAAGCGTAGATATCAAATTTAGTTTGGCTTAACATAAGTGTCTCTGCAATTAATAGAGCTGTTGGTACAAGTGCAGCAACTAAACTTAAAAACATTCCTTGCATATCTCCACCAATTTCTGTCATAAAATATGATACGTTCATTGCAAATTCAATAAATATAATTGCACAAGCTATTGCAAGGGATCTGTTTTTTTCAGAATTTAATTTTCTTACACCTTCAAGTCCATATATTGTAACTCCGTGGTGCTGGTAATCAGAAAAACCGTCTTGTTTAATTACTTGTGAGCCTTGAATTTTTTTAGTACAGAAAAATGCATTTACAAAAGAGAAAAATGCAAAAATAATTAAAAATGTTGCAAGAGTCAAAAATACAGGACTGATTCTTAACCCTGAGATTCTTACCCAACCTGCTGCTTCAGGAAAGCACATCGCAAGAGTATTTGATACACCATAAGCTAAAAATGGGGCTGTCAAAATACCTACAACAGTTTCTCCTACAGATTTTAATTGAAGATTAAACATTTTATCTTTGATATATTGCAATTTCGAATTACTTAAACTGTTAATATATCTTTCAATCCATTGTCTGTATGATTTTATAACACTTTCAAAATCTTCTCTATATTCATATTTATCAAGTGTCATTGCCCATTCCATACCGTTACATTTGAAATATCCGCAGCTTATTGCAAGAACTGCCATTATACCTGAGAAAAAGAACGAAATGAAAATTGCAAATGTCATAAAATCATTCAAATTCATATAATAAATAAGGTTTACGACATAAATTCCAAGTACAAATATTAATGAGAAAATCAGCATAAAACTTTGTCCTAATTTTGCTGATTTAGACATTTCTTTTTGAATATTACTTTGTAAATATAGATAAATTCCTTGTTTTAAAAGCAAACATATTCCATAAATCAAAATAGTATATACGCCCCAAACTTTTATATTAGTCGGCATATGTAAAAAGTTTGCTGATTCTTTGATTTCAAGTCCCATAAGGTAATTTGAAACACCAAATGCACATACCATAGAACTTAAAAACATAGCTATATGTAAGAAGATGCTTGTTTTTGAATTTGTTGATAATTTTTGTTTTAAATCATTGATATGGAAAGCTACTTGTTTGATAATTGCAACACGAGCATCTTCCAAATCTTCTTTTTGTTTTTCAAGTTTAACTTTCGTAATTGCATTTACATCTTTTCCATACAGTTTTTTTATATCTTCTTCAGTCAAATCTTCTTTAGCGATTGAGGTTATTGTTTTAGTATTATTAACAGGAGCTTCTGCGATAATTTTTACACTTAAAAATTCATCTGTATCTGCAAACATAAGCTTGCAAACGCTACTAACCTCCACACGTTTAATAGGTTGGCCTTTGAATAAAACTTTGTCACTTTTAAATGTGTTAATAATAACACATTTGTTTTCTGAAAATTTATATTCGAGTGTTAATAAAACATCATATCCTGTATTTAAAATAATGTCGCAGTTTGGATTTGTACCAACATTTATAACATCTTTGTTGAATACTTTTTCACCTTGTGAAGTTGATATTACTATAGCCATTAATTATCCTCTTTTGTTTTTAATTTAAAACTTTTTATCTCCCTAATGCGTGAAGAAATCTTCTAATTGATTTATCAATGTTTTGTTTTGGAGCAACAATCAAGTGATTTTCTCCTAAAACTGGTGTCAGTTTTTCTTTTACTAAATCAAGTTTTGCAGGGTGTGCATCTAAAAACATCATTGAGATGTCAGGTGCATATTTTTTTACGTTTTGAACATTTTTAGGTAAAATATCCCAGTTAATTTGTTTTTCAATAGCTCCCTCATTTTCAAGATCACCAATTACAACAACAGCAGGTACATAACCATTCTTTTTCATTGTAAGTGCATGAGAAAAAGCTTTTTTTAAACCAACGCCATATGCAGTGCCATAATCTTTTTCATCATATTTTGTGAAAGCATCCATTGATTTTGTAATAGTGCTTCCATTCATTGGACTTCCTTCATAAATAAGGTATGCATCCTCTGATACTCGTAAAATTTTAATTTGATCCTCAGGATCTAAAAGGTTACAAATCTGTCTTAAAGTTTTTTTCTGATCAGGTAAATACTTTTGGTTAGATGCAGATGAATCTACAACAAAAATAACAGCTGCAGGATGAAAATCATCAACTTTAATCTGTTTTAATCCTGTCCAGATAAATTTTAAAGCAACTGACAGTATCAGTATTAATAATCCTAATGTAACCAATCTTTTATTTAATTTCATATTGTTGTCCAATTATAAAAACTATTTGCTAAAAATAATATATCATATTTTTAGACTTACTGCAATGATTTATTGTAAGGAGTTGTATTTAGCGGTTGACTTAGCTTTAATTCAATTGTAGTACCATCAGGGATATCAACATCTTCGCCTCTTTGCAATGCTCCTCTAATGCTACCACCGGCAGCTCCAAGCCCACCATATATTAACATATTTCTACCCCAGTCATCACCACCGCCTATTGCAGTAAAAATGGTTCCTACTACCATACTGCCTAATGCCCCGATTAGCATATCTCTTGTCATTTTTTTTGCACGTTCACTTTTTTCTTCTATATAAATTTTTTCTGTAGAGATTGCAATTATATTACCATCAGTGGTGATAATTTGATTGAAATTAATTTCTAAAGCTCCGCTTCCATAAGCATATCCTGCATTTTTTGCATAAGTCGCATTCCCATATACAAGACTTCCTGCAGGCGCAATAAGTAGTCCGTTATATACAAAATCTTTTGTAAGAGAGGCAATTAGTCTGTCATTTTTTTCAAGACTTCCTGAATTAATTCCTGAATCAAATGTTATATAAAAAGTTGTACCTTCAGGAATTTCTATTACAGAGCCTGTGAGAGTTTTATTGGGTATTGTTTGTGTTTCAAGATTAATAGGTTTTTCTTGATTTAATTCTATTGGTGTGTAATTAGATCTTTCTATATTGTTGTTTTTTATTTCTGTTTTATTTCGTTTTTTTGAAAAATCTGTATGATTAAAATTCGTTTGTTGAAATCTTTGCTTGTCAAATTCTGCTTGAGCTTCGTCTGAAAAATCATATTCAGCAAATGCAGGAAGAAAGATAAATTGAAAACATAAAATTAAAATTAAAAACTTTTTCATTATTTATATATTATAATAGATTGTTGAATTATTACAACATCTTTGTTATAATCTGTCATACAAGAGAGGGGAATTATGGAAAAAATATTGGAATTATTAGCGGTTGTAATCAGCGCATATATAATTGGATCTATACCTACAGGGTATATAATTGTAAAAGCTTTTACCGGGGAAGATATTAGAACTATTGGTTCAGGTTCTACTGGTGCCACTAATGTGAAAAGAGTTATGGGTAAAAAATGGTTTTTTATAACTCTTTTATTAGATGCTTTTAAAGGAGCTTTGCCTGTTGTATTGGCTGCAATGTTTGCAAAATCTTTTACAGGAATAGGATTGTTGCCGGTATTGGCTGCTATTGCTGTAATTCTAGGTCACAGTAAATCAATATTTTTAAAGTTTACAGGTGGTAAATCTGTAGCATCAGGAGTTGGAACTATTTTGGCTCTAAATTGGCAGGTTGGATTAATTATTGCTGCGATATGGGCAGTAATTACATTTTTCTCAAGATATGTATCTGTAGGCTCTATTATCGCTTTAGCTCTTTCTCCTTTTATTATGTGGGCGTTTAAAGCTCCAATCGCTTATGTAGGCTATTGCACATTAGGAGCTTTGTATATAATATGGCTTCATCGTTCAAATATTCAAAGACTTATTAAAGGTGAAGAAAATAAGGTTAGATAAATGGATTTTACTTTTTTATTAATAGGTTTAGGTATAATAATCGTTCTTTTTATAATCGGAAAGATTTTTGCAATTTTAACAAAAATCTTTTTGGTTATAATTCTTGTCGCAGCTATCGCTGTCGGATTTTTCTTTTGGCAGAATAACAATAAAGAGATTAATCCTCAAAAAACAAGTTATATTACTTCTTCTTTGTTCTATCTTTAATATAGTTGATTAAAAGGCTTATTCCTAATCCTATAGTTGCACCACCTAGCGTTTTTAGTGCAATTTTAAAAGGAGCTTCTTTTTTTATGATGTTTTTTTGTTGTTTGAAACACTCTTTATTTCTTGTTAAAAAGTTTTTACGTTCGTTTTTTAGTTTATTTATAATTTCTCTTTCGTGTTGTTCACAATTTTGTTTTGTATTTATTTTATCGACTTTTCTAGCAAGTGATAAAATATTTTCATATAACTCTTCTCTTTTTAATTCAGATTCTTTACTTTCTGTAACTGTTTTTAGCCAAACTTTGTAAGTATTTCTATTTTGAAGCAATTCGTTTTTTGTGTTGAAAATTTCTTTTGTTCCCCAAACTATTCCACCTGTAGATGCAAGTATTATATTTTGTTTTGGATTATTTTTATTGTCTGAAGAACTAATTTTTGGAATCATTTTATTAGCCTTTAATCATTTTTGAAAGTTTTGAATTATTTGTAAAATTTATATTTTGTTGTTTAGTTTCTTGTTCATTATTATCTATTTTAGTTTCTGTATTTTTAGGTGCAACTTCGTAAGATTTTATTGAACGTTTACCTGTTAATCGTTTCATAAAGTCATAGTATTTTCTAGTGAAGCCTGTTGCTTTGTCTTGTTTTTCTTCAAGAGCAATTAATTGATCTCTTGAGTGTGTTCCTACTGCAATACCTACTGATTTTCTTGTCAACCATTCACCTATTGTTGTATTTGTGAATGTAATCCAGCTCATTCCGAATAATGATTGGTGATATTGTTTGCTGAATGTGTTGTTGAATAGGTCAATTAATAATGTTTGATAGAATAATCTTGAACCTTCTTGTACAAATCTTTCTTTGAATTTTGTTTTAGCCCCTTCGACATCGTTCCCGTTTGATTTCAACATTACCATGTTGTAGTTATCTGTCATAAGGAACCAGATTGTAGCTGCCAGAGCTGCGTTTTTTGCAAGATTTGATAATTCACTGTTAGATACGTTAGACATTGTATCAACGTTAAAAGATTTTAGGATATTGTCTTTTACATAATCTTGGAATTCTTTTGGTGATAAGTTCTTTTTAGCTGCTTGATGTCCGATGTTTTCAATACTTGTTGCAAGAGATGATACGTTTGAAATTCTTCTTAGTAATTCTTCTTGATCAGCTGATAATTTTGTATTTTTTGCAATTTTGCCGTTTGAAACATTTTGTATAAATTCTTCAAGAGCTTTTGTGTTTGGAATATTTTTTTCTTTAGCATAATTTTCTACAATTGTGCTAAGAGTATTTTTATCACTTATGTCTAATTTTAAGAAACTTGATTTTTTACTTATTGATTTAATTGCATCATCAATTACTGTGTATGGTAATGTACAGTATTTCCATACAAATTTGAATGGAGCTAAGAAGAAGTTTACGAATGGTTTAATTTTCTTATCTTTTGCTCCAAGACTTATTGTTCCGTCAGGATTTGTTGCTGTTTTTGCGATGTTTCTATATTCTTCAGCTAAATTATTGAAGCCGTTTTTATCAAGAACTTTAGTGATTTCATTGAATTTTTCTTTTGAAATTCTGTAATCCTTAATTTGTGTTAAATCATTATAATGTCTTTTGAAGTAGCCAGAGAATGATTTCCAAGCATTATCTATTGAAGAAACTTTTCTAAGTCCTTTTACTGCAAATCCTCCACCAATAATTACACCTACTGCTTTAAGTACTGTATTTAAAGATAGTAGAGGCTTTTGTTGTTTTTCTTTATCTTCTTTATTTTCTGATGCTTTGAATGATAAATCAGGTTTAATATTAGCTTCTGGTGCGTGATTTTTCTCATTTTCAGCTCTTGCTTCTTCTGGAGTTAATCTTGTAATGTGTTTACCGTTGATTACACGAGAGAAAGCTTCTGTTGTAAGAGTTGTTAATGCTGTCATCAACATAATACCCATTTTAGAATTGTTGATGTATTTATTTAAAGCACCTAATGTTACAAGTGTGATGTATGCATTGAAGCCAATTCTTGCCATTTCTTGGTTAAATCTTACTTTTTGTTCGTGAGATGCTGCTTTTTTGTCATCATCCATCATTCTTGATAGGTTATAAGCATCGTTTGCAAGGAATATTGCAGGAGGAAGACCTGATACTAATCTGTTTAGAGATCTTTCATGTTTTGTATCATAGTTGCCAGTTTTTGGGTCAAACATTTTTACTGATTGTCTGAATATTTTTGATGAAATTTCAGCATCAGATTTATCTTTCAAACCTTTCATTGTTTCAAATAAGCCGCGTAAAGAGTTTACTTTAGCGTCTATTTTTGAACGTTGTCTTATAGATTTAAAGAATGGTTGTTGCAGAGTTTTGTCTGCCCAGCCTTTAAGGGGTTTGATTTTCCCTGCTAATGTGACAATCCCGTTTAGGATATCTGCAGGTAGAATTTTTACAGGATAAATTAAGCCGTCCCATATAAGTTGTGGAATAGTCTTTTTGTTGAAAGTGATTTTGTCTCCGTTGATTTCAACCATTTTCTTTGTAAGTTCAGAATCTCTGACACTTTCAAATAATTCTTGGCCAATAGAAGATTGAATTTTTTCTCCGTTTTTGCCAATTTTTTCTATTCCTGTATGTTTTTTTGCAAATTGCAAGAATTCATTAACGCTGTATTCTCCAGCTTTTTTATAGCTTGGCGCAAATCTTAAAGCTAAACCAGTAGCTATTAAAGCTCCTACAGTGTAAAGAAGTGGTTTCATTTTGTCATCTTTTGGAGGTTGTTTTTTATCTCCATTAAAAGAAAGACCTTTAAAAGATAAATCGTTTGAAATACTTTTTAAAGGTCTCTCGTTTATTAAATTTTTTGATGACATGAACTCGGAAGAAAGAGGAACATGTTTTGGAGATAATTCTCCTGCTGACTTTTGTCGTTGTTTCACTGTGTCGTAGTTCGTTAATCTTCCTATAAGCATTGTCTTTTTCCTTCCCGTCATGTATTTTTAACTGAACATGTTTTTTTGACAAGTGGCAGTATATACAAAATTTACAGTATTTAACAAATTTTTTATAAATGCTGTAATACTGATAAAATAAGGCTTTTAAATTTTATTTTTGCGCTATTTGCGGCTTCAATAACTTCTTCATGAGATAATTTTCCACTTGTTTCAGAACTTGCAGCATTTGTAATGCAACTTATTCCTAAGATATTTAATCCGCAATAATTTCCTACGATAGCTTCCGGTACAGTAGACATTCCAACAGCATCTCCGCCGAGTTTTCTAATCATTTTTATTTCTGCAGGTGTTTCATAAGACGGTCCGGAATTTGCCCAATATACGCCTTTTTTAATATCTATATTTAGATCATTAGCACATTTTTCTGCTATTTCAATTAATGATTTTTTATAGACTTCTGTCATATCAGGGAAACGTTCACCTAATTTTTCATCATTTGGACCTATAAGAGGATTTGAGCCCATATGATTTATATGATCGGTTATTAACATTAAATCTGCAGGTCTGTATTCTTCGTTTACAGCTCCTGCTGCGTTTGTAAGAATTAGAGTTTTTATACCAAGAGCTTTCATAACTTTTATTGGATAAGTTATTTCCTGCATTGAATGTCCTTCATAAAAATGGTTACGTCCTTGCATCATTACAACTTTTTTGCCTTGAATTTCTGCAAAAACTAATCTTCCTTTATGTCCATGTACGGTAGATTTGATAAAGTCAGGAATTTCATTATAAGGAATAGCATAATCACAGTATTCATCAGCTAGTTCTCCAAGTCCTGAACCAAGAACAATAGCTATTTCCGGTTTAAAATTGTTAGTTTTTTCCCTGATAAATTCGATTGTGTTTTGCATATATAAACTCCTTTTCCCCATTAAAAAAGTTAGAGATTACTCTAACTTTTTTATAAAACTTTATCCTTTTGTTTAGTGAAATTAACCTACTAAACGGTCATCATCAGCTTCTGCAGCTTTAACCATTATGGCATGTTCCACAGGATTTTCTTTTTTATAAGTTGTGTCAAAATTTTCTTCAAAATTGAAATCATCATGAGCTTTTTTAGCTTGGTTTTCATCTACAAGTTTTTTTGCAAGCTCTGCAATTTCATATACTAATTGATATCTGTTGTCGGTATTTTCGTTTAAATCCCATGCAACTCTTATTATTTGATCCATCATAAGTTAAAACCTCACTTTTTGTTTAATATATATTTAATACTATAATACAAAAAAAATTTTGGCAAGTGGCAAAAAAATATGAATTGTTGTATAATTGGCTTATGAAAATTTTTGACGGAATTCACAAATATATTTTAATAGAATTCGTTATTTGGTTTTTTATATTATGTGTTGCTGTGGCAGGTATTAAAATTCACCATTATCACAAGGAAAAAGAGCTTGTGACATATCAGATTTTTATGCCTGATGTTGATGGATTAATTGTTGGTTCTCCTGTCAAGTTTATGGGGGTTCCGGTCGGATATATTGAGAAAGTTAAAATCGTTTCTAATGAAGTTTATTTAAAAATTGTTATAACTGCTAACGATGTTGAGTTACCAAAAGGTTCTATCGCAACTGTTGAGTTTAACGGTATGGGCGGATCCAAATCTTTAGAAATTTATCCTCCGACAGATGAAAGTATTGCAAAAAATAAATTGATTGTTGTTCAATCTCCTAAACGATTACATGATTCTTTAGGTTTGTTGAATGATATGTTTGATAAAATAGGTTCTATATCTACAAAACTTTCATTTTTTGCAAAAGAAACTGGAGCAGTTGAAATGGGAAAAGGTATTAATGTTGGAGAAATTCAAAGTAATATGGGACTTTTAGATAAATGGTTAAAAGAGTTTTCTACTTTTAAAAAAGAAGGGGTAAAATATGAACAAAGAGAAAGTCAGAATAATAAATAATCCTGTTGTGTTATTAAATTTATGCACAATGCGTGATAAAAATACAGATAGTCAAGGGGTTCGAATTGCGACAAGAAAAATAACAAGATGTCTTTTGTATGAAGCTGCAAAAAATTTACCGCTTGTTGATACTCAGGTAACCACTCCATTGACTACATTTACAGCTAAAACGGTTGATCCGAATATAAATTTAATTATTTCTCCAATTTTACGTGCCGGACTTATTTTTACAGATGAAGCTATTGATATTTTGCCTCAAGCTTGTATAAGACATATTGGAATGTATAGAGATGAAAAGACTTTAAAACCTGTTTGGTATTACAATAAAGTTCCAATGGAAGCGCCTAATCCTGAAAAATTTTATATATATATAACAGATCCGATGTTAGCTACAGGAAATTCTTTGATTGAAGCAATAAAATTATATGCAGATAAAGGAATTCCTATTGACAATATTAAAGTAATTTGTATTATTGCAGCTCCTCAGGGAATTGAGAATATTCAAAAACATTATCCTGATATTGAAATTATTACAGCAGCTGTTGATGAATGCTTAAATGAAAAAGGTTATATTGTCCCAGGCATGGGTGATGCAGGAGATAGAATTTTTAATACATAATTTGATTTGTAAATAAATATAAAGATAGATAACGGTATTTTTTAAAGAATGTTTTGAAATATACCGTTATTTTTTATGTGTGTAAGAAATAGGAATATTATTATATGGATTTTCAAATTACGAGTGTAAATGCAAGTACAAATAACGGTTCAACTGAAGCGAAAAAAGATATTGAAAAATTAAAAAAAGAAGCTAGAACTAAAGGTGAATATGTCGTTACAGTAAGTGGTAATGAAACAGGATTAACTGCTATTGCTCGTAAATTTAATATGTCTTTGAGTGATTTTAAAAAACTTACAGGACTTACAAAAGATACTTTAACAAAAGGTCAGGTTATAAAAAATGTTCCGCACGAAAAAATTCCTGATGGTAAAGGTTTAAAATATTTAGCAGAAAAGAACGGAATGACTTTAGATGAATTGTTAAAGTTAAATGGTTTACCTAAAAATTATCAGCCTGCAAAAGGTGAGTATTTTTATGTTTATCCTAAAGACACAATTGTCCAAGAAAAATCGGGAAAAACAATACAAAAAACAAAGCCCAAACAAGTAAAGAAAATAGATAACGGTAATGTTCGAAAAAAAGATACACCTTCTGTAAGTCCTCAAAAAATTGCAGAACAAATTAGAGATGCAGTATCTTCAAATTATGGTGCTGTAGGAAAAGAAGATTTTAGTAAAGCATTTTTGCAAATAAATGAAAAAAATGTAAAACAAGTAATCAAAGCTTATGATGAATTGCCTGATAATGATGAATCTTTAATAAATGCGATATCTTCTGAGATATGGAGTTCTAAAGATTTACGAAAAGATGCAATAATGAATGTCTATGATAATTTGGCAAAGCAAACTAAAACAGTCAATGCTGCAAAAAGACAAGAATTTAAAACAGAATTAGATAAACAATTTGGAAAATTTATTGGTATGGTAAATACTGAAAAATTGGATTCGATGATTAATAGTCTGATTAATCATCAAGCTGTACCATCAAAATCTAAAGGAGCATCATCATCTACTCCTATGGAAATTATGAAAAGTTCAAATGGCGGTAGTAGTGAAGATATTACAAGTTCTACTTTAACTAATATAAAAGACGGCAGTGGTAATTATGTGACTGCTGGTACATTAAAAAAATGGGCTATAAGTAGCGGTAAAAATGATAAAGGTTTTAGTAAGGTAGAAAATCCTTATATTGTAAGACCTTTACCAAATTATAATACTGAAACTAAAAAAATTGAGGCTCTAACTGAGTTAAGAGAACCTACTCGTAATGGTGATTTGAATGGTAAAGTAATAATTTTAAACTCCGGGCATGGCGGTTATCAGCAAAACAACGGATATTTTGATCCTGGAACTGTTTTGTCTGTTAAAAATGCTGAAGGTAACGAAATGCCAATTGAAGAATGGCGTGTTGCCCAAAGTTTTGTTGATAAATTATCAGATGAATTAAGAAGCAGAGGGGCAAATGTTATTTTTGTTTCAGGTGCTGTAAGAAATGGCGGTATGGCGAAACAACATTACCTAGAAAATTTAATTGCCGGTAAAAAAGGATCAGATGAGGTTAGAGAATTAATTAGTGATACAGATAAATCAGATATGTTGTTTCTTTCTGTCCATGTAGAATCTGCAAAAGAAAGACCTAATTCAAGAATGTGTACAGTGAGATATTCAAAAGATATCGATAAAGAATTGTCTGATAACATAAATAAACATTTAAAAAAAGGTTTTATGGCTTTAACTCCAGATGTTACGCACGATAATTTATATGTAAATAATGCTACTAAAGGTGTACCGTCTTCATTATTAGAAATTGGTAATATTGCAAATGGAGATATTACAAATTCTCTATTATCCAGTTACGATCAAAAAAAATATATGAAGTGTGTCGCTGATGCGATTGAAGAGACTATGAATAATTAAGGTAATAATATGTTTGGTTTAGGTTTTTTAGATTTTATAGCAGATTTATTTGGTTTTTCTTCTGATAAAAAAGTAGAGCAGAAAAATTCAAACAAAAAACAATCACCTGTTGTTTACCATAAGGTAAAGCAAGGAGAAACCTTGTATTCTATTGCAAAATCTCATGGAGTTTCAGTTGAGTCATTGAAATCTGCTAATGGAATAAAAGGTGATATGTTGTCTGTTGGTCAAAATTTAAAAATTCCGTCAAAATCTTCTGAAACTATATTTCCAAAAACTAAAAAAGCAGATAATTCAGGTTTTCAAATGTATAGAGAAATTTCTGATGAAGAAATAGCAAGAGAAAATGCTAGAAATAAATTTGTAAAAATAACAAAAAATCCTCCTTATACGATAAAAGAAGGAGATACAGCAGAATTAATTGCTAAAAAGTTTAATGTATCGCCAGATGCAATTATTGCTCTGAATTCTTTAGATGAAAAAATTTTAAAAATTGGTACGGTAATTAAAATTCCTGAAACAAGAACTGTCAGAAATGTAAAAAATATAAATGATGTAGCAAAAGCTACTGGTCTGAGTTTGGAATATTTAAAATCTCTTGAGATTCTTGAAGACAAACATAATAAAATTTATACTGACAGAAATGGTGTAAAAACGATAGGTATTGGACATGCATTGTCTAATTCAGAAGCAAAAAAAATTGCAGGTAAAACATTTTCAGATGCTCAAATATATACAATGTTAGCTCAGGATTTGGTTGATAGAGAACAAAATATAAAACTTCTTATAGGTGATGCTACTTATAAAAAAATGCCTCAACCAGTAAAAGATTCAGTGATGGATTTTGTATTTAATAGAGGCGAAACTGTATTTGAAAATAAAAAAGATTTGATTAGCAGTTTACAAAAAGGTGATTATAAATCTGCTATTTTAAAAATGGATACAGATTATTCAATAATGAAGTTTAATTCTAAAGCTGAATTAAATGCATATGTGGCAAAATTTAAAGATAAAAGAATTTTTGTTGTCGAAAAAGATGGCAAAACATTGAAAAAATATTTAAGTGGCCTTGATAAACGTAGATTATTTGAAATTGCTCATGCAAGTAAAATATATAAAAATAATATTCCTAAAGAAATAATATCTTCTGCTCAAAATTTATATAATAGAGGATTATATTTTCTGAGTATTGAAACTCAGAACAGGACTTATCCGCAACAAGCATATCAAAATATAAAAGCTGATTTTAATATTTTGGTGAATGATTGGTTTGATGGTAAAATAAAAATGAAATAATCAATAAAATTATTGATGACCGTTTCTTTTTACTAATTCTAAAAGTTGAAGCATTTTTCTTTTTAATTTTAAGTTTTCATCTTTTAGATTTGCTATTTCTTCTTCATATTTTTGATTATCATTTGTAAATGTAGTTTCCGGTTTTGGAACAGTATTATAATCAAGTATGAAACGTTTTTTAGCTTCTTCTTTTAAAATAACTAGAGCTTTTATATCATCTTCTTTAATAAAACCTAATCCAATAAGAATTTCTCCGAATTTTTTAGGATTACCTGATTCTTGTGCATCTCTGTTAGCTAAGATAGCTTGTTGTAGTTGATCTACAGATAAGACTCCTTTTTGTTTGAAATATTCGCCTATTCTGAATTTTCCGGCAATAAATCCTGCCATTGCATGAATTTCTTTTGAGTCAGGTACTTTTATAAAATTTTGTTCAAGGCATAGTTCATAATATTTAGCAACTTCTTCCATAGAAAGGAATGTATTAACTGAAATTTCAAGCATTGAATATTCGTTAGCACACCCTTGTAAAAAATTATATATATTATTATCGAGACCACATTTTCTTTCAGTTAATTCTGTTTTTCCTTTAAATGTCAATGTTGGTACAAATGTTGAAAAAATGTCATTTGGATGTTCTTTTAGAAAATTATCACAAGCCATTTCTTTCATTTCTTTTTCTAATTTTAAATAAATTACTTGTTTAATCCATAAGGGTACATTTAATACTTTTTCTAAAAACAAATCAAGAATATTCTTTTTCAAATCAACCTCTCATAAATAATCTACGTATGTATATTATTATATCATATATTTTAAATTTATTCAAGCTAAGGATTTATTGATACTACCCAAAGGTTATTTTTTATTCTGCTTTATGCTATTGATTTATATTCATTAAAATTGTATTATAGATTTATAATAGGAGAGGTATGTATGCAAAAAGAAACAAAGAAAAAGGTTGCGATTGGCGTAATTTCTTTAATTGGAATTATAACAACTATTAAACTTGCAATAATATATTATAATGCAAATTTTAACCCATATGCATTAGCAAGTTTTTGTTCAATAAATGAATTTATTGATTGTGATGGTATTGCAAAAACAACAGAAGCTCAATTTTTAGGAATTCCTCTAGCTTATTGGGGATTATTTTTCTATTCTTTCGTCTTGTTAATGTTGTTTGCTCAAAAGTTGAAAAACTTTAAGTTGTTAAAATTTTTGGAAGTGTTTAAAAATCCATTGGATTATATCGCTTCTTTAGGCCTAATTTCTTTTTTGATTTCAATGATTTTGTTATGTTTAAGTTTATTTGAAATCAAAAAATTATGTGTACTTTGTGCATTTACATACATATTAAATCTTTTGATAGGTTGTATAGCTACAAATTTCAAAGACGGTGGTTTTGTAAAATCTATAAAACAAAGTTTTATCGACTTTTTAGATGCGGTTAAAATCAAAAAATATTTAATAGCTTTTATAATAGTTATGCTTATTGCAGGTGGATTTTTAGCTTATACAAGAATTACTTTTGTATTTGCACCTCAAGTCAAGAGACAGTATGAATTTAAAGAATTTACACATAAAAAGAATAAATATGCAGTAAAAGGTAATCTTTTAGGAGATGAAGACGCTAAGGTTATAATCTATACATATTCCGATTATCAATGCCCAATTTGTCCTGTTCATAATTCAATGATGCATAAATTGGCAAAAGAAATGAAAGGAATTAAGATTGTTCATAGAAATCTTCCTTTAGATACAGATTGTAATAAATATTTGCAAGGACCTTTCCATTATGGATCTTGTATTGATGCTAGATATTCAATTGCAGCAGAAAAACAAGGAAAGTTATGGGATATGAATAATATGTTATTTGAGAAAAAACCTCAAACTGAAGAAGATGTCTTAAAATATGCTGCAGATATGGGCTTTGATATGGAAAAATTGCAAGAAGATGCAAATAGCCCAGAAACTCAAAAAGAGATTAAAGATCAAATTGATGACGCTTATAAAAGAGGTATTCAAGGTACGCCTTCTACAATGATAAATAATGAAGTTTATATTGGTATAAAAACATATAAAGAATACCAAGAATGGGTGGAAAAACTTGGAGCAGAAAAAAGATAAAATAGTTTTACACACTTGTTGTGCAATATGTTCAGGATATCCTATATCTTTATTAAAAGATATGGGATATCAAGTTATTGCTTATTTTTATAATCCTAATATTTATCCGATAGAGGAATACCAAAAAAGATTAGACGCTGAAATTAGTCTTTGTAAGCATTTAGGTTGTGAGTTGGTTGTAGGAGATTATGAAACGGATTTATATTATGAATCTGTTGCAGGATTAGAAAATGAACCTGAAAAAGGTATAAGATGTGACAAATGTTTTGAATTAAGATTGTTAAAAACTGCTAAATTCGCTAAAGAGAATGGAATTCAATATATTACAACATCAATGGTTATAAGTCCTCATAAGAATTTTCAAAAATTAACTTCTATAGGAGAGCGTATTGCAAATGAGTTTGATTTAAATTATTTGGCAATAGATTTTAAGAAAAAGGATGGTTTTTTGAAAACAAATAAAATATCAAAAGAGCTTGGTTTGTATCGACAGAATTATTGTGGTTGTAAATTTGCTTTAAGATAAATCATATATTTACACTATGATTATTAAAAAAAATGTTATATAATAAAGTAAAAGCTTGATTTATGTAAAAAAATAATTAAATAAGTAAAAAAAAGGATGCATGTATGAATAAGAAGTTTATTTGGATATTAGCTTTATTACTTACTCTAAGTACAATTAAGGCATATTCTTCAAGTATAGATAAATTAGAACCAATTAATAAGAGTAATTCTCAGCAATCGAATAGACAAATTGCGAATGCTCCAAGTAATGCATTTTCAGGTGATAAAGAAGATGCAAAAAGTGCATCTTCTTTAAAGTTGGATAAAGATACAATTTACTATCCAAATGCTAATATAAAAAGTGCAGTTGCAAAGTATAAATTTGGAAATTATGCTGGATGTTTGCAAGAATTATTTTCTTTAACTAAAAAAGATCCTTCAAATGCTCTTGCTTATTATTATATGGCAATGGCTTATACTCATGTTGATATGAAAAATGAAGCTATTGAAGCTTATGAAAAAGTTATTGCATTAAATCCAAATGAATATTTAGTTCAATATGCTACAAAAGGTCGTGATTGTTTAACAGATGGACCTGCTTGTCAGCCTGTTGTAGAGAAAAAGCCTGTTGAAGAATTAGATGATTTGGATAAATTTATTAGAGCTCCTTATGGAAACGGTTTATCTCCAGAATTAAATCAAGAAATTAAGCAAAAACAATTAATTAATATTAAAGAAACAATAAATCAAAAAGAAGAATTGGAACATAAAGATATTCAAAGAATAAAAGATTTTGATAGTAATAAATCAACATCAAAAGATGTAGAAAATGAAAAAATAGCACAAGTGAGTGATGAGGATGTATTAAATGCTATTAAAACATTAAAGGATGCTGGCTTATCAATATCTGTTCAATCAGAAAATCCTTATGCTCAGATGATGCAATATCAAAATCCTCAAATGGCAGAAATGAGTATGTTGTTAGGAAATAATAATAACAATGGTAATAGTATGATGAATATGTTGCCAATGTTGATGACTCAGGCTCAAAAGGGCGAAAATATTGATCCAAGAGTTATGCAAGCTATGATGATGAATTCAATGATGGCTGATTTTAGTTTCAATAACGATAATAACAAATAATAATTTTATTATGATTCTAGATTATAAAAAAGCTAAAGAAGAATTGTTGACAGAATTAGATTATGACTGTCAGCAATTTTTCGTTAAAAAGGGGTATATTTTAGAGAATGCTTATTATGAACTTTTGTCTGATAATCTAGAAAAAGCAAAAAATTTGTTTAGTGCAATAAAAAATAATGATATTCGAGCTCATTGGGCTTGTTTTATGATTTCAATGATTGAGGCAAATGTAAGGGAATATCCGTCTTATTTTGAGTTGAGAAATTTTTTAGAGATAGATTTGAATATTTTGATTCACTATTTTAAGGGTGATTATGTTGAAAAAATTGTAAGGTATGCTGATTTTATGTTTACCATAAATCCTGAAGTTCATAAGTTTATCGGTCGTGTATTATATAATAACGGTTATTTAGAGCAAGGAATGTTTTTTTTAGATAGAGCAAAGAGTTATTTTTATCATGATCCTGAACTACATTATTTGTTAGCTTATATTTATTACAATAATAATCAAATTGAAAAAGCACAAAAAGCATTAGAGGATTGTATAAAGATTCTACCTGATTATTTCCCTGCAGAGAGTTTGCTAAAAAAGATTAAGAGTGAAATAAAATAATTTGTTAAGATAAATTGTTCGTGGTACACTTATTTTTGCCGATTATTAAAAATAGGAGAAAACTATGATTATAATTATGGAGCGTAATGCTACCAAAGTTCAAATTCAACGTGTAATTGATTTTTTGAAAGATAATGGCTTTGATATCAGATTTAATCAAGGTCAGGTACATTCTGTAATAGATGCAATTGGAGATAAAACAACAGTTACTCCAGGTAGAGTTGCAGCTTTTGATGGTGTAAAAGAGGTAAAAGTAATTAGAGAACCTTTTAGATTAGCATCAAGAGATAGAAAAGCTGATGATACGGTAATAGAATTTGCAAATGGTGTAAAAATCGGAGGAGACAATAAACCGGTATCAATGGTAGGTCCATGTTCTGTAGAAGAAGATTATGACGGACTTATTAAAGTTGCTTTAGCCGCAAAAGAAATGGGTTGTGAATTCTTGCGTGGTGGCGCGTTTAAGCCTAGAACTTCTCCGTATGATTTCCAAGGTTATGGCGAAAAAGCATTAAAATATTTAAAAAGAGCAAGTGAAGAAACTGGTCTTTTGACAGTATCAGAGGTAATGGACGCTTCTGATTTGGATATGATGTGCGAATATGTTGATGTATTGCAAATTGGAGCCAGAAATGTTCAAAACTTTAAATTATTGCATGCAGTAGGTAGATGCAGAAAACCTGTTATTTTAAAAAGAGGTTTAGCAAGCACAATTAGAGAATTTTTACTTGCAGCGGAACATATTATGTATAACGGTAATCCAAATGTAATACTATGTGAACGAGGAATAAGAAGCTTTGATAGCGCATTTACTCGTAATGTAATGGATATAGCATCAATTCCTGTTATCAAAAAATATTCTCATTTGCCTATAATTGTTGATCCAAGTCATGGTACTGGACAAAGATATTTAATTGAACCTATGGCGAAAGCAGGACTTGTAGTTGGTGCAGATGGTATTATGATTGAAGTACACCATGATCCTGAAAATGCTCTATCAGATGGTAAACAGAGTTTGCCTATTCCAATGTTTAAGGAAGTTATGGGTCGAATTAATCAGTTTAATAACAGATTACATTATGAAAAGACTTGTTTATCAGTAAATGTAGATTAAAAAAGAAGCTCATTAGAGCTTCTTTTTTAGAAATTCCTTTGGAAAAATCCTGCAATTTCTTTATGCGGGAAGAATTTTACAATTGGACGACCATGAGGACAAGTGTATGGCATTTTTGTTGTACGCCATTTTTTGATAATTTCTTGCATTTGCCAAGTTGAAAGCTTTTGACCGGCTTTTACTGATGCTTTGCAAGAGGTTGTGATTAGAATTTTTTCTTCTAATCTGTCAATGTTTCCGTCTATATTTTCTAAAATGTCTGCTAAAATTTCTTTAGGATTTACTTTTGCAATCATTTGTGGAACTTTGCGGAAAATAAGTTCATTATCTTTCAAAAATTCTATTCCATATCCGAATTTTTCAAATTTATCAATGTTTTCTTTTATAAGTTCTGCTTCAGAACTTGATACAGGTACAACGTCTGATACAAAAAGCATTTGAGATACAATATTTTTTTCAGACATCAATTTTTCATAGATGTATCTTTCTTCTGCTATGTGTTGGTCAACTATTTCAAGTCCGTCTTCTTTTTCTACAAGAATATATGTGTTTTTGTATTGCCCTACAATATTTTCTTCTGGTTCAGTCTCCTTTTCAACTGGTACAAAAAATTGTTTTTGTTCTGTTTGTTCAATTTGAGTTTTTTCTAATTCTTTGGTTTCTCGCTCCATTAATTTATCAGATACATAGATTGTATCGTCTTGCTTATCAAAGAAAATATCTCCAGATTGTTCCATTTTTGGCTGAACAAAATCAATAATATTGTTTTGTTGAAAATTTTCATTTGGAGTATATTGTTGCGGATTAATTGTATTTTTTTCAACATAATTTGCAAGTCCAGCTTGAATTGAAGTGTAGATAAAATTGAATATTTGGTTTGTATTTTTGTATCTTACTTCTTTTTTTGTCGGGTGGACATTCACATCAACATCTGATGGTGGAATTTCTAAATTCAATACCACAAAAGGATATTTCCCGTTTGCAATAAGACTTTTATAAGCTGTATCTATTGCTTTTTGGAAAATCGGACATTTAACCGTTCTTGAATTTATGTAGATATGATAACTTTTTTTGCTTGAACGAGTATAATCAGGGGTACTTACATATCCTGATATTTTTAAGCCTGCAAGATTGTCAGTTTTTAAGACTTCTTTTAAATTCGCTATTACATCTGCTGAGTAAACTTCTTTTATTGTTTGTAAAAGGTTATTTTGCCCAGCTGTTTTAAGCATTGTTTTTCCGTTCTTTTTAAGTTCAAAAGAACATTCAGGATGTGCAAGAGCTATTGCTTGAACGAGTTCTTGAATATAAGAAAATTCAGTATTGGAACTTTTTAAGAATTTTAAACGTGCAGGAAGATTGTAAAAGAGGTCTTTTATATCCATAATTGTGCCTACTGCACAGCCAGTCTCAACTTGCTTTACTTCAGAATTCTCACATTTAACTTTTGTACCTGTATCAAAATCAGCGGTTCTTGTGGTACAAGTTAATTTTGAAATAGAAATAATACTTGATAGAGCTTCCCCTCTAAATCCGAGAGTATGAATATTGAATAAATCTTCATCTGACGTAATTTTGCTTGTTGCATGTTTTGAGAAAGCAAGCATAATATCATCAGGGTGAATTCCGCAGCCGTTATCTGCAACTCTTATATCTCTACAATCATTATTAATTTCAATGCTTATTTTAGATGAGCCTGCATCAACAGAGTTTTCTACAAGTTCTTTTACAACAGATGCCGGTCTTTCAATTACTTCTCCCGCTGCAATTTGGTTTATTAAATGCTTTGATAACTGTTGAATTCTAGCCATATTAGCCTCCTATGAAGTGAGAGAAAAAGAAATGTTTTACATAATCAAATTGAGTTAATAGTACTACAACAACAATTGATACAATCAAACCTAATGTTACTTTGTACAAGTCTTTGATAATGTGTTTATACATTTTTTTAGGTGATTCAAATCTTAATCTTTGGTACAGAGCAATTTCTCTACCTGCTAAAAGTCCTATGAATACCCAAGTCGTAGACATTGGAACATTGTTTAGGTTTATAAAATACATTAATAAAAATGCGTAAATAATATCAATAATAGTTGCGGAACGAGGATCTTGTACATTTGTTTTCATTTTAACGATTTTTTGAATATCACCGCCTCGTTTGTATGTAAGTATTCCTAAGAATATTGTGAAACATACAAGTACAAATAATAATTCCCAAATGGACGCTTTTCTAGGCAGGTAAATGAATAATTTTGCAGAATCCTGCATTAACCATTGTGACCAGATGAATGCTGTAGAACACCATTTTGCAACCATCCACCATTTTGAGATTTTAGTATCCCCAGAGCGTTTTTGTGTATAGTAAAAATATCTTTCAACAGGACGTCCAATGATATTGTAAATAATAATTGCTACAATAAATGCTATGACATATCCGAGTACAGATTTTGTAAGCATCATCCAAATAACAGATACATCGCTTACTGAAAATACACTCAGAACTAAAAAAGTTGTTGCAACTGGAATTCCCCATCTTGTTAAAAGAATTAAAATAATAGGTGGTAGCAAGTATAAAAATGTATAATTTTCAGTTACCGGAATTCTTGTTAAAAGCCCGAATGACATATCACCGTCATTGACTACCCAGCCTATTCCAATTGTTAAAACTAAAACTATAACAGAAAATGCCCATAAATAATAAAAAGGGGTTTTCTTGTTGGCACTTAAAAAAGTACCTAAAGTTTGAATAATATCGTTTGATACGCAGGCGTACATTGAAAGTAAAAATCCTGCTATTCTATAAAAATCGCTTAGTGTAAATGCTCCCTCGAACATCATACCTCCATCTATTTTTCAATCTACAACAAACACAAATTCATCTAAATGTTTGATTACAAATTTGAAACATTTCTATAAGATGCTATAAAGAGAAAATTTTTTATAGGGAGATATAGACTTGGTAAGAGCGAGAATTAATACAAAATTAAAACCTTCAAAAAAAGCAGATTTGCAGGTTGTAAAACCTGTCAAAACAACTAAATATAGCGATATTGATTTGAATAACTGGAAAGCATATGACCATGTAAAAACTGATACATTGTGGGAATTTCCAAGTCGCTTGAGAGAAGGTGGACATTCAAACGAATATCATGGAAATTATATTCCTCAAATCGCTCAACAATTATATGAAAGATTTACAAAGAAAAATGATGTTGTACTAGATTTATTTTTCGGCTCAGGAACATCTGGAATTGAAGCTGTTAATATGGGCAGAAGATGTATTGGTGTTGAATTAAAAGATGAATTAGCAGAGAGTGTATCTCAAAAATTTACACCAAAACAATTAGTAACAGATGTTCGTATTATTTGTGCGGATTCTGCTTCAGAAGAAGCGAAAGAAAAAGTTCAGGCAAGTCTTGATATTATGAGAGAAGAAAAAGCTCAATTCTTAATTCTTCATCCGCCTTATGATGATATTATCAAGTTTTCTGATAAAAAAGAAGATTTATCTAACTGTGAATCTACTGAAGAATTTTATGATTTGTTTGCAAAAGTTGCAAAAAATGGTTACGATATGCTTGAAAAAGGTCGTTTTGCAGCATTAATTATTGGTGACAGTTATAAAAATTCCGAAGTACAGCCTCTAGGTTTTGAATGTATGGCAAGAATGATGAATTTAGGTTTTAGGCTAAAAGGAATCATTGTAAAAGATATTCAAGGGAATGAACGTGCAAAGGGTAAAACTGCTAATTTATGGCGATATAGAGCACTAGCAGGTGGCTTCTTCATCTTTAAGCACGAATATGTAATGATATTCCAAAAAGTTAAATAAGCTATTTTACTATAGTTGTTATTTGGAATATATTTTTATGGATTACTGATCTTGATAATTTGGCTGCAAATTTAATAAAATCATCAGCATATTTGCCGTCAAGTATTGTAAATCCAATTTTATTGTTTTGATTGAATATAATAAAATTTTTTAAGCTATTTTCAAGATTGAAATGAGGTAATTTTGTTCCTTTTTTTAGGTTATTGGAAATTTTGTTTCGAAGCAGCTGCATAAAACAAGTATTTGTTGAGTTCGTATATTTTTTTCTTAAAATTGATTTGTTAAATTCATCTAAGTCTGGTAGTGATTTTTTTTGATCAAAATACTTGTTTTCTTCAATGTATTTGAATATTTCGAATTTTTTGATAGTTTCTTTTTCACTGCAAGCAAATAAGTATGGTTGTTTTAGAAAGAGATGAAGAATTTCATCTGTCGGGATATTTATTTTTTTAGCAATTTGAAATATTTTGTTTTTTATTGTTTGTGGTTTTAACGTAAATATAGAAGGATTTAACTCTGCACAATTTAGATATTTTTCAGTTGAAAGCCCATCTTTTTCAAAAAATTTAACAGTTTCATTTATGTTTCTTTCAACGGTGTTTGGAGAAATTGAGAATAATACACTTTGATTTAGTGCGCATTTTAAATATTTTTCATTAGTAAGCCCAAATCCTTGAAACCTTTTGACAATTTCTTTTATGTTATATTCCATTGTTTCCGGTTTATGAAATAACATAAATGGGTTCTTTTTTGCAGCTTTCAAAGTATCATTATAGGTTAGACCTTCATTTGAGAATAGCTTTGTGAGTCCTTGTAGATTTGAAATATTTGTTTCTGATAATTGATTTTTTTGTACTTTTTGAGAATATTCTTTTCTAAACTGCTGGCTGTTTCCAAAGAATGGTATGTTTTTAGAATGATTTAATACACAAATAGTTATATTATTCATGTTTAGTTTAAGTTTGAACAATATATTTTTTGCTATTTTATATTCAAAGAATTAACTACTCTCAGCATTAATTCATTCCAAGTTTCTTTTTTGCCTAAGCGGAATAACTTAACGCTGTCATACCAGTCGCAGTGAGTTAAATCCATGTGCCATCTCCAGTTGTAGTTGTAAGGTAACAGTACAATGCAAGGTTTACCCATGGCTCCTGCAAGGTGAGCTAAAGAAGTGTCACTACATATTACAAGGTCAACATTTTCTAAAGCCCCTGCTGTGTCTGAAAAATTCTTAAAACTGCTTGCTAAATCAGTTATATCGTATTTTGAAGATAATTTTTCAAATTCTTCAGAACCTTCAAATGTCTGAGCTGAATATATTTTTACATTTGTGAGGTCAAATAGTGGGGCAAAAGCTTCTACATTTATTACCCTATCTGTTTCGTAATAAGTGTTCCCTTGCCATTTTATTGCGATTTTAAATTTATCATTGTTAAAGAAGTTTTCTTTATAATACTGAACTTTTTCAGGTACAGCTTTTAAATATTTATCGTGATGCATAAATACTTCTTCATTATTAAGCCCTAAAACGTATGGAAGGCTAAAAAAAGGAAGATGGACATCAAAATTGATTTTGTCTTCTTCGTAAAATAAATTCATAATTTCTACGTCAGGGAAATTATCTTTAAATAGTTGTACTAAAGCTTTTTGAGGTTTTAGAATTATTTTTTTACATCTTTTTTGCAGTTCAGGTAAATATCTTGCAAACATAATCATATCGCCAAATCCGGCTTCATAGTATGTGTATAATGTTTTATCAGAAATATCTTCGCCCTGCCATATTGGAGCTTTTTTTAGGATATTTGGATATGTTACTTGCTGAGATATAATTGCAGTATTTCTGCATAGTCTGTTTTCAAAATATTTTAGTCCTGTTTGGTAATCTTTTATTCTTAAATAGCCTAATGATAAGAAATATAAAACTTCTTTGTCTTCAGGGTTTATTTCATGACATTTTTGAAAATATTCTATTGCTTTTTGCGGGTTATTTAAAAATAGATACAGACTCGCTAAGTTATAACAAGCTTTTTCTGATTTCGGGTTAATTTCTATAGCTTTAAGATATGCTTTTTCAGCTTTTTCGTATTCTATATTGTTTTTATACGCAAGTCCTAATAAGAAGTATATTTCAAACCCGCAAGTTAGTGTATTAATAGCTTCTTCAAGAATTTCTATTTCTTTTGTAACATCTTTTTTGGCTTCATACACTTTTGCTAAATTTTCATAGAAGTAAGTATCCTTTTTTATAGATAAAGCTTTTGTAATAAATGTTTCAGCTTCTTCTAATTTGTTTTGTGATAATTTTAAAACTCCTAATAAGTTTAAAACTTCTGCATTCTTAGGGTTTTCTCCTAATATTTCGTTATAAACAGTTTCTGCTTGCTCTAATATTCCATCAGAGTGTAATTTAAAAGCTTTATTAAATTTTTCTTTTTCTAAAATATCCATAATCGATTATATACAGATTTCTTTAAAAAAATCAAAAAATCTCATGCATTTAAAGGATAAAATATGTGAAAATGTAGTTTATTCTATGAATATACATCAGGTGTGTGGTAAAAATACTAAAAAGCATGCCCTAAAAGAGACAATATTACAAAATATTAACCAAACTTGAAGAAATGTAAAATTAGCTGAAAACATGTCATCATCATGGTTTCGGGGAAAATTTAAAAGCGGAGGAACGGTTTAAAATAAAAAAGTTGTCCACCTTAGATGTATAGAGTACAATTAATAATATATTCAACTTCTTGTAGAGGTAGGATGATTATTTATGGACAATACAGTTAGACAAAATCTTTTACGGATACAGGAAGAAATCGCACCTTATACACCAAATATCATAGCGGTTACAAAGTATTTTGACGAAAGTGCAATGATTGATGCATATAATGCAGGATTAAGGAATTTCGCAGAATCAAGAGTAATTGAGGCAATTGAGAAGATAAATAATCTTCCTACAGATGTGAAAAATAATTCAAAATTTCATTTTATCGGACATCTTCAAACAAATAAAGTGAAAAAAGTTATAGGTCATTTTGATTATATTCACTCTGTAGATTCATATAAGCTCGCAAAAGTAATATCTGATGAAGCTTGTAATGCTGGGATAGTTCAAAAAATTCTTCTTCAAGTAAATAATGCGAATGAAGAACAAAAATTTGGATTTTCTAAAGATGAAATATTTGAGGTCTTTAATTCAATAAAAGAACTTCCTAATATTGAAATTTGCGGGTTAATGAATATGGCACCTTTAGGGGCAACTGATGAAGAATTAAATTATTTATTTGAAGATATTTTACAAATTAAATTGAAACTTGAAAAAGAATTTAATTACAAATTAAAAGAATTGTCTATGGGGATGAGCCAGGATTACAAAATCGCAGTAAAACACGGTGCGACAATGCTTAGGATTGGTAGAAAATTATTTATAAAGTAAGATAAACGGAGGAAAAACGGTGGCAGTAGTAACAGACAAAATTAAATCAGTAGTAGATTTTTTAGTAAAAGGATTTGAACCGAGAGAAACTATTTTTGATGAAATGGCTCAGGAAGTTGATGAAGATTATCCTGTTCAGGATAATTTGGCACTTCAGCCCGAGTATTCATTCCAACAGCCTTCAGTTGACAGAACAAACGATATTAAAGTTGTAAGTCATCCTAACTTTAAAGGTTATGAAGTTAAAGTTATGGAACCGCGTTCTTTCGAAGATGCTGCTACTATTGTTCAACATCTCAGAAACAGAAAGACAATCGTTTTAAACCTTCATCTTTTAGATAAAGAACAATCACAAAGAACAATTGACTTTGTTTGCGGTGCTGCTCACGCTCTTGACGGCAAACCTCAAAAAGTCGGTGATTTAGTATTTGTATTTACTCCGAGCAACGTTACTTTGTCTGTTGACGTTAATGCTAACCAGAATAAATTTAATGACTCATTGTGGAGAGCTCCTTTACAATAGTCAAAATAATATGAGAAAGAGAGAGATAGTTGAATAGGAGGCATTTAATGCCTCTTTTTTTTATTTATATTATTGAAATAGTCAGGAACTTTTGATATAATAAATAAAGAAAGGAGCTATTTATGAAATTTTTTAGATTATTTAAATGTCGGGGGGGGGGCGTTTCTTAGCTTCTTCTCACGCGTTTACACTGGCAGAAGTGTTAGTAACACTTGGGATTATAGGTGTTGTCTCCGCAATGACAGTGCCTTCTTTAATGCAAAATCATCAAAAAAAGACTTATGTAACTCAACTACATAAAGTTTATAATGAGATTTCGCAGGCGGTAACGATGTATTTGACCGATAAAAATGCTCTAAATCTTGCCGAGGCAGGTATTAATTCGAATGCTAAAGCACAGGAATTTATTACTGATTACTTTAAGATTGTTCAAACTTGCGAAAATTCATTAACTCCTTGCTTCGCGAATTCATATAAATACTTAAATTCAACTGATGACGTAAATGTTTTGGATGGTCACAGCAGTACATCTTTTGTTCTGGCAAACGGTGCGTCAGTACGTCCAATTTATGTAAATGACGGTAAAATAAGCAAAGTTATGAATATTCTTGTCGATACTAACGGGCAAAAAGGTCCTAATATACTTGGCAGAGATACTTTTTATATGGCAGTATACAGCAGCGGGGCAATTGATACTTTTAATTACAATGCTGTTTCGCTTCCTTTGACGGAAGATGAAAGAAATAGTGCGGATGCTAACTGGAAGCCTTTCGGACAAATTCTTAACGATAACTGGGAGATGAATTACTAGATATTCAATTTGCTTAAAATTAAATATTATGCTATATTTTCTTCGTTATGGAAATGAAAAATTTTGCAGTTTGTTATAATCAGGAAATATCACATTCTGTTGAAGTAAAAGATAAACTCGTCACAATCCTTTCAAGTAAAGGCATAAATACAACAGTTTTAAATATTGACGGTCTTAAAGAGGGTTTTGATTTTGTCTTTGTAATCGGAGGCGACGGAACAATTTTAAAAACCGCAAGATTTTATGCAAAATATAAGACGCCGATTTTCGGGATTAATCTCGGGCGCCTGGGGTTTCTTTCACAGTCCTCAAAAGAAGATATAGAAAAATCTGTTGATGAAATTTTAGACGGAAAGTTTGTCGTTGAGGACAGAATAATGCTGCAAAGCTCTGATTTTACGGCATTGAATGATTTTGTAATCAAAGGCCGCGATTTTGGCAGAACTTCAAGATTTTCATTAAAAATAAACGGTAAATACGTTTGCGATTATCTGGCAGACGGAATAATTGTTGCTACCCCTACAGGCTCTACTGCATACGGACTTTCAGCAGGCGGACCTGTATTAAATCCTGCTTTAAAAGCCTTTGTAATTGTTCCTATATGCCCGCATACCCTTACTGCAAGACCGATTGTAGTTCCTGATTGCGAAAAAATTACGGTATGCACGGATGATAAGGCTAAATATGTTTTATCCACAGACGGACAGGAACTGTACGAATTCAGTTCGGAAATTGAAATTACAAAATCCGATTATACCGCAAAACTTGCTCTGCTTGAAAATTCTGAGTTTTATTCGATTTTAAGAAATAAACTTCACTGGGCAATGCCTCCGGCTTATGTTAAATAATATTAAAGGTATGCCGTTTTTCTTATTATATTTGCAATACAGCGATTTATATTAAATTTTGTTCATAATTACAGGTAAATTATTGTACTTTTTTTCTATTTAAAATAGTATGTTATTATACTATTGTAGATAGACAACTATACAATTATATAAAAGAGGTAAAAAAGTGGAAAATTTCGTATCAGATATCTTTGCTAAAAAAGATGAAACAACAAGCAATGATCAAACTCAAAGGTCTCCAATTAATCCTACTAATATTAAAGTAATCGGTGTTGGTGGCGGCGGCGGAAATGCTGTTAACCGAATGATTAAAGCAGGACTTTCAGGTGTTGAGTTCTGGTTAATGAATACAGATTTACAAGTTTTAGAATATGGTCAAACTAAAAATAGAATTCAATTAGGTGCTAAATCTACAGCTGGTCTTGGTGCTGGTGGAGATCCTTCAGTAGGAGAAAAAGCTGCTGAAGAAGCTCAACAAGAAATTACTGAAGCATTAGATGGCGCTGATATGGTATTTATCACAGCAGGTATGGGTGGTGGAACTGGTACTGGTGCTGCTCCTGTAGTTGCAAAAATTGCTAAAGAATTAGGAATTTTAACAATTGCTGTAGTTACTAAACCATTTACTTGGGAAGGTCGTAAAAGACAAAATCAAGCTAATCAAGGTTTAGAAAAACTAAGAGAAGCTGTAGATGCTGTAATTGTTGTTCCAAATGATAAATTACTTCAAGTAGTTGATAGACAAGTTTCATTAACAGAATCATTCATCATAGTAGATGAAGTGTTACTAAGAGGTGTTCAAGGTATTTCTGATATCATTACAGTTCCTGGACTTATCAACGTTGACTTCGCTGATGTTAAATGTGTTATGCAAGCTTCAGGTTCAGCTCTTATGGGTATTGGTCGTGGTCAAGGTGAAGGCAGAGCTATTAAAGCTGCAGAAATTGCTATTAACTCTCAACTTCTTGAATCTTCAATCAATGGAGCTACTGGTGTAATTGTTAATATTACAGGTGGACCTGATATGACTCTTCATGAAATATCAGATGCAGCTAATATTATCCATGATGCTGTAAATGATGATGCAACAGTTATTATTGGTACTGCTGTAAATGAAAATATTCAAGGTGAAATTCAAATTACTGTAATTGCAACAGGTTTTGAAATGAAAAATCAACAGCCTGAAGTAAAAACAGATGTGAAACAATTAAGTGCATCTGACTTCTTTGCTGGAACATTTAATTCAAATACTAATTCAAATGCTCAACCACAGCAAACAGTTAGAAGAACTTCAATGCCAGAAGTTTCTCCAAGTTTCACAAATATTGAAATTCCAGATTTCTTAAAAAAATAAATCACACTAACTAAGTTGGAAGATGAAAAAGTAAAAAGGAAATGATTTTATAATCATTTCCTTTTTTATGGTTTAAAGAAGCAAACAAAAAAGCTTTTTGCATATGCAAAAAGCTTTTTTGTTTTGTATCCTAATATAAAATTAGTCTTTAGCGTGTCCTGCTGTACCAAGAACGTCACGCATTTTGTGCATAACCATTTCTTTAACAGCAGTTCTACCAGGTCCCATATATTCACGTGGGTCGAATTTTTCAGGGTGTTCAACAAAGAATTCTCTGATTGTTGAAGTCATAGCTAATCTTAAATCTGTATCGATGTTAATTTTAGCTACGCCGTGTTTAGAAGCATAATTTAACATATCTTCTGGAACACCTTGAGCATTTGGTAATTGACCACCAAATTGATTACATTTAGCAACGAATTCAGCAGGAACTGAAGATGATCCATGTAATACTAATGGGAAGTCATATCCTACAGCTTCATTTACTGCTTTTTTAATTTCAGCAAGTCTTTCGAAGTCTAATTTAGCTTCGCCTGAGAATTTATAAGCACCGTGTGAAGTACCGATTGCAACTGCTAAAGAATCACAACCAGTTTCTTTTACGAATCTAGCTGCTTCTTCTGGATCTGTATATGTTGAATCTTTTGCATGAACTTTAACATCATCTTCAACACCTGCAAGTTTACCAAGTTCAGCTTCAACAGAAACTCCACGTGGATGAGCATAGTCAACAACTTGTTTTGTTAATTTAATGTTTTCTTCTAATGGGAATCTTGAACCATCGATCATTACAGATGAGAATCCTCCATCAATACAAGCTTTACAAATTTCAAAATCAGCACCGTGATCTAAGTGTAAAGCGATAGGAACTGTAGTTGTAGCTAAAGCAGCTTCAACTAATTTAATCAAGTAAGTTTGGTTTGCATATTTTCTAGCACCTGCAGAAACTTGTAAAATAATAGGTGATTGAGTTTCTTCAGCTGCTTCTGCAATACCTTGCAAAATTTCCATGTTGTTAACGTTGTAAGCACCGATAGCATATCCGCCTGCTAGTGCTTTTTTGAACATTTCGCCTGTTCCAACTAATTTTCTTTCACTCATTTGAGTTCTCCTTCTTTTTATTTTTCTTACTGACACTTGTCAGATATTTTTAATTTTAGGAAAAACCCTTATTTGGGTACATTTATTATACACATGTAAAGTACAACAAACAAAGAAACGGTGCAAGTGTAAAGAAATATTAATATCGTATATACTATTTTACAAAACCTGATACGAGTTGATATAATACGCTTATAAGGGAATTAATGAATAATTTAGGTAGCAAAAAAAATTTTCTACTTGCTTTAAAAAAAGCAAGTGTGACTTATGAAAAAATGGAGTATAGACTATGACAATCAGACCTGTGACATCTGCAACTTTAGTAAGTAACTTAAATCAGTTAAATTTTGAAGGTAGAAAAAAGAAAAATAGTAATAGTCATCATTCAACAAATACGGTATCTCATAAGCTTGCAGTGCCTTTGGCTGCAACTGTTTTGGCAATGAGTCCAATGGTTTCTTCAGGAAAGGGAATTCAGGTGCCTTTAGATAATGTTAATTCAATTGAAATGGTTGACAGTAATGATTTAAATGGTAGAAAAATTGATGAGAAAACTTTTATTGATTCTGATGCTAGTTCTTTGAATATGACTACAACTATAGGTCTTGTAAATACCAAAGATAATAGTCGAAATTTTGATAAAATTATGTATGGAGTATCCTCAACTGTTAATATGGGTGGATTTTTAGAGTCTTCTTATGATGAAAAACCTGTAACAGATTATAGTGATATTGTATTTGATTTGATTTCGGATGATGGAACAAAAGGTTTATCTTTTAATGTTAAAAGTATAAATGTTGAAGGTAATTCTAAACCATTTTTTGACAAGGAAAAAGTTGCTTATGTTGAATCTGCAATAAAATCACCAAATAACAAAACGGATGTTGAGGTACATAAATATAGAAGAACTTTGCGTCATGATCTATTCGGAATGCAAAATATTGCAAATAATAATATAATGAAAGATGCAATTCCTAAAACATCATATGGAAATTTAGAAGGTGAACAAGAAGTAGAGATTGGTAATGATAAATATGTTTTAGGATACTATTCAACAGATGATAATCCTAAAGATGCGGAATTGATTACTGTGAGAAAGAATGGTAATCCTGAATTATGTGTACGTGGGATTGTATTTTATAATGCAACAATAAACCCAGAATCTTCAAATCCTCAAAAGTTTAAGTATACATTGGTGAGACTTGAAGGTGCTGAAAACAAAGGGTATTCATTAATTGATGATAATTTGGCAAATGTTTTAGTTCAAGTTTTATGTGATAGTCAGTTCAAGAATGCTACGAAAAATACATATGTGATGGAATTAGATTCAGAATATATGACAACTAAAAAAGGTGTTTTGATGCCTATCAAAGATATTAAATAATATTCTATGTAAACATATGTAACATTTTGCAAACATGTTGAAATAGCCCATTAGGGTATGTTTTTACATGTATAGTATATAAAAATCAGAGAGTAGCTATGAACGTTAATTCAGTAAATGTTAATAACAAAGTTTCAAGTGTTGGAAGTCAAACTTCTAGTACTAATACTTCTTCATTGAATTCCATAATGGTTAAAAATCAGGATTTCGATAAGTTATTAAAGAAATTAAATATTTCACAAGATGAATTAATGGTTTTAATTAACAAACATCCTGATTTTCTAAACTTAGAAGCTAATAAACAAACTGAATTAGTTAATCAATTAAAAGCAGAAGTTAAACAAACTGCTGAACAAAAAGTTGAAGATTTAAGTCTTGAACCTGAAACTACTGAAGTAGCTTCTGATTCAGAAGATTCTTTTGGAGTTTTTAATAAAGCAGAATATAATAAATTATCAACTAAGGAAAAGATAAATGCTTGTATTACAGAGTTTGTAAAAAGCCAATATATTTATGGTACTAAAAATCATGATGGTGGTTATATCTCTCAACCACATTCAGAAGAACAATGGAATGCATTAACTCCAGAACAAAAACAGCAATTAATTGAAAAATTTAAAACAGGTATAAATAATAGCGATAAATTTGAAAGTTTAAAAGCTTTAATTAATTTATCTACAAGTGAAAATTTAGAAAATGCTTCTGCAATTGATAGTGCTGCTGATGTTGTAATGAATGGAATTCAATCTGCTAGCAGAGTTGGAATTTCTTATGTGGAATTTATGCATCAAGATGATGCTACTCGTTATAATGCAATTGATGAATATTTAGCAGAAGCAGAAATGCTAGACCCTAATTCATTAAATGAAAATGATAAAAAATATATTGCTCATTGGAAATTAGTTTCTTCTCAAGTTGCAGATATTGTTGCAAAAGAAAAAGGGCTTGAAGATGTAGAATTATGTCCTTCAGATGCAAGACAATATATTAAATATTATAATTTAAATGAAGAACAATTATTATATGATGCATTAAAATCTAAAAAGGATAAAGGTTTAAATTTAACTAAAGAAGAAGAAAATAAGTTAGCTGATTTAAGTCGTTATGTAAATACTCCAGCTGGACAAAGAGAAATTAAAAAATTAAAAGCTGCAAATCTTGAAAAATTACAAGCTGAATATGATTCAATAAAAGCTAAAAAAGCAAATGGTGAAAATTTAACATCAGAAGAATTAGGAGTGTTAAATATTTTAGAGACAAAATTAAATCCTACTGATGAAAAAGCCAAAAAAGAATTGGAAGAATTAAAAGCGTTTGCAAAATCTATGCCTAAACCTGAAACAGATTTTGAAAAAGCTGTTGTTAGCGATTTTGAAACATTTACTTCAGAAATAAAAGAACATATTAAAGGTTCTGATATGGAAGCAGTTGCCGCTAAAGCATTTATTGATAAAAAATGCAAAGATATGAATCCTGAACAACGTGCAGAATATATTAAAACTGCGATTAAATTTTATAATGGTTCTGCATCTTCAAAATTATTTGCAATTTATTCAAAACAATATCCTGAATTATTGGATGATGTATCTTTAGTTGGAAAAGGTGCTCTTGCTACAAAAGACTTAGATGCTGAGCAATATAAAAAGTTAGCAAAAGCTACAAAAGAAGCATCAATGTCAAATAATGAGTTTGAAAAAGAAGATGCTTTGGCAGCTGTAAAAACAAGCGGTATTATTTTAACATCAAAAAGTTGTGCTGGTGCAGAACATGATGATAAAAAAGTTATTTATTCTTCTGATATTGCTGCTGGTAATGATGATGTAGAAATTCAAAAATTAGGTTTTGAAGTTACTACAACTATTAATGATGAAGAAAAACAAGGAACTGCTGTTATTGAATTGCAAAATCATAAAAATGCAAAAGAAGAATTGCAAGTATATGCTGTCAATAATGCTGATAAATTAAAAGGTAAAAATCAAATTACTTCTTTAGATCTTGCAACTGAAAAATCTGAAAAAGCAACAGCAGTAGCTGCTGAAAATGGTATTGTTGCAAAATTAGATAAAGAAAATCAAACAGAAGCTTTTTCAATTGTTCATAATAGAATTGAGCAACAATTTGAAAAAGAGGACGCTATTAAATATTCAAATGCATTAGCTGACCAAATTAAAAATTGTCATAAAGATAATCAATTAGATATGCACAAAAATATTATGCAATCTAAATATTCAGAAGTTCAAGAACATGCAGCAGGAAACATTAAAGACTATGATCCAACTGTTCAATCTCAAGCTTTAGATGTCGTATACACATCAGGGAATGAAAAAGCTATAGAAAAAGCGGTTACAAGTCTTGAAAATGCTCCTAGCTATATTCAAGAAGCTGAACTTCCTAGAATTATTGGAGAAACTGCAGCAAGAAATAGTCAGGCTTTATTAAATATTATAACAACAGATTCTGATTCAAATGTAAGTTTAAAATCAAAAATTGCAAGTGGTGCTTCTTTAACACCTAGTGAATATAATAATCTTTCTTCTGCTGAGAAAAAAGAATATTTTACAAATTATTTCAAAAAATTACCATTAGAACAAAAGATTAAATTATTATCATCTATTCCTAATGGAGCACAAAAGAAAACTATTTACGTTATGATTGCAAGAACTGATTCTAATTTGTTTAATGCAATAATGAAAGATAAAGATAGAGCGGATGCATTATTATCTATGGGATTACCTAATGATGTAAATAACAAAATTGCAAATGTTGTTAAATTCTTGGCTGTATCAGATATCGGTTATCAAAATATTGCAAAAAAACACGATATTGATTATAAAAATCAAGATAAACAAAATCATGTTTCATATAATACAAATCCTTATGGTTTTGATTCAAAAGAATTGTATCGTAAAGACAAAAATGGTAACCTAGTGGTTTAAGGTACGAAATTTGTAGTGGTTAAGAAACGAGTCTCTTTGTAAAAAGAGGCTTTTTTCTGTTGATTTTTTATATTGTTTATATTTTAATATTTGTACAGCGTATAAAAGCGCGAGTTCTATAGAAAGAAGACAATTATACATTGCCTGAAAATAAAAAAGAAATTAAATTAGCCAAATATGCAGGTTTTTGTTACGGTGTAAAAAGAGCCGTTGAAACTGTTAAAAAATTAAAAAATGAAAATCCTGATAAAAAAGTTTTTGTATTAGGGGAACTTATCCACAATACTCAAGTTATTCATGAGCTTGAAAGTTTGGGAATTAAGACTTTGAATGAAATTCCTGAAAAAGGTGAGGGAATTTGTGTAATCAGAAGTCATGGTGAGAGCCCTCAAGTGATTGAAAAGATTAAACAAGCAGGGTTTGAACCTGTTGATTTGACTTGCCCTGATGTTAAAAAAGTTCAACAAAAAGCTGTAGAACTTGCAAAAGATGGGTATTTTGTAGTTATTGTCGGGAAATCAGAGCACCCTGAAGTTATTGCAATAAGAGCAAATGCTGAACTGTGGAGTGATAATGTTGTAGTTGCTGCATCTGTGGAACAGTTAAAAGAGTTTGAAGCTAGAATTAAAAGTCATAAAAAAGTAGGGGTTGTTGTTCAGACAACTCAAAGACTTGTGACTTTAAATTCTATTGTTGAATATTTAACGTCAATTGCAAAAGAAATTCATATTGCAAATACTATTTGCCAAAGTACATCTATGCGTCAAAAAGAAGCTAGAGAATTAGCCGATGAAAGTGATTTAGTTATAGTTGTAGGCTCTAAAAAAAGTGCGAATACAACTCACTTGGCTGAAATTTTAAAAGATATTACTAAAACTATTCATATTGAAAAAGATGATGAACTTGATAATTACAAAGATTTGATTGTCAGTTCAAATCATATTTCAGTTACTGCAGGAGCATCTACTCCGCAGAATATCATAGAAAATGTAATTGAAAAACTTAGAAAGGAAATATAAAAAACATGACAACAACATTAGAAAAAACAAATTTAGATGAATTCGAAAGATTATTAGAAGAATCTTTCGCTAAATCTTACTCAGTAGCTGATATTGTAGAAGGTACTGTTGTAAAAAAAGAAAGTGATGGATATTTAATTAGCGTTAAAGGTGCTAAAACTGAAGCATTTTTACCTGTTAAAGAAATTCCAGCTTCTGAAGGTATCGACAATTTAGAAATCGGAGAAGAAAAAGAATTCTATGTATTAAAAGAAGAAAATGATGAAGAAGGAATGCTTTTATCATTGAAACGTTTAGCATTCGCTCAAGCTTGGGCTCAATTAAATGATGCAAAAGTTCAAGGTGATACAATTTTAGCTAAAGTTGTATCAATTGTTAAAGGCGGTGTATTAGTTGACGTTGCTGATTTAAAAGGATTTATTCCATCTTCTCAATTAAGAACAGGAACTCCTTTTGACGGTTTAATTGATACAAAAATTGAAGTTAAAGTTCTAGAAGCTGATCCTAAGAAAAACAAACTTATCTTATCTCAAAGACAAGCTGTTGCAGAACAACGTGATCAAGTTGTAGATAATATTTTATCAGAACTTCAAGAAGACCAAGTTGTAAAAGGTGAAGTTGTAAGAATTGCAGATTTCGGTGCTTTTGTTGATATTAATGGTATCGATGGTCTTCTTCCAATTTCTGAAATTTCTTGGTCAAGAATTAAACACCCTTCAGATGTAATTTCTTTAGGTGAAACTATTGAAGTTAAAATTATCAAAATTGATAATGAATTAAAAAGAATTTCATTGTCTTTAAAAAGAATGGGCGAAGATCCATGGCAACAAATTGAAGGTCAATTTGAAGAAGGACAAGTAATTACAGGTACTGTTAATAAAGTAACAGGATTTGGTGCATTTATTAACATTTTCCCTGGAGTAGAAGCATTATTACCAGTTTCAGAAATGGCTGAAGAAAATGTAAACCCATTCAATACATTTAAAGTTGGTGACAGTGTAGAAGTTCTTATTAAAAAATTCACCCCACAAGAACATAGAATTGCATTGAGTATTAAAGATATTAATAAAGATGCTGAATAATTGATATATTATAAAATATGCCCGAACTTGAAAAGTTCGGGCATATTTGTTATAATTACTATATAAATACGAAAGGAGCGTTTATGTTTGGATTGTTAAGTAATGTAACTCGGGGGGGGGGCATAATTTAAGCTCCTATAAGGGATTCACCCTTGCCGAAGTTTTAGTAACTTTAGGAATTATTGGTGTAGTATCTGCAATGACAGTACCTACTTTGATGCAAAATTATCAAAGAAAGTCTTATGTCGTTCAGTTGCATAAAGTTTATAATGAGTTTCAACAAGCTGCTTTACAATTAATGACTGATAAAAATGCTCTTAATTTATCTGAGGCAGGTCTTAATAGTGATGATGCTGCTGGCAATTTTGTTAAAACTTATTTCAAGATTGTCAAAGATTGTGGTACAGATGCAGCAATGTGTTTCCCTGAAAAAGATAATTATAAGAAAATTTCTGGAGATAAAGTGACTTTTTGGTATGGCAAACGTCATTTTGTATTAGCGAGTGGTGCATCAATTGCAACTTATTACAATGCTAGATCTGGCTTAATTATGGAAATATGGGTTGATACCAATGGTGCTAAAGGCCCTAATATTATTGGTAGAGATATGTTTGTTATGTTTTTATACAATAATGGTGTACTAGATGATTTAAATAGTCAAAATGATGCTGATGATAATGTTACAGGATATGCTAATGTGCCTTTATCTAAGGAGTTAAGAGAAGAGAAATTTAATAGATATTGTATGGCCGGCAGTGGTGTAAATATTCATGGCTGTTTTGGAAAATTATTAAATGACAATTGGGAAATGACATATTAAAAAAGGAGATTTTAAAATCTCCTTTTTTTATTCTCCAAAATAATTTTTTAAGCCTACTGCTAATTTTTTATTTTTACAAAGTTTTTTTAGTTTTGCTATTGCTCTATTCTCAATTTGTCTTATACGTTCTCTTGAAACTCCATATTGAGATCCGATTTCATCAAGAGTTTTTTTGTTTCCGTTATTATCAAGCCCGTAGCGAAGGATTAGTACATCTCTTTCTTTTGGACTTAATTGATTTAACATTTTTCTGATATCTTCGAATAAATTTTCTTGAGATACTCTGCTGTCAGGAGTTATAGAATCTTCATCTACAATAAAATCTGCAATTTTTGAAGAATCTTCAGATGAATTAGCTGGAGTTTCCATGCTAATTGTAGATTGAGCTGATTTTATTATTTGAGTTAATTTGTTCACTGGAACGCCTAAGCGATATGCAATTTCTTGTTTTGTTGGAGTATGACCTAATTCTGTTGTCAAATCAATAGTTGCACGTCTGATTTTCCCAAGAGATTCAATCATATGTATAGGTAAGCGGATAATTCTTGCTTTATCAGCTATTGCTCTAGTTATTGATTGTTGAATCCACCAAGTTGCATATGTAGAAAATTTATAACCTTTTGTGTAATCAAATCTTCCTGCAGCTTTCATTAGTCCCATATTTCCTTCTTGGATTAAATCAAGAAAAGAAAGTCCGCGACCGATGTATTTTTTTGCAATACTTACTACTAATCTTAAGTTTGCGTTTACTAATAAATTTTTAGAGAAATCATCGTGGTCTTCGTATATTTTTTTTGCAAGATCTAATTCTTGTTCACTTGATAATAGAGGTATTTTCCCTATTTGTTGTAAATATATTCTAACGCTGTCATCAGAATTTACAGATGATAGATTTTCTTGAACTTTAGGGTCTTCTACTGTTTCTAAAACATCTTCTTCTTCCGGAATTTCAAGTTCATGAAAATTTACATCTTCATCAGATATTTCTTCAGTCAGCAGACCGTATTTTTCAAGTTCTTTTTTCATTTCTCTCTCCTGTATCACATCAATATGATAAATTTATGTAATTATTATAGTTAATTTTTTAATTTTTGTCTAACTGTTTCAAAAATTATTGCACTTAGAGCATTTGAAACATTTAGAGAGTTAAATTCTTTAAGCATTGGTATTTTTACAATAAAATCTGATGCTTTTAATAAAGATTTTGACACTCCTGCATGCTCTGCTCCCATTATTAGTGCAAAATTCATATCGTTGTATTTAACATCATAATAATTATCTTTTGCACTTGCGTCAGTTGCAACTACCCACCAGTCGGAATTTTTTAATTTTTGTACTGCATTTATAAGACTGTTTACTTTTATTATTGGGATATGATTAATAGCTCCGGCGCTAGTCTTTTCAACTGTTGCGTTGACTTGTACATTACGTCTTGAAGGTATAATAATTCCTGATACTCCTGCACATACACAAGTTCTAATAATTGCACCTAAGTTATGAGAGTCTTCTATCCCATCTAAAATTACGACAGAATCATTTTCATGTTTTTCTTCTAAGAATTCATCTAAATCTTTGTATCTGATAGGTGAAATTTGAGCAATAATTCCTTGATGATTGTATTCAGCATAAGGTTGAAACTTTTCTTTTGCTACAAATTGAAAAACAATGTCACGTTCTTTTGCCAGTTCTTTTATTTTGTTTAATTTTGCATCAGAGTGGATATTTTTGGAAATTAAAATCTTATTGATTTCTCGTTCCCCACTAATTAGAGCTTCTGTTATTGCATTTTTACCAAAAATTATATTATCCATTTCCTATTCCTATTTTGAGACTTCAAGCATTCGGTTAATACATTTTAGAGCTTTTTCAGAAATTTCTTTATCAACTTCGATTTCAGGAGTTTCATTTTTCAAGGCGTAATAAATATCCAAAACGGTATTTAATTTCATGCTTTGACAAATTGAAGGTACATCATGAATGTAATAGAATTGTTTGTTTGGATTATCGCGTTTTAATCTATCAATCACACCTTTTTCTGTTGCAACAATAAATTGTTTTTCATTGCTGTTTTTAACAAAATTCATAATTCCTGAGGTGCTACCGACATAATCTGCTCGAGAAGAAAAGTCTTCAGGACATTCAGGGTGTGCGATTACAAGTGCATTCCGATATACATATGCAGTTTCTCGTATGCTGAATGGGTCAAATTTAGCATGAACCGGGCAATAGCCGTTGTATGTTATAACTTCAACATTTCCAAGTTGTTTTTCTACCCATCTGCCGAGATTTTTATCAGGCAAAAATAACACTTTTGGAGCGTTTAAGCTTTTTACAATTTGTACAGCATTTGAACTTGTGCAACAAATATCGCATTCTGATTTAACTTCAGCTGTTGAATTTATATAGCATACTGTCGGAATATTCGGGTATTTGCTTTTAAATTCTCTTAATTGTTGTAAGTTTATCATATCAGCCATTGCGCAGCCTGCTTTAAGATTTGGCATAATAACTTTTTTATTTGGATTAAGAATTTTTGCTGTTTGAGCCATGAAATAAACTCCTGCAAAAATAATTATATCTGCATCAGTTTTTTTAGCCATTTGGCTTAAATAAAGAGAGTCTCCAACATAATCAGCGACTTGGTCTATCTCTATATTTTGGTAACAATGTGCCAGTACTACAGCATTCTTTTCTTTTTTTAGTTTATTTACTTCGGTTATGTAATTCATTGAGTCGCTCTTCCTCCATTTAGTGTAAATTTATGTTAAATTTAGAAACTTTATAAAATATATTGTATAATAAAAATGTATTAGAGTAAATAATTAGTAAGAAAAAGATTATTATGGATTTAAATAGTATTTTATCGCAATTAGGTGTTGGTAGTAAAGATACAGTATATTTATCAGTAACTCCTGGTATTGGCTTGGAACTTATTCAGTTGGATATCCAAAGCAGAACTGTTAAAAATTATGCATATAGACCTTTAGAATATAATGAAGCATTAAGAGAGCTTTCAGATATTGAAGGGTTTAAAAATGCAGTTACTGAACTTTTTAATGAATTGAAAGTACCATTGAAAAGTAGTGTTGTATTGAATTTACCAATGGTTCTTTTTGGAAGTAAAGAGTTACCTTTACTTTTAGCAGATGATGCCGTAACAGAAGCTTTAACTTCTGAAGTAGAACAATCTTATATTTTTAAACGTTATGAACCTGTTATTAGTTGGACAGATGCTAGTAATTCCCAGTCTGGAGATTTAAGAAAATTATTTTATTCTGCAATTCAAAAAAATGTTATTGATGATATAAAAAACGCATTAAATGAATTGGGAATAACTCTTGCAGGGATAGAGACATCTTTAACATCAATTCTAAAAGCATTGGCTTTTACTGGTCTTGCTGCAGAACAAATGAAAGATAATGTTTCTTGGAATTTAATGTTGATATCACAAAATGGATATTCAATATGTTCTATGATAGGTAAAAATATTGTAGATTATTATGAAGAACCTTTGGCAATAAAATCATTTGAAGGCGACGAAATATATAATGCAATTAACGCATCTGCCCAAATTACGTTGATGAGTTATCCCGCAAATTATTTATATGTAATATCAGAAACTGATATGGTAAGTGCAGAACTTTTATCAAAAAGATTACAGGCAGATGGTATTATTAATTTCTGGGAAAATAATACTTTTAAAAAGCAGGATGCTTTGCCTGTAAGTTTAGAAGTTTTAGAAGAAACAGCTCATAAAATTTCATTGGAAGCAATTGGTGTTGCCGTTGGTAATAATGTAAATATGCCGATTAAATTCAATTTTATGAGTGGTTCTTCTTCAGAAGGTTTGTCAGATGATCCAAATGAACCTGTTCATGTTGTTTTGGGCTCTTCTGAGTTTGATATTTCTCCAAATGCAGCAAGAAACATTGCAGTTGCTTTTGCAATAGTGATTTTAATCCCTGCTATTATTGCATTTTTGGTTGTGCCAATGATTGCAAATAAAAAGCAAGCTTTATTAGATGATGTAAATTCACGATTACAGCAAACTGATGCAGAGATAAAAAGATTGCAAGAAGAGCAAAACAAACAAAATGATTTTGACGTAAATGCTGAAATTAAAAAAGTTTTAACTGATAATAGGGCTAAACTTATGGCATATACTGCATTAGGAGAAGCTGTTCCTAAAAATTTATGGGTAACTTATTTTGTTGCAAAAGATGATGGGAAATTCGATATAAAAGGTGATTCTTCAAATGTTGAAGATATATATTTATTCTTCCGCAATATGAAGGATTCATTGATTAGTACAAAATTAAGACTCCATAAATTAGAAATGAAATCTGATTCTGTAGATGATGCTGTAACAATTGATCCTAATCAGCCAACTGATTACGAGTTTGAAGTAACTAATATGACAGCAACAGAATTAAATCCGCCACCGCCACCTGATCCAAATGCTCAGCAACAACAAGATCAGCAGGCCGAAGAAAATAAAAATAGTGGCGTACCTAAACTGTTGTTAAATTTTGGAAAAGGAAATAAATAGGGAGTGAAAACGTGGACAAGTATACTATATATATGAAAAAGTTTCAAATAGCTTTAGGAATTTTTGCTTTATCTCTCATCGTATTTATTTTCTTAGTTTCAAAAGTAATACCTGAAGTTCAGAAAATTTCTCAAATTCAAAACGATTATAAAACACAATCTTCTGCATTAGCTGATTCAGAAAGAAAATTACAGGATTTGAAAGATGCAGCAAGAAGAAAAGAAGCCGAAAATGAAAATATTCAAAAAATATTTTTTAAACCAATAAGTGAAGGGCTTGATACTGAAGCAGCTATTTCTGATGAATTTGGTGAAATATTACAGATTGTAAGAGAAAATAAGATTAAAATGAGATCTGTAAAATATGACTATGATCCTCAGGATGATAATTTCGTAAAAAATGCTGGTAACAGATATCAAGTTTGCAGGGTTACTGCAGAGATGATTGCAAGTTATTCTAATTTTGCGAATTTCTTGAGAGAGTTATATAAGCATGAACACTTTTTAGAAATTTCAAAAATTGAAATAGCTCCATATGAAAAAAATAAAAGAATTTTATTAATTAGTTTGCAAATAAAATTATATGCTCAAAGAGATCCTTCAACAGTAGTGGAAACTCCAGCTCCTGCTGCAAATAGTGGTGATGGTCAAGCTGATGCATCTGGCAATGCAACTCCTCCATCTCCTACACCTGCATCTGCCGAGGGTGGAGTTTCTCCTGAGGCTGCTCAATAATTTTATTCAAATAATTGAAAATTGATACCAAATAATTTTTCTTTATTTTTTATACAAGTTGAACAGAATGATGTTTCAAGTGTATTATGTCTGGCAAAGTCTTTAAAATCAGAACCGCATCTGCCTCTGTGATCATTTGCTAAAAATGGGCAACTGTAAATACCTTTAGAGGTTAAAATTCTACCGTATTCGCAGTCAAGGCTTTTCCAATTCCACTCTGAAATATCATCTGTTTTTTTATTTTTATCGTGATACAAGTTTATCGTGAAATTGTTTTCATTTGCTTCATATCCGTTTTTTAAACATATTTTTTTGAATTCATCAATAAGAGTTATTTTATCTTCATTATAATAATTTGTTATACATAGAATAGGGTTAAAACCATATTTTGCAAGGCTTTTTATTGCATGAACAGTTTGTCTGTATGAGCCTCTGCCTCTTATATCGTCATTTTTTACTTCGTCATAATGGTCAAAACTTAGTTTAAATATTATTTCAAAAGAGCTTTCATCTTCTACTCTTTTTAAAAATCTTACTTTTTTTTCATTAATGAATGTTCCATTTGTGAATATACATACATTTGAGCGTTTTAGGCACATTCTTAAAATTGAGTTAAAATCAGGGTGAGTCATTGGTTCGGCACCAGTTAAATATATACATTCAATGCTTTCATTTTTAGTATCATTTATTGCTTCTCTTATAGTATCCAAAGATATAAAATCTTTAACGTTTTTGCTTAATGGAAAATCAATGTAACAGTGTTTGCAATGCTGGTTGCAGTTTTTTTCAGTTAATTCAATAAAAAGATTGTTTAATGATTTTAATTGGCATATAGGTGTTTGTAAAATAGAATTTTTCATATAATTTTAACTCCTTTTTAATTTATCATTATTTTATAAATCAAAAAATTAAAAAGAAATTCACCTATAGGGTAATATATTATTAATCAATGCTATTTAATATAAAAATTTAATTTTGTGAGTTAAAGTCTTGAGGTTTTTTGTTTTTGAGCCATTTACTCATAATGTAGTGTTCGTAACTTAGGGCATAATTATATAGTGCATTTACAAGAGTTCTTCCACTTTCGGATTTGCCTACTATTAAAAAATCTCCTGACTTATTTTCAGCAAGCATAATTTCTTTATGAACAATTTTGTCTACGTGATTTTTGGGATTTTTGTTAATTACAATTTTAATCCAATCGCAGAGAATTTTTGTACCCGTAGATTTACCGGATGTTATGTCTTCGTTTTTAGACTGTATATATTTTGAAAATTCATTTAATATCATAGTAAAATTATTACTCAAATGGGGTTGTAGCTGCAAGGCATATGATATCATTTATGCCATTTTTTTGCAATTCTTTTATCATTTCTTCAAAAGTTGAGCCTGTTGTACAAATGTCATCAATTATCAGTAATGTTTTCCCATTAAATTTGCTTTTATCAACTTTAAAAGCATTAGATAGATTTTTTATACGTTCTTCTCTTTTTAATTTATATTGAGGTTTTGTGTCTTTTATTCTTGTAATAAGCTCTGTATTCAGTGTATTTGATGTTATTCTACAAAATTCTTTTCCCACTAAATTCATATGATTGTATTTTCGTTTCTTTTCTCTTTTGGGGAATATTGGAACAGGGATAATTTCTAAATCTGTTCTATTTGTAATTTGATTAAAATACTCTGCCATGAATTTTGCCAGATAGTAAGCTAAATCTCTTTGATTATGGTATTTTAGTCCTCTTATTAATTTTTGAAGATTTTTAGAATATATTCCTGCGCAATATATGTTTGTTCCATTAATTGTTCTGTTTATTTCAATTGGCAAATAATCCATTTGGGAGTAACATTTTGAACACATTCTTACAGCTTCTTTTGAACTTTTACAAAAGTAGCATTTCTTTTTATATATCCAATCGAGTAAACTTTCTAATTTTTTTAGCATATTTATAGTGGTAATTTTATACAAAATTCAGTGCGAACATTTTCTTCACTTTGGACTGTTATTTCGCCACCATGAGATTTAATGATTTGTTGTGACAGATAAAGTCCAAGGCCTGTTCCTATTTTTCTGAATTTTTTAGCTGCAGAATAGTATTTATTAAAAATTAACTGTAATTCTTTTTCCGGAATTCCCTGTCCGTAATCTATTATTGAAATAGTTATGTATCCTGGGATTTCTCCAGTTTTAATGTCAATTCTATCTTTTGTATTGCTATGAGATATAGCATTTGAAATTAAGTTTTTAATAACTCTTTCTAATTGCATAGAGTCAGCAGTTACTTTAATATCTCTTGCTGGTGTGAAATATATTGTAATTCCGGAATTATTTGCAATTGGTTGAGTGCTGGCAACTATGTCTGATATGAATTTGTTAAGCATAATATTTTCTTTTAATAATTTTATTCCTGTTTCTTTTATTTTGTATGTTTCAAGAATAATTTGTACAAGATCTACAAGTTCTTCATTTGATTTTTTCATGTTTAAAAGAGCAACTTGTTGTTTTTCTGTTATTTCTCCAAAAGTTCCGTTGAGTAGAAAATTGATAATATTTGATTCTGCGACAATAGGAACTTTTAAGTCATGTGTTAATGTTGCAACAAAATCTTCTTTTAATGTTTCAATTTCTCTTTCTTTAGTCACATCTTTTATAAGAATTACGTATCTTTTTTTATCGTCATCTAAAGACAATTTAATTGAATGCATTACAAAGTTATTGGTAGGTGTGTGTTTTACAAAAACATCTTTATTTTTTAATCTTTCAATAGGAGTATCATCGCTGATTTGTATATAATCAAAAATGTTTGTTCCTATGATTTCTTGCCCTTTAGCTCCAAACCATTCACTAATTTGTGGTGTAGCACGTAAAATAGCATATTTATCATTTATAATTAAAATTCCGTCAGAAAGAGAGTTAATAACAGATTCTAATAATTTATTTTGACGCATTAATTCTGTTTGGTACTCAACAATCATTTTTTCCCTGTCATTAAGAGTTTCTACCATTCGGTTAATACTGTCTGTTACATTTTGGTATGTAGGATGATTTATCTCCTCTATTTTCGTAGATAAATTACCATATCTTACAGAGTTTACTGTGTTTGTAACCATTCCTAAATAATCATTGATTTTAGACCATCTTTTGTTTGTTTGTCTTGCAATAAGAAACAATATAATGAATACCAGAATGATGCTTAAATTTAATAAATACCAAAGCATTTGTTTTTCCCTCTCTTTATGTTAAAATTATAGCAGATAAGGGGTATTTTGTATATGGGCAAATTAAAATTACCTAAAACAATAAAAATGGTTATAACCGATTTTGATGGAGTTGTAACAGATAATTGTGTGTATATTGCAAATGACTTTACTATGTCTAGAAAACTTAATTTTAAAGATATAATGGCATTTTCTATTTTAAGAAAAAACGGTTATAAAATCGGAATTATTTCCGGAGAGCAAAATGCTGCAATAGAAACGCTTGCTAAAAAATTTCAAATAGAAGAAATTCATCAAAATATAAGAATAAAAATCGATGTGTTAAAAGATATAGTTGAAAGATATAATTTGTCAAAGGAAGAATTTTTATATATTGGTGATGATATTAATGATATTGAATGTTTAAATTTTGCTAAATATAAAATTACAGTTCCTCATTCTATTCAAAAAGTAAAAGAAGTAGAAGGTATTCAAGTAACAGAAAATCAAGCTGGAAGTGGAGCATTTAGAGAGGTAGTAGATTGTCTGATTGGTTAAAAAATATAATTGATAAAGTTAAAAGTTTGAATAGCTCTGTAGATAAGTATAAGCAAGAGACCGTAATTCAGTCTTTACCGTCTTATACTTATGTAAATAGAGCAAAATTGTTGATAGAACAAAATAAATATAATGAGGCTTTAGATATTTTGTTGAAGGCTTTAGAATTACCTCAAAAAGATGCTCTTGTGTATAAATATCTTGGGACTGTGTATGAAAGATTAGGTGATTTTGAAAAATCCGTTGAAAATTACCAAATTTCTGCAGATTTGAATCCTCAAGATAGGCACATTTGGCAAAGATTGGGTTTTTCTTTGATTTCTGTAGGAAAATTTGAAAACGCAGTAAAATCTTTTGAGAATGCGAATAAAATACAACCAAACAATTCGGATACATATACCGGTTGGGGTATGGCATTAATGAAACAGAAAAAATACGCACAAGCCCATGATAAATTTATTGAAGCTGCAAAACATAATAAATATAATTTTTCAGCAGTATTTTTGTGTGCAGTAATGGAAATTAAGCTAGAAATGTATGATAAAGCTGAAATGAAGTTGACTTTTTTAGCTAATGTCTGTCCAAATGCTAATAATACATATGAATTTGCAAGATTAAAATATTTGAAAAATGATTATGAAAGTGCAATTCATTATGCGCAAAAATCTTTGGATTATAATTCAAAAATGCTCCCATCTTATATTTTATTAGGACAGTTGTATGCTATTAAGTTTGATAAAGAAGCATCTTTAAAATGTTTTGTTCAAGCTCAGGAAAAAGAATTAACTAATGCTGCTTTATATCTTGAATGGGGCAAAGTATTGGAAAAATTTGAAGATTATGAAGGTGCAAAATTTAAACTTTTGAAAGCTCTGGAATATGAACCGGAGAATTTGGAAATTTTGTCTTATTTAGGTTTATGTTGTGCAGCGCGTAATGAAGTAGAAGAAGCTCAACCTATTTTAGAAAAAGTATTGGAAAAAGAGCCTGGAAATAAAATTGTCAAACAAGCACTAGGCATAATTTCATATGAAAAAGATGATATAGAAAAATCTATAGAACTTTTAAGAGCTGATGATGAAGATTCTGTAAATTCATATTATCTTGCAAAGTGTTATGAAAAACTTAAAAATGATACTAAAGTAAAAGATTATTACGAAAATGCAATATTGCATAATCCTAAGTATATTGCAGCTTTTACTGATTATGCAAAATATCTGATATCCCAAAATGATTATGCTGAAGCGCAAAGGAAACTTCGCAAGGCTATAAAAGCAGATGAGAATAATTTAACATTGTTAAATTTAATGTTTTATGTGAGTTACATACTTGTCAAAGAAAACCTTTGTGAATATAATGTAAAAGAAACAATTTCCTTCGCGGAAAAGATTGAAAATCTAAATAAAGACTTGTTTGAATACCCTGAGCAAAAAGCTGAATTGACAGCAATTTTGCAAAATAGTTCAGAAAGAGATTGAAATTGAGAAAAATTATTGTACAAAAATTTGGCGGAACCTCAGTAGCTGATACAGAAAAGATAAAAAATGTTGCTAAAACAGTGATTAGGGAAAAAGAAAACGGAAACGATGTCGTAGTTGTAGTTTCTGCAATGGGTCATACAACTGATTATCTTGTTAAAATGGCTAAAGATTTAAGTCCTAATCCTTCAAGCCGTGAGATGGATATGCTTTTGTCTACAGGTGAAGGTGTATCAATTGCTCTTTTAGCAATGGCAATTCAAGCTCAAGGTTATGATGCAATAAGTTTTAATGCTATGCAAATTGGTATTATGACAGAAAATATTCATTCAAAAGCTCGAATTATAGATATAAAAACAGATAAATTAAAAGAAAATTTAAAACAGGGGAAAATTATTGTAGTAGCAGGATTTCAAGGTGTAACCGAAGATGGTGAAATCACAACTCTAGGTAGAGGTGGCTCTGATACCTCCGCAGTAGCTCTAGCAGCAGCATTAAATGCTGAAAGATGCGATATTTATACAGATGTGGAAGGTGTTTATACAACAGATCCTCGTGTTGTTCCTAATGCATCCAGATTAGATGAAATATCTTATGAAGAAATGCTTGAGTTGGCACATGCAGGTGCGAATGTATTACACCCAAGAAGTGTTGAAACTGCAAAACAATTTAATGTTCCAATGCGAGTAAGAAGTAGTTTTAAATTAGATAATTTAGGTACTTTAATATTAGGAGTTGATAAAATGGAAATTTATAAACCGGTAGCAGGTGTTGCAGCGGATTTATCTCAGGCAAGAATTGTAGTTTGTGATGTTCCTGATAAACCTGGTGTGGCAGCTAAATTGTTTAGCAAATTAGCAAAAGAAAATATTTCTGTTGATATGATTATTCAATCATATGCAAGAAAAGTTTCAAATACAAATGATATTGCATTCACTGTAGATGCATCTGATTTGCCTAAAACTGTCGAAGCTTTAGATGCTCTAAAAGCTGAAATAGGTGCAACCGGTGATATTCAAGTTGATGAAAATATTGCAAAAGTCTCAATAGTTGGAGCTGGTATGATTGATAGACCTGGAGTTGCTTCGACTATGTTTGAAACTTTAGCAGAGCAAGGAATAAATATTAGAATGATTTCTACAAGTGAAATTAAAATTAGTTGTCTTGTAGATAAAGATCAAGCTCAAAAGGCTGTTAAAGCTTTACATGAGGTGTTTGAATTGGAAAGTTCTGAAATAGCTGAAGTAAAAGGCGATTTGCCTAATATCTAATCTTTAGCAAATTGATATTATTATTAAAAAGGGCTGTATTTAATACAGTCCTTTTTAATTTTTAACAAATAAAAAAAAGGAGCTCGGATCTCTAACTAATTTAGAGTGTAAGCCCCGTTGGAATTAAGAATAGCTGGAAGTATGAAAAAGATTTAATGATTATATTTAACGGAATAAGTGTTATTTTTACAATTACCTATTAGTCTAATATGAAAAAATCCAGTTGGACTATATATTTTTTTATATATTACCCATGCTTCTATATTTAATCTGATAAGCACAAATAATTCATTATTGATTAAGTGTAAACGTTGCACTTAATGCTAAAAGCCTTATAAATCAATAGTTTTTATTTTCTTAATAAAACTTTATAGTAGGGGTTGACAAAATATTTTTTATAGTTTATAGTAAAAGTGTTAAATGAAGTGTTCAAAAAACACTTAATAAGAAAAACCTCACGAGAGGAGGAAGAAAATGATAACAGTAAATCCAGTAAAATTTAATACAGTAAAACCTATCTCTTTTGGAGAAGGTAATCTTAATAACCTAACCCCAAATGTAGCGATTTTATCACTACAAAACCCAAATGCGAAAATCAATTTCGAAAATGATTTGAATCGTACTCAAAAAGCAGATATGGTTCAAAATCCAAATATGCTAAACGCTTTAGGCGCAAAACTTCGCAAGACTTATAATATACTATTTTCACCTGATTATGATAGAGCAAGCAAAAGTCCAAAACATATTTCATTTTTAGGTTAATGAAATAAGACGATTGCCTGTTCTACACTTACCCCACCCCAAAACTTACTACATAAATATAAACATGTTGCTAAGTATTTATTTTATAACTTGATATATCCTTTCTGTATAAAACAGAAAGGATATATTATTTATGAATGAAAAAATTAAAGAAATTCGTTTTGATACCAAAAGAGCTCAATGCTTTTTTCAAGAACTTTTAGCATATACTATTGGTCCGATTGAGCTAAAAGATTTATTAGATGTAGGAAAAGTTAATTTAGTTGATGTAAGACGTTTTGAAGATTATGAAGTTTCTCATATACCTGGGGCTATTTCAATCCCTAAAGAGGAATTAGCAGATAACACAAATAAGTTATCAAAAGAAGAAATAACTGTTGTTTATTGTTATAATGAACAATGTCATTTAGGAATTGAAGCTTGTTTGATTTTGGTGGAATATGGTTATCCTGCAATGCTTTTAGAAGGAGGATTTAGAACTTGGACCGAAGACTTTAGGTTTGCGACTACGAATTAGGATAGTTAGAGCTATCCTAATTTTTATATATTTGCGCCTCCGTCATTTTTAATTTTATCTATAACGTTTTTGCTTCCTTCTTTTGATTTCGCAAGTTCGAGAGCAAATGATGTAGCCTCTTGATCTCTTGCAATTGCTTCTTTTAGTCCTGTCATTTCATCTAAATTTAAGTTTGAAAAAACTGCTCCGTTAGAATTTAAGGATATTTTAAATATTTTTTGTGACATGAAATCAAATCCGGGTAATCCCATTTTTAGAGCATACCATTTGTAAAATTGATGAGCCATGTAATATGGATCGATTTGTCCGTTTCGCATAATAAACATAGGTTTAGATCTGAAAGAAAAACCTGAATTTGTAATAATATTTATATATAAAGCTTCTATTCCTTCAAGTTCAGTTATAAGCCCTTCTTCTTCTTTTATTATTGATAATACTTTGTCTGCGTTATCGATTTTAATTACTTTTGTTCCTTTACTTTCTACAAAGGCTAAAAGCTTTGCAGGATCGTTGTTGCACGATTTTATGATATCAGTAACATTTTTCTTTACTAATTCTTTACTCTTTTCAGTTTCTGCATTAAAAGTAACGGTAACATCTTTTGAGACAATAGTTTTAGATGTTTTGTTTGAACTTGAAATTTTAAGATGCTTGCTTAATTTTTTAGATAAAGCTTTTTCTTGTTTTTCTAAAAAGTAATATATAATTTGTTGAAAAATATTCATATTAAAAGTATATCTTACTTTATAATTAAGTCTTTCATCTAAATAAATGAAATATTAAATTTGTATAAAGATTGTAAAAAATACACTTGCTTTTGGAATAACTTTATTTTATAATATAATTGTGAAATAAATCACGAATAAAATAGGAGATATAAATTTATGACAACAAAAAACAAAAAAACTGTTGAAAACCTAGAAAAGGCTTTAAATCAGTCTACAGTGGTTGACAGTGCTGAAAAATTAGAAATGCTAATTGCAAGAGTAAAAAAAGCTCAAAAAATTTATTCTAATTTTACTCAAGAACAAGTAGATGCAATTTTCAAAGCAGCAGCTACAGCTGCAGACAAAGCTCGTATTCCTCTAGCTAAAATGGCTGTTGAAGAAACTGGTATGGGCGTTTTAGAAGATAAAATTATTAAAAACCACTTTGCATCAGAATACATTTATAACAAACATAAAAATGTAAAAACTTGTGGAATTATAAAAGAAGATAAAGCAAATGGTATTAAAACAGTTGCAGAACCTCTAGGTGTTATTGCAGGTATCGTTCCTACAACAAACCCTACATCTACAGCAATCTTTAAATCATTAATTGCTTTAAAAACAAGAAACGCAATTATCTTTTCACCACACCCAAGAGCAACAAAATGTACAATTGAAGCTGCTAAAATTGTTTTAGAAGCTGCAGTTAAAGCTGGTGCTCCTGAAGATATTATTGGTTGGATTGATATCCCATCTATCGATTTATCAAACCAATTAATGAAACACCCTGACATTGCTTGTATCTTAGCTACAGGTGGTCCTGGTATGGTTAAAGCTGCTTATTCATCTGGAAACCCTGCATTAGGTGTTGGTCCTGGTAACGCAGCTGCAGTAATTGATGAAACTGCTGATATTAAAATGGCAGTATCTTCAATCCTTATGTCAAAAACTTTCGACAACGGTATGATTTGTGCATCTGAACAATCAGTTGTTGTAGTTGATAAAGTATATGAAGAAGTTAAAAAAGAATTTATCTATAGAGGTGCATACTTAATTAATGAAGCTGAAGAAAAGAAAATGATCGATCTTCCATTCATTGATCCAAAACGTGGTACTGCTCACCCTGATATCGTTGGTCAACCAGCTTGGAGAATTGCAGAATTAGCTGGATTCAGCATTCCAAAAACTGCAAAAATTATTTTAGCTGAAAGACCTTCAGTAGATTGGAATGACCCATTCTCTAGAGAAAAATTATCTCCTGTATTAACTATGTACAGAGCAAAAGATTTCGAAGAAGCAACAGAAATGACTTATGAATTAGTATCAAAAGGTGGCGCTGGTCACTCTGCAGACCTTTATACAGATACTCGTAGTCAAGAAAGAGTTGACAAATTCGCAGAAAAAATGCCTGCATGTAGAGTATTAATCAACTCTCCATCAGCTCAAGGTGGTATCGGTGATTTATATAACTTCAAATTAGAACCTTCACTTTCTCTTGGTTGTGGTTCTTGGGGTAAAAACGCCGTATCTGGTAACATCGGTGTAGAAAATTTATTGAACTACAAAACAGTTGCAGAAAGGAGAGAAAATATGCTTTGGTTCAAGGTTCCACCAAAAGTTTACTTCAAAAGAGGAGCAGTTGATCTTGCACTTCGTGAACTTGAAGGTAAAAAACGTGCCTTTATCGTAACTGACAGATTCTTATTCAATTCAGGTGCAGTAGACAGCATCGTTAAAGTATTAGATGAAGTAGGTATTGATCACCAAATCTTCTTTGATGTAAAGCCAGATCCTACATTATCTACAATTAACCAAGCAATGGAAATTATCAGACCTTATGAACCTGATGTAATCATTTCATTAGGTGGTGGATCTCCAATGGATGCTGCTAAAATTATGTGGTTAATGTATGAACAACCAGATACAGTATTCGAAGATATCTCTATGAGATTTATGGATATTAGAAAAAGAATTTGCCGTATCCCTGAATTAGGTAAAAAAGCTACAATGGTTGCTATCCCTACAACTTCAGGTACTGGTTCAGAAGTTACTCCATTCGCAATTATTACAGATGATGAAACTCACGTAAAATATGCGATTGCAGATTACGCATTAACTCCAAATATGGCAATTATCGATCCAAACTTTGTAGATGGTATGCCAAAAGGTTTGACAGCTGCATCTGGTATTGATGCTTTAGTTCACGCAACAGAAGCTTATGTATCTGCTTTAGCTACAAACTTCACAAATTCAAATGCTTTAGAAGCAACTAAATTGGTATTCAGATACTTAGAAAGATCTTACAATGAAGGTGCTAATGATCCTATCGCCAGAGAAAAAATGCACTATGCTGCAACAATTGCAGGTATGGCATTTGCTAACTCATTCTTAGGATTATGTCACTCAATGGCTCACAAATTAGGTGCTATGTTTAATGTACCTCACGGTGTAGCTAACGCATTGTTAATCAGACAAGTAATTAAATACAACGCAGTTGATTGTCCTAAAAAACAATGTATCTTCCCTCAATACAAGTTCCCTAATGCAAAAGCTAAATATGGTCAAATTGCAGATGAACTTGGCTTAGGCGGTAAAAATGATGATGAAAAAGTTGAATTGTTAATTGAAGCAATTGATAAATTGATGAAATCAATCAACTTACCAAATTCTATCAAAGATTTTGGTGTATCAGAAGCTGACTTTAACGCTAAGTTAGATGAAATGGTAGAACTTGCATTCGATGATCAATGTACAGGTGCTAACCCAGCATATCCATTGATGGAAGATATTAAAGCTATCTACAAAGATGCTTATGAAGGTGTTGTAAGAGATTACTATGCAACAAAATAAGTATTAGAAATAAATAACTAAAATAACCGCTAGAAATAGCGGTTATTTTTTTATTCTATATCTTGACTTTTTATTATTTGTTTCGTATTATAAAGTAACGAAGTGGCGACATGGCCAAGTGGTAAGGCAGGAGCCTGCAAAGCTCTTATCCCCCAGTTCGAATCTGGGTGTCGCCTTTTTTTATGAGGTGTTGATATGTTATTAAAAATTATTGGCGGGGGAAATAATAATTTTTTTGTTAGGAATTTTAAATTTCTTTCAATTAAGAAAAGTTCTGCTCCTCAGATGAAAAAACATTCAAAATTTCAGATTGATACTTTTAAGGCTGCTGAACCCATTTATAATATGAAAAAAAAGCCTGTAAAGACTAATTTAAACCCATATTTCTTTTGTAATTTAGATACTGTTTTGAAAAATTATAAAATCTTTTAAAATTTTTTCAATTGACAAATTTTAAAATCAATGCTAGTATCAAATTATGTTAAAAAGGTGCTGGTTATTAATTGTAAGTTTATTAATTATAAACTGTTTATCTGCAAATGCAATTACATTGAAGTTTACAGGTTTCATTGCTGATGAGGCAAATGTCTTATCTCCACAAGTGGAAAATGACTTGAACATGACACTTTGGGATTTACAAAAAAAATCTGGAGCAGATTTAGTTGTTGTTACTCTGCCATCATTGAATGGCAGAACTGTTGAAGAAGTTGCTCTTGATATAGGACGTTCTTATAAATTAGGGGCTGTTGGTAAAAATAACGGAATGGTATTTTTAACTGCGCCAAATGAGCGTAGAATGAGAATTGAATTGGGTACTGGTCTTGAGGATAAAATAAGTATTCAAACTTTAGAAAATATCAGAGATAATGATATTTTTCCATATTATAAGCGTGAAGAGTATGAAAAAGGTATTACTCGTGGAGCTTATGTTTTGGCAAAAACAGTTGCAGAGGCTGAAAAAGTTAGTTTGAAAACTCAAGGGTATTGTCCTCCTCAATTATCAAAAAGTAATAATTCTAGAAGCAGTTCTGATTCAGAAAATATGCCTTGGTGGGCATTTCCTTTGGCAATAATAATGGCAATTATATCTCCGAGACGAAGATTTAATTCTGGAAGTTTTGGCGGCTTCGGTGGTGGCGGCGGCTTTGGTGGATCCGGTTGTTCAGGTAGTTGGTAGTTGTGTAAATAACAAATCATAAAAAAGGATTAAAAATGAAAAATTTAGATAAATTTGTTGAAGAATTAAAAAATACTTTGGGTGAAAATCTTTTATCAGTTATAGCATTTGGCTCACAAGCTAATGTTGAAGATGCAAAATCTAATCTTAATTTAATGATTGTAACCAATGAATTAACTGCTGAAAATTTATACGATATATCTAAACCTGTAAAAAAATGGGTAAAAGGGAAAAATCCTATTCCTGTAATTATGAACAGAGACGAATGGTATTCATCTTTTGATGTTTACGCAATTGAATATGCAGATATTAAGGAAAATTATCGAATTATATATGGGGAAGATTTAATTCCTACAATTAGCATAAATAAATACTTTTTACGTTTGCAGTGTGAATCTGAGTTGAAAAGCCTTTTGTTAAAATATAAAAATAATTTCTTAATGAATGTAAAATCTGATAGAGAAATGAAAAAGCTCTTAAACAATGTAATAAAGACTTTGCTAGTTATTTTTAGATCAGTATTAAGACTTCATGATAGTGCTGTTCCATACAGAGCTGTTGATATCATTGAATTTGCTTCAAATTATCTGTCTTTCAATAAGATTGTAATGTCAAAAATTGCAAAAGTCAGATATGAAAATGAAGATTATACTAAACAAGAATTATTATTTATTGAAGCTGAGTTAGTAAAAGATATTCAAAATATTTTAAAACAAGTCGATGCTATGCATTTTTAGAAATATTGTGCTATAATTGATTTATTGAAAATATTTCAGGTTGATTCTTTGCTAATTTAACTATTTAAAGTAGAGTTTTATCAATCTAAGTAATTAAAAACTCGGGCAATTAGCACTCTGCCGAGAAAAAAGATTGATAATCTTTTTTCGAGAGGGGGAGCGACCCAATCAAAAACGAAGTTTTTGATTGACAATTGAATATACTTCGGGCGATTAGCGCAGTTGGTAGCGCACCACATTGACGTTGTGGGGGTCACGTGTTCGAGTCACGTATCGCCCAGTTTTTTCAATAATGTTAGTATATTAAATTTGAGGACTTAATCTTATGCAAGATGTTATTATTATGGAATTAGATACGAATTTATCTTTTAAAGCATCAATAGATAATCCTCCTGAAGTAAAACATAGTTTTACTACTGTTTACGTTGATGAAAAAGAGGTAAAAAGACCTACTGTATCTCAGGTAAATGGACTATTGGAAGTAAAATTAGCAAATCCTAATGAAACCATTTCTAACTTTGTTCAAAAATGGAATAAAACAAGAAAAAGAATTAATTTAATGGTTGAAACTGATGAGCATATGTATTTAATAAAAGGGTGTTCCATCAAACGTTTTGAAACACCCAAGAAAGCTTTTACTATTTTTTATAATACTTTTAAAGAAGCCTAAATATATTTGATATAATTTTCAATATCTTCTTCTGTAATCATTTCTGTTGTAGATACAAGAATTTTATTATTATCAATTTTTAAACCACCGATAATATTGTGTTCTTTCAGATTTTTTAATGCTTTATCTGTATTATCAACTTGGATTACAAACTCGTTGTAAAATTGTGAATTAAGAGTTTTAATCCCTTTATTTGCAAGTTTTTTAGATAAAAGGTGTGCATTTTTAGTAGATAAGTATGATGCTTGTCTTAATCCTTTTTCTCCCATTACTGTTAGATATAAAGTTGCACAAAGTCCTATTAATGCTTGGTTAGAGCAAATATTACTTGTTGCTTTTTCTCTTTTGATATGTTGTTCTCTTGTTTGGATAGTAAGACAATATGCAGGGTTGCCATCAGCATCAACTGTTCTGCCTGCAAGACGTCCAGGTATTTGGCGCATGAATTTTTCTTTGCAAGCAATAAAGCCAGCGTGAGGTCCGCCAAAGCTCATATGTATTCCAAGAGTTTGGACGTCTCCAACTACTATATCAGCTTGTGAAGGAGGCTCTAAAATTGCTAATGAAGAAATATCTGTACAAACAATTAATAAAGTGTCATTAGTTTTTTCAATCTTTTTGATTTCTCCATAAAAATCTGGATTTTGAACTAATATACAAGCATAATCATTTGTATTTGGAGGTATTTCATCAAATAGTTCCAATTCAATTTTATTAGCCCAGCAGTATGTTTTTACTGTATCAATGTATTCAGGATTTAAGTTTTTTGATACAAGAACTTTATCTTTTTTCGAAATTCTAACTGCCATTAATATAGCTTCAGCACAGGCACTTGCTGCATCATATATTGTTGCATTAGAGATGTCCATTCCTGTAAGTCTGCAAATCATTGTTTGGAATTCGTACATAACTTGAAGTGTACCTTGAGAAATCTCAGGTTGATATGGTGTATATGCTGTCAAAAATTCAAATCTGTTTGCAACTTGAGAAATGCAAGCTGGTATAAATTTATTGTAAGTTCCAGCTCCTAAAAAAGTTACAAAATCAGTATTATTTTTTTTAGCAAGGAATTTAATCCTTTTTTGTACTTCCATTTCACTTAGAGGATTTTCAAAGCCTAATTTTCCCATACGAGCTTTTTGAGGAATTTGTTTGAACAAATCCTCAACTGATTCAACATTAATGCTATCTAGCATTTCTTTTTTTACTTCATCGCTATGTACTAAAAAATTTTTCATAAATTATTCCAATTCTTCTTTGTAGTCTTCGTATTCTAAAAGATCATTTTGTTCATTTGCAGCATCTCCAGTTGCTTCAATTTTAACAAGCCAGCCTTTTTCATAACTGTCTTCATTTAAAATCTCTGGAGAGTCAACTGCTTCTTCATTAATTTCAATAATTTTTCCGCTTATTGGCATGTAAATTTCAGAAGCTGCTTTTACAGATTCAATAGTTGCAAAAGTTTCACCTTTTTTGTATTCAGTATCAACTTCCGGTAATTCTAAAAATACAATATCACCAAGTTGTTCTACTGCGTAATCTGTAAGTCCGATTGTAAAAGTGTTATCTCCATTATCTAATAAGAATTCGTGAGATTTAGAACATAAGATTTTTTCTGTAATACTCATTAATTTCTCCTTTTTGTATATTATAATTTTATTTTATTTCTTTTTTCAACAAATGGTCTTTTTACGACTTCTGCATCATGTAATTTTTCTCTTATCATAACCTGAACAGTAGAGCCTGTGCAAATTTCTTTATCATTTTTTACATATGCTAATGCAATATTTGCTCCTAAAATTGGAGAAGGTCCGCCACTTGTAATTATTCCGACTTTTTCACCATCTTTGTATACTTCATATTCATGTCTTGCAATTGATTTATCAAGCATTTTCAAACCTACAAGTTTTTTCGTAGTTCCGTTTTTAATTTGTTCCATTATAACTTCTTTTCCATTATAATCTGCAATTTTATCTTTTGGGATAGACCAGCTTAGACCAGCTTCAATCGGTGTTGTATTTTCATCTAAATCGTTACCATATAAATGCAATGCTGCTTCTAATCTTAAAGTATCTCTAGCTCCTAGCCCTATAGGTTTGATGCCGAATTCCTGACCATCTTCAAGGATTTTGTCCCATAAATATTCTGAATGATTGTTTTCCACAAGAATTTCATACCCGTCTTCTCCTGTGTATCCTGTACGTGATGCAAGAACTTTAACCCCTGCAATTTTTGCTGGTTTTATTGTGAAGGAATCTTGTTGTGTATTAAGTCCCATTTTTCTCATTAATTTATCAGCAAGAGGACCTTGTATTGCAAGTAAAGAGAATTCATGTGATCTGTTGTCGATTTTAACATCAAAGTTCTTGCTGTTTCTAACCATCCAGTTAAGGTCTTCATCTATTCTTGACGCGTTGCAAATTACTAAATATTCTAAAATTCCTAATTTGTATATAATTAAATCGTCAATTAAGCCCCCATTTTTATTTGGTAGTTGACAATACACAGCTTTTTCATAATTAAGTTTAGAAATATCTTGGGGAACTATTTTGTTGAGAAACTCCATAGCGTCTTTCCCTGATACAAAGACTTCTCCCATGTGAGAAACATCAAATAAGCCCACTTTTTCTCTAACTGTTTTGTGTTCTTCAATAATTGATGTATATTGTACAGGCATATGCCAACCCGCAAAATCAACCATTTTTGCATTGAGATTAACGTGTTTTTCGTGTAAAAAAGTTTCTTTAGTCATAAAAAATATCCCCCATAGATTATATTGTCTTTGTAATGGAGAATATTGTCAATGGTTTATTGAGTTTATTGAAGTAAATTAGAAAATATGTTATAATAAAAAAGAAATTAAATAGAAAGGAGCGATTATGATTAAAATGTTTAGTAATGTAACTCGGGGGGGGGGCAAAATTTAAGCTCCTATAATGGTTTTACCCTCGCAGAAGTGTTAGTTACTTTAGGGATTATTGGTGTTGTTTCTGCAATGACAGTTCCTACTTTGATGCAAAATCATCAAAGGAAAACTTATGCAATTCAAGCTCATAAATTTTATAATGAAATGCAACAAGCTTTATCTATGTTTTTGACAGATAGCAATGCTGTTGGTATAAATGAAACCAAATTAAATAATTCAGATTTTGATATATCAGTAATTCCGTTTGTGAAAAATTACTTTAAAGTTGTTCAAGATTGCGGAGCTACTCCACAGCCTTGTTTCGCAGACGAATATAAATCATTATCTGGTACAACAATAGCAGGTTCAAAGGTTGGACGAGGACAACCTATTAGTTGTTTCTCTATAGCTAGTGGAGCAAGTTTTTGTATGGGGGCTTTTACTGGAAATGCTGATACTGGTGAGGGTTATATATACGTTGATACAAATGGCAAAAAAGGACCTAATATTGCTTGTAGAGACTATTGGAGAATGTTTTATTTCTCTGATACATCTGTAGATGGATGGAAATTAAACCCAGCTTGTAAAAAAAATGGAGCAAATTGTCCTAATGGTGGGTCTGTTGAAGCTCAAAGACAATATGACTGGGATGCAGGTTGCGGGGATTCTACTGATCCTGAGGATATTGATGGAATTGGGTATTTGATAGGTAAAGGTTGGGATATGGATTGGTAAAAAAAGAAGGTCATTTGACCTTCTTTTTTATAATTCAGCAATTTTTTTATATAATTCTATTTGTTTGTCTGATATGTTTTTCGGAATAACAATTTTAATTTTAGCATTTAAATTGCCGTATCCTCCGCCTTTTTTAGGTAATCCTAAATCTTTTAATCTTAAAGCTTGTCCGGATGATGTTCTTGGAGGTATTTTAATTCCTATTTTCCCATGGAGTGTTTCAATATCTTTTTTGCAGCCTAAGACAGCTTCCGGTGGTGTGATTTCTATTTCTTTCGTTAAATCAGCACCATTTACTTCGTAATCTTTGTCTTTGACATTAATTACAAGATACAAATCGCCTTTTCTTCCGTAGGAGTCAGATTTGCCTTCTCCTTTAATCCTGATTTTTTGACCTTCTGTGATATTTGGAGGAAGTTTTACTTTTATTGATTTTGGCTCTGATTTAAAACCAGTGCCTCCGCATTCGCTGCAATATCCTCCGTTTCCTGAGCATTTTGTGCATCGTTCTATATTGTTAAATTTTACATTAACAGGTTTTTGATCAAATATATCTTTTACAGTTACATTTAAGTTCATTGTAACGTCAAGATTTTCAGCTTTTGGAGGTTGTTGCTGTCTTCTTCTTGATGATGAAGTTGTTTGTTGAGTTCCACCAAAATCAAAACCACCGAAATTCATCCCCTGAGTTCTAGCTCCACCCCCCATCATATCACCGAATAATGAGCTGAAAAAGTCAGAGAATCCGCCTAAGTCCTGACCGTTGAAACTATAGCTTTGGTAACCGCCTTGTCCTCCGCCAAAACCAAATTGTTCAAATCCAGGAGGTGGAGTGTAACTTTGACCGCCTTGCCAATTAGAGCCTAAGCTGTCATATCTTTGTCTTTTTTGTTTATCGCCAAGAACTTCGTAAGCTTCATTTATATCTTTAAATTTACTCTCTGCTTCTTTAGTTTTATTTACGTCGGGGTGATATTTTCTGGCTAGTTTTCTGTAAGCTGATTTAATTTCAGCTTCGGTGGCATCACGTTTAACACCTAATATATCATAATAGTCTTTATATTCCATATTTTACCATCTCCTAAATAATATAATAATATAAAAAATATGAAAACTCGAAATAATTAATTATTTTTTAAGTATTAAAAAAGACAGAGTTTATTAAACTCTGTCTTTTTAATTTATTTTAAAAGCGGTTATGCTCCTTTTTATTTTCCCATTAATAAGTTTATATAAAAACTTATTTGGCGGGTGGAGCGACTACGCTTTTAGAACATTAAGCCAGCTTCTCTAGCAGCATCAGCTAAAGCAGCTACACGGCCGTGATATAAGAATCCACCACGGTCAAATACGACACATTCAATGCCTTTAACTTTTGCTTTTTTAGCGATAGCTTCACCAACGATTTTTGCAGCTTCGATGTTACCACCGTGAGATAATTTTTCTTTTAATTCTTTATCGTTAGAAGATGCTGCTGCTAAAGTTACATGATTTACATCATCAATTAATTGAGCATATATGTGTTTTGTACTTCTATAAACAGCTAATCTTGGGAATTCTGAAGTTCCTGATAATTTAACTCTTATAGATTTATGTCTTTTTTGAACTTTTGGTTTTCTTACTTCTTGTTTAATCATTTTTATTTCCTTTCATTACTTGCTTTAACGGGCTACTTATGTTCACCCTTCACATGCAATTATTAGGCTGCATTAGCCTTATTTTTTACCAGCTTTACCAGCTTTACGTCTGATGTGTTCGCCTTCATATCTAACACCTTTTCCTTTATAAACTTCAGGAGGTCTTTTAGATCTGATGAATGCTGCTACATCACCAACAGTTTGTTTATTTGTTCCTTTTACAGAAATTTTAGTGTTAGCTTCTACTGAAATTGTTATTCCTTCTGGTGGTTCAACAACTACAGGATGTGAATAACCTAATGCTAAGTTTAAGTTTTTTCCTTCCATATTAGCACGGTAACCAACACCTTGGATTTCTAATTTCTTTTCGAATAATTCTTTAACACCGTGTACAGCGTTAGCAATTAATGTTCTAGATAATCCATATAAAGCATCAGTTTCTCTAGATTCACCTACTTTTGAAAGAACAACATGATTGTCTTCAATTTTTACTTCAATTTCAGGACGAACTTCAACAACTTCTGTGCCGTGAGGTCCTTTTACAGTAACTGTATGACCTTCTATTTTTACTTCAACCCCTTGTGGGATTTCGATAGGTTTTTTACCAATACGTGACATTTTAATTTTCTCCTTTGGTATATTGTGTACATATTTCGACCTTTTCTACCAATTGTGATCGAAATTTTAAAATATAGAGTTTGTTAGACTAAATCTTTTTGTTTTTAGTCTTTGTTTCTCTATCATTCTAATTAGTAAACGTAGCAAAGAACTTCGCCACCGATGTTTTCTTTTCTAGCTTTTCTGTCTGTTAAAAGACCTTTGCTTGTAGAAACGATAGCGATACCCATACCACCTAATACTTTAGGAAGGTTTTTAGCTTTGCTGTAGTTTCTCAAACCTGGTTTAGAAATTCTTTCTAATTTTGTAATGATAGGTTTGTTGTTAGCATCGTATTTTAAAGTAATTTCTAATACTTTAAATTTGCCGTCTTCTTTTACGCTGTAATCAGTAATAAAACCTTCTTCTTTTAAAAGTTTAGCTAATTGAACTTTTAATTTAGAAGATGGCATTGAAACTGATGGGTGTGATACCATATTAGCGTTTCTAATTCTTGTTAGCATATCTGCTATAGGATCTGTCATTGACATAATTTTTTCCCTTTCGAGGACTTACCCACAGTTATAGGCAGTATCCTTTTTAACTATTACACCACTTACTGAATTAATTGTTGCTTTATAAAAAAAAGCTTATTTCAGCAGTCTGGAACTGTATAACTAAGATATCATGAATAATTTAGATTTACAAGTAAATATTTGAATATGTTAATTATTGTTGCTTATATAAAAAACCAAAAAAGACCGCATCCCTCGGTCCTTTGGTTTTTTATTATATTTATATTTCGCATAAGATAAAGTAAACGTTTTATTTACTTATAATTTAATAAATTTATGCAAAACAAAGTTCTACTATAAACTATTAAAAGTCTAAGTTAAAATACGATATACTTTACTACCAGCTTGCTTTTGTAACGCCCGGAAGTAATCCTTCGTGAGCCATTTTTCTTAAACAAATTCTGCAAAGACCGAAATCTCTGTGGTAACCGTGAGGTCTTCCGCAAATGCTGCATCTGTTATGAAGTCTTACTGCAGGGTATTTACCAGCTGCAACAAGTTTTTCGCGTCTTAGTTCTTTGTTTATCATCGCTTTTTTAGCCATGAATTTCTCCTTTTTTTATTTTGTTTGTTGTTGTATAACCCGATTAGCGGGAGGAGCGTCAACGCTCCTTATTTTTACCATTTATGACAAAATTTATATAATGCCAAAATGGTGGGTGAAGCGGCTACGCTTCTTATTTGTTCATCCCTTTAAAAGGCATTCCCAATAATTTTAGTAATTCACGAGCTTCTTCATCAGTTTCAGCTGTAGTGATTACAGATACGTTCATACCTTTTACTAAATCAACTTCTTCATAAGTAATTTCTGGGAATAATGCTTGTTCTTTCAAACCTAAAGTATAGTTTCCACGACCGTCAAAACTTTTTGGAGAGATACCTCTGAAGTCACGAATACGAGGCAATACTACACAAATAAGTTTTTGTAAGAAGTCATACATTCTTTCGCCACGCAATGTAACCATTGCACCAACTGGCATTCCTTCTCTTAACTTATAAGATGCGATTGATTTTTTAGCTTTTGTAACTACGCATTTTTGACCAGCTATTTTAGTCAATTGAGCTTCAATTGCTTCTGCAATTTTAGAGTTGTGAGAAGCTTCTCCAACACCCATATTCAAAACAATTTTATGAAGCTTTGGTATTTGGTTAATATTTTTATATCCGAATTTTTCCTTTAATGCAGGAATTACTTCTTCTTGATATTTTGCTTTTAAACTTCTAGTTTTTGTTGTCATTTTCGTATTTCCTTAATTCTACGATGCAATAATATTATACAATAAACATGTAAATATTATAATTTTGCATCTAATTGTTCACCACATTTTTTACAAACACGAACTTTTTTGCCGTCAACGACTTCGTGTTTGATCCTTGTCGGTTTTTCGCAAGCAGGGCAAATAACCATTACGTTAGAAGCATCTACAGGAGCTTCAACTTTGATTAAACCGCCTTGTATTCCTGCCATAGGTTGAGGTTTTTGAGCTTTTGTAGCCATATTTAAACCTTCAACAGTAACAGTGCCTTCAGTAACGTTAACTTTTTTAATGTTACCTGATTTGCCTTTATCTTTGCCTGCAATAATCATTACTCTGTCAGTATTTTTTACATGCAATTTTTTCTTTGTCATTTTATTATTCCTTTATATTTTATTGGATTATCTTTCTTGCACTAGATAACTTCCGGTGCAAGAGAAACGATTTTCATGTAACCTTTATCTCTTAATTCACGAGCTACAGGTCCGAAAACACGTGTTCCACGTGGGTTGCCATCTTTGTTGATGATAACTGCTGCGTTTTCGTCAAATCTGATAACTGATCCGTCTGCACGTTTGATATCAGCTTTTGTTCTAACTACAACAGCTCTAACAACTTCAGATTTTTTTACAGGCATATTTGGGTTTGCATCTTTTACTGCTGCTACGATTTCATCGCCAACTGCAGCAAATTTTTTGTTTGAACTTCCCATTACACGAATGCATAAAAGTTCTTTTGCACCTGTATTATCTGCTACTTCTAGTCTAGTTTCTTGTTGTATCATTTTTATTTTCCTTTATTTTTAAAGAATGTTTTACTGTTTCGTCCTCTCATTACGCTAAGGTAATGTTGACTAATAGATATTACTATCTAGCTTTTTCAACTACTTCAGCTAATGTCCAACGTTTGTCGCCAGAGATAGGTCTTGATTCTACAATTCTAACGATATCGCCTTCATTGCAAATGTTACCTTCATCATGAGCTTTGTAGTTTTTATTTGATTCAATAATTTTTTTGTATTTTGGATGTGGTTCATAATCTGCTACTTTAACTACGATTGTTTTATCCATTTTGTTGCTGATTACTACACCTTGTTTTTCTTTCTTAGGCATGTTGTACCTCTTTTTCTTTTATTACAGTTTTTGCTTGAGCTATCAATCTTTTTGTTTTAGAAATCAACGCTGTGTTTTCTAATTTGTGAGTTGAAAGTTGTAATTTGTAGTTGAACAAATCTTTTTTCCAATCAACTATTGCACTTTGCAGCTCTTCTACTGTTTTTTCGCGCATTTCTTCTAATTTCATTGTTATTTCCTTTATTAGTTTTAGCGTGATTACGCTTCTAACTTAGCTTTTTCTACTACTTTTACTTTGATAGGCAGTTTTTGAGCAGCCAATTCTAATGCGTGAACTGCAACACTTCTGTCGAAATAGTCAAGTTCAAATAGAATTCTGTTCGGTTTAACAACTGCTACCCAATATTCCAAGTTACCTTTACCTGAACCCATACGAGTTTCAGCAGGTTTTGCAGTAATTGGTTTATCTGGGAATATTTTAATCCAAACGTTACCGCCACGTTTGATTTCACGAGTCATTGCACGACGTGCAGCCTCGATTTGTCTGCTGGTAATCCAACCAGGTTCAACAGCTTGAAGTGCATATCCACCAAATTCTAATTTTGTTCCTCTGGTTTCTGTACCTTTCATTCTGCCTTTCATCATTTTGCGGTATTTAGTTTTTTTAGGCTGTAACATTTTATTTTACTCCATTTAGTTTTTTCTTACTATTTATAACTCGCGGTTATGCTTCTTCTGTAGATGCGATTCTACGTCTTGGACGTCTTCCGCCTTTTTCAGAACCTTCTTTACCGCTTTTTGCTTTGATGTTTTGGTCAGCTTTTTCGCCAGGCATTAAGTTGCCTTTGAAAATCCAAACTTTAACACCGATTTTACCCATAATAGTATCAGCTTCTGTGAATCCGTAATCAACATCAGCACGAAGTGTTTGAAGAGGAATTCTTCCTTCTTTTGCCCATTCAGAACGAGCAATTTCTGCTCCGCCTAAACGTCCTGATACCATAACTTTAATACCTTGAGCGCCAGCTC
>FR899629.1:92150-162075 GCA_000437435.1 Clostridium sp. CAG:768 | reverse complement strand
TCTGAAAGCTACACGTTTTTCTAATTGTTGAGCAATTGCTTCTGCTACAAGTTGTGCATCTGCATCAATTCTTGCAACTTCTACAACGTTGATGATTACAGGTTTGCCGATGTATTTAGATACTTCTTTTTTCAAGTCTTCAATACCTTGACCACCACGGCCAACAACAATACCAGGTTTTGCTGTTACAACAGTTACTGTTGTGTTTTGGGCTTTTCTAGCGATTAAAATCTTAGAAACACCTGCAGCATAAAGTTTTTTCTTAATAAATTTTCTTATTTTAGCGTCTTCTGCTACGAATGCACCATAATCTTTTACCTTAGCAAACCATGTGCTTACCCAAGGTTGAATTATGCCGATTCTAAATCCTTTTGGATGTGTTTTTTGTCCCATTTTATTTACCTTTTGTTATTACTACTACTTGATATCACTAACTTTTAATGTTAAGTGAGAAGTGCGTTTTAGTCTTTTATACATACGACCTTGCGCTCTTGTTCTTGCTCTTTTATATGTAACGCTTTCATCTGCAAAGATTTCAGAAACCTTTAAAGATTCAGCACCTACGCCATATTTTTCTTGTGCATTTGCAACTGCTGCTTTTAAGTTCTTTTCAACAACTCTAGCGGCAAAATAAGGCATAAAACGCAACATATCTTGAGCTTCAACGACAGATTTTCCTCTTACTTCGTTGATTACTCTACGAAGTTTTCTAGCTGTCATTTTAATATCTGTTTGTCTTGCTTTAGCTTCCATTTTTTTATTTCCTTATTCTTTTAATTGCGTTACTTACGTTTAGCAGTCTTGTCAGAGCCTGCGTGTCCTTTGAATAATCTTGTTGGTGCAAACTCACCTAATTTGTGTCCGATCATTTGTTCTGTTACATAAACAGGTACATGAGTTTTTCCGTTGTGAACCGCGATTGTGTGTCCTAACATATCAGGTACAATCATGGATGCTCTTGACCAAGTTTTTATAACTTTTTTCTCAGAGTTTGCATTCATTTTTGCGATTTTATTTTGTAGAGCTTCTTCTACATATGGACCTTTTTTTAATGAACGTGCCATTAATATTTTCTCCTTATTGGTTCAAAGGCCTCTGGGGCATTAAGCCCCATTGCCTATTTATTAGTTATTTCTTATTTTTTTCTTCTTCTAACGATTAGTTTATCAGAAGCTTTTCCTGATTTTCTAGTCTTATGACCAAGAGCTGGTTTACCCCAAGGTGTTTTTGGGTGTCCGCCTGGACCTGTTTTACCTTCACCACCACCGTGTGGGTGATCGCAAGGGTTCATTGTAACACCACGTACTGTTGGTCTGATACCTAAGTAACGTTTTCTACCAGCTTTACCGATAGATAAGTTTTTGAATTCTGCATTACCTAAAGTACCGATTGTAGCCATACATTCTTTTCTTACCATTCTCATTTCTGATGATGGAAGTTTGATTGTAACGTAGTTACCTTCTTTAGCCATAACTTGAGCTGCATTACCTGCAGATCTTACCATAACGCCGCCACGACCAGGTGTAAGTTCAATGTTATGAACTATTGTACCTAACGGAATTAATTCAAGCGGAAGTGCGTTACCTGTTTGTACAGGAGTTTCAGGACCGCTTACAATTACATCGCCTACGTTTAGTCCTTCTGGTGTTAAAATATATCTTTTTTCACCATCTGCGTAGAATACTAATGAAATTCTAACGTTTCTGTTTGGATCGTATTCAATAGTTTTTACTGTTGCTGGTACGCCAAATTTTTCACGTTTGAAATCTATGATACGGTATGTTCTTTTTACACCGCCGCCTTTGTGACGACATGTAATTCTACCTGTATTATTTCTTCCTGCTGTTTTTTTCAATGATTTTAACAATGATTTTTCAGGAGTTGTGCAAGTGATTTCTTGATAATCACTTTTTGTCATCCCTCTTTGGCCTGGAGATGTAGGGTTTATTTTTCTAATTGCCATTTTTATTTTTCTCCTTTGGTTGGCTTTGTGTCATTTCTCAGGACATACGCCTTACGCCCTGTTTTATTATGCACCGATTAATTCTTCAATCGGATCGCCTTCGATTGTTACGATGGCTTTTTTAGAAGAATCAGTTCTACCGAATTTGTATCCCATTCTTTTTTCGTGAGATGGCATGTAAACTGTTCTTACTTTTTTAACTTTTCTTCCAGGAAAAGCTAATTCTACAGCTTGTGCAATTTCAACTTTTGTAGCATCTTTTACTACTTCAAAAGTGTATTGACCTAGAGTTGTAGCACCTACAGACTTTTCAGTAATGATAGGTTTTTTAATTACATCATATAATTTTTCCGTATTTGTTCTTGCTTTACTCATTATTGTAGCCTTTCTGTTATATCGTTAACAGCAGATTCGGTAATTACAACAGAATCAGCTTCCAGTAAATCTTTTACGTTAAGGTTTGAAGGTAAAATAATTTTTACGCTTGGGATGTTTCTAGCTGATAATTCTAAGTTTTTGTTTTCTTCAGCTTTTACATCTGCAACGATTAAAATTTTACCAGTTACGTTTAATGATTTTAATGCACTAACCATTAATTTTGTTTTTGGTTCAGTGATTGCAGAAAAATCTTTTACTACAACCATTTGTTCGCTTCTAGCTGACAATGCTGATTTAATAGCTAATTGTCTAGCTTTTTGAGGCATGTTGAATGCATAACTTCTTGGTTTTGGTCCAAAGATTACGCCACCGCCTGCAAATAATGGAGAACGAAGAGAACCAGCTCTTGCTCTACCTGTACCTTTTTGTTTCCAAGGCTTTTTACCGCCGCCAGATACTTCAGCTCTTGTTTTAGCACAAGCTGAACCTTGACGAGCATTGTTTAATTGTCTTCTTAATGCTAAGTGCATTACATGTAAATTAGGTTCTACACCGAATACATTTTCATTCAATGTAATTTCGCCTAATTTTTCTCCGTTTGTACTTAATATTTCTTTTGACATTTTTTATTTTTCCTTTGCTTTCCGCTTACCCCTTTCGGTTTTCCGTTTTATATGGTAAGAGCGGGTTAATATTATATTACTTTTTTGAGTTTAGTTCCATTTTGTTCTTGTAGGAACGATTGTTACTAATCTGCCTTCGCATCCAGGTACTGAACCTTTCACTAATACTAAGCTGTTAGCTGCATCAACTTTAACTAATTTTAATTTAGTAATAGTAACTCTTTCATTTCCCATGTTACCAGCCATTCTTTTACCTTTGATAACACGTGATGGAGTTGTACCTGCACCAATTGAACCTGGTTCTCTGTGGTTTTTAGAACCGTGTCCCATAGGTCCTCTTGAGAAATTCCATCTTTTTACTGTACCTTGGAAACCTTTACCAATTGATTTTCCTGTTACGTCTACTTTTTCAACGTTGTCTAAAACTGATAATTCAATTTTATCGCCAACTTTGTAGTCTTGTGGGTTATCAATTCTGAATTCTTGAAGGTGTCTGAAGTTTTCCAAGTTATTTTTCTTGAAGTGGCCAATTTCAGCTTTTGTTAAGTGTTTTTCTTTTGCTGCAATTGTACCAACTTGAATTGCGTTGTAGCCATCAGTTTCAATTGTTTTTACTTGAGTAACAACAATTGGATCAACTTTGATTACTGTTACAGGAATAGCCAAACCTTGTTCATCGAAGATTTGTGTCATTCCAAGTTTTTTTCCTATTACACCTAGTGTCATATTCTACCTTTCTTGCTCACCCTACTTGGTGCAGACATTATTCTGCCCCTGTTTCGGGATTGCATTTTCTCTTGCGAGCGCTACGTCTTGCTAATCTTTACCTAATTTGAGGGCTTTCACCTCTACAACCTCTCGGCTGTCCCGTTGTGGATTTGTTATTCCAAACGGTCGCAGTTCACATTACAATGCATAATGCTTATTTAGTTTTCAAAAAGTTAATTATAATTTAACTTCAATATCTACGCCAGCCGGTAGATCTAATCTGCCTAATTCTTCAACTGTTTGTTGAGTAGGTTCGTATATATCGATAATACGTTTATGTGTTCTCATTTCGAAGTGTTCACGAGATTTTTTATCTACGTGAGGTGAACGTAATACGCAATATATACGTCTTTTTGTAGGTAAAGGAATAGGACCAGCTACTTTAGCGTCAGTTCTTTTTGCTGTTTCTACGATTTTGTCTGAAGATACGTCAATTAATTTATGATCGTATGCTTTTAAACAAACTCTGATTCTTTGTCTTTGTGTGCTTGCCATTTGCATTCCTTTTTCTTTTTTTATCTATTACACTGCTTGAAATCGCTATTCAACAAATATTTCGGATATTAGTAAATACATTAATTCCAAGCATATCAATGTTAAAACAAACAAAATCCCCTGTCAACAATGGAAATAGAAAAATGTATAGATTTGTAAATTAAAGTTTTTTACATAAAAAAATTGACCACTTAGGTCAATTTTTTTTTATTTTTTTTGAAGTTAATTTATAAAAATAATTTATTCATCATCGTCATCGTCGTCATCTTTGTTGTTATCAGATTCTTCTTCGTCGTCATCAACATAATCAGCATCATTTTCTGATTTTTCTTCTGTATCTTCATTTAGAATTTTTTCTTCTTCAGTTAATTCTTCATTTTCATCAGATTCTTTTTGTTTATCTTCTGCTTCTAATGCTGCTTTTATTTCGTCTTCATCTTTTGCTCTGATAACTGGAATTGATAACATTAATGCAACTTGATCTCCGTCTTGTTCTAGATTTAACTCAAGGGCATCTTTATCCATTTCTACATATTTTGATAGAAGATCTACCATTTCACGTCTCATGCGTTCCATTAATTCTGGAGTTAGATTTGTTCTATCTTGCATTAAGACTACTCTTAATCTATTGCAAGCTGTTTCTTTTGCAGATTCTGTTTCTTGTTCAATATCTGTTTGGCGGAAGAAGCCTATAACTTTATTGTATAAATTTTGCAATAACATTTTCTTACTTCTCCTTTCCCATTAGTCCAGAGAAGAATTTTTTCATTTTAGCCATTACTCCTTGAGGTTCTTCAAGATTTAAAAATGGTACATCTTCGCCAATTATTCTTCTTGCTACATTATTGTATGCTTTACCAGCTAAAGACTTTTCATCATTAACAATAGGTTCCCCTTTATTTGTTGATGTAATAATACCTGTATCTTCTGGAATTATACCAATTAAATCTGCTGATAAAATTTCTACAACATCATCTACGCTCATCATATCATTTGATTTGATAAGATTTGGACGTACTCTGTTTAATAATAATTTGTATGATTTAATTTCTTCTTTAGCTTCTAGAAGTCCTATAATTCTATCTGCATCACGAACCGCTGACATTTCAGGTGTTGTTACAACAATTGCTTCTGATGCACCAGCTACGGCATTTTGAAACCCTTGTTCAATACCTGCTGGACAGTCAACTAAGATAAAATCAAAATCTTGTTTTAATTTATCGCATATATCTTTTAATTGTTCTTCTGTAACTGCTGTTTTATCTCTAGTTTGTGCTGCGGCTAAAAGACATAAGTTTGGATTTTTTTTGTCTTTTACTAATGCTTGTTTTAATTTGCAGCGTTCTTCTACTACATCTACAATTGTATAAACTATTCTGTTTTCCAGTCCGAGTAATAAATCTAAGTTTCTTAATCCCAAATCGGTGTCAATCATAACGACTTTTTTACCAGCTTTTGCAAGAGCTGTACCTATGTTGGCATTTGTTGTCGTCTTACCTACACCACCCTTTCCGGATGTTATTACGATAACTCTACCGCTCATGATTTCTCCTTTTTATGATTCGTGTATTTTATGTATTAAAATTTGCTTTTTGTATATACAAGCTTCTTCTGGAATAAATGTATCTGTTTTTTGTATATACGGAATGTTAATATTATCAGGACGTCTTGCAAATGTATCAGCTATTCTTAACTGAATTGCATTCATTTTAAGAGCTCTAATTTTTGCATATTGGTTTCCAGCAGATCCAGCATGAGCTATTCCTCCAAGAATACCCCAAACTGTAATATCGCCTTTGGCAATAATTTCAGATCCTGGGTTTGCATCTCCAATTATGACAATATTTCCATCTGATGTTATGCTTTGTCCTGAACGTAATGTTCTTTGAATATATAAGGTTGGAAGTTTTTCTGTTTCTCTTAGTGATTTTCTTAAATCGTCAAGATTATAATCGATATCTTCTATATCTTCCCCTTCTATTTTGTTTGCATTTTCTAATTCTTTATTAAAATCATTTAGTTCTTCAGTGGTTGAATTAAATTCAGTGGTTTCTATTGTATCATATGTATTTGCGGTTATTTTTTGAATATTATTTTCTTTTTCTTCTAATTCTTCTTGATGTTCAGTGTTTTCAATAGTTTCAACTTGCTTTTCATCAGAACTTTGAATTGGAGCTTCTGTTTCTAGAGATGTATTATTTTGTAATTTTTGTAATCCTTTTTCTTGTGCAAAAGTTTTTATTTCAGTATTTTCATCTCCGAAAATTTTATCTAATGCTTTTTCAAGTTCTTTATTTACTTTTTCTTGATCGGCATTGAATTCAGGCATTGGAACTTTATTTTCTAAAACAGAAACTTTTATGTCTAGTTCTTCTGCTGACTTTACTGTAGAGGATGAACTTGTTGTAATAAATTCAATTTCTGAGTTCATAGACTCAACTAATGCTTTAATACTTGTAAGTTCTGTTGTTGTTAAATCAACATTCCCTAATTTAAGGCAAACTTTTTTGCTTTGTGCATCAGGTAAATCTAATATTCTGCTTAATTCATAAATAATTTCTGATGTTTTATGAGCATTGCTGACATCAACTATAAAACCGTTTTCAATATATCCCTTATCCATTTTTGAACCTTTCCGCAAATACGACTTTATTTCATGAATGTACATGAAACATTTTGGAACATCAATGGATTATTTAGAATTGTAATGTTTATTTTAGGAAATTATGAAAAGATGGATTCGTTAATATGTTTTTTAGAAAGGTGTAATTCTAAATCTTTTTTAGTTATTACTCCATCTTGATTTTGGTCAAGACCTTTATTTTGTTTATAAAAATCTTCACCATTTCTGCATAAAACATCTTGATTAGCTCTGCCAGGGAGGAAAGTTATTGCATATAGATCTCCTGCAGATAATCTTGCGTTTGGTGAAAATGAATAGCTTTTTGCGATTGTTAAATATTTCTCAACTAAATCTAACTGTTCCATTGGTGACATTTGAGCTATTTTTTCTTTTGTTAAATTAAGTCCGAATTTTTGATTTAATTCTGAGATTGAAGCATTTGTGAATTGTATTAATCCTACTGCGGTTGTTCCATTCCAAGCATTTGTTCTAATACCAGATTCACTATTCATTAGTGCTAATAAATCTTTGTAATCACAGTTTAATTTGTTAGCTATTTGTTTTACTCTGTTAAGAAAATTGATATCTAACTTGTTTGGATTATTAAAGTTTCTATCAATTTCTATTGGGACTGTATTTCTATTAATATTTATATTATTTGATCTTGTTTCTTTATTTTTTGTAGTTAAGAAATTGAGATTGTTATTTTTTGTGTATTCAACTAATTTCCCAGTGTAGTTATTAAAAGTGTTGAGTTGAGTAAATAAAGAAGGAATACTATAATTATATAATGGTGGAGTAAATGTCGGCATTATATAATTATTTGTCATTGCAAATATATTATTATATGGGTTAAACAATGGCATAGAAAATTGCGGCATAAATGAAAAAGTATTCATTTGCGGAATAGAGTAATTGAATAAAGAGTTTAATATACCAAAACTAAAGCCGGAATTAAAAGCATTACACCCACAGCCGCCCCAATAAGATGTAGGCATAAAACTGTTTATATAAAAATTGTTAAATCCCCAATTGTAAATGCTCATTTTTATTCCTATAAATTCCCCGTATATATATAAAGTATTTTGATTCGTATTTATTGTTAATCTTTTTACTTCATGTTAAATTTTGTTAATAAAAAAAGACTATTAACTAATGTAAATTTATTTTTTTATTATATGATATATTTTAGGGACCGAGAAATTATGATTTTTAATGAAACAAAAACCCACGAGATTACTGTTGACGTAGTTATTGTGACTATGAAAAATAATGCTCTTCAGGTTTTGCTCGTAAAAAGGACAAATGAACCTTTTAAAGATAAATGGGCAATACCAGGAGGATATGTAAGATTATCTGAAAACCTAGATCAGGCGGCATTAAGAGTTTTAAAAGAACGTACAAATGTAGATAATATTTATCTTGAACAACTATATACATTTGGAGATCCGCTTCGTCACCCTAACGCTAGAGTTATAACTTGTGCATATTTCGCTCTTGTTAGAGCTGAAGATATTCAGATTGTAACAACTCCTGAATTGGGTTGGCATAAAATTTCAGATTTGCCTCCATTAGCATTTGACCATAAAGAAATTATTGAGTATTCATTAAAAAGAACTCGTGAAAGATTAGAATTATGCCCTGTGGCATACCAGTTATTAAATGAAAAATTTACCCTTACAGAAATGCAAAGAGCATACGAGTTAATAATGGGTAAAAGTTTAGATAAACGTAATTTTAGAAAAAAAGCTCTTTCTACTGACGGTTTGATTGAATTAGATGAATTTACAAAATCATCATCAAAAAGACCGGCAAGATTGTATACTTTTGAAAATATTAAGTTGAATTCAAAAAGAGCCCACTTTATTTCTAAGAAAAAGGAGAAAAAATAATGTTATTAAATTTTGTTTGGGCTGTACAAATACTTTCAGCTTTGTTATTAATAATTTTAATATTGTTACATTCACCTAAAGGCGATGGAATCGCTGGGATTGGCGGAGCATCTCATGTATTTGCATCTCAAAAGAGTGCAGAAAAAGGATTGAATAAATTAACAGGTATTGTTGCTGCGATATTTATTGTTTGCACTTTTCTTTTAGGTTTTGGAATAATTAAATAGTGATGTAAGAATATGGGTGAAGATATTTTTTCACGTAATAAACTTTTTTGGGGAGAAGATAATCAATATCTTCTCTCTTTAAAGCATGTTGCAGTTTTTGGCTTAGGCGGTGTCGGAGGCTTTTGTGCAGAAGCTCTTGTAAGAGCTGGTATTGGTGAATTATCAATAATTGATTTTGATGATGTGTCTTTATCCAATATTAACCGTCAATTAGTAGCTATGCATTCAACTGTTGGGCAAAATAAAGCAAAACTTTTTGAAAATAGGTTAAAAGATATTAATCCTGAGTTGAAAATAAATGTAGTTGATGATTTCTATACTGGAGATTTTGATTTTTCCAATATTGATTATGTTGCAGATGCAATCGATACAATGAGATCAAAAATTGAACTTTTAGAAACTTCTGTTAAAAATAATATTTCTGTTATAAGTTCAATGGGGGCAGGTAATAGGATTGATCCTACTAAGTTATATATTTCTGATATTTCTGAAATAGAAAATAAAAATGCACCATTTGTTTCAAATATTATTTATCAGTTAAAAAAGCGAGGCATAGAAAAAGGTATTACAGTTGTTGCAAGTAGAGAAAAACCTTTTGTTCAAGAAAAATTGTCTGCAACAGAAAAAATTACTACTAAAAATGGTGAAAATATTGAATTTACAAAAATTACTCCATCATCAACTCCGTTTGTCGCAAGTTGTGCTGGAATATTTATGGCATCATATATTGTGCAAAGTTTTTTAAAGGAGTATAAATCATGAATATATTAGTAACTGGAGCTTCAAAAGGTATAGGAAATGCTATAGCACACGAACTTCAAAATGTTGGAGAAGTTTATGTGACTGGTAGAAATGAACAAGCTCTTGCTGCTTGTAATGCAAAAGGCTTTTGTATATGTGATTTATCAAAAGATGTAAATAATCTTGCAAATTTTATTATAGAAAAAAATATTGATGTCTTAATAAATAATGCGGGAGAATATATATATTCAGGGTTGGAAACTATGAATATTGCTGATATTCAAAGGTTATATCAGACAAATCTTATTGCACCTGCTTATCTTATCTCAAAAGCTATTCCACATATGAAAGGTCAAAAGTGGGGAAGAATTATAAATATTGGGTCTATTTCAGGTGTAATGGGTGAAGCTTTTGCAAGTATTTATTCTTCTTCAAAAGCAGGACTTATTGGTCTTACAAAAGGTCTTGCTCTTGAATTAGCTGAATATAATATTACCGTAAATACCATAAATCCGGGTTGGGTCGAAACAGAGCTTGGAATGGCATCGATTGAAGATAGTGAATTTTCAAAAGAAGAAATTATTGATACAATTCCACAAAAACGTTTTGTAAAACCTGAAGAGGTCGCAAAACTTTGTAAATATTTGATTTCTGAAGATGCAAAAGGAATTACAGGTCAATCAATAAATCTTTGTGCAGGACTAAGTGTTGGAATATGATAAATAAAGAGATTAAAAACTATATTGAAACTATGATTATTACTAAATATGCAGATTTTGATAAGGGACATAATCTTGAACATGTGAAAACAGTCATTGATGAAAGTTTAAATTTAGCAAAAAGTTGCGGCGTAAACCTTGACTATGCTTATGTAATAGCTGCTTATCATGATTTAGGATTGAGTGATGGTAGAGAATTTCATCATATTGCTTCTGGTAAAATCTTAGAAGCTGATATGTCCTTGCGACAATGGTTTTCACCTGATGAAATAAAATTGATGAAAGAGGCAGTCGAAGATCATAGAGCTTCTTCTAAAAATCCTCCGAGAAGTATTTACGGGAAAATAGTTGCAGAAGCAGATAGGGATATTAATCCTCTGAAAATAATTAAACGAACAATTCAATATTCAATAGCTCATTCTCCATCTCCTGATAAGGAACATCATTGGAATAATCTTTTAAACCATATGGCTGAAAAATATGCAGAAGGCGGTTATATGAAATTGTGGTTTGAAAATTCAAAAAATTCTGAACGATTAAAAGAATTAAGAAAAATAATTGCAAATCAAAATAACTTAAGAAATATATTTCTTAAGTTATATGATGAAGAATTAATAATTCAAAAATAAAGCTAAATTTATTTTATCTTTTTAGAACTAAAAGTTTTTTGATATGTTTTTATAACATAATTTTCTGCAACTTTAGTATATTTATTATATAAATCAGCATCTTCATGACCATGTGTAGAAAGATACATAAATTGATTTTTAGAATCAACGCCTTTAAATTTATCAATAAGTTTTTGTATTCCTTTAGGTATAATATTACTGATTAAAAAAGCAGGGTGTGTTGATTTATTTTTTGAACTTTTAAGATGTATAAAATCTATATCTGCATTATATTTTTCCCCGAATTTTTTTAATGCATTTGAAGTTTCAATTGTTTTCTTTACCATTTCAGGTAAATCACTTCTATAATTTAATCCTTGAAATGTTTGGGGTGCTTGTACATTTACTACTTTCATTGTTAGCCTTTCTTTTATTTAATTAAATCTACTATATATTTAGGGGTAATTTTTAAACATTCTAAATTTTCACAAGTTGTTTGTCTATGTTCCCATAAGCAAGGTTTTATAGGACAATTATCCTTTGCTTTAATTGGTATTACAATATCAGATTGTGGAATTAATTTTTTGTCATCAGTCGGCCCGAAAATAACATAAGTTTTAGTTTTCATAGCAACTGCAACGTGTAAAGGAGCAGAATCTGAGCAGATAAATTGTTCTGCTTTCCCTATCAGTACCGCTAAATCTTTTAAACTTTTTGTTTTTCCATAGAAATCTTCAAAATTTTTGTTTTTTGTTTTATTTCTAATAGTTTCAATTACTTCATTATCATCAGGACCACCAGCCAGAATGACGTGTTTCCCTTTTTCTAAAAGAAGATCTACGGTTTCTGCCCAAGTTTCTGCAGAAATTGTTTTGATCATTCCTTTTTGCACGCTCATTTTACTAACTCCAGGGTGAATTAGTACAGAATTAGGAATTTTTTCTTGAGCTGAAACATTGATTTCCGGCAATTCTGTTTTGTGATCTGTAATTGGAGTTATTAAATCATGATACATTGCACAAGCATATTGATTTTTATTAAGAGGTACAGCTTTTGTAAGTAATACTTTACTTAATTTCCCTGTATCATATCCGTATCTCTTTTTAATGCCCATTAGTGTCAAAAGTATACTGATTAATTTATTCCCACCAGATGAAATTACCATGTCAAAGTGGTTTTTACGAGCTAAAAATACGAGTTTCAAAAGTTCCGTATATTTATTTTTTCCTTTTACATCGATTAGGAATAAATCATCAATTACATCAGTTAAATCTTTAACACTTTTACTTCTTGGCTCAAGTGCAAGAGTAATTTTTGCGTTAGGAAATTCTTTTTTTAAAGATATTAGAGTTGGCAGGAAAAATATTTCATCTCCGATTCCGCCAAAATTTATAGCTAAAATATTCATATTTAGATTATACAATAAAAATATTTGTAGTAGTATATTTATATGGTAAATAAAGTTACTACTGCAGCTGTAATAGGTCTTGATGCATATAAAGTATCTGTAGAAACAGATGTTTTGAATTCTTTACCTGCTTTTTCAATAGTAGGCTTACCTGATGCTTCGATAAATGAAGCTAGAGATAGAGTCAGATCAGCAATCAAAAATTCAGGATTTACTTTTCCTGCAAAAAAAGTTGTAATAAATCTTGCTCCTGCTGATTTGAAAAAAGAAGGCTCTAATTTTGATCTTCCAATAGCAATAGGTCTTTTGACAGAGGAAGGTGTGTTAGAAGAAGAAAAAATAAAAGATTATGCATTTATCGGCGAATTATCTCTTGATGGATCTTTAAGAGGAGTAAACGGAGTTTTGCCTTTAATTTTAGGATTAAAAAAATCAGGAATAAAAAATATATTTGTTCCAAAAGTTAATGAAATAGAAGCTGCACTTGCCGGTGATGTAAATATTTATGGAGCAGAATGTCTTGCAGATGTTGTAAATCATTTTGCAGAAAACAAAATTAATCCAACATTAGTAGACGTAAAAGAATATCTTTCAGTAGGAATAAAACAAGATTACTTGTATGATTTCAAAGATGTAAAAGGTCAGCAAAAGGCTAAAAGAGCATTAGAAATTGCAGCTGCAGGCGGACATAATATCTTAATGGTTGGTTCTCCTGGATCAGGTAAAACTCTTATGGCAAAATGTTTTGCGTCAATTTTACCTCCGTTAGAATTATCAGAAGCACTTGAACTGACGAAAATTTATAGTATTTGTGGACTTTTATCAACAAACCAGCCTTTAATGACGCAAAGACCATTTAGAGCGGTGCATCATACAGCATCTGCAAATGGTATAATTGGCGGTGGAACAATTCCTAAACCTGGAGAAATTACGCTTGCTCATCGTGGAGTGCTTTTCTTGGATGAAATGGTTGAATTTCCGAGAAATGTTCTTGAAGTCCTCCGACAGCCTTTAGAAGATGGTGAAATTGTTATATCAAGAGCAAAACATTCGATAAAATATCCTGCCAAATTCATTTTGCTCGGGGCTATGAATCCTTGTCCTTGCGGTTATTTAGGCGATAAAGAAAAACAATGTACCTGCTCTGAATTTCAGATTAATCGTTATCAATCAAAGCTTTCAGGTCCATTATTAGATAGAATTGATTTACAAGTTGAAGTGCCACGTCTGACAGCTGAAGAATTGTTGAATGCAAAACCTGCGTTAGAATCATCTTCTGATATTCGCAGAAGAGTTATAAATGCTCGTAAAATTCAAGCAGAGCGTTATAAAAATGACGGTATTCTTACAAATTCTGAATTGACATCGAAATTAATTAAGAAATATTGCCAAATAGATGATGCAAGTGCTGAAATGTTAAAAGTTGCTGCAGTAAAATACCAGCTTTCAGGTAGGCGTTATGACAGAATTTTAAAACTTGCAAGAACTATTGCAGATTTAGAAAATTCTGATAATATAACTCAAAATCATATTATGCAAGCTATCCAATATCGAATGTTAAATTAATAATAAATGTTTAAGGAATGCATTCCCAGTATCGTTTGTGTTCATCCCATGGGCAAATATCATTTACTGCATAATATGTGCATCCAAAACCGTTATGAACATTTGGTGATGTTTTGTCACAAAAACTTAAATTTTTGTAAGGAGTTAATTTGTCGCTATTTTTATCAAAGAAAAAAATAAAAACATCATATCCTGCTCTATTTGGACCTTTTTTCCCGTTGATATCAACAGTGTATGAGTTGTTCCATTGTGATACTACAACATTCCCTACAAAATAAATCGTTCCATCTCTATCTATAATTGCGTTTTCTTGAAGCATGTTTGTAGTATTTAAAGTGCTTTGGTTGTTCAATGTTTTATATATGGATCTTAAGCTGCCATCTGTTGTATCAAAGCATTTATTTGATTCTATATTTTTTAGTGAACCACACATCTCAGGGGCTTGTAGTTCTTGATAAAATTTATTAAAATGTTCTTGTCTTAATTCTATTGTAGGATTATCAGTTACAAAAGTATTGTATACACTGTCATATTCTAAATGCAATTTGTTGTGTATATTATTTATTACTGAATATGCTTTTTTAAGTCTTACTTCTAAAACTTTTTTTTGATATTTATTGATCAATGCAGGCATAGTAAGTGCAGCTACAACTCCGATGATTCCAAGTGTAATTAAAACTTCTGCTAAAGTAAACCCCTTTATCCCCTTAACATAAGCGACCTTCGCGGGGGGGGGGCAACCCTTAACGCTTTGAAATCCATAGTTTCAGCCTCCTTCTTTTTTAATTATTTCATATTTTTATATTAATGTCAATCTCGTTTTAGTCTATTGTCCAGTTAAATTGAAAAATCCTGCGATTAATCCAACTAATGCTGATACTCCTAAGTAAAATAGCGGATCTCGTTTTTCGGTAATACTTGCGATAAATAATCCGACTAGTAAAATCATTCCGCATATATTTATATTATTTATAAACATATCAACCCCAACTGCAGCTAAAAGCCCACAACCTGCAGGTTTTAATGTGTATATAACTGATCTTACATATTTATTATGTCTGAATTGCTCTAAAAGTTTTGAAATAATAATAATTATTATTAAGGAAGGTAAAATTACTGCAGTTGTTGCAATTAATGCCCCTTGTATTCCTGCAGTAGAAAAACCTGCGAATGTTGCAACATTTACACCAACAGGACCTGGAGTAATTGATGATACTGCAATCATATCGGATAATTGTTTAGTTGTGTACCATTTTTGAACATCAGCTATATGGTATAAAAATGGTAAAGTTGCATATCCGCCGCCAAATGAAAATAGACCGATATGGAAAAATTCTAAGAATAGTTTTAAATATATTATCATTCTTCTTCTTTTCCTCCATGTTCTATTTTATTTTGGTATGGAAGCCAAAGACCAATAAAAATTGCTAAGATTATTAATGCTGCTGGAGGAGCTTTAAAGCATGATGAAAGAATAAATACTATAAAAAATATCCAACATGTAAATTTATCGACAATACTTTTTCTCCACATTTCTTTTACAGCAAGAAATATTAAAATTAGTACGCCAACTCCTACTCCCCAAAATATGCTTTGTATAAATTTGAGATTTATAATTTCTTCTAAAATTCTAGCTACTAATATGATTGATATAAATGCAGGAGTAACAATTCCTAATGTAGCAGAAATAGCACCTAATGTCCCTCTCAATCTGTATCCTGTAAAAATTGCGGTATTTGCGGCTATAATTCCTGGAATACTTTGACTAAGTGCATAATATTCACATAATTCATCATCACTTATCCAATTCTTTTTTTCAACGAGTTCGGATTGTAGAAGTGGTAATATTACATATCCGCCACCTAATAATAATGTTCCAACTTTAAAAAATGTTTTGAAAATTTGATAAAGTGTTTTTTCCATATAATTTATTATATATAGACAAAGTTCTTATACAAGTTTTTTAAATTTTGGTAATAAAAAATAAGGTAAGATTATTAAAATCTCACCTTATTTTTATCATTTATTTTTCTGTTTTAAGTATTTTAGTTATTTAAAGTTGCCTTTAATCTTGCCATTGCTCTTGCGATAGCTGCTTCTGCTCTTTTTGCATCGATTTCAGCATCCATATCCGCAAGTCTTGCTTGAGCTCTTTTTAAAGCATCTTTTGCTCTGGCAACGTCTATTTCATCTCCGCATTCTGCAGTGTCAGTTAGAATTAAAGCTTCATTATCTTTGAATTGTAAAACACCGCCCATTGTTGTAAAGTATTTTACATCTTCATCTTTTACGGCTTTTGTAACTCCAATATCCAAAGCAGCCATGATCGGAACGTGATTTTTTAATATACCAATTTCTCCATTTGTTGTTTTAGTATATATTTCATTTACGTCTTCATCAAAGACAACTCTTTCATGTGTAATTATTTTTAAATGCATAATTTATTATCCTTTAAGAGTTTTTGCTTTTTCGATTGCTTCTTCAATTGTTCCTACCATATAGAAAGCTTGTTCAGGTAAATTGTCATGTTTACCTTCGATAATTTCTTTAAAGCCTCTTATAGTATCTTCTAATTTGACGTATTTACCTGGGATACCTGAGAATTTTTCAGCTACGAAGAATGGTTGTGACAAGAATTTTTGAATTTTTCTTGCTCTGTTTACTGTTTCTTTATCTTCTTCTGATAATTCGTCCATACCAAGAATTGCAATGATATCTTGTAATTCTTTATATTTTTGCAAGATTTCAAGAACTTTTCTTGTAGTATTGTAGTGTTCTTCTCCGATAATATTTGGATCTAATACTCTTGATGATGATTCAAGCGGATCTACTGCAGGATAAATACCTAAAGATGCAATTTGTCTTGACAATACAGTAGATGCATCTAGGTGTGAGAATGTAGTTGCAGGTGCTGGGTCTGTCAAGTCATCTGCTGGTACATAAATTGCTTGTACAGATGTAATAGATCCGTCTTTTGTAGATGTAATTCTTTCTTGTAATTCACCCATTTCATTTGCAAGTGTTGGTTGGTAACCTACGGCTGATGGCATACGACCTAATAGGGCAGACACTTCAGAACCTGCTTGAGTAAATCTGAATATGTTATCTACGAATAATAATACGTCTTGTTTAGAAAAATCTCTAAAATATTCAGCAGCTGTAAGAGCAGATAGACCAACTCTCATTCTTGCTCCTGGTGGTTCGTTCATTTGTCCGTAAATCAGAGCTACTTTGTCGATAACGCCTGATTCTTTCATTTCGTTCCACAAGTCGTTACCTTCACGAGTTCTTTCTCCTACACCACCAAATACTGAAACACCGGCATGTTCCATTGCGATGTTGTGGATTAATTCCATGATTAATACTGTTTTACCAACTCCGGCACCACCGAATAGACCAATTTTCCCACCTTTTTGATATGGTTGTAATAAGTCAATTGCTTTAATACCAGTTTCAAGAATTTCAATGTTAGTATTTTGATCTACTAACTTTGGAGATTCTCTGTGTATTGGTAAATATGTATCAGTTTCAATTGGTCCCATTTTGTCTACAGGATCTCCTGTTACATTTAAAATTCTGCCTAAGATAGGTTTACCTACAGGAATTTTGATTGGCTCATTTGTATTGATTACTTTCATTCCTCTTTTTAACCCGTCAGTTGAAGCCATTGCAACTGCTCTTACTTTGTTAGATCCAAGCATTTGTTGAACTTCAGCTACAATGTATGAGCCGTCTTCTTTATAAATGTGTAATGCTGTGTAAATTTCAGGTAAATCCCCTTGTTGAAATTCAATGTCAATTACAGGACCTATAATTTTAGTAATTAAGCCCTCATTTTTAGTTAATGTATCCATTTCCTCTCTCCTTTTATATTCAAATTATATTACAAGAAAAAAAATAAACAATAATTAAGTTTTTTATAATATGTAAAATTTATTCATATTACACTAGCAAAAAATTTTTTTCTCATGTATTATTACATTCATAATAAATTTATATGGATGATATAATGCAATTATTGATTGATAAAGAACTAAATTCCAGTGATAAAATATTGAAGCCAGACTTCAATTCAAGAACTGGTCGAGAATTACTCGCTTTTTACCTCCAAACAAAATTTAAACAAATTCTTGCGTATGACAAACGATGCGAAACTCCTATTTTTAAGGAAGTTAGTCCTACATTTATTGCAAGATTTACTAAAAGATTGATTAATAATCCTTCAAGACGTTTTCTAATTGGTATTACAGGCGAGTCTGCATCTGGTAAGTCTACTATGTGTAGAGAAATTAAAAATATTATTGAACAATTATCAATGCCTGTATCTGTTTTGAGTACTGACAACTATTTTAACGATATTTCTGATTTAATTAAAAAATATGGCAGTTTTGATAATTTGACAGATAACGGATATGATATTGATGCTCCGGAAAGTTTTCAATTAGATTTGTTGAAAAGGGATTTGGAAGCATTAGCTCAAGGTGAAACTATTATGGCACCGAGATATGTTCCAAATGGAACAGGGGTATCAATCCCAAGTTCTTTGGAAGTTAGATCTGATAAAGTTGTAGTTGTTGAAGGTATTGCAACTATGTATCGAGATGTAAAAGATGTTTTTGATATAAAAATTTATATTGAGACTGATAATACTATAAGAAGAGAAAGGTTTATAAAAAGAGCAAAGGCTGAACGTAATCAAAATGAAGAAAATGCAATTAAGCAATGGGAATATTTATTGCATGCTGGTGAAAAATATGTTGTACCGGGTCGTGATTATGCAGATTTTGTAATTGATGGAAATTCTGATTTAAGATATTTTGATCAAATTTTAGAATATATTCATACGATTACTAATAATTTTCAGTAAATGTTAAATATTTTTTATATATTTAAAATGATAATATAGCTTGCATTTTGTCATAATTTAATAGTATCGAGGCTTAATACTTTTGACTTTTTTGCCTTATTGTAAAACATGTGATACAATATTATAAGTTATATTAATGTGTGTATTTTGAACTAAATACATTAAATAATTGATATACTAATAAAATTATTTCACTATAATAAAATATGATATAATGGAAATAGGTGGCAAGTGAGTAAGAATTTTATTGATAGGTTTTATGAAGAAGATACAAAAGATCGGTTTTGGAGCTTAAATAAGAAGATCGGCGCCGGTCTTGTAGTGTTGTTTTTGACAGTTATAATGATAAATACAACAGGTTGTACTCAAAATGGAACTGAAGAAACAGCAGTGGAAGCACCTTCTGCACCGGTAGAAGTTCCTAAAGATACAGTAAAAGTAGGGGATGATGGAGTAAATGCAGCTATAGCTCCGGATGATGTTTCTGTTGTTGCAGATCAAGCTATTAAAAATGATACTATGATTGCTATGTCTGTTGAAGATTTAGGCCGTTCTGATCCATTTTTGCCAGAAAAAGAAAGAATTGCTAGTGCAAAACCGAAACCGAAACCAAAACCAAAATTTGCAGCAGATTTATTGCCACCACCTGTGGATCTTGCGCTTGATACTTCTGCTACAGATGTTATGACTACAAAAGTTTCAGGTATTATGTTTGATAAATTTAATCCTTCTGCAATTTTAAATATTAATGGAATGGATTATCTTGTAAGATCTGGAGATATTGTTAATGGTTATAAAATTTTATCTATAACTAAAGATACTGTTACTGTCCAATATGGATTAAATGTTTATAAAGCTAGTGTAGGACAACTGTTTACAGATAATGGTATCAAGTATAATTCAGTATCAAATTTAGAACATAAATTTGGAAGTAATAAAAATTCTTTAACAAGAAATTAATTATATAAATAATAATCAGGAGCAGATATGGAAAATAAAATTTCAAACAAAATTATTGCAAGTCTAATGTTAACAGCTTTGATATTTTCAAATAGTTTGTTAACAGTTTCTGCAATGGAAAATGTTGGGATTGTTCAGTATGGCAGTACTAACAAACCAGCCTTAAGAGATGAAGGAGAGTATTCTTTAAAATTAAAGGGTGATGTAAGTTTTATTAAGAAAAATCCTTTAATTAGTATTAGTTTACGAGATTCTGATGTAAAGCAAGTGCTAAGAATGTTTGCTGATAAAGCAGGCATGAATATCGTGTTTCATAGTTCAGTATTTGGATCTGTTACTTTAGATCTAGTAGATGTTCCTTTAAATGATGCTTTTAATATGGTCATGGAAATTAATGATTTGAATTATGTTGTAGATAATAAAACTATCATTGTTGCAAAAGCTGGAACAAGTGGTTTTAATTTTGCAAAACAAGATATGACATTAATCCCTGTTAAATATATTAGTGCAGCCGCTTTAGCTGATTTCCTAAATAAAAATATTTATGGTATGCATAAGCCAGGTTTTTCAGATACTGATATTGTAACTACAAATCCTGTTACAAATGAATTAATTATTTTTGGTACTAAAGGTGATGTAGATATTGCAAAAAAAGTTGTAGAAAAATTTGATAAAAAACCTCAAACAACAACATTTAAAGTAAATCATACAACTCCTGCAGAGATGGCAGATATGATTTGTAATATGTTGTTGCCAGCTGCTTCTGGAAGCGGTTCTTCTAGTGCTAGTTCTTCAGGTGCTTCAAGTACTCCTGCTCCAGACTCTAGTGTCCCAGTAAAAGGAGATGATACTACCACTGGCGGAGCAGCAGGAATTGTTACCGGTGGAGCTGCAGATGCTTCAGGCGGAGCTGCTGGTGGAGGAGGTAGCTCTGGTATTTCATTAAATGCAGGAACAGTTGCTTGTACAATAGATGGGCAATTGAGTGGTTCTGTATCTTCATTTGGATTGCAAAACTTATCTGTTGCTTATTATTCTCAACTAGGAACTATAAATATAATTGGTGGTTCTGAAAAACAAATTGAAATGATAAAAGATTTTATTGCTGAAACAGATAAAAAACAGCCTCAGGCTTATCTTGAAGTAGCAATTATCGAGTTGAATGAAGATGGTAGTAAAACATTACAAAATAACTGGACATTTTTGAGTAATGCTTTTTCTGCTACATTTGATGGCGAAACAACTAGAACAGATCCTTTACATCCTATATTCTTAAAAGGTAATGGATATGAAGTATGGGATACTAGTGGAGATGAACCTGAATTAATAAATACATTAACTCCATTTAAAGGACCTGTTAATATTTCATATGCTATTAATTATCTTGTAAGAAATTCAAAAGGGCGTATAGTTTCAAATCCAAAAATTCTTATAACTAATGGAGAAGAAGCTACAATAGATATTACTCAAGATTATATTGAATCAACAGAAACAGAACAGACAGCATATACTGGTGGTACTTTAGCTACAAGAACATATAATATTGGTAGCGATGCAGGTATCAAAGTAGGTATTACTCCTTTTATCAGTCCGGATGGATATGTTACTTTAAATATTAAACCAGAGTATGCAACAATTCTATCTCAAGTCACAGCACAAGATACAGGTGGTCAATATATTGCAGCTACTTTGTTATCACGTAGAAATCTAGATTTGAAAAACGTTAGAATTAAAGATGGGGAAACACTTGTAATTGGTGGTTTAATAAGTGAAGAAGAACAAAAAACGGTTGGTAAAGTCCCAGTGTTAGGTGATATTCCATTAATTGGTACATTATTCAGATCTACAACTTCTGAGAAGAAGAAAAATGAAATGGTAATAATGATTACTCCAAAAATTATTACTGATACAGAGGACGGAACTGGTAATATCGAAACATTGTAAATACATTATTAAATAATAAATAAGATGAATGAGCTATTAAACAGATTAAAAAACAGTGTCAATTTGCAGATACTGAATAAGGTAAATAGTACACTATTGGAACAATATAAATTTGTTCCAATTAGTGTTAAAGATAATTTCTTGTTTGTAGCAATAAATTCATCTTCAGATAAGGATGTAATAAATTTAAAATTAAAAGAGTATTTCCCTCAGCAGGTTAAGTTTATTCAAGTTCCTGATCAAGATTTGTTCGACTTGATTTCAAGCTTGAAACAGGATATGCAAAAGGATTCCGGAGACGATGGAACCTCTAAACAAGTAAAACTTGGAGAACTGTTAGTTCAAAAAGGTTATATTAATGATGTTCAACTTTTGCAGGCTTTAGCTGAGAGTAAGAGACAAAAAATCCCAATTGGTTCAACTTTATTCAAATTGGGATTTATTACCTTGGATCAATTAAAAGAAATTTTACATTTACAAACAGGGTATGATTTAGTTACATCTGAACAGTTAGCATCTCAAGAAAAATTTATCAAAATTTTGCCGGAAGATTTTATTAAAAATAATAAGATTATTCCGATATCTTCAGATGGTAAAACATTGATTTTGGGGGTTGTAACTCCTGTAAAACCTGATGTTTTAAAAGACATTATTTATTTGACAGGGCAAAATCCAAAACAGTTGTTAATGACTCATTACGAGTTTGAAAATTCTTTAAATACTTTTTTCAGTGAACAGAAAAAAGAGACTGAAAAGGTAATTAAAGAGATTGAAAGTGAAGCTGAAGAATTTGAGGTTGAAGAATCTCTTGCAGATATGGTTGATAAGCAATTAAAGGATTCAACCGGGTCTGTTGCTAAATTTGTAAATCAAATTATTACAAATGCCATTGATAATAAAGTATCAGATATCCACATTGAACCTAGACTTTCTGGGTATATTGTAAGATACAGAAAAGATGGTATGTTACAAAAAGTTTTGGATATTCCTCCTAAGGTTGAAACTTCAGTAATTGCTCGTTTTAAGGTTTTATCAAGGATGAATATTGCTGAGCATAGAAGACCGCAGGATGGTACTTTTTCAATAAAATATAAAAACGGTTCTTATGATTTTCGTATAAATACATTACCAGTATCAGGAAAAGAAAAAGTTTGTATCCGTGTATTGGCTCCAGCAGTTAGTTTGAACGCTGCTGATAAAAATATTAATCTTGTAGGTGGAACTCCTGAAGATATTACAAAAATTAAGAATATGGTAAGTTGTCCAAACGGTATTATTTTAACATCAGGACCTACAGGTTCCGGTAAAACAACAACTTTATATTCTGTTTTAAAAAGTTTAAATGATGAAGATGTTAATATTACAACAATCGAAGACCCTATTGAAATTAAATTAGAAGGTATTAATCAATCTCAAATTAATGCAAAAGCAGGTATTACATTTGCATCTTGTATGCGTGCGATATTAAGACAAGACCCTGATATTATTCTAGTAGGTGAAATTCGTGACTATGAAACATTGGAGATTGCGATTTCAGCTGCCTTAACTGGTCACCTTGTATTAAGTACTGTCCACACAAACTCTGCAGCAGCTACTGTTACTCGTTTAATTGAAATGGGTGCAAAAGATTATCTGGTATCATCTACTTTATCAGGTGTAATTGCTCAACGTCTTGTTAGAAGATTGTGCGATGATTGTAAAGAAGAATACTTTGCGAGCCATGATGAAGCAAGACAAATTTTAGCTAATGAAGATGAAATTCAGGATTTCATGAAAAAACCTATATACCGTGCAAGAGGTTGTAGTAAATGTGATTTTACCGGATATAAAGGCCGATTGGGTGTATATGAAATCATGACAATTAATAAAGAAATTAAACGATTGGTTGCAATGGGTGCTCATGATTTGGAAATTGAAGAAGCAGCTGTTAAAAATGGTATGAGAACATTACACCAGTCTTGTCTTTCTCATATATTAAAAGGAATGACAACAATCGATGAATTTGTAAGAGTTCTAGGGGTTGTTAATGAATAGGAGCAAAAATGACAATATATAGTTATATAGCATTAAAAAACAACAAAGATATTGTTAAAGGTAAAGTTGACGCAGCTGACTTAAGAGAAGCTCGTGAAAGCATTAGAAAACTCGGTTTTATCCCTACAAAAGTATATGAAGAAAAAGGTAAGGGGGATGAAAAAGAAGAGAAAAAAGATGTAAAAGGCGGGAAAATTAAAAAATTGGGCCTGCAAGATAGAATGGATTTTACATCAACTTTACAAATTTTGGCACAATCAGGTATTCCTATTATTGAATCTTTGATGTTTATTGAAAATGATGCCGCAAAATTGAAAGTTCGACTTGTTGCAAAGGAATTGAGACGCCAAATTATGGGTGGTGCGACTTTTGCAGATACGATTGCGAAATACCCTGATCAATTTGGTCAAATTTATATAGGTTTGGTAAAAGCCGGTGAAGATTCCGGTGAATTGGAAAAAACTTTGCAACGTTTGTTGGAATTATTAACAAAAGAAGCAAATATCCGAGGAAAAGTTATTGGGACATTAATGTACCCGATGTTTGTTATCATATTGGCTGTAATTATTGTACTTGTTATGTTAATGTTTGTATTCCCTGTATTTAAAGAAATGTTTGACGGTATGGGGAAAGATTTACCTTGGATTACTGCAACTTTAATGAGTGCAGGGATTTTCTTGAAGACATATTGGTTTTTTGTTCCAATTATATTAGGGTCAATTGGGGGCTTTTTCACTTTTATTATGAAGTGGCAACCTAGTAAAAGAAAAATTGATGAATGGGTCTTAAAAGTTCCATTGTTAACAGATTTGATTCAATATTCAAATTTCGCAAACTTTGTAGCCGTAATGCAGGTTGCATATGATGCGGGGGTTCCGATTATTGAATGTTTGTATCTTGCAAATGTTACGCTTACAAATCATACATTAAAAACTAAAATTGAGACTGCTACATTAAAAGTTCAACAAGGACAACATTTATCAATTGCTTTAAGATCAACGAGGGTAATGCCTAAGATGATTCTGTTTATGATTGCAACAGGTGAACAATCTGGTCGTTTGGGCGATATGTTGTTACAAGCTACATCTTTTATTGATAAGAAACTTGATGCAATTATTGATACAATGACAAAGATGATTGAACCGATAATGCTTATTGTAATTGGTAGTATTGTATTAGTATTGGCATTAGCTCTTTACTTACCATTGTTCAGTTCTTATATGTCAGATTAATAAGAGGAAACATGAAAAAAACTTATGTAATAACCGGTGCTACCTCAGGAATAGGAAAAGCTTTACTTAAAGCATTTGTAAAAGATAATGTCGTTTTTGCCGGTTATCGTAATGAAAAATATGTTGAAGAATTAGAATGTATTGGAGCTATTCCTTTTTATATTGATATGGAAAGGAAAGAGTCTATTTCTCAAGCTGTAGCTTTTATAAAATCTAAAACGGATCATGTTGATACATTGATTAATGTTGCAGGCTGCGTTGTTGCAGGTGTTATGGAAAAAATATCTATTGATAATATAAGAAAACAGTTTGAAGTAAATACATTTTCTCATCTTGACTTAACACAAAAACTTTTACCTTTATTAAAAGAAAATTCAAAAGTAATTAATATAAGTTCAATGTCTAGTTTTGGAATTTTCCCTTTTGTAGCTCCGTATTGTGCTTCAAAAAGAGCTCTTGATATTTTGTTTAATGCAATGGCTGTAGAATCAAACCTTAATGTGGTTTCAGTAAAACCAGGGGTTATTGCAACTCCATTATGGGATAAATCTGTTGAACTAAATAAAGAAGCTATTAATAATTGTACAGGCTATGATAAAGAAATGAAATATATGGTGGCTAATGCTCATAAAAATGGATCCAAGGGGTTAAGTGTAAGTAAGGTTGTTGATTTAATTTTAAAAATTGATAAAATGGATAGACCAAAGCCTTCTTATACGGTAGGTTATGATGCGAAAGTCGCTGAAATAGTATCAAAACTTCCTCAAGGCTTAATAAACATATTAATAAAACAAGGTATAAAATCTAAGATTTCTTCCGTAAAATAATTTCGTAATTTAGGATATTTAGGATTTCTGCTAATTCTGTAACTCTGAAAGTCTGTTTTCTGAGCTTGTTACTCAGATTGTTATTGCTGTCATGTTTGCCATATTTTTCATTCACAAGTTCTTTGACCTTTTTTACAGTTAAGCCATCCATTGCTGCAAGGTATTTAAGTTGTTGTGCTAATTTATCTGTTTCTAGTTTTATTTCTCTATCCATTCGAAAATAATACTATTTATTAGTTAATAAAGACAATATATATTGACATTATTAACTATATAGTTAATAATGTATATTGTATACTTAATTAATATAAAATAGAGGAGCTGTTTTATGAAAAAAGGTTTTACTTTAGCTGAAGTATTAATTACGCTCGGAGTAATTGGTATTGTAGCTGCTTTGACAATGCCTATGTTAATACCGAGGTTAGAGAAGGTAAAAACTGAAGCAAAGTTGAAAAAGTTTTACAGTGTAATTGCACAAGCAACAGATAAAGCAATGCTCGAGCATGGAGATTGGAGTACTTGGGATTATTCACTAAATGCTCAAAATTTTTTTGATACATATTATAAAAATCAATTACAAGTTTTAAAAGTTGAAAATAAATATTCAGGACCATATATTTATTTGAAAGATGGTACTTGTGCTACTTTGCGAAAAAATGGGTCAGGTGCTTATATTGGTACTTTTTATTGGAAAATTAATACAACTTGTTTTGAATCTTTTATTGAAGGAAGAAATGAGTTTGAATTAGCTCTTTATAATTTTAAAAAAATGAAATATCTATGTAATTATTCTCCTAAGATGTGTGGGTTTCCTGGGGATGGAATTTATGTTGGAGATAATCCTATTTATGCCAATCGTCGCCCTGATACGGCTTCATGTACTTCAGCGTATTCTGCTTGGAAGCCATATGAATGTTATTTCAAATTTGTTCAAGATGGAATGACTTTTAAAGATGATTATAAATTTTTTGATTTAAAGTAGTATAGTTCTTTAAGTTAATTATATTGTCTTAGTTAAAAAATGTTTTATCTGTGATAAAATAGCTCTATAGTAATTAGAGGTAAATTATATGAAAATAGCTTTGTTAAATCACGGATGTGCAAAAAATTTAGTAGACAGTGAATTAATGCTTGGACTTTTAGCTCAGAATGGGCATCAGGTGACATTAGATGAAAATGATGCAGATATTGTTGTCGTAAATACCTGCTCCTTCATTCATGATGCTGAAAAAGAATCAGTGCAATCTATTCTGCAACTTGTTAATGATGGTAAAAAAGTTATTGTAACAGGTTGTCTGCCTCAAAAATATAAAAGTGAATTAAAAAAAGCTATTCCTGAAATTTCAGGTATGATTGGAACATCTGATATAAAAGAAATTGTAGATGTTGTAGAACATGTTGCTAATCATAAAAAATATTCAGAACATGTTTCAGAAAAACCTGATTATATTTATCCTGAAAATATTGACAGACAACAAATTACAGTAGGTGCAAGCTCTTATATAAAAATTGCTGACGGATGTAATTATCATTGTGGATATTGTATTATTCCAAATCTTAGAGGAGAGTATCATTCAAGAACTATTGAAAATATTGTGGAAGAAGCAAAAAGTCTTGTTGATAAAGGTGTGACTGAAATTGTTTTAATTGCACAAGATACTACAAGTTATGGTATTGATTTATATGGTAAGCAAGCTTTGCCTCAACTTTTAGAAGAATTAAATAAAATAGATGGTCTTGGCTGGATAAGAATTATGTATGCATATCCATCTCAAATGTCTGATGAATTAATTGACACAATAGCTAAATTAGATAAGGTTGCTAAATATATTGATTTGCCATTACAGCACAGTAATGCCGAAGTTTTGAAAGCTATGCGCAGACCTGTTATGGATTATGAAAAATTAATAAATAAAATAAGATCAAAAATCCCAAATGTCGCAATTAGAACTGCATTTATTGTCGGGTATCCAGGAGAAACTGATGAGCAGTTTGAAGAATTATACGATTTTGTAAAACGTATGAAATTTGAAAAAATGGGTGTTTTTGAGTATTCAAGAGAAAAAAATACAGTGTCTTATTCAATGGAAGATCAAATCCCTGCGAAAATAAAAAAACAAAGACATAAAAAATTAATGACATTGCAAAAGAAGATTTCAAAAGCCGTAAATGAATCATACATTGGCAAAATCATTCCTTGTATTGTAGAAGGATACACAGATGATGGTGTTGTAATTATGAGATCAGAACATGATGCTCCGGAAATTGACGGTATGGTTTATGCAACATCTGAAAAACCTGTAGTTCCCGGTGATATAGAAAATGTATTGATTAATCGTTCTGATGATTACGATTTGTTTGGAATTTTACAAGATTAATAATGTGTAGTATAATTTAAAAAATTTATAAGTAGGGTTAAGAATGGAATTTGTAGAAAACAGAGAAGTTGAAAAAGAACAGTTAAAAGCTATATTTAGAGATATGGTAAAATATTCCCCTTCCAAAATAATCGGGATGTTGGGAAATGCAATTATTGTGCCTGTATATACAAGTTTATTATCTCCTGATCAATATGGACTTTATTCTTTATCAATTGCTGTTTTATCATTCTTATGTATTATATTTTCTGATTGGGTGGGATTATCCGGTTTAAGGTTTTTTAAACACCATCAGATGATGCAGGATATGCCTAAATATTTAACAACATTAGTTACAATGTTGGTTACGAATGTCTTTTTAATGTTTGTTTTGGCATTGACATTCAGACATAATTTTTATGAATTTTTTCATATTCCTGTTAAATATTTTTTGGCAATTTTAGTGTTGATAATTCCTGTTGCAATAAGAGCTTTGTTATTCCAGCTTTTGCGAGCACAATTAAAGTCAATGTCTTTTACATTATCAACTATTGTAAATCAGTTTTTGACAATATTATTATCAATATTTTTTGTGAAATTTTTCCATTTAGGGGCAATTGCTTTGCTTTTAGGTATGGGAGTGTCAATTTCTTTAATTGATATTTTATTAATTTATCAAAGTAATATTTTATCTTGGTTTAAATTGCAAAAAATTGAATGGGCTTCTGTTTTTCCAATCATGAAATATGGTATTCCTATTGCTGCAACATCTTTAAGTGCTTGGATTATAAATCAAAGTAATAAATTTATTATGAATAGTATTCATGGTTTTTCAGAAGTAGGGATTGTAGGTGTTGCTTATGGACTTACATTGCCATTGTTGATGACAATTTTTTCTATAATTACAGTTGCAGCTATTCCAAGAATTATAAATATGTATGAAGAAAAGATTGATGTAAGACCTTTAATATCAAGATTTACAGGTTATTATGTTTTGATTGCTTTGCCTGTGATTACAGTAATTTCTTTATATTCAGTTGATTATGTTCAAATGCTTTCTTCAAATGATAAATTTTTAATAGCATTCAAGTTAATTCCATATTTCGCTTTCGGAACATTTTTTATGGCGTTGACTGATTACACAACCCTTCAATATCATTTAGCAAATAAAACTTATATTGATTTTATAATTAAATTAACTTCAGGTATTGCAAATGTTGTATTAAATATTTTATTAATTCCAAAATATGGATTAATCGGTGTTGGTATGGCAACATTGATTGCTAACTTTTTATATTTTCTTCTTAGTGTAATTATAGTATTGCCAGGATTAAGATTAATTTATCCGAAATTAATATTTAATAGAATGTTCATTTCTTTTATTCCGGCTATTGTTTTGTTTGTAGTTTTTAACAAGTTTATAAAATTACCGGCATTAGCAGAAATGTTATCTTTAATGTTTGTGTTTTATATTTGTTACTGGTGGCTTGCTAAAACTATTATGAAACGTAAAGAACAATAGAAAACATATTTACAATTGTTAATATACTAGCAACAAAAAATCTTTTTCAATTTTATATCTAAATCTAATTATGCGTAATTATTAATTATTTGTAATAATGAATAGAAAAACGCATACTCTCTTGTTAATATAATAAGACTAGCTAAGTAGTTAAATAGTAAAATTTGGATTAAGAAAAATTGAAAGGATAAAATACATATGATTAGGGTTAAAGCTGGAAAAAGAAAAGTTGTAGCATCTGCCTTGACCTTTTGTTTCTTTTTACAACAATCATTTTGTTTGCAGGTAGTTGCGACTAATATTTCCGGTATAGAAGGAAATAATGGTATTTATAATATTGATCCATCTGCAATAAATGGAGATATTGGTTTTAGAAAATATCATGATTTTGAATTAAGTTCTGGAGATATTGCAAATTTAATATTCCATAATGCAACAAGTGGGCAAGATATTTCTACATTTGTAAACTTAGTTGATAATCAAATTAATATCCAAGGTATTGTAAATTCAGTAAATAAAAGTGGAGAATTTACAAATGGAAATGTTGTATTTGTATCCCCAAATGGCATGTTGGTTGGTTCTAGTGGTGTTTTAAATGTTGGCTCTTTGTCAGTTATGACACCTGATAGTCAAGCATATGAAAAATATAAAAGTGACCTTTCAAGACCTTCTTTAATCCATGATTATGAATCAAGACTAAGTGTACCTGGTACTGGTACTGTCCAAATTGACGGAAAAGTTTTAGCAAGAAATGCAATTGATATTAACGCTGCTAATGTTAATATTACTGATAGTGCACTTATGATGGCTGGGGTAAAAGATTCTACAAAAATCCTTTCAAATATGCAGGCCGAAAATTTATTTAACAAGCTTGTAAATACAGATAATCTAAATCCAGCAAACGGTTTTTCAAATGATAATGGCAGTATTGTAATAAAATCATATGGAAGTGATGGTGGTACTAATATTGCAGGTTCTATGAAAAATTTCGGGAAAGGTAATATCGAAGTTACAAATACTGGATCTAAAGGTATTAATATCTCAGGAAGCTCAATTAATGGTAATGGTGATACATTGCTTGTAAATAATAATGGTGCAGTAAATATTTCTGGATCATTAATTAATCAAAATGGCAAATTATCAGTTGATAATACTGGATCTGGAGTTTTAATTGCTTCTACTGGATTATTAAATAATAAAAATGGTGAATTGTTAGTTACAAATTCCGGTAATGATGGCATTGTTGTAAATGGTAAAATTAACAATTCATATGGAAATACAACTATTACAAATACAGGTAAAAATGGTGTAAAAGTTGCAAACGGAGCCTTGGTTTCAAATAGTACAAATTCTGTGACTATTAATAATACTGGAGCAGAAGGTATCAATGTATTAGGAAATGTAAGTGCAAATGGAATTAATATAAATAATAAAAATTCTAATGTTGTACTTGGTGATAAAACTGGAAAAGATTATTTAACTTCAACTGGTGATGTTAATATAAAAATTGATAATGGTAGCTTATTAAATTATGGAACTACTGCTAATTTAATTAAAGCTGATAAAAACTTAAATATTGAAGTTAAAGATGGTACAATTGGACAAGGTGCAGGAAATTGTGCTGATGGCGCATGTACAGGTGTTGATCCTAATTCAAGAGATTTTAATAAATCTATTAATATCAATGTAGGTGGCAAAATTAAAGCAACTACAACTGATACTAAAGATTCAGGAAATAATTATGTAATCAATATGGCAAGTCGCGGTTCTGATATGAATATTGACAGAATTAAAGCTGATGGTCGTGTCATATTAATTTCAGATTATGATGAAAATGGAAAATCAGGATCATTATTGAATGCATCTTCAGATTCTTCACTTGCAAATGTTGAAGGAACTTCAATTTCAATGATTTCAAGCGATAAGATTGGGACTTCTGATAATAAATTAACATTCAACCAAACTGATAAAAATGGTGGAATGGACGTATTAGCAATAAATGATATTAATATTAAAGGTCTAGACGATAAATATACACAAACAAATGTTTGTACAATGATATCTAGAGAAGGTAATATTAATGCAGAGTTTTCTGGTAATACAAATATTAGAGAAATTACAGCGGCAAAAGATATAAAAGTTGTTACAAGAGGTGCAGAATTAAATATCGAAAATTTAGGATCAGTGCCTTATACTCCTCAAGATTATTATGGACCAAATGGCAATATAAAACCTAAAAATGTTGACTTAACTGCATTAGATATAAATAAAGGAACAAGAATTGATCCATCATTAGCAGATTCAAAAGTTACGGTTGAGAATGGAAGATTACAGGATGATGGTAAATTAACTATTACTTCTGATAATGTATATGTTGATGGTAAACATATATCTCAAGGAAAAGATGGTTTTTATACAGAGGAAGATGACAGAACAAAACCAGTAGAAGGTAATGATATTGAAATAGTAGCAAAGCCTGTAAGACCTGAGGATGTAACAGCTATTGGTAGAGATGAGGATGAAAGAAATTATTATTATGATGATCCTATTGATACCGATAGTGATAGTGATACAGATACAGATACCGACACTGATACTGATACAGATATTGATACCGATACGGATACAGACAGTGATATTGATACTGATACGGATACCGATATTGATACCGATACGGATACAGATACAGATATTGATACCGACACTGATACAGATACTGATATCGATACCGATACAGATACCGATGTTGATACAGATACCGATGTTGATACAGATACTGATGTTGACACAGACACCGATGTTGATACAGATACCGATATTGACACAGATACCGATATTGATACAGATACCGATGTTGACACAGACACCGATGTCGATACAGATACCGATGTTGACACAGATACTGATGTCGATACAGATACCGATGTTGATACAGACACCGATGTTGATACCGATACCGATGTTGATACCGATACCGATGTTGATACAGATACCGATGTAGATACAGACACCGATGTAGATACAGATACTGATGTTGACACAGATACTGATGTAGATACAGATACTGATGTAGATACAGATACCGATGTTGACACAGATTCTGATGTAGATACTGATTCTGATACCGATACTGATATTTCAGATGAAGATATGGGAAAATATGCTTATAAACAAAGAGTTGTGGATTATAATGTTAACTCTATTGATAAACGTCAATATATGAGATTTAGTACTAATGATAACAAAAATCCTGTTCATTTAGCAGATAATTCTCAAATAGATTCATTGTTAGATATATCAAGAGGCGGAATTGCTGTGACACATCACAATGATTTAAAAGTTGGAGATGTTGTTCCTGTTCAAATTTCATATGGAGACCTAAATATTAATGCTGATGTAAAAATTGTATCCGCAAGTGATAGACGAGCAGGTGCAGAATTTATAAATCTTGATCAAGCAACTGCAAATAAAATATTATATATGAACATAATGTTAGAAGAACAAACAGCTGCAAGAAATAAGGCAAATAATCTATCATATTTTGAATAAATTTTGTGTAAAGCAATAAAAAAGAGTTTAACTTTTATGTAGGTTAAACTCTTTTTTATGCGTAACGTCTGTTGTAGTTGTATGTTTTTTGGAATATTCTATCTTGGCTTAAATCCCATTGAGGAGCAGGTCCTTTACTTGTTGTGCTTGCAGTTTGTTGAGTGTTTTGAGATCCTAGTTTTGCTGCAGTTGCTTGTAATCCATTTGCTAATTTGCCCCAGTCAAATTTTTTGCTTGATTTGACTGTGTTTGTTGCTGTATTTGTAAATCCGGTCTTAACCTGTTCATTTATTGCTTTTTTCGTTTTCCTGTCAAGTCCTCCGACAACTCCATCTTTTATAGTTCCTCCGGCAGATGTAACAGCATCTGCAAATTGAGTCTTACTACTATCTAAAGCTTGTTGAGCAATACTTGTACCATTATGAGAAACACTTGTTAATTGTTCTGATAAGTCATTTAATTGTCCTTTTGCCCATTTTGCATCTGTAGAAATTGTTCCATTTGCCATTTGGGCTTGAAGTTTTGCGGCTGTAGATTTCCTTGCTTGTTTAGTGCTCATACCGCCAAGGCCTTCCATGCCATCTTTCTTAATGGTATCATTGACTGTTTGTCTTGCAACTCTATCTGCTGTTAATTTTTGAGTTGCTTGATTTGCTTGTTCATTTATTTTTTCAAATGTATTACCTAAATTTTTAGTTGATTTAACCGCTGCTGAACCTGTTTGTACTGCACTTGCTGCACTTGTTAATGCTCCTGCTAAGTTTCCATCAGCTGCGTATGCAGCAGTTTTAGTAATATTTGCTGCAGTTTGTCCGTAGTTTCCGACCATTTCTACAACGGTTCCGACTTTTTGCATAACTTGGCCTGTAGCGATTAATGCACTACCTACTGCTGTGGTAAAAGGTGTTGCAGACATTGATCGTCCAAGAATTATTAAGCCTTTACCCGCATAATTTACGGCTTGACCTGTTTGGGAAACTAGAGCACTTATTTGTTCAATTGATGTTGCTGTTTCTATAACTTTGTCTGTTTTAGATTGATTTTGAGTTATTGCTTTAGAATTTTGTTGGTTAACTTTTACATAGTTTGCATTAGTTTTTGTCATTTTAGTTATAGTTCTTGAAGAACTTCTTTGTAATGAATAAATTTGTTGACCATTACTTTGTAAAAGTGTTACTTTTGAACCAATTATAGTTTGTAATTCATTAATTCTGTCTTGATTTGGATTTGAAGTATCCCCGCTATTTGGATCTCTATTAATAGAAAAAGATGCAGAGCCTAGTAATGAATCCAATTCATTTTGTGCATTTTCAACTTCTGTCTGTGTTTCTTCTGTTTCTTTTACTAATTTTTGTAATTTTTGATTATCTTTTTTTAAATCATTTTCTTGTTTTTTTAATTGTGTTTTAAATTTTTTATCATCTTTTTCAATTTGTTTATCTAATTTTTGAGCATCAGAATCAAATTTTTCAACAGTTTTTTGATCATTTTGAGTGTCTTTTGTTAAGCTTTCAACTTCATCTGCACTGCTTTCTGCACTAGCAGCAGCAGCTTTGCCGTCAGCAGCATTATCAATAGATTTAATATCTTCTGTTGAAGATTTGCTACTTCCGGTTGTTTCTCCTGAAGCATTTAATTCACTTAAACTTCTACTTGTGTTTAAATCGTTAAGAGAATTTGCTGTCGCAGATGCGGAGTTTTTTGCGCCAGGTGCATCAAAAATAGAGCCTGTCATTTGCATATATGCAGGTTTATTAGCTGACGCTTTCTTGGCTTGAGTTCCAAGGTTCAGCTTTATTGCGTTTATTTTGCCTTGATTGTATACGTTTGAAACGCTCATAGCTCTCCTGCTTATTAATCTCTCTTAAATATATAAAAACTTCCTGTTTTACTTGATTTCAGCATGTTTGCATGTTGTTACAATTGTTAACAATTTAAAATGTTTGCTTTAATAATATTTTTTTGTTAGAATTAATCTAGTATTTTAGTTCATTTAAAGAGGGAGAAATAATTATGAAACTAATGGAAGGTAAAAAAGGTGTTATTTTCGGAGTATCTAATACTCATGGAATTGCCTATGCTATCGCTAAACAACTTTTTGAAGCAGGTGCTGATATTGCTTTTACATACGCTGGTGAAGCAATGGAAAAACGTGTAAGACCTTTAGCTGAAGATATGAATGCTAAAGTTATTATGAGTTGTGATGTAACAAAAGAAGATGAAGTTGCAGCTGTATTCAAAGAATGTGAAAGAGTATATGGAAAATTAGACTTTGTAATCCATGCGGTTGCTTTTGCTGCTAAAGAAGATTTACAAGGTAGATTTATTGATACATCAAAAGCTGGTTGGGATTTAGCATTAGGTGTAAGTGCTTATTCTTTAATTTCATTATGTAAACATGCTGAACCTATTTTAAATGAAGGAGCTTCTGTATTTGCTCTAACATATTTAGGCTCAGAATATGTTGTAGCTAACTACAATGTAATGGGTGTTGCAAAAGCTGCGTTAGAATCTTCAATGAGATATTTAGCTGCTGACTTAGGTAAAAAAGGTGTTAGAGTTAACTGTATTTCAGCTGGAGCTGTTAAAACTCTTGCTGCTAAAGGTATTTCTGGATTTGATAAAATGCTTAAAGCTGCAGTTGCTAAAGCTCCTCTTGGAAGAAATGTTTCATTGGAAGATGTTGGTAAAGCAGGTCTTTACTTAGCTTCTGATTTATCTACTGGTACAACAGGTCAAATCTTGTATGTAGATTGCGGATGTCACGCTGTATATGCATCTTTGGATGAAATGGAAATTATTGCTAATTCTATTCCAAAAGCGTAAATTATGTAGAATAAAAAAAAGGCGATGATTCGTCATCGCCTTTTTTATTGATATTTTATGGAGAATTGTGTATAATAATAAAAAAGAGAAAGGAGCAGAATATGAAAAGATTTCAGGCAGAACAAGCGCAGAAGTCTTGTAAATTACCGGGTAATTGTGTTGGTTTGTCTACGCACGTAGTTCTCGGGGGGGGGGCAATTCTTTAGCTGTATCAAGCATTTTTAACTCTTGCCAAAATAATAAATGTTGTTATAATGGTGATATGGAACATCACTATAAAATTAAAAAAGCTTTTACTTTAGCAGAAGTGTTGATAACACTTGGTGTAATAGGTATAGTTGCAGCAATGACATTGCCAACTTTAATACAAAAACAACAAGAAAAAATTGCTGTGACTCGATTGAAAAATGTATATTCAATATTTTCTCAAGCTTATTTGCGAGCAGTATCTGATAATGGACCAATTGAAAGTTGGGATATAGGAACTCAAGATAGTGCTAGTGGTGCTCTAGAGTTATACGACTATTTTAGACCATACTTATTAAAAGTGAGAGAATGTAAGACAAACGCAGGGTGTTTTTATGATGGAAAATATAAAGCTTTGAATAATCCTGTATATGCTTGGCAACCAAGTACGCATCCAGTTTATGCAAAAGGAATTTTAGCGAATGGTGTCTCTTTTATTTTTTGGAGTGCAGGAAGTGGATGTAAGCTAGATTATAGTGCTAACCATCAAGGGCATTATTTAAATACTTGTGGAATAATACACGTAGATATTAATGGGTATAGTGCTCCTAACCAAGCAGGAGTTGATTTTTTTGATTTTGTTATTACAAAAGGAGGTATAGTTCCTGCAGGTATGGTTGATTATAAGTCTGTTTACGGTAGTAGTTGTAAGTTTAAAGATACATCTAATAAGAATGGAACAGCTTGCACAGCTTGGGTAATTGTAAATGGTAATATGGATTATCGAAGACGAGATATTTCCTCTGAATGGAAATAATTTGTTTAAAAAAATCCCTTTTTGTGATATTCTAATGTCATACGAAAAAAATAAGAGGGATTTTTATATGACAGCAACTAAAATTGATGATTTACCCACAGTTTATGACCCAAAAGAAACAGAAGAAAAAATTTATAAATTCTGGGAAGACGGAGAATATTTCAAGGCTGATGCAAAAAGCCAAAAACCGCCATATTCAATTGTAATTCCACCACCAAATGTTACTGGTGTTTTGCATATGGGACACGCATTGGATGAAACTTTGCAAGATATTCTAACTCGTTATCATAGAATGGCAGGTTATGAAACTCTTTGGTTACCAGGTACAGATCATGCTGGAATTGCAACTCAAAATGTTGTTGAGAAAATGCTTCGTGAAAAAGGTCTTTCTCGTTACGACTTAGGCCGTGAAAAATTTTTGGAAGAAACTTGGAAATGGGCTAATGAACATAAGTCTGCAATTTTAGACCAATGTAAACGCTTGGGTGCTTCTTTTGATCGCTCAAGAGAACGTTTTACATTTGATAAAGGTTGTTCTGATGCTGTAAAAGAAGTTTTTGTAAGGCTTTACGAAAAAGGTTTAATTTATAAAGGAAAATATATTGTTAACTGGTGTCCTCGTTGTAATAGTGCAATTTCTGATGTTGAAACAGAATACGCAACAGAACAAGGACATATGTGGGAAATTTCTTATCCATTAAAAGGTGAAAGTGGTGCAATTATTGTTGCTACTACTCGTCCTGAAACAATTTTTGGTGATGTTGCAATTGCTGTTCATCCATCAGATCATAAATATTCGGAATTAATCGGAAAAACTGTTATTATTCCGCTTTCAGGTCGAGAAATTCCTATTATCGCTGATGAATATGTTGATAAGAATTTTGGAACAGGTGCAGTAAAAATTACTCCGGCTCACGACCCGAATGACTTTGAAGTAGGTAAACGTCATGGATTAGCTCCAATCTGGGTTATTAATAATGACGGTACTATGAAGGCTTGCGGTCAGGTTCCTCAAGAATTACATGGTCTTGATAGATATGAAGCTAGAGAAAAAATTATTGGAATGCTTTCATATAATAATTTCTTATTAAGAACAAGAGATCACGAACATAATGTTGGAAAATGTCAACGTTGCGGAACTACTATTGAACCGTTACTTTCTGAACAGTGGTTTGTTAAAATGGAACCTCTTGCAAAAGAAGCTATTGCAGCTGTTAAAGACGGTAGAATAAAATTTGTTCCTGATAGATGGGAAAAGAACTATTTAGGTTGGATGGAAAATATTCGTGATTGGTGTATTTCTCGTCAATTATGGTGGGGACACCAAATTCCAGCTTATTATCATAATGAAACTGGTGAAATGGTTGTTGCAAAAGAAAATCCTGATCCAGAAAATTATACACAAGATTCAGATGTGCTTGATACTTGGTTCTCATCTGGATTATGGCCATTTTCTACTATGGGTTGGCCAAATACTGAAAGCGAGGATTTCAAAAAATTCTATCCTACTACAACTCTTGTAACTGGTTTTGATATTATTTTCTTCTGGGTTGCAAGAATGATCACAATGGGATTGGAATTTACAGGAAAAGCTCCATTCTCAACTGTATATATTCACGGTCTTATCAGAGATGAAAAAGGTCAAAAAATGTCTAAATCTAAAGGCAATACAATTGATCCTGTTAAAATTATTGATAAATACGGTTGTGATGCTCTAAGATTTACAATGACTTCTTTATGTACATATGGCGGTCAAGATATCAAAATGAGTGAAGAAAGATTTGAATATGGCAGAAACTTTGCTAATAAAATCTGGAATGCTTCAAGGTTTGTATTGATGAATCTTGATGGTGTTGATAATAAAGATATTGATTTTGATAATTTGACAATTGCTGATAAATGGATTTTGGATAAGTTAAATAAAACAGCAAAAGAAGTAAATGATAATATTAAAGAATTCAGAATCGGTGAAGTTGCTCACGTATTATATGACTTTTTCTGGAATTCATATTGTGATTGGTATGTTGAAATTGCTAAAATTCAACTTCAAGATGCTGGGTTAAAAGCAAATACGCAGCGTGTATTGAGATATGTTCTTGATATGTCATTGAGAATGTTACACCCTGTAATGCCTCATATTACTGAAAGAGTATGGCAATTAATACCAAAAGAAACTGAAACTAAAGCTTTAATTGTTGCAGAATTCCCAACATTTAAAGAAGAATTGGAATTCCCTAAAGAAGCTCAAGAAATGGAACTTGTATTTGAAACAATTACATCATTGCGTAATGTTCGTCAAAGTTTCAATATTTCACCTTCAATTAAATGTGATATCGAAATCAGAGCTGAAAAAGATGAAAAACCAATTTTTGAAGAAATTGAAGCTTATATTAAACGTCTAGCAAGAGTTGAAAATATTTCTTATGCAGATATGAATGCTCCAGTACCTCCAAAGAGTGCTACAGCAGTTGTTTCTGCTTCAAAAATTATATTACCTCTTGCAGATTTAATTGATTTGGATGCTGAAGTAGCTCGTCAGCAAAAGAAATTGGACAAACTTACTTCTGAAAAGAAATCTCTATTAGGCAGAATTAATAACCCTAAGTTTGTTGCAAATGCCCCTAAAGAGCTAATAGAACAAACAAAAGCAAGAATTTCAGAGATTGAAATTCAAGAAAATACTATTTCAGAGTTAATAAAATCTCTGAAAGCATAGAACTCGTAAGCATATATGACACGTGAGAGGGTAACATCTCACGTGTATTGTGCTATTAAAATTGTTAAAAGAATTTACAAAAATCTTTACAAATTTTTAATAATTTGCTACAATAGTCACAATAGTAACAGATTAGTGTCGTATGACAATTGGAGTAAAAATGACATCAAGTGAGTTAGATTTTGAAGAATTATTGAAACAATATGATTACAAGTTTCAAAAAGGTGATTTAGTAAAAGGCATCGTTTGTGGTTATGACAGTCAAGGAGTAATGGTAGACATTGGCGCTAAAACTATAGCAGTTGTTCCAACTCGTGAAGCTGTTGATAAAGATGAAAATGTTGAAGACAAGTTCAAAAAAGGTGAAGAATATGAATTCTTAATCATTAGAGAAGAAGATGAGGATGGAAAATTCTTACTTTCAAGAAAGAAAGTTGATCTTGCTTATGCTTGGAAAGAACTTGAAAAAGCTAAAGAAGCTGATGAAACAATTCTTGGCACAATTGCAGGTATTGTTAAGGGTGGTGTTTTAGTAGATATTTCAGGTGTTAGAGGTTTTGTTCCTTCTTCTCAATTAAGAGTTAAAGAAAATGAATTAGAAGTTGGCGGAAAAATTGAGTTGAAAATTTTAACTCTTGATCCTCAACAAAATAATTTCATTCTTTCAAATAAAAAAGTTTATGAAGATAGTGCAGTAGAAGCAAGAAAAAATGTTTTCTCTCAAATTGAACCTGGTCAAATTGTAAAAGGTGATGTTGTGAGAATTACTGATTTTGGTGCTTTTATTGATTTAGGCGGTATTGATGGTCTATTACCACTTTCTCAATTATCTTGGAGATGGATTGATCATCCTACTGATATTTTGAATGTTGGTGATAAAATTGATGTTGAAGTTATTGCCGTTGATCATGATAAACAAAGAGTATCTTTAAGTTTGAAAAATTTGGAACCAGATCCATGGTTAGAAGCAGAAAAACAAATTAAAGAAGGCGATAAGGTAGAAGGTACAATTACAAGAATTAAACATTTTGGAGCTTTTGTAGAAGTGTTCCCTGGTGTTGAAGCTCTTTTACCTCATGCAGAAGTTGTTGAATTACAAAACCAAAAAGAATGTATTTTGCAGGTAGGTGATAAAATAGATACTTACATCTTAAAATTTAATCCTACAGATAAACGTATTGCTTTGACTGTAAATGAAGAAAAAATTGGTTCAAGTGATTCTGAACAAACTGAAGAATAGTTTTATTTAGTAGAAAAGTGGAGTCCTGATTAGGGGACTCTACTTTTTTTATGCGAAATTTTCAAATTTTTATCATTCAAATGTATGATTTTACAACTATTTCTATATATATTTTTAAATTAATACCGTATAATTTTTATAGTAATGTTGACTTTTTTTGAAACATTATTATAAGACTAATTGTAAGGTAGTAATTTTAAGAGGAGAGTAGCCCTATGGGTATGGCAGCTTCACAAGCAAGATATTTAGGTTTAACAGCTAGAAAAACTAACGTTGAATATGAAGGTCAACAGATAAATCAGGCACGTACAGCACTAGCAAATCAAAGTGCTAATACTTTTAATGAACTTTTAGCTCTTGAAGTTCCAACAGCTCCTAGTACACAGGATTATACTACAACACAGTATTCATATACTGAGGGAACTTATGATGAAACAATTACTAGTATGACAGAGATTACAGATGACCCTAATTATAATTATATTGTGACTCATTATCATTATTCAGATGTATATACTGGAATTAGGACAAATAAAGCAAATCCTCAAGTTGTTTTAGATACTAAAGGATCATCTGGTAATATCGTACAGGGTGATGTTGCTTATGATGGTGCTAGTGATACATATACAGTAGGTGGTAACACTGTTAATAAATATGATCCGTTAAATAAAGATCAAAGAGATAATTTTGAAAAAATATGTGAAGATTATCCTGATTTAAAAAATGAGGATTTAGATAATTTGTTTGTATATACTGATACTGATGGTAGTATGAAATTTACAACAAAAACTGAACTGGATAAGGCAGTTGCTGGTACTGGTGATGCTAAAAATTATTCAGTTGAATCTGGAGTTCCAACATATGTAGGGAACTGTGAAGTCTCAAAATATGATCCGACTGATCCGAACCAAAAAGCTGCTTATGAAGAAATTTGTGAACAGTTCCCTGATGAAAATATTGCATCTTCTGATAATATCTATACTTGGCAATATCAAGGAAGAACTTATTTTGCTTCATTAGAAGATTTAACTTCTGCAGCTATTACAGCTCCTGATCCTACAAAACCTACAGAAAATCAAGGGAAACTAACTTCATATTATGCAGAAAATGTAAAAACAAAAATCGAAACTACAGAAAAAGCTTTTGTAGATTTAGATGATTCAGGTCGTCCTCAATCAATTAGATTTGAAGATTCTACAGCAACTTATGCTTTGAATACAGAAACTATAACTGATGAAAATGCATATAATGATGCAATGAATCAATATAATTATGATATGCAAGTATACGAAAAGAAAATTGCAGATATCAATGCAAAAACAGAAAAAATCCAAGAACAAGATAGAACTCTTGAATTAAGATTAAGACAGTTAGATACAGAACAAGAAGCTTTACAAACAGAAATGGAATCTGTTAAAAAAGTAATTGATAAGAATATTGAGTCTACATTCAAAACATTCGAATAATATATAAGAGGTTCAAATGGCTTATAAAAATGATAGTTACTTAGTAATAGCAAATAAATTTGGTTCAGCAAGTGGAGATGCAAAAGCTCAATTATGGGAAACTTATGATCAATTAAGAGATTTAACAGTTTCTGGTAATGGGCTAGGTTCCGGTTTTGGTGCAACTGGTGGTTTTTTATATAATTTAGCAAGTTTGTTTGCACCATCTTCATTTGCAACTGTATTTGGTGCTTCTGAATCTATGAATATTCCGGGGACTTCTTATGCTTCAAAATTTAATGGAGGATCTTCTTACGGGATAGATTCCTTATATAATTATTCAGGTTTCCCATCAGGAGCAGCTCCTGTATCTTGGGGGCTAGATGGTTATGCCACAGGTGCAGCTTCATCAATTGTAAGTGGATGGGGAACTGAATCTGGTGTAGCTACTGGTTATGCATCAGGTGTTGGAGGTATTGCAGATGTAGCAAGTGCTGCTGCTTATGGCCTTGGTGCTGCTAATGGCTATGGTTTTTCAATGAAGAATATAGTATTACCTATCGCTGGTGTAATTTCTGGTTGGGGTGGTATTATGCAAGCTGCTGCTCCTTATTTAGGGGAATATGGTTTGCCTGCAATTGTTATGGGAAACTTGATGCAAGGTACTTCTTCTGCTGCTTTAGCTGCTTATCAAAATGTAACAGGTAATATTACAGCTAATGCTGATACTATATTATCAAATAAAGTCCGAAATATTGAAACAGTTTGTAAGATGCTCGATACACAGGGCGATGTTGTTAAAAAGATGCTTAAAGAATCTATCGATGGTGATAGTAAAGCTATTCAAAACTTGTAAAATTTTTTTACAAGTTTTTTATTTTAGTTAAAGTTTTTAATCAATTTATCCGTTATAGAAAAAGAATGAATAACTATAGACTACAAAAGATTAAGACATGTTAAGCAAATATCCATTTGCATGGCAATATTTGAGTGTAGATTGTTTTAATATACATGTAGGTCTAAAGTGTAAGGAGAAAAATGCTTCGTGATACTTTAGAAATGAATATAAAAAGATTAATAGACTTCTTATTATATTCAAAAAATTTCCTGATAAGGAAAAATCCTATAAAAGCTATGTCAAATTCATTTGTTGAAGGAATAAAAGAATTCTTAACAATGAATAAGAAACGAAAGATGGCACAATACAGATTAAATTATCACCGTCATCAGTTTCAAAAAATGGAACAGCTGATTGCAGAAAATAATCAGCACACTTTCTTGAGGGGTAGTCACCTCAATGAAACAAGGTAAAGGTAGATAAAAATGGGATTAATTACCTCACAAATCAGATTATTATATCTTCAACAACAAAGATTGGACTTGGAATATAAAATCCAGTTAATTACTCAGACGAAAATGGGTTTGTCTCAATCTGTAAGTGATTTGATGCAAGTTGGTAATGATTATGATCCAGAGTCCCCAACTACAAAAATGCTTCAGCAACGGCAAGCGAAATTAAAGGTTTTGGAACAGAAATTGGATATGCAAATGTTGCAATATCAATCTAGGTTAAAGATGATAGATGCAGAATATCAATCTTGTCTGGGTATGATTGATAAAAATATTCAAAGTTCATTTACATATAGATAAAAAAACGGCTTTTAAAAGCCGTTTTTTTAGATATTTGTTTGAATAAATAAACTTATTATATCATTTAGAGCTGCATATTGCCTTTGCAGTTTATGAGATTGTTTTTCAAGTACATTAATTTGTTTTTTATATTCCATTATGGAAGTTTGGCATTCTCTTGCTGAATTGTTGAGGCTTTCCTGTACTTGTTGAGCTTCTTGAAGAACGCTTTTCATTGAAATACCAAGGGCTTCCATTGTTTGTTTGATAATTTGTGCACCGGTTTGTTTTGAAACTCCAGCTGGGAGTTGGTTGATTAATTGTTTTAAAACGGCAATATTTGTAGGGATTTCAAAACCTTCTAAATCGCTTGCAAAATTATCTTTTTCCATAATTGGTGGTGGAGTGAGTATTGATGGTTGTGTAAAAGATTGGATAGTTTGATTAGAAAAATCATTTTCAGATTCAAATTGTTCATTTTGTTCAAATTCAACTTGTTCTTCTTGATTTGGTTGAGAATCAAAATTATCCTCTTGTTCTGTTGTGTATTCTATTTCAGGTTCATTATTTAAAGCTTGTTGTTCGTCAACAACAGGTACAGGATTTTCTACAACATTTTGAATTTCGATATCTGATTGTTTTTTTAGGGCTTCAACTATCTTTTTCCCTACGCCTTCTGTTATTCTATTACTTACCATCATTACCCTCTTTCATTGATTAATTATAATATAGCAAAGAAATAATTTCAAGAAAATCAACGAATAGTTACGAAATGCTAAGAAAATATCAATTTTTTATAATAGTGTTATAATAAAAAATTATATTGAAATTGAGGGTAGTATATGAAAAGACGTGCTTTTATTAGTGTGTATGACAAAGTTGGGTTAATTGATTTCGCTAAAAATTTAGTAGAAAAGTTTGATTATGAGATTGTTGCAGGTGGAGATACCTATGAATTTTTGAAAGGTGCGGATGTTGATGTAATAGATATTGCTGAATTTTCAAATTCATTAGGTTTTTTATCAAAAGATTTTGCAGCAATGAACGAAACTATTCTTGCTGGTATTTTAGCTAATAGTTCTGATTCTCGAGAATTAAATGAATTAGAAAGACTTGCTATTAAATCTTTTGATATGGTAGTAGTGAATGTTTGTCCATTTGAAAAAATTTCATTTGAATCAGCAGATGCAGATGAAGTTCTTAGTAAAATTGATATTGCAGGTGTTGCAATATTAAGAGCAGGAGCTAAAAATTATAAAAACGTAACAGTAATAGTTGATAAAGTCGATTATTATGTAGCATTAAATGCAAATGATTTCGGAAGGTTAAAATTAGCAGTTAAAGCTTTCAATTTTACAGCAAATTATGATAGATTAATTTGTTCAAAATTAGCAGAACAAACTGGTGAAAAACCGTTTAAAACTTTTAATTTTGAAAAATTAAAAGATATGAAATATGGCGAAAATCCTCATCAAAAAGGAGCTATTTATAAAACTGACAGAATGGTTGATTATGAAGTTGTAAATGGTAAAGAATTAACATTTAATGATATTTTAAATGTCACAGAAGCTACTAATTTGATAAGTGAGTTTTATGATGTTAACTGTGTTTCAATTATTCGTCATACAAAACCTTGTGGGGTTGCTTTAGGCCGATCTTTATATGAAGCTTATACAAAAGCTTTTGATTGCGATCCTGTAAGTTCTTTTTATGGAACTGTTGGTTTTTCAAAAACAGTTGATGAGGAAGTTGCTAAGCACTTAAATTCAATGGCAGTAGAAGTTGTTGTTGCTCCAGATTATGATGAAAAAGCTTTAGAATTATTTAGTGATAATTCAGAAATTAAGCTTGTAAAATTAAATACTCCACTAAAGGATTATAGAAGATTAACAGTTGAAGAAGTTATATTGACACCTTTTGGAGCTTTAGTTCAAGATAGAAATAATAGTGAATTAGATAAAGATATGTTTAAAGTTGTAACAAGAGAAAAACCAACAGCAGAACAAATTGAAGATGCAATTTTTGCTTGGAAAGTTGTTAAACATGCTAAGACTAATTCCGTTGTAATCGCTCGAGATTTTAAATCAGTTGCTATTGCTCAAGGTCAAACAAATGCTTTGTCAGCAGTAGAATGGGCTTTGAATTATGCTTGTGATGGTTCAAAAGAAGCTGTATTGGCTTCGGATTCTTTTTTGCCTGCCGAGGACTGTATTTATTCTGCAATTCAAGGAAGAATAAGCTTAATAATTCAACCAGGAGGAGCAATAAAAGATCAGAAACTTATTGAAGTTTGTGATAAATATGGTATTGCTATGATTACAACTGGTATCAGAAATTACAGACAGTAATTAAATTTTTTCTTTTAAAATTTCTAATATTTGCGGATAATGGTTTATAACGTTTTCGATTTGTAAATCATTTCCGCCTTTTTTGTTAGATGAAAATAATGTAATTTCATTTGTTAACCCTCTTTCTCTTTCGGGGTTAACATATGTTAATTCTCTAATCCAATCTTTAACTACAAGAATTTTTGTATGATTTAAAACAGCCATAGCCCAAAACCATACGTCATCTGCTTTTGGCGCTAATTCCATAAATAGTTCTTCATTTAAAATATCTTTGTATAAACAGTTTGGAGGGTATAAAACACCGCCTACTCCTGTTAAGAAATTCATATAAGAGGCTTTTCCTCCTTTTATTTTTTTAGGCCATTTTTTATAAGGAGCAAGAGCATCTTTTTTTATTTTAACTCTATGTGCTCTATGGCAGATAATGCAATCTTTATTTTCTTCATAGCTTTTGATCAATTTTTCAAGCCAATCATTTTCATAATAAATATCATCATCTGCTGTAACAATAATATTATTTGGATAATTGGTTAATGCTGGAATTAATTTGGTATAAGAACGAAGATTTTTGTACCAGCCTATTGTCAGTCCATTTTCTTTTAGTTTTAAAACTTTTTCAGGAATATCTTTTTCTTTATTTGGAAATTGTTCTATTCCTAACCATAGAATAACTTTTGCAGGTTTTACGGTCTGTGTGAGTAATGAATAAAGAGTATAGTGAATTTCATACATTCTTTGGGGGAAAGATGTAAGAGAAATTATTAATCCTTTTTCATCACCTGTAACACCGCTCAAACTATAATTTTCAATTTCTTTGTCTAAAGAAACTTTATCAATAGTTTTCAATGAGCCTCTCTTAAATAGATTAAGCATAACCTCATAATATAATATAAAAGATTATTTGCAAGGGGTATTATTTTATACTAGAATAATCTCGGAGGAAAGAATATGGAAATTAAATCATGGGAAGATTATTTTTTAGACTTGGCAAAGACCTGTGCAAGCAGATCTAATTGTATAAGAGCACAAGTTGGAGCTGTAATTGTTGGTGATGATAAAAAAATTAAGGCAACAGGTTATAACGGAACTCCATCGAAAGTCGAATCTTGTTATGAAAGAGGCGAATGTTATAGAATTAAACATAATATTCCATCTGGGACAAGATATGAAACTTGTAGATCAATTCATGCAGAACAAAACGCTATAATTCAAGCAGGGCAAGATAGATGCAAAGGTGCTACAATGTATATTTGGGGACACAATTTTATTTGCATTTTGTGTAAAAGATTTATAGTACAATCTGGGATTACAAATGTAGTTTTGCGAAAAGATGAAAATTCCCCAATTCTTCATGTGACAGTAGATGATATTAGAAGAGAATTGGAAGAAGATTAAATAAATCTTGATTTTTTGCTGAAAATCATTAAAGCCATGCAAGACAGGTAGTAAATTTAGTTTAAATTTAGTGATTTTCCTACTGAATTTGGATGATTTTTGCCTGTTATGTGTATAAATTTTAAAAATATACGCTATTATAGATATAGAAAGGCAGGCAATAATGTATAACAGCTTTTATCCGCAATATGATTTAGCAGGTAGAATTCAACATACAAAGTTGGATACAGGCTTAGGAAATATGCCTTCTGCTAGAATTTCGCGAGTAGAAGATCAAGCATCTCCTGATTTTAAACAAGTAATGTCAGGATTGGTTGAAAATCTTAATACAGAGTTGAATGCTCCTGATAATTTGTTAAAAGATGTAATGTCTGGTAGTGGTAATGTTGATATTCACGATGTAATGACAGCTATGGCAAAATCAGAAATTAGTATTAATGTTGCAACACAGCTTACAGGTAAAGTTATTCAAGCATACGACAAAGTTATGCAAATTCAGGTATAAAATAAATAAAATATAGATAAAAACAGACTTGGAATAAATTAAATAATTAATGCTTTCAAAGAGGGAGAAGAATGGACTTTCAGAAAATACTTGAGAATAAGCCTTTATTATATGGAGTAATTGGTGCTGTAGTATTAATATTGGCATTGTTTGTTACAATAGGAATTGTAAGTTCATCAAGTAAACCCTCTAATGGTACTGAAATTACAGGAGAACCATTAAAGGCTGATGTTGATTTGTTGACTACTGATAATGCAGGTAAAGCTATTGAAATTCAGGCGTTACTTGCAAAGTATGATATTGCTGTAAGTAGAAGATTAGATGGTACAAAATCTATTTTGTACTTGAAAAAAGGTGATTGTAAAACTGGTAGAAAAGCTTGTTATACAACAGACAGAGATCAAGCATTAATTCAAATAGTACAAAGTGGTCTAATGGATCAAAATGTTGGTCTTGAAATTTTTGACAAAGGTGATTTCACATCAACCAAAGAAGATAAAAAAATTAGATTATCAAGAGCAATTAATGGAGAGTTATCAAGATTAATAAGAAGAATTAATGGAATTGAAAATGCGTCAGTATTTATTTCGATTCCGGAACAGACAATGTTCACATCAATGCAAAAACCTGTAACTGCAACTGTTCAAATTACTTTGGCTAAAGGTGATAAAGAAACTCGATTAGATCAAGTTAAAGTAAAAGCTATTACAAATCTTTTATTAGGTAGTGTAACAGGATTAACTGCAGAAAATATTGCAATTACTGATACTAACGGTAATACTTATCATAGTATTATGGATGCTGAAGATGAAATGCTTCAACGCTTGGAAGAAAATGATAAGTATATGACTTCAAAAGTAAATCAACAGTTAGATAGACTTATTGGTCAAGGTAATTATGTTGCAACAGTAAGTACATTTTTGCGTCAAGCACCTGTTGAGAAATATACAATAGATTATGATCCAAATAGAAAAGCATCAGTTACAGAGCAAACATTTTCTGAAGGTTTAGGTGATAGAACAAATGATTCTAATAAAAATGTTAATGCAGTAAGTGTATATCTTCCAAACGGGCTTCCTAACGGAACATCTGATTCTTCTCAAAATAGAAATTATTCTCGTACAGCTAGAGAAACTCAATATGGAGTTACAAAAACTCAAACAAATGAATATATTAAACCAGGTGTTGTTGAAGATATTTCAATAGCTGTTACATTGGATAAAAATGCACTACCAGCAAATACAACTTTGGAAGAACTAAAAGAATTGATTGCAAAAGCTGCAAGTCCAAAAGTAAACCCTGATAATGTATCAATTGCATTTTCTGATTCTACAGATCCATATTTAGCTTCTGATAGACCTGCAAATTTACCAAAACCTGATGAAACAGGGAATCCATGGTGGCTTGCAATAGCTTTAAGTGCAATCGGTTTGATAATTGTGTTTAAGGCTGTATCAAATAAAGTTCAACAAGTCCAAGAAGCAAACAGACGTGAAGTTGAAATGTTAAGACAAAAAACAGCTCAACAAGAACAACAATTATCTGATATTAATCAAAGAGCTGCTCAATTGACAGAAAGACAGTCCGAATTAGCACAAGGGCTTGTAGAACAACAGCAGAGAGGTTATATTCAGCAGCAAAATCCAGCACAGCTTGCTGATACATTGTCTAATTTGTCTGCAGAGTTATCTAATGCTGATGATGATGAAGCTGGTGAAAAGATAAAAAGTTGGATTGAACAAGGTTAAATAAGTAATGGCAATACAAGGTTTTGATTACAAAGGGTTCGCCCAAAATTTAGCTCAACAGGCACTAGAATTAATTCCGCCTGATTTTAATGATAACCAAAAAAATTATGTTGCTAATACTTTATTGAATTTTTCCACAGTTGCAGGGCAAGCTCTTTATGATGATGAATCTTTAGGCTTTAATCTAGATCAGGCTGTTATGATTACGCAAATTATTGCAGAATGGTCTTTTCATAAATCTGTTGATTTGATTCGTTCCGGAATCCCTCAACAATATTGGGATCCAATTATGCAGAAAATTGCGTATACAATTTTTGAAATAGCAAAAAATGCATTTCACCAAGGACTTCCACAAGATCAATGTTTGCAATTAATTGAGCATCATGTAAAAAAGACTTACCTAGATTGTATTTCTGAATTAAAAGATAAAAATTTGATTGATCAAGGGTTAATGGAAAAAGCAGCAAGTCAGTCAAATATAGATGCAATGATGCAACAACAGGCTCAAGCAGAACAAGCTCAGGCTCAAGCCCAAGCAGCTGGGAATCCTGCACCTCCTGTACCTCAAGGAGGAAATGTGCCTGTTGGAAGCGGAGCAATGCCTTTAGGTGCAGATGCAAAAGTGTTGAAATTAGCAACTTTAGCAATGTTGTTCCAAAAGATGCGTCAGGAAAAAGTTCAGACAATTTTGAATAAATTTAATCCTGAAGATGCACAATCTGTCATAAAATTTATGGGAATGCCTGATTTAGGAACAAAGGTTGATCCTGGTGTTGCGTTGAGATGTCTTCAGGAAATTAAAACTAATTTGCCTCTTGCAAATCAGAATATAACTCCTTCTAAAATTATTTCAAAAATTCAAAATGTTTCACAATATTTAGATAAATCACAACTTGAACAAACATTAAGAACCGAACGTGCAAAGGTTAAAAGGTTTGTATTTAGTGCTTTAGAGGGAGATTACTATGAAATTTCTCCAAAAGTTGCAAATATTATTGCCACACACCTAGAGGATAGTGTATAATATAGTTAATCATGATTATAAAAAAGAAGTCCGGCAGACCGGTGGAGGAAATTAAAGAAGAGCAGGTTCAAAAAGAGCCTGAAGTCAAGGTTGAAGAAGAAAAAATAGATCTTTTTAATCTTGATAATATAGATTTCAAACAACGTCAAGAGCGTAGACGTGGCGATAGAAGGCGAGGTTTCCGAAGAATTGATGACAGAAACCTTATTTCTCGTGCAAGGGAAGAAGCTCAAAATATCAAAGAAGCTGCTGCAAAAGAAGGTTACCAAGAAGGATTAATGCAAGCAAAAGCTGATATTGCAGATGTAAAAAATGCGATTACATCATTTGCTGGCGCAAAACAAGAGGTATTTGAATACATAGCTCCTGATATTTTAGAAATAAGCGTTGAAATTGCACAAAAAATTATTAAAAAAGAATTACAGCAAGATCCTACAATTATTATTGATAATATAATGGAAATTTTGAAAGGATTATCTAAAGAAGAAACAAAAATTACTCTTAGAGTTAATCCGGCTCAGGTTTCTTTGTTAAAATCAGAAATTCCTAATGTTATGGGGACTGTAGGACTTGATGCAAAAGTTTTAATTGTACCAGATGAATCAATAATGGAAGGTGGTTGTATGGTAACTACAACAAACGGTGTTATTGATGCTACAATTGAAACACAGTTGGCGGTAATAAGTGAGGCTTTAAAAGAAATTTAATGGCACAGGAACAGGCACAAGGCGGAGGCGGAACAAATTTAAGTGAAGTTTTTATGGCAATATTTGTATTATTGCTTATTGTTCTGTTGCTTGTTGAGCTTCCAAACTGGGTTGTAAATTTTTGTATAAGTTTGAATATTGCACTAGGTGTAGTGCTTTTGATGATATCTTTGTATGTTAAAAAGACATTGGAATTGGCATCTTTCCCATCAATTATTTTGATTGGTACAATGTTTAGACTTGTATTATCTATTGCTTCTACTAGATTGATTTTGTCAAAAGGAGAAGCCGGTGAGGTAATTCACGCATTCGGAACATTCGTTACCGGTGGTAATATGATTGTTGGTGGTGTAATTTTCCTTATCATTACAGTTGTTCAGTTCATGGTAATTACAAAAGGTGCTGAACGTATAGCTGAAGTTGCTGCTCGTTTCGCCTTAGATGCGATGCCTGGTAAGCAAATGACAATTGACGCGGATTTCAATGCGGGATTAATTTCTCCAGAAGAAGCAACTAAAAAACGTGAAGATTTACAAAGAGAATCAAACTTATTTGGTAGCATGGATGGTGCTATGAAATTCGTAAAAGGGGATACTATAGCTGGTATCATCATTGTTTTGATTAATATTATCGGCGGTTTGTGTATCGGGTGTTTAATGAACCAAATGCCTGTTGCAGATGCAGTTTCTAAATATACAATTTTAACTATTGGTGACGGTCTTGCATCTCAATTACCTTCATTATTAATGTCTATTGCTGCAGGTGTATTTATGACTCGTTCATCTGCTGCTAATTCTTTAGGTTCTGATGTTACAGGACAAATTGTAAGCAAACCAAATGCATTGTTCCTTGCTTCTATATTCTTATTTTTCTTAGCAGTGACAGGACATACTTGGTTCTGGCAAGGTACAGGGTTACCATTTTTGCCATTCTTTATGTTTGCAGTAGGTTTATTTATTGCAGGCTTCTCAACTTTAATCAATGCTGATGTTCAATCTCAATTGGGACAATTAGAAAATGTTCGTCAAAATATGCAGGATCTTGTGAACCCGAACAGAATGTACGAGCGTTTAGGTGTCGATGTTTTAAGTTTGCAGGTTGGTTCTAACTTACTTGTAATTGCTGACCCTGATCAAGAAGGTCAATTGCTAGCTAAGATTGCTGCTTTACGTCAAAGAGTTACAGATGAATTAGGTTATATTCTGCCAAATATAAGAATTATGGATTCATCAGCTTTGGATGCTAATGAATATATGATTTCAATTCGTGGAAATACTGTTGCAACAGGGTATGTTTATCCTGGTAAATTAATGGTTATTGCTGATCAATGGGATGCGATGAAAAAAGAAGTTCCTCAAGACGCAATAATCGGTATTGATCCTACATATCAAACTCAGGCTTATTGGATTTCTCCTGAGGATGCAAAAACAGCTCGGTCTGTTACTGCCGTTGACTCAACTGACGTAATTGTTACACACTTGCAAGAATGTGTAAGAAAACACGTTGATGAAGTTATGACAAAAACTGATGTATTGAAGCTTATGGAACTTGTTCGTTCTCAAGATCCTACATTGGTAAATGACCTTGTTCCTACAATTATTTCTACAAGTGACTTAAGAAAAATATTTGTAAACTTAATCAGAGAAAAAGTTTCTATAAAAGATATTATATTTGTATTTGAAAGACTTTGTGATTACGCAAGATTTTCAAAAGAACCTGACATTTTATCAGAAAGATTAAGGGCTGCATTAGGACGTCAAATATGTTTATCTAATGTTGGTGATGACAAAGTTTTATATGCGTTAACTCTTTCTCCTGAGTGGGAAAAAACTCTTGATGACAGTTGTCAAAGAACAGAATTAGGTACAATGTTTTTATTGAACCCTATGCAGGTTCAGGAATTAATTGAAACAACAGCTACAACATTAATGAGAGCTCATCAGGCATGTGGACAGCAGCCTGTAATATTGTGTTCTCCAAGAATTCGTTTACCTCTTTATCAACTTTTGGAACGTCATATTCCGACTATTGTTGTAATTTCTTATTCAGAATTGATTACGGATATTAAAGTTGAGGCGATAGATTCTATTGGTGAATCTTATGCTATGGATCAGTAATATGAAAAAAATAATATTATTTTTAATATCAATATATCAGAAAATTTCAAAACATACGCCTGCTGTATGTCGGTTTTATCCGACATGTTCAGAATATACTCGTCAAGCGATTGAAAAATATGGAGTTTTAAAAGGCGGTTGGCTTGGGATAAAAAGAATTTGCAAATGCCACCCATATCATGAAGGTGGTTATGATCCTGTCCCTTGAATTTATGTAAAGGATACTTTATAATTATAACAATTAAAGAAAGGAGCGAAATATGAAAAGATTTGAGAATGTCGGGGGGGGGGCAATTTAGGGCTTATTCCACAAGGATTTAGAGGGTGTCATTCTGAGGGTGCATGCCCGAAAGAATCCAGCCAATTATTAAAAATAAAAGCTGGATTGCTTCGACAAAAGTCTCGCAATGACAGATTTGGATTTACGTTAGCAGAGGTACTAATAACTTTAGGAATAATAGGAGTTGTTGCTGCTTTAACTTTACCATCATTAGTTGCAAATTATAGAAAGCAGATTTTACATTCTCAATTTAAAAAAATGTATAGTGATTTAAATAATGCGTCACGACAATTTATGTTTGATAATGATATGTCTGTATATGATTATAGTGTTGCAAATGATCAAGGTCGTTCTAATAACTCATTACGAAAATTTGTAACTTATTTAAAAGGAACAGATAATATTATTGGTGTATCTTCTGGAACAGGGAATTTGGGTGATTTGGAACCAAGGCATTTAAATGGAAATACTACAGGAAGACCGTGTGATGAAAGCGGTGTTGCAAAAGATGTTAATGGCCGTTTTATAACTTTTGATAATGCCGCAACTACTGCTGTTCAGATGGGACCAAAACTTTGTGTTGATATAAATGGTGCTGCTAGACCTAATAAATGGGGGTATGATTGGTTTGTATTTGTTTTTACAAATGATGGTTATGTAAAGCCATATATTGGAAATAATGTTTGGGGGATTACTGATGAAAATATTCCTGATAACGAGTTAAAAAATTATTGTAGTTATACTGGTTCAATATATGTATGTGCATATTTCGCATTGTCTGATAAGCATCCACAAGATTCATCTAAATCGTATTGGAAAGATTTTTTAAAATAAGTTTATTTAACCCATCTGAAGCTTTTTACGTAATTTGTGCCGTTGATGTCACCGTTGATGTCAACGGCAAATATTCTGTAGATGTTTGTAGCATCTTTGATGTTTGGAATTTTCCCAATATCTTCTTGTAGTAACAATTTTTCTGTTGCATCGTTGATTCCTGGGATTGTATTAAATAATGTATTTAAAGATGCGTTTTTAATTTTACCGAATACCGTAGTTATGTTTTTAGTAAGGCTTCCATAAATTTTCATATCGGCAATTGATGTTAGCAGATTATATGAGCCTGTCATATACATATTTAGATCATGTCCGTCTGAATATATATTTATATTATTTGCAATACCGTCTTTTAGGTGAATATCGCCATATATGCTGTCAAAATCACCGGTTTTCAATGGAGTGATTAAATCAATAAGGCTGTTAATTGATAGCCCTGTAAATCCGCCTTTGAGCAAGTTACCTGCTTTTAATAAGTATTCTAAAGAGCCAAGTTTTGGCATTTTCCCATCTGCAATTTTGAATATACCATCACCAGATAGTGTTTTGAAACAGTCTTCTTGAGAATCTCCAGTGCAGTGAAGTTTAAATCCGCCATCTACTGAACCATATACTTGCCCTTTTAAATCAAATAAGGCTTCTGACATTATGAGGGCATTTGCGTTATTTAATGTTATATCAAGGTCTGTTTTATGGGAATTTAGATTATGTTTAAAGTTTCCGGTTACTGTACCTTCTGCAATATTAAATTTAAAGTCTTTAACATCAGCAAGTCCTTCTTTATTCAGGCTTAAATTTGTTGTGAAATTTTTTGCGTTAATATTTCTTACTTGGATTTTATCTGCTTCAATAAATGCTTTGTGGATTATTACTTGAGAAATATCAAATGGTTGAATATTTGTAGATGAGCTGATATTTTGATTTCTAATTGCTTCAGCTTCTATATCTCTTAAGGTGTCTGTGATTTTATTTACATTTAAATCTGCCAGTTTTATTTTTAAGTTATTAACAGTGTATGGCGGAATTAATTGGTTTTTCATTTCCGCATTTAGTAATACATCATTTGTAAGTACTGTACCTTTGCTTGTAATAAAGATTTTGTCTTGTTTAAAATCAAGATTTACATCGTTTATGGTTGAATCGAAAAATGGAATATCAATACTTGTGATATTCAGTTTCCCTTTTATTTTCGGGTTCAAAGATGTTCCGTTTAAGATTAGGTCAGATGTAAATACACCTTGTTTCATAAACGGTTTTCTGAATATTATGTTAAATATTTTTGCGTCGGTCGGTGTTTGAGTTTTAACCTTAAAATCATTGAATCCTATTAAATTATCACTGATTAGATTTACTGTTCCTTGAGCATTAAGCTGGGTATTTACATAAGGTTTATTATTTTGTGATGTGATAATTTTGTCATATTGTAGGTGATTTATTCTGATTTTATTAGGTAAATAAGTGTTATCAACAGTTATTTTTACAGGGTTTTCAATATCTCCGATAGAAGCCCCCATGTAATAAATGCTAGAGTTATCTGCAATTTTTAGAATAGATTTTTCATTTAGATTATTAAGTGTGCCATGTAATTTTGAAGATAAAATTACATCTCCTTTTATTTTTATAGGATATACTGATTTGTTGTTGAAAAATTGATCAAAAAATTCTTGGGTTGGTTTTGCATTAATGTATAAGTTAAGATTTGGATCTTTTTCAATATTTGCAACAGAACCGTTTATGAACACAGGCATTTCGCCTAATTGTGCATTGATTTTATTTAAGTTCAGCAAATTATTCCTTAACAGAACATTTCCACTATTAATAGTAAGTTTTAAATGTTTTGGTTTATATAAAAGGCTTATATCATCAAGTTTTGTGAATGCATTAAGGTTATTATTTTTTATTTTTGCTGATAAATTAATATTGCCATTAAGAAAATCAATATCTTTGAATTGTTTAGCCAAATCCGGCGGTAAAATAAATTGCAACGCTTGATCATTTATAAGATTCAAATCCAGTGATGTTATTTTGCAATTTCCGTTTACAACTCTGTTTTTATTGAACATTCTTGAAATATTTAAAGAAATATTATAAGGGCTGTTTTTAAATGTTCCTTTTAAAAGCGGCAATTTGAAGTTTGAATTGTTTAATTCAAATGAGCTGTTGTTAACTATGATTGCACTTTTTGCTCCTTTATTTGAGAAAATTTTACCTTTCAAATAAACATTATCAAAATTAATGTTTTCTAAACTTCCTTTATATTTACCGACAAAACTTGTATTAATTGTCGCAAGGTCTTTTTTGTAAGGTATTTTAAATTCAGGAGGTAAAAATTCTATACCGTCTCCAATATTAAATTTATTTGAAACTATTGTTGTATCACAATTGTTATCTTTAATTTTTCCGTTTATATTAATCTGTGATTTGTCTAAATGAGATGCAAGTTTAAAATCTGCATCCATATTATTGAAATTTAAGATGCCTGAAATTCCAGAAATTGTTGCAGGAACTCCTTTTAGTTTTATTTTGTTTGATAATAATTCAATTTGACCTTTTGCAAACAAGTTTTTATTAAATACAATATCTTTTGGATCTTTAACTTTTCCAGTAAGATTAATTTTTATGTTTGCATTGCCATAACCATTTTCAATAGGTGAAATAAGTTTTTGGATATCAGCAAGCATTGGAGATGTTTTTACGGTTTTTAAAAGCTTTTCTAAGTTTTGATTTTTTGTAATTACATCAAAATTTAGTTCGCCAATAAGAGAGCATGTCCCTTTTACAGAAATTGGTTGACCGTTTAATGTAGCTGTTTTGGTTTGGAAAAATGTATTTTGATTATTAAAATCAAGAGTTCCTGAACCGTTATTAAGTACCATATTATGAATATCTAAAAATGATACTGTTGCATTTTTGAAATGGAATTGTCCCCAGCCGTGAGGATTTTCTCTTGTTCCTACAACGTGAAGATTAATACCGCCTTTGCCTTTGATGTCCATAATTGGTACAGGTCCAAGTTCGAAATGCAAAATATCGTGGAGTGGATTAAGTACAATCTGAGCTGTTTTTAAATCAACATTATTTGTACTTGTAATATTCAAATCAGCATATTTGTCATTGTATAAGTTAATTGGACCTTTTACATATACTGTTTCAGTAGGAGAAGTCGGGACTTTAACATCGAGATTTAGCTTATCTCCAATGAATTTTATTTTAATAATTGCTTTTTCTGCATTTGGAATTGGTTTTACCATATATGCATTTGCAACCAAAATGTTGCCTTTTATATCAGGAAAATCTGCTTTCCCTTTAATTTCAAGATTCCCAGCTACATCACCCCAAAAACCTGTTTTTTTCAATAGGAGTAAGTTAATGTCAGGACATAATTTTTCGTCACCAGGTAGTAATGAGATTATTTTTTCAGCTTTTGATTTGTTTATTGTAACTTTTAAATCAAGGTATGGAAGTTTTGAATTTAATTTTGTAATTTGTCCTGTTGTGAAAGCTTTAATTCCATCTCCTGATATTTTCATTTCATTAATATCAATCCCATTTTTGATAGTATTAATGTCAGTTTTTATGGTTAATTTGCTTTTGTGATAGATAGATGTAGTTATATCATCTTTAAAAATTCCTATATCATTAATATATAAATTTGTTTTTATTTGTTTGTGGTTATCAGGTTTTATATTTGTTTTAGCAGTGAAATTTATTAACCCTGAAATTGATTTGATTTTGTTTTTAGACAGGGCTTTTGCATATATTGAAAAATCTGATAAATCTAAATTTACAATATTGGCTGATATATCTAATTGGTCGTCTGATATTTTGTTGATAGGTAATTTTAAATCGATATCTGCATTTAAAGATGCTTTTTTCTTACCTGTTGTTAAGTTTGCAATTGTTGAAAAATTAACATGTTTATCTGCAGTGAAGTTATTAACAGTTAAGTATTTCCCGTTTAGAAATATTTTTTTATTCTGAACTTTATCCTCTAAATTAATATTATAACCATCAATATCAATTGATGCGTGTTTCAATTTTAGTGGAGATTTAATTTGTGTATCAAGTAAATATTGTCCAAGTTTAAGTTTTGAATCTTTGTCAAATAAAAGATTAATAGTTGCGTTATTAGCAGAAAAATACTTAATATCTAAATCTTTAAGAATTAAAGGCAGAAGTCTTATGTTTATATAAGGATTTTCGATGCAGAACGCACTTGAGTTATCATTATTAAGTATGTCAAATTTATCAGCTTTGAGCCATACAGAAGGAATTAATCCCATTTTTAAAGACGGATTTGTAATTTTTATTTTATACCCTGTTTCTTTAAATACTGTTTGTTCAATAAAACTTGCTCTTTCAGGCAAGTTAACAATTGCAGGTATTCCAAAGTAATAGGTGCTATACAAAACCGTCAATGAAAATAGTATTATTAAGTATTTAAAATTCCTGCCCATAACCTGATATGATTATACGATTAAAATGTATAAAATTAAAGGATTTCGGCAAAATGTTACAATATTAATACTAAAAGGTGAATATAGCTTTTATCAAGCTTTTTTCAGTAGAATTTTTGTAACATTTTTATTTTATATAATCTAGTAATTTTCACATAATACTTGAAAATAAGCTTTAGGGTGATGACAATTTGGACATTTTTCAGGAGCAGATTTTCCAAAATGTACATAACCGCATTTTAGACAAAGCCAGTATGTATCTTCGGATTTTGAGAAAACAGTGTTATTTTTTATGTTTTCTAATAATTTTAAATATCTTTTTTCATGGTGTTTTTCTGCTTCTATTACATGTTTGAAGGTATTTGCAATTTCATCGAAACCTTCTTCTCTTGCTATTTTTTCACTATTTGCGTAAAGAGTTGTCCATTCTTCATTTTCTCCAGAAGCTGCGCTTTTTAAGTTTTCTTCTGTTGTACCAAATTCAAACGGATAGCTTGCATTCACATTACCTATAGTATTGCCTATATGTTTGTAAAACAGTTTTGCATGTTCTTTTTCATTTTCTGCTGTTTGAAGAAAGATTTCTGCAATTTGTTCATAACCTTCATTTTTTGCTTGCTTTGCAAAATATGTATATCTATTTCTGGCCTGAGATTCTCCGGCGAATGCATTGATTAAGTTTTGTTCTGTTTTTGTTCCTTTTAATTCTTTCATAATTTCCCTCCTCAAAATATTCTGCTCCGTTTTATCAATAGATGATATTAGCTTTATTAACTATTGAGGATAGTAAATTATACTGCCTAAGTCGGATTATATCTTGCAGAAAAAATTTAATAATGGATTATGTAGAAGTAGGGAATTGAATTATGAATTTGTTAGATTATACAAAAAGATTATCCGAAAAAATTAAGTTTTATGATTCTATTGCACAAAACAATTTTTGGAGTATGAATTCAACTAATCCTTTTGCTAAACCGATTAGTTTTACAGTGATATGGGTAGAAGAAGATTGCAATGATAATAAAAATTAATCGTAAATTCTTTTACCGCTATTTTTATCAAAGAAGTATAAATCTTTTGGATTAATGCTCAATTCAAGTGATTTATCAATATTGAAGTCTGCAGGAAGTTTTGCCGAACATTTTTGACCGCCAATGTTAAAATATGCAATTTTTTCACTGCCTAAAAGTTCTGTGATTTCAATGTCAACATTGAATTTAATTTCTCCTCCGCATACCATTTTTTCAGGTCTGATTCCTATTGTTACATTTTCTTTTGTATTAAATGGAAAATCTTCACTTGAAATAAAGTTCATTTGTGGAGAGCCGACAAATCCTGCAACGAAAGTATTTGCAGGGTTATTATAAATTTCTTCAGGGCTTGCAGCCTGTTGAATTATACCTTTATCTAATACAACGACTCTATCGCCCATTGTCAAAGCTTCTGTCTGGTCATGAGTTACATAGATGAAAGTAGTTTGCAATTTTTCATGCAGCTTTTTAATTTCAGATCTCATTTGTACACGTAATTTGGCATCTAAATTAGATAAAGGTTCGTCCATTAAGAAAACCTTAGGGTTTCTAACTATTGCACGACCTAATGCAACACGTTGTCTTTGTCCGCCTGATAGTTGTTTAGGTTTTCTATCGAGGTATTCGCCTAAATCAAGAATTTCAGCTGCTTCTTTAACTTTTTTATCAATAGTTTCTTTATCTATTTTTCGCATTTTAAGTCCAAATGCAATATTTTCTCTCACTGTCATATGAGGATATAATGCGTAACTTTGGAATACAAAAGCAATATCTCTGTCTTTTGGTTGAATATTATTTACTTTTTTATCTCCGATAAAAATTTCCCCGTCAGTGATATCTTCAAGACCTGCTATCATTCTTAAAAGAGTTGATTTCCCGCAACCAGAAGCTCCTACAAGTACTACAAATTCTTTATCATTTATAGTTAAATCAACATTATCTATAACTTTTTTTGTGTCATATATTTTGGTTACGTTTTTTAAAATAACACTGCTCATTAAATCCCCTCTTATAATTTGTTTATTAAGTCTTTATTCTTGAGTTTTTATTTCTTTTTCTACAGGAATAATAATAAAGAATGTAGAGCCCTTCATTACTTCAGAATTTACCCATAAAGCTCCTCCCATACGTTTAAGCATAGTGTATGCTGTGCCTAAAGTTAATGAGCGTAAGAATGTTTTTTTATGAGATTTATCTAACTGAGTATATGGTTCAAAAATTCCTTCAAGTTCAGAATCTGCAAGCCCCATTCCTGTATCAGAAATAGCTATTCTTAAGTATGAAAAGCTATCAGAATCTTTAATTATTTTAGCCCCGCATCTTTCTATCAAATCCATTTCTGGATGATCTAGTTTGATATTGATAGAGCCTACATCTGTAAGTTTTATTGATGTTTCAATAATATTTTGAAGAATTATTTTTATAGCATTTTCATCATTATAAATTGTTTTTTTATTGAATTCTTCAAAATCAAATTCAATTGTTAAATTTTTAGCATTTAGAGCTTCTTCATTATTTTTTGCAACAGTTTGTATTGTATTTACAATATCAAAAGGTTGGTTATTATAATTGAAAAGAGAAGATTCTGCTTGTGCAAATTCAATAAATTTATCAATAAAATGTAATAGTTCTGTTGAATTTTTATTAATAATTTTTATATATTTATTTTGCTTTTCGTTAATTTCTCCTCCAAGTCCATCTAAAAGAGCTTGAGAAAAACCAATAATAGATTGAAGTGGAGATTTGAATTCATTAGATGTTTTAACAAACATTACATTTTTTTCTTTATTTAATCTGCCTGTTCTTTCTGCTATTGTCAAAACATTTGTCATAGCAGTAATATCTCTGATAGTAATAAAGTATTGCTCAACATATTTTTTAGCATTCATTTCAACAAAAAATTCTTTTCCGCTAACGGTGAATGCTCCGGTTACAACAGAGTTCCTTTTTGAATAAGATTTATTTGCAAGGCTGACCCCATCTACAACTATTTCATCAAAATTTAATCCTTTTAATTCATTAGCTTTACCCTCAAAGACAATTGCAGCTTTATCATTAGCCCATAAGATTCTGCCGTCTAAATCGATTACAAATACAGAATCTGGTAGATTTTTTATTACTTCTTTTGGATTAATGTTGCTAAATAAATTAGTAAAATTCATAGTTGCAATACTTTCCTTAATGTTGTATACTTTATATAACGTTTATATACTCAAAAATTCATTTTTGTACTTTAAATATAGCATAAACAGTCTGTAAATAAAGATTTTATATTAATTTTTGTAATTTTTTTTTTACAAACTAGCAAAAAAATTTTTTTTCGTGTTTTAAAGCAAAAAACGAGAAAAGAGTAATACATAAAAGTTGCGGCAAAGTGCTGTAACCCCGAAAAAGAAAAGAGGATGTGACTATGAACGAAATTCCAAAAAACGCGCAAGGTCCAAGCATTCCACAACAAGCACAAGCACAAGTGCAAAAAACTGAACAAGTAAAAACAGAAACAGTACAAGATGTTCAGGCAGCTCAGCAACCAGAAGTTCAAGCAAAGGAAATTAAAGATATTCCAGACAACCCCGCTGATCGTTCTGCTGTAAAAATTGATAATTTGGAAAATGATATCAAAATTTTTGCTGCAAATCCTGAATTAGCTAAACAAGCTCTTGATATTGCTGAATTAGCAGAGAAAAAATACGAAGCAGCAGGAATTGAAAATCCAGAATTAAAAGCTCTTGCAGTGAGTCGAGCTTTTGTTGAAGAATTTCAAAAATAATGTAAATTATTCGTCATTGCAATAATGCAATGACGATACAAAACGCGAGAAATTTTTTTATTTGTTGTCATTAGTGTTTAAATAATCGACAACTGCTTTTAGCCCCAATTTATAACTGTTTATTCCAAATCCTGATATTTGTCCTATACATACAGGAGCAATATATGAATGGTGTCTAAATTCTTCTCTTTTATAGATATTTGTCATATGTACTTCAACTGTTGGAATATTAACAGCTGATATGGCATCTCTTATAGCAATGCTTGTATGAGTATATGCTCCGGCATTAATTACAATTCCGTCAAAATTGTCTTTGGTTTGGTGGATTTTTTCGACAATTTCTCCTTCAAAGTTGCTTTGGAATGTTTCTATATCAATTCCAAGTTCAAAAGAAAAAGCATATAACTCTTTTTCCAAATCCTTTAATGTCATGGTTCCGTACTTTTCAGTTTCCCGTAACCCAAGCATATTCATATTAACGCCGTTTATAATCAGAATTTTCATGATGTACCTCTATACAATTATTATATTATAAAATCAAGCAATTGTAAATTTTTATTAATTTTTTGCTTTCATGTATAACTAAAAAAGCATGCTTGAATTATCATGCATGTACAACTATCCCCAAATCTCCTCCCAAGATTATTGTTCAAGTCGCACAAGTAAGTGTGTGACTTTTTTTTATGTTTATATTTGGATTTTACCTTGACTTATAAAAATAAATCACTACAATATATAGTGTAAGACATTTACGGGGATGTAGGATGAGACTGGTAGAGAAACTTAAAGAATACGAAAATCAATACATGTTTATTAAATGGGCTACAGGTAGTGAATATGGTAAATTGATATATGCCGGTGAAGATTTTATAGAATTTAATGTTATAGATGTAGAAACTATGGATTATTCAGAGACAGTATTAATTCATAGCCCGTTAATTTTAGAGGTTGCAATAGGCGGTGCTGATATTCAAAGAATTGTTGCAGAAGTATCTTCCAAAATATCTATTGAGGAATAGGTAATAATGCCTTGTAAAAGACGTTTTAATTTTTCTTTAAAAAGAACTTTTGGCAAAATCTCAGAAGATGTGGATTATTTAAAAAACGAAAAAGAAATTTGAGATAAAATAGCTCCAATCTGGGAACAATTCACTACGCCTGGAGCTATTACAATAAAAGGTATTTTGTTTATACTTTTTGTAACTGTAGTTTTATGTGCTCTAATTTTACCGTTATTATTATCATAGTTCTATTTACATCTTATTTTTTTGTTCCAGTCTAAATCATCACAATGTAGATAATCCATGTTTTCGTTTTGGATTACCCAAGCTGTACAGTCATACCCATATGATGATGTTTTATTACATGCTTGTGAAAACTTTGGGGATTCTCTTTTAGTCCCATATGGAATTATTCTGTCTTTTTTCATCGCAAATAAAAAGGAGTCTTTTCCAAACTGATTCGGACCTTTGTAATAACCATTTGTATCAACATATATATCAGCACAATTAGAATAATAATTAAGAGCGTCAGTTGAACAATTTTTAAACCCACTGCTTACATGGAATATTACTAAAGTTCCATCAGCTAAAAGCAAATGTTTATAACTATTTTGACCATCATATGCTATGTGTTCTTTGCCATTTAAATATTTATATTTTTTATTTCCTATGCAGGTTTTTAATTGAGAACAATCATCCGCTATTTTAAAATAGGGTTTAAAATAGTCATCAACCAGAACTTGAGAGCCGTTTTTTGAATCTCCACCCTCTAAGTCCCATTGATCAACGGTTGTTCCGGTATCATTAATTGCACTTGCGAGTGCTTGACTTAATATAGAATTGATTTTCTTTAATTTAGCAACAGTCTCTTTTTCTCTATGATCTTGAATGAGAGAAGGAAGAGTCATTGCTGCTACAATACCGATAATTCCTATAGTGATTAATGTTTCTGCTAATGTAAAAGCTAATTTTTGAGAATGATATTTTATGTTGCCATTAAGATGTTTTATTTTGTTAAAAAAGAAAATAGGCTTGTTTGTTAAATTTCTTAATAAAGTCTTTTCGGGGGGGGGGCGATTTTTAGCTTCTTGTCTTGATTCATGGGTATTCTCCTTCTTTTAAATGTTAAAACTTTTTCTTGCACCTTCCTCGTGATAGAAGCCTCCTCCACAGATTGTCTCAACGACTTTTAAGACGAATTCTCTTGGAGCATCTACTTGATTTAGATAAAATTCTCTGTTTGGCAGGTGTCTGATTTTCATAATAGAATTTTGAGTTGATTCTGGTGGAATGAAAAGGGATGCTACTTCATAATCTAAAAGTTTTCCCATTTCTTCATCGTGGTCTGTAACACCTTTCATTATTTCGTAATAATTGCCTTTTACTGCCATAATCCTGCTTGAAAATAAGTGTTGGCCGTCTTCTCTATAAAGAGCTTGTGGCTGATAGTTACATCTTGTTGTAAAACTCATTTTATGCCAAAGAATATTTACAATTACTACTGATTTTTGTGGGTCAGTGTCTACATAGATATTTTGAGTTGTCACATTTCTTGAAGAAAAAGCTTCTTTTAGGGTGTCAACTACAATTTGTAAGTTATCTATCATTCTTGTAAATATTTCGTTGGTATTTACATTTGCATGTTGATAATCCAAAAACTGTTTATACATATGAGTAGATACAAGCCCTATTCTTTCTTGGATTAGAGCAGATTTTCTTGCTGATGTTTCAGAATTATCAAAACTTTCAAAATTATTTAACAATTGTTACCTATCCTTTTATCCACATGTAATAATAAACATGGATTTATGTAAATATTATATGTTTTTTCTTTACAAAGTAGAATACACAATTGGTTGTATTTATTTTCGTATAAATAAGAAACTTGAATTTTTATTTAATTTTTTGACAAATAAATATTATAGGAGAGTATGTAAGAGTAATTTCGGGGTATGTTTTTTTGTAGTTATCGCAAAATTCTTTAACTTCTTTAAATGTCCAATGCTTCGCAGTGAGAGAATTTACACCAGTATTTTTCATATGTGCGAGTAGTTCTAGTGGGTTTGAAAAATCCATTTTATATGTGAATTCTTCCGAATGTAATATTTTATAGTTTTTTTCAAATATTTTTGTTATTTCATCTAGTGATTTATATTCAAGAGATAGGCCTGTTAAATTTTTAATTTCTTTAAAATTATCTTTTGAAAAAGTTGAAAATGCTAATATTCCATCAGAATTTAGAATATTTTTGTAAATTAAACTTATTTTATCTAAGTCATTAAACCATTGGAACATTGCATTTGAAATTATTAAATCCATTTTTTTTGACGGTTTAATTTTTTGTGCGTTACCACAATAAAAATTAGCATTTGGGATAATATCAATAATAAAATTTTTTGATTTTTCAACTAAATCGTTAGCAGAATATGTTTGAAATTTTATTTTTTTGACTAACTCTTTTGTTAAAAGCCCTGCACCACTACCTAGTTCTAAGATATTTGTGAAATCTTTTTTTATTTTTGATAGTTCTTCAATCAATTTTTCAGCCATTATTTTTTGGACTAATGCATTCTGATTGTATGTGTCTAGACTTTTTTCAAATTGTGTTTTAATTAATTTTGGATTTATTTGCATAATATTTCATTCCAGCTGGTAAAATTATAGTAAAGAAAATGACCGCTTTCAACAGTTTTTATTTCTGCTTTTCCCTCCCAGAAATTTATTTGATTTTTTGTTGGTATAATTTTATCATTGTTGCTTATAATTGCAGTGTCAAAATAATTTTGGTATGAAATCTCTGTTGATTTAATTTTAGAGTATAGAGTGTTTAGTTCTGATACTCTGTTTTCGATAGTTCTTTCAACCTGTGTTTTAGTATATTGGGTATATTCATCTTCAGAATTAAAGATATTTTGATAAAATTTTCCTTCTAAACCTGTTTTAGCGTGTCTTAGTGTTAGGATAAAAGGTTTTAGTGGAATTCCATATTCATCATTAACAGGGAAAGGTGTTCCGTTGATTGCGATTTTTTTTGTGAATTTTGGAAGTTTATCTTTTAAAAGGTATGATGTGTATACGCCCATTGACCAACTTATTAAGAAATATTCCTTATATTCAGGAATTTGAGGAAGGTCTAAATCGTTGTAATCATAAATTATTAATACATCAAAATCTTTGCAGTTAAGAAATTCAAAAGGTTTATAATCAAAACTCCAGCCAGTAAAAAATATTATAAGTTTGTTATTATTTTGTTTGTTTAGCCAATGAGATTGCATCGAATAATTCCTTTTCGTTAGTATCTGTTGTTAGTGAAAGTCTTAATCTTGAAGTGCCTTCAGGTACGGTAGGCGGTCTTATAGGTAGAGTGAAATATCCGTTTTGGTATAAAATTTCACAAGTATCTACTGTTTCTTTGTTCCCACCTATTATTACAGGTATAATATGACTTTCACTTCCTGCTTTTTTACCTAGTTGGAGCATATTCATTCGCTTTTCATAAGTATTTGGAAGTTTATTTTCAATAATCCATTTAGAAAAAGCAATATTTATTGGAGGCAGTGCTGTAGAAAAGATAAATGATCTTGCTTTATTTATTAAATATTCAATTAAAGTGCTACTTCCTGTTGCAAAGGCTCCCATTGAGCCTATTGCTTTTCCAAATGTTCCGATAATTAAATCTACTTTATCAGTTATTCCTAGAGTTTCTGTAACTCCAAGTCCTTTTTTCCCAAAAACACCGAATGCGTGAGCTTCATCTAAAATTAATATACAATTGTATTTTTCTTTTAACTCTACTAATTTTAGTAAATCTGCGATATCGCCATCCATTGAAAATACGCTTTCAGATACAATAATCGCATTTTCATAATTTTTTCTTTCTCTGATTAGCAATTTTTCAAGAGCTTCCATATTGTTATGTGGGTATCTGAAAAATTTTCCTTCAGATAAACGCATACCGTCAATTATGCTGGCATGGTTGAGTTTGTCTGAAAAAATTGCATCTTTTTTGCCTGCAATTGAGCTGTTAATTCCAACATTTGCGTGGTATCCGCTATTAAATAAAAGAGTTTTTTCTTTTTTGAATAATGTTGAAATTAAATTTTCTAAATCTTTGTATACAGGTAAAGTTCCTGTCAGTAATCTTGCAGAAGCACTTCCAAAAGAATATTGGGAACCTGCAAATTCGAGAAAATCTTCTGTTATTTTTTTGTTGTCTGCAAAATTGAGGTAGTTATTTGAAGATAGGTTTAAAAGTTTTTTACCCTTAAAATAGATATATTTTTCATCTTTCCCTTCAAAATCTTTTATGTCTCTATAATGAGAATTATTTTTTAAATTTTCTAATAATATATTGTAGTTTTCTAACATAACTCTTTAAATTTATGATAAAAGTTTGTAAATGTCCATATTGCATTATCTTGAAAAAAATGTATAATAAAAATGTGCATATAAAAGGTGAGATTATTCATAGAGGTTTTACTCTTGCTGAGGTGTTAATAACTATCGGCATAATTGGTGTTGTCGCTGCAATGACAATGCCTTCGTTGAACCAAAAAATTTCCGACCAAAAAAATATGTCATCTTTAAAAAAGACATATTCTGTTTTACAGCAAGCTACAAATTTAGTTATAGCAGACAATGAAGGCCCTGAATATTGGGGAATGGTAGATAATAACAATGAAGTAGTTACTCAAATTTACAAGTATTATAAACCTCATTTTAATATGATGAGAGAATGTCAAAATAGTGAAGGTTGCTGGGCTTATCCTACAAAATATTTGAATGGTAGTGTATATTGGTCTGCTCATAATGCAAGTTGGTGTCAATTTGCTTTTACGTTACCAGACGGTGTGAATATTTTAATGGATATTTATCCAGCAAATCAAATTCAATCTAATTTTGGAATGGGAAATACTGTAGATTATGATTGTTTAGTTTTTTGGGTAGATGTTAATGCTGATAAGTTACCAAACCAAATAGGAAGAGATATTTTTGCATTTATAGTTACCCATAAAGGGCTTCAACCTGCAGGTTTAGGAACTACTGGAGATGGGGATTGGCATAATGGGGGAAATGGATGGATGTGTACAGCTAAAATTATCGAAGACGGTTGGTCTATACAATATTTGAAATAGATATTATTTTTTTAATTTTTCTTTATAAAATTGTTATATATTTTGAAGATGTGGGTATATATCTAGTATATGTATTGTTAAAAAATGGTAAGTCTTTTATCAAAAGATAGGAGGCGATTTAGTCTTATGAGTTATAGAAGTATGTTTAAGAGACGTTCCGGTCTGACAATGTCAGAAGTATTGTTTACGCTCGCAATTATTGGTGTTATTGCTTCTTTAACTATTTTCGGTTTAGTTGCAAAAATTAGTGATACAAAAAATATTGTTGCTTTAAAAAAATTCTATACATCAATCAGTCAAGTTACAATGTTTGTAATTTTAGACAGATCTTCTCCAAATTATTGGGGATTGGATGAGTATTCTCAAGATTCTTCCGCATTAGCCTTTTCATATTACAAGCCATATTTTAAA
>FR899629.1:91980-92136 GCA_000437435.1 Clostridium sp. CAG:768 | reverse complement strand
AAAAGCCATATTTTAAAGTTGTTAGAGAATGTTCTAATGAAACAGGGTGTTGGCAGTATCCAACTAAATTCTTGAGCGGAAAAGTATATTTAAAAAGAGCTCAAATGTATCAATATATGTTTACTTTAGTTGATGGAATGAATGTTATAATGAATG
>FR899629.1:43574-91872 GCA_000437435.1 Clostridium sp. CAG:768 | reverse complement strand
CTCTTTCCCAAATCAAATGGGTCGTGATATATTTGCGTTTGTATTAAATGATAGCGAGATTGTTCCTAGTGGTTTTGACAATACATATAATTGTAACAAGGCAGCTTCAGGACTGACCTGTACTGCAAGAGTTATTAATGATGGTTGGAAGATAACCTATTACTAAGTTTCAGCTCCTTTCATCTTTCATAAAAAAGACCGATGTGCAATCGGTCTTTTCTTTTTTTTATTTGATATTATTTATAAATAATAAATTAATCTTTAGCTCTCATTGTAGGGAAAGCAATTACATCTCTGATAGATGGAGAATCAGTAAGCAACATTACTAATCTGTCAATACCCATTCCCATACCGCCTGTTGGAGGCATACCATATTCAAGAGCATTAATGAAGTCTTCATCTATTTCCATAGCTTCTTCATCTCCTGCTGCTTTTGCTTGGGCTTGAGCTTCAAATCTCATTCTTTGATCGATAGGATCAGTAAGTTCAGAGAATGCATTTGCAATTTCCCAACCGTTAACTCTTGTTTCAAAACGTTCTGTTAAACGATCGTTATCTCTGTGTACTTTTGCAAGTGGTGAAATTTCTCTTGGGTAATCAATGATGTGGCAAGGTTGAATTAAAGAAGGTTCGATTTTTTCTTCAAATACTGCTTCTACAACTTGTCCCCAATTCATAGAATCATCTACTGCAACATTTAGGCTTCTAGCAGTTTCGATTGCTTGTTTAGCACTGTAGATTTCCATAAAATCAATGCCTGTAGCTTCTTTGATTGAACCTAGCATTGTTTTTCTGTCCCATGGAGGTGTTAAGTCGATTTCGTGTTCACCATATTTAATTTTCATTGTGCCAAGAACTTCTTGAGCAACATATGCGACCATATTTTCAGTTAAAGTCATCATGTCGTTATAGTCAGCATATGCTTGATATAATTCAATCATTGTAAATTCTGGGTTATGACGAGTATCAATCCCTTCGTTTCTGAAACATTTACCGATTTCGAATACTTTTTCAGAAATACCACCAACAATTAATCTTTTTAGATATAATTCAAGAGCAATTCTTAAAGTTAAATCCATTTCTAAAGCATTATGGTGAGTATTGAATGGTCTAGCATTTGCTCCTGATGCCATTGTTTGTAAAATAGGTGTTTCTACTTCAATGTATCCTTCTTTTGCAAGATATTCACGGATTTTTTGAATAATTAAACTTCTTTTTCTGAAAGTATCACGACTTTGTTCGTTTACGATTAAATCAACATATCTTTGGCGATATTTTAATTCTACATCAGTAAGTCCATGGTAATGAGTTAATTCTTCCATTTTTTCTTTGCTGATTTGTTTGTTAGGTAAAGGTAATAATGCTTTAGATAATAATTTCAAAGAAGTTGATTTAATAGATAATTCTCCTCTTGGAGTTCTTCTTATTGTGCCTGTAAAACCAACGATGTCACCTATATCAATAAGTTTTAAGATTTTCATTTGATCTTCAGATAAATTTTCTTTGTGAGAGAAAATTTGGATTTTACCAGAAGCATCCATTAAATCAATAAACATTCCGGTATTACGTATTGCCATAACACGTCCTGCTACAGAATATTTATCTTCTGTTTCTACTCCAGCTTCTAAATCTTTGTATTTGTCTTGTAAAAAAGCTGCATCTGCATCTTTGTCAAAAGAGTATGGATATGGATTCACTCCTTTGTCTGCTAAATCTGCAAGTTTTTGAATTCTTGTTTGTCTTATTTGTTCTTTTGTAGAACTTGGTTCATGTGTTTGTTGTGCCATTTTATACTTCCTTTTTAATTATAAAGTTCATATAATTAAATATTAACACAAACATATATCTATACAAACAAAAAAGACCTCTATAAAAGAAGGTCTTTTTTATTATTAAATTAAATATATAAATTATTGCATTAAACGTTTTAATTCATCAGGTCTAGATGATCTTGATAATGCATCTTCAATTGTAATTAATTTTTGTTTATATAAGTTAGCTAATGCCATTTCAAGTGTTTGCATACCCATAGCTTGGTTCATCTGTATAGTAGAATAAATCTGAGCGGCTTTAGCTTCTCTAATAAGGTTCGCAATAGCTGGTGTTACAAGCATAATTTCTTGCGCCATTACACGCCCCTTTTTAGTTCCATCCGGTTGAACTTTTTGTAATAGAGTTTGTGAAAATACTGCAACAAGAGAGTTTGCAAGTTGTACACGGATTTGTTGTTGTTGCCCTTCAGGGAATACGTCGATGATACGGTCAATTGTTTGAGCTGCAGAAGATGTGTGTAATGTTCCAAATACCAAGTGACCTGTTTCTGCTGCAGTTAGAGCTAATGCAATTGTTTCGTGGTCACGCATCTCACCTACCAGAATGATATCAGGGTCTTCACGAAGTGCTGATTTAAGAGCGTTTGCGAAAGATCTTGTATCCATACCTAATTCACGTTGGTGAATAATACTTTGTTTTGATGTGTGAACGAATTCTATCGGGTCTTCAATTGTTAAAATGTGTTCTGCTCTGTTTGAATTGATATAGTCAATCATCGCAGCAAGTGTTGTTGATTTACCTGAACCTGTAGGTCCTGTTACCAAAATTAAACCTCTTGGTTTGTCAGCTGTTTTTCTTACAATTTCAGGTAGTCCAAGTTTATCAAATGAAGGAACTACAGATGTAATTGTTCTGAATGCTGCTGCATAGTTTCCTTTATCTTTGTAAAAGTTTACCCTGAAACGGCTTAAACCTTCAATACCATATGAAAAGTCAAGTTCCCAATTTTGTTCAAGAGTTCTTCTTTGTTCGTTTGACAACATTGGAAATAAAAGAGTTTCGACGTCATCAGGACTTAAAGGCGGATAGTCGTATCTTTGTAATTTACCATCAATACGGGCTGCAGGTGGTAAGTTAGCTGAGATATGTAAGTCAGAACCGCCGTCAGCAACAAGTTTTTCTAATAGTTCTTCAATTAACATAAATTTTATCCTTCCTGGAAATTCATTAATGCATCATTGTCTTTCATCGCAAGTTCTATAAGTGTGTATGTCATATATGCACCTAGTGCTACTGCTTTTGGATCTAAATCAGTTTGGTTTGCAGCTTCTATTATTGCTGTATTTATTTCTGGATTTTCATCCTTGATGTAATGAATCATTTTTTTACGCCAAGCTGGCATATCTTTAAAGATTTCATTAAAGGCTACAGCTGCATTCTCTTCTGATATAATCGGTAACATAGTACTTCCCTTATTCTTGCTTTTATAGAGTTATTATATAAAAAATTTTAACAATAGTCTATAAATAATTAAGAAATCATATATTTGGGGTATAATTTTTTTATGAGATTGAGGGATTTAAAGCTTACTAATTATAGAAACTGCAAGGATTTATGCCTTGATTTGGCTGGTAATAAAATTCTTATTATCGGGAAAAATGCTCAAGGAAAAACAAATATTTTAGAAAGTATTTATTTTTTGTCAACTTTGAAATCTCCAAGATCTTCTAATAATCTTGAACTTATTAATTTCGGAGCAGAAAAGGCTGAAATTAATTGTAATATGATAAAAGCTGATACTGATGTGGAGTTAGATTTTTCTTATTCAACAGAAAAAAAACGAGAGATTGCTTTGAATAAAGTAAAAACTACTCCTAAAAATTTTAAATCAGTTTTAAAAACAGTTTTGTTTTCAACTGCTGATCTTTTGTTATTAAGAGGTAATCCTTCAGATAGAAGAGATTGGTTAGATAGAGCTATTTCACAAATTTATCCTGCTTACGATGAAAGACTTTCAAAGTATGATAAAATCCGTATTCAAAAAAATAATTTGTTAAAGGATTATTTAAAAACAGGTAATACAAATGATACATTGTTAGATGTTTATAATGAACAGCTTGTAATTACCGGTAGTAATATTATTTATTTGCGTAAAAAATTTTTGAAAGAAATAGAGAAAATTGCAAAAGAAAAGCATAGGATAATTAGCGAAACGGAAAATTTAAAAATTGAATATGATTGTTCTTTTTTGAATGGGGAATTTGAGTTAGAGGATATTGCCAGTGCTTTTAAAAATTCCCTTGATGAAAGAAGAATCGAGGAAATGAGGCGAGGACAAGCGTGTGTTGGCCCACACAGAGATGATATTATTTTTTATATAAATGATTCTGAAGCGACAAAATTTGCATCTCAAGGACAACAAAGAACAATTGTGTTAGCTTTAAAACTCTCGGAACTGGATATAATAACCTCAAAGACAGGAGATGAGCCTGTGTTGTTACTCGATGATGTGTTAGCAGAACTCGATGATATCAGGCAAAATTATCTTTTAAAATCAATTAATGAAAATACGCAAACGATTATTACATCAGTTGATACAATCCTTTTTGAAGATGAATTTTTGAAAGATGTTAAAATTTATAAAATAGAGGCTGGAAAAGTTATATAGATATATTTTTCAAGTGTTCTATTTTGATTTCTGGAGTTATTGTAATACCTATTACATCTATTCTGTAATCTTTAATCTTGTGCTCAGAAAGATAAAATTGTACTCCTTTTTTTATATTTTCATATTTTGACTTTGTAATTGCTTCAAGTGGGCTGCCGAAATTATTAGTTTTTCTGGTTTTTACTTCTACAAATACAGTTGTGTTTTTGAGTTTTGCAATAATATCTATTTCACAAAACTTTGAATAATGTTTGTTTCGTTCTAAAATCGTATATCCGTTTCTTTCTAAATACCGGCATGCAAGATCTTCTCCTGCATTTCCGAATTTTATATTATTCATTATTGTTTTAGGCTACCTCTTGCAAATTTTTTTAAATCAATAAGTTTTAGTGCATCTGTAATTGTGTCACAATTTGATCTTACAGGAGATATGTCAATTCCACCTCTACGTGTGTATAGTGCGCAGACAAATAATTCATCATTCTCATTAAGTAAATCAATTAATCTTTTATAAATCATTTCACAGCATTCTTCGTGGAAATGGTATTCTGAACGGAATGATGTGAGATATTGTACTATACTATCTTCCAAAATATGATTCTTAGATTTATAGTATATGAATAAATCTCCAAAATCAGGCTGGTGTGTTACTCTGCAGTTTGAACGAAGACTATCAAACAAAAGATAATGAGTTTTTATTTCATTATTTTTTTCTGTTTTTAATTCTTCTGGTGCTTCTTTAAACTTATCTATTTTTAAAGAATTTTCATTTACAAAGTTCATTATATTTTCAAAGTTGTTGAATATATTTTCTCTTTCTGTATTATTTTCAAAGAAATTGATTTTTACGTCTGTTTTTAATTTTTCACTTAAATCTTTTTCAATAGTATTTTTGCAAATTTCAAGACATTCTCTGATAGAATTTCCAAATCTAGTCATATTAAAAGAGTTTAGATATAATTTTAAAGATTTTGATTCCACAAGAAATTCGCTGTCACAGTTATATTTCATTTTCATTAATCTTGTGACAGGAATTCCATTTTTTGTCATTGATGAAAATTCATATGCGTGCCATATGTCAAAACCTTTAAAAGGTAAATTATTGTTTTCAATATTGTATTGTCTGCGGTTTTCAATTCTAGGGATTGCAACTATTAAGTTCGGATCATATTTTTCGCTGCCTGAAACTTTTTTCCCTAAATGAATTGATGCAATTTCATCTGTTTTATTCATAACAAAACCCTAACAAAAAAGTTAGGGTTTGTAAATCTGAGAATTTTATATATTTATTTGTATCTTTTATGCGATATCTTCATAAGCTGCTGGATTGTTTAATAAATCATAATTGATTTCATTTTCGTTATCTGCGATAGCGGCTACAACAACAGCATCAGAAGTTACATTTACAAGAGTTCTCATCATATCTGTAACTCTTTCAATTGTGAATAGGAATGCAAAGCCTGCAACTAATTGTTCTGGACTTAATCCCATTCCGTTTAGAATTAATGCAATTGTAATTAATCCGGCACCAGGAATTCCTGCGCAAGTAGAAGATGCGATAATTGCTAATACAGCAATTTCAATGATTAAAAATGGAGTTAAAGCAACACCGTAAGCTTGAGCTAAGAATATTACTGCAACTGTTTGTAACAATGCTGTACCGTCCATATTTAATGTAGCACCAAGCGGTAATACAAAACTTGCAATTTTATGAGAAATTCCTCGTTTTTCACAACAAGCTATTGTTAATGGTAATGTAGCTGAAGAACTTGCTGTTCCAAATGCTACCATCATAGCTTCTGCAACTGCTGAGTATAACATAACGATATTTACTTTTGAGAAGAATCTTAAGAATAGTGGGTATACAACACAAAGTTGCAACATAAATCCGATAAATAAAACAAGTAAGTATTTAGAAATACTTGTGAAAATATCAATACCAAAACTAGATACAGCGCTTGCAGTTAATGCAAATACACCAGGTGCTGCAAAGTACATAATCCAATCGGTAATTTTCATTGTAGCTGCAAATACAGATTCAAAGAATGATACAATAGGTCTGTTTACATCGCCAACTTTTGCTAAAGCTACTGCAAAAATTAAAACAAATACAATGATTGGAACCATATCACCTGCTGCAAAAGAATGAATTGGATTGTTAGGAATAAATCCTAAAAATATATTCAAAATATTCCCCTGTTGTTGAGCCATAGCAGTCGCAACAGAAGCTTGCACTTCACTTGCTGCATTTTCTGCAATGTAATGAGCAGCCCCAATTCCAGGTTTGAATATCAGAGCAAGAGCTGCACCTATTGCTACTGCAATAGACGTGATTATGCCATAATAAACAATCATTTTAGTCCCAAATTTTCCTAATTGTTTATTATCTCCTACACTTGTAATTCCTATAATAATAGCTGACACAACAAGTGGTATTACTACCATTTGGATTAATCTTATAAATACTTGTCCGATAAATGTTAATACAGTTGACACAAGCGGATATTCGTGGCTATGTAAAAATATTCCTACGATAATACCTAGAATAATTCCAAAGAAAATGTGCCAGTTTCTTTTAATTCCAAGACCCAATGCAATGAGGATCTGCATGTGTAATTTCATATAAAACCTCTTTCAAATAACGTTACCTGAAAATTATACAACTTTTTATTCAAAATTTCAAACATTTTGAATAAAAAATCATAGGATTGATGTACTAAAAAAGTTGTTTTAAGTATTTTTTAAAATAAACTTTTTAGCCTTATTAAAAATTGCATGAAATATTGTTTTGTATTTTGCACATTCTGGGTCAAGAAGATATAATTTTCCGTCTTTAGAAATTCCTATTTGATTAATATCCCCGTCAAATATATCAAATGTTCTATAACCTTTATTTTTTATTCTTTCTTTTATAGTATCAACAAAAGGTTTTGAAAGCCCATGTTGATATAATTTCTCTTCTAGATAATAATGTATTTTCCCGATTTTTCCTTTTTCATAAATTGGGACATCAAAATCTTCAGCAGGGCGATTTAATGGGAAATGGTTGCCTTTTGTTAATTTTAAAATTTTATTATCATCTGTTTCAAAAACAATAGCTCTTGAACCTTGCATAATAAATTTTTTTATTTTTGTATTTGCAAGTTTTTCACTACTCGATACAGCTTTTATAAAAACATCAATGTTGGAATTATTAGATTTAATTTTATTTAATGTTGTTTTTAAAGTATTTAACTCGTAAGAGTTTTTGTTTCCAAAAGATATTTTTTTATTTGTATTTTGATAAATGTTTAATGGGAGTATTGTTTGCATATTTTTTGTAAAACTCTTGAAGCAAAATATTTGCTATAAAATTTTTGTGTTATATATTTAATTTATGAAATTGGGACGAAAAATATTTAAGCAAACTGAACATTTTTTTGAGGGAATTGCGAGGAGTAAAATTATATTACAAGCAATTTTAGTTGGTTTAATTTCAGGTGTATTGGTTGTTTTATTTAAAGTATCTATAAATAAGTTATTTAATATAATTCAAAATTTTTTATCTCAATTTGATATTATGCATAAATTATTGATTTTTCCTATTATAACAACAATAGGAGGATTAATTTCAGGGATTCTTGTTTTTAAATTTGCTCCTGAAACTCGAGGGAGTGGTATTCCTTTTGTAAAGATGGTTTTAGCAAGAATGGGTAATATTACAAGAATCAGAAGTATAATTGTGAAATTTATAGCAGGTGTAGCTGGTATTGGAACGGGACTTTCCCTTGGTCGAGAAGGACCAAGTGTTCAATTAGGAGCAGGTGCAGGTGCTTTGGTCGCAAAATTTTTTAAAATGAAAGGTGCTAATCAAGGAAAGCTAATTGCCGCAGGGGCAGGAGCTGCAATTGGCGCAACTTTTAATGCTCCAATTGCAGGTACTATTTTTGTTTTAGAAGAATTAGTTAACAAATTTTCTTCATCTTTGCTTTTCCCTGTTTTAGTCGCTACTGTTACGGCTTCATCTATTGCAAGGTATTTTTTAGGAAATAATCCATCATTTGTAATTCCTCAAATTACTCAGCATTTTACTGTTGATGGGGTTTTTATTTGTATAATTCTCGGAGTAGTTTCTGGATTTTTGGGAGTTCTTTTTGCAAGAGTGATATATAAAAACAATGTTTTATTTGCAGAAATGAATAAAATCCCAAATTGGATAAAACCAGCTATTGCAGGTTTTGTTGTTGGTGTTATAGGTGTTTTCTTGCCTTATGTTTTAGGTTCAGGAAATTTATCTGTAGATTTATTATTAGCTAATAAAATATCTTTATCTTTGGTTATTGTTATTTTTATTGTTAAATTTTTATTAACACCTTTTTGTTTTGGCTCAGGAGCTGCTGGTGGAATATTTTTACCAATGTTAATGCTAGGAGCTTTTTTAGGGTATATTGTTGCATTTATTTTTAATAATTTAGGTTTTAATGTAGATCCGGTTTTAATCTCGATGATTGGAATGGGTGCTTTTTTGTCGGCGGTTGCAAGAACGCCTATTACAGCTGTTGTTATGGTTTTTGAAATGACTTCAGGGTATTCACATATTTTACCTATAATGCTTAGTGCTGCAATTGCGGATTTGATTGCGGAAAAATTAAATCATAAACCAATATATGCAGAATTAATTGTCAATCAAGTAAAATCAAAAGAAGCAAAATTGTTAAGTGGCTTTCTAGTGAAAGATTATATGAATACAGATGTTAAATCTTTGTATGTTAATCAGACAATTGAGGATGCTGGGTATTATATAAAAATGTATGGATACTCTTATTATCCAGTCCTGAATGAAAAGCAGAAATTGGTCGGTGTAATTTCAAAATCTGATATTGAGGATGCTTTATTTCAAGGTATTAATAATAAAATAGAGCTTAATAAAATAATGAATCCTTCTCCTGTTACAATAGGTGTTTGGGAAAATTTATATATTGCTTATTATCGATTACATTCAAATAATATAGAAATATTGGTTGTGACTGATAATAGCAATGAACTTAAAGGAATTATAAAACGTCAAGATATTAATTTAGCTTTGAATAAATAAAATCGGGATGACAAGATTCGAACTTGCGACCCCCGCGTCCCGAACACGGTGCGCTACCAGACTGCGCTACATCCCGATATTACTGTGAGTGTTTATTCTGTATTTATTTTATAGCAATTAATAATAATAAAAATCGGAACGACAGGATTTGAACCTGCGACCTCTACCACCCCAAGGTAGCACGCTACCAAGCTGCGCCACGTCCCGATTATGATTTTAGGACGATTATTTATGCTTGGTAGCTACGCTACCAATTCCATCTCACAAACGATACTCAATCGTTTGTTCGGCAGAGTGTCACGTCCTGATATTATTATGATTTAGTTTGGAAGCTATGCTACCAATTTTTCCCTCTCAAACGATATTTAATTGTTTGAGAGGCAGAGTTCCACATCTTAATATTTTTCAATTTGCAACGACTAAAGTATAACACTTTAAAATTTTTTGTAAATTGAATTGCAATTGCACGGGAAAAATGTTATTATAAATATATGGATATTAATGAATATAGAAAACAATTATTTTTGAAATCTCAATTTTGTACTTATTATAAAGTAAATAATAATACAGTACTCGCTGGAATTATGAGAAGCAATGGGTATCGATATGCTGTTAGTTTGCCCGATGAAAAATTAAAAGAAGTAAATAAGGTATATCGCAGGTTTACAACTTTATTAAATTCAGCAGTAGCTGTTGAAATAATTTTGTATGTTTATCTTGTAATATTTCCATATTATTTGGAATTTATGAATTTGCCATTTTTTGTAGTTGTGATGCTTCTTTCATTAATTCCTTTAGTTGCATTGTATTTAACATATGTGGTTGTTAATTCTTTGTATGAAAATTATTTGGCAAGATATGTCGGAACTTTTCAAAAAATGAAATTTCAACCTAAAACTAAATATATTGAAGAGAAAGCTTTTCAAGAATATATTAAAACTCCAAGAAAAAGTGTATATGTTCTTGCGTTAATGATATTAATATTTTTCTCTTATATTTTAACTCCATTAATTATTAATTCTTTAAATAATAATGGTAAGTTTAACTCTGCATTGAAACTTGCTAATACTTATTTGACTTTTATGCCGGTTGCGCCTGAAGTATATGTTCAAAGGGCATACGCTAAATTTAATTTGAAACAGTACAAAGAAGCAGTAGAAGATTATGAAAAAGCTAATAAGTATAGTTTTTCTGAAGAATTTAATCCAGATATTGTTGGTGTAAAATCATATTATTTACCATATGATCAAACAATTAGTGAATTCGATAATTTGATTGCGTTAGAAAAAAATAAAGCTTATAAGTATTATTTAATGAGTGAAAAAGCAAATTATCAATTAAAAAATAAAAAATATAATGAGGCTTTAGGCACATATAATTATCTTCTAGCTCTTTATCGAAAAGGAGATAAAGTCTTTTTCTCTCCATCTTTAGTATACAATAATAGGGGGATTGTAAGAAAAATCTTAGGTGATTTTTCTGGAGCACAGGTTGATTTTACGACAGCTAAGAAAATGTGTCCTGAGTGCAAATTCTCATTGGATTCTACAATGATAAGAAAACCTTAGTATATTACTCTGTTATAGTATTGAGTTTTTGCTTTTTTTAAGGTATCCTCTTTTTATAAAGAGGGAGAAATTAATGCTTATTTTAGAAGATTTAAAAGAAATTAATGACGTAATAAAAGACTTGGCAGATTTTGTTCAAAATGATGAAACTGTAAAACCTGATTTTGAAGAATATATTAAAACGATTGGGCAGCATGGAATGAATTTTCAATCTGCTTGTTTTAATTATATTTTTGAAAGAAATTTAAAAAATAAAAGTATTTTATCTTTGTATCTTGAAAATACTAAAAAATTGCCAGCATCAAGTAAAAAAATCGTTAAAGCTTTAATGCAATCAATTTCATCTATTTTTGAAATTAAAAGAGTTTTACAAAATGGATTTGATTTTAATAACATAATAAATGAAAAAAACTATAGTGTTGTCTCTCTTGTTAAAATGACTTCTTTTAGAGGTATGGGAGCTGGACAATATGTAGTTGCAAGAATTTTTAAGTTTGAAAAAGCGTATTATCTTTTAGAAATTTCAGGTGTTTTACCTTCTACTCGTAGAGATGATGCCTTGAGATATTCAGTTGCAAAAATTATTCAAAATCCAGAACTTGTTTATTTAGATAATCCGGAAAAACAAAAAGAAATAGAAGAAAATATTAAAGAAATTTATGATAAATTTATTGAATTTTTTGGTAAAGATGAAATTGTTACTACAAATAAATTCGCAGATGATTTAATAGGTGCGTTTAATGATTTCGCAGAAGGCGGAGAAAAGATTGATTTTCAAGATAAAATTCAATCATTAGATAGTTATAAATTCTTTAATGTATCAGAATTTAATAATTCATACGATAATTTCTTAGAAAATTCATTGGGTGGATTTTCTTCTCATAAAGAAATTTATGATGTAGGGATTGTATTTGATAAAGAGTTAGGATTATATGCTGTCCCATTTTTAGCTACGTTTGACAAAGTTATTGAAAATTCAGACACTGTAGAAAATGCAAAAGAATGCGTTGAATTTTTCTTAAATAATGATAAATTTTCTGCAAATATTATTAAACGAGTAGCAGAACGTCATTCTAACTTTATTGATGTGGTAAATAAACTTTTAGGTACAAATTATACATTTGATGAGCTTTTAGAACATTACAAATCCAGATATTTGGAAAATAAAATCTTCTCATCAACAACTGTATTATACAAATCAAAAGCATTTTCAAAAACTTTAGGTATAATTGAAGAAGATATTGAAAAACCAGAGTTAGAAGGTGTAGATTTAAGCAAAGTCGGCAGAAATGACCCTTGCCCTTGCGGAAGTGGCAAAAAGTTTAAAAAATGCTGTGGAGCAAATTTATAATTAAATATTAATAGATAGTAGTTCTGCTAATGACTTAGAGCTAATTCCAATAATATTTTCAAGATCGCCTGTGTAGGATTTAATATATCCCGCAGGCATTTCTTGTATTCCATATGAACCTGCTTTATCAAAAGGTTTGAAATTATCTATGTAAAATTTGATTTGTTCATCCGTTAAATTTTCAAATGTAACTTCACTTGTTGTAGAATTCTTTTTAAATTCTCTGGTTTCAGAATTCATTACAACTATGCTAGTGACAACTATATGAGTCCGTCCTGAAAGGCTTTTAAGCATTTTAAAGGCTCCATCATATCCGTCAGGCTTTCCTAATATTTTATTATCAAGTACTACAACAGTGTCAGCTCCAATTATTGTGCTAGGCTCTTTTACTAAAGGTATTACTTCTTTGGCTTTGTTGTATGCTAAATTTTCTATAAAATCATAAGAAAAAACCGTCCTTGTATGATCTTCAACATACGGAGACGGAATGATTTCAAATCCAATATTAAGTTTTTTCAGAATATTTGCTCTTCTGGGAGAAGAAGAAGCAAGGATTATTTTTCCCACCATTTTGTTCTCACTTTCTCAGTTGATAATTATATCGTTTTCTTCTGTATATTATAACCGAAAAAGTTTGAACATAAAACTTTATTGATATTGGGATGTTTTATTATATCTTGCTGTTCTTGCGTTGATAGCATAACATGCAATATTTAACCTTTGTTTAAGGTTCATCATATTTCGATACATACTTGCATAATCATTCATTGCACCCATCATTTTTTCTGGGTCAACCATTGATTCCATATTGTCGTGGTTATCAACTTTTTCTTCAGCGTATTTTTTGACCAAAAGTTGGTCGATGTAATCCTCAGCACCTATTGCCATTGGTGTCCTCCCTAAATTTAATTGTAATCCTATTGATGTGTTTGATGAGAAAGTGTGTTAGACTATCCTAAATATTCCTTATGTATATACTAAGTATTTCTTTCCCAAAAAATTGCTTATTTTTTCAGTGTTTGTTAAGAATTGTTTACATAATAAATATTGTCATTGCGAGCTAATTTAAATCAATATAGTCTTTTTAATTTTGAATCAGCTGGATTCTTTCGGACTAACGTCCTCAGAATGACGTTAGGAAAATATTGTCATTGCGAGCGAATGCGAAGCAATCCAGCTTTTCTTATTTTATATTTTTAATTCATAATAAAAGTCAATTGAGAACTACAAATAATATTTATTATGCTATAATTAATCTATGGGAAGTATAAAAATTGTATCGCCTGTAAAAAAGCCTGATGACATTGATGTTTTTGCAAAAGAGACTTCTTGCAGGGATTATTACGTTTATTATAAGAAGTTTTTAAATAATAATTTTGAATATGTAAATGAGTTTGTAGAAGCAGCAAAACGCAATGATTGTGCTATTTATATAAATTTCAAACATGATATTACAGAAGAAAATCTTCCTGAAATAAAAAAAATGCTGAGATTTTTGAAAACTGCAGGTATTGACGGAATCTTTATTAATAGTTTTGCAATCTTAGAGGCTATAAAGGTTTTTAATTTACCGTTTAAAGTAATTGTTGATTCATATTTTGATATTCATAATCTTGCAGGAATTGATTTTATAAATAATTTCCATAAGGTTGATGAGATAATTATTACAGAAGAAATTTATATGAAAAATATTGCTAAAATTAAGCAATATACCAAGTTGCCATTAGCAATAGATAGTGATAATCTTCCTTATTGTGCTGAAGATATTAAAAAATTAAAGGCGATAGATAGTGTTGTAATAAAAGGAAAGTTTAATAGTTCAGAAGAAATTTTAGAGGCTATAGAGCTTATTCAAAAAATATTAGATAAACCCAAATTATTTAAACATCAAAAATTACCGTTTAAACATGTAAGGAAAAGTATATATAGTACAAATCACTTTTTAGGTGTTGTGGTAAGTGCTGAAGGGCAAGATTTTAAATTCAGCAAAAATATTAGGAATTTCGAATGGAAAGTCGTAAAACCAAAACTAAGACAAGTTTTAGATTATTCTAAAAAAGATATATATAAAATTAATTTAAGATTGTCTGAATTAGCTCACTTGAAAGAACTTGAAAAATATATAAAAAAAATAGGTACTAATCCTATTTATTCAATAGAGTATGGTGAAATCCTTGCAACTTGTGATTTAGCGACGAGTAGTTTTAGCGATATTATAATGAAAGTTAAAAAATTCTGTACAAAGTATGGTATAAAGTTTCAATTATCTACTCCAAGAATTCTTATCGAAAGGGATTTTGATAGAGTATATGAATATGTAAAACAGATTTTGTTGACAAATCCAGCTCCAGATAGTTTGATAATAAATAATATTGGCTATTTTTGGACCGCAATAAATGATCCGGAAATAAATCATATTCCAATAGAAATAGGGCAGGGCATAAATTTATTGAATAGTCTTTCAATTAAGTGTTTGAATAATCTGTCACCTATTGATACGGTTGATTTTACATCTTTTTCGGATATTGAAAGCACTATTAAGACAATAAAAAAGATAAAAAATGATATTCCAAATAAAAAATACACAATTGCAGGAAATATAAGAGTTCCAAGTTTAGGCTTGTGCCCATTAAATAATGATAGTGCGATAATTTCTCGTTTGTCTTGCAAAGCTCCTTGCCATCGTGGTGGATATGCATTACATGATCCATCATTAGATAAGATATATCCATTTACTTGTGATGGTTTTTGTAGAATGCATATGTTTGAGGATAAAATTTTAGAACAATTTGATAAAGTTGAAGAATTATACAGATCAGGTGTTAATGAGTTTGTATTTGATTTCAGTGCGTTGAATGCAAAATTTATTCCACTCTTATTAAATAAATTTTTTGAAGTTAATTAATTCTTATTAATTTTTCTATAAAAAAAGAACCTGTATTTCTACAGGTTCTTTTTTTATACTTTATACTATGATTATTTGCTGTATAATACTGCTCTAGCTGGTGTAGAGTTTGGAAGTACAGTTTGGTCATAGAACATAACTGGATATACGTCAGTTGGGTTTTTGATTTCACATTTTGTAGCTGAAGCGTCAGAGTTGTCACATTGAACAATTCTGTTAGGTGCTTTAACACCGTTTACATCAATGAAACCAGTACAAATTTTAGCTGTTGCTCCATCAGCTTTTGTACAGTTAGTAGATGCTGCTGGATCATATGTAAACATAATACCATCATTGAAGAATAATGTTGTATTTGTTCCTGCAATAGATATAGGTGTTCCAGCTGTTACACCTTGTAATTTACCAGCTGCGCTAACTGCAACTTTGTATTCATTTCCTTTTGAATCTTTAATGTTAGTAGCACCAGTTTCTTGTCTTACAACGTTCATACGGCTGTTGAACATATCTTCTAATTTGTAAGTAGTGTTATCAGCATCAGCAAAGCTCCATTCGTCTAAAGCAACGTTAAGAGTAACTGCTTGAGATAAAGCTGATAAAGCTTTTTTGTAAGCTGCTTTGTATTGAGCACCTTGAGTTGAGTTCATCAATGTAGGCATAGTCATTGCAGCTACAACACCGATGATACCTAATGTGATTAACACTTCTGCAAGTGTAAAGCCGAATCTTTTTGTCATAATCTTTTCACCTTTCTTGTTAGTAAAACTTTCTGATTCCTCAAAAATATTTTACGCTTTTATCTCTCTATCCTTTAATTATATATCGAATCTTCTCCAAAACTTGTGGATATGCATAAAAACTCTTTTGAAAAATCTTTTTGTAACTTCATTTTAAAGTATTTTTCAATAAATGTCAATAGCTTTACAAAAATTATTAATCAAATTTAACTAATTCTAAAGGATTAGAAATACAAAAATCATACATATGTATTAGATTTTAAATATATACAAAGAATATAAAAAAACGGCGGGGTGAAACTCCGCCGACAAAAAGATTCGAACTTTTTTTTGTTGTCACTTCGTATTAAGGCTCTTGAAAGTGACAATTTAAAATTCCTATTTGCTGTACAATACAGCTCTAGCTGCAACTGAACTTGGTAATACAGTTTGATCATAGAATACTACAGGGTAAATATCTGTAGGATTTTTGATTACACAGTTGCTATCATCTGCTCCTGTACCTTCGTCGCATTTAACTTCTTTGTTAGGAGCTTTAATCCCGTTAACATCAATAAATCCATAGCAAGGCTTTGCTGTAGCTCCATCAGCTTGTGTACAATAGGTTGCTTCTGATGTTTTATATGTGAACATAATACCGTCATTAAAGAATAATGTGGTATTGTCTGTTCCAGGAGCTACAGGAGCAACTTTAGCTACACCTTTTGCTCCTGTTGGTGTTGTTACTGCGTAATCTTTCTCATTTGCAGCTTTAAAAGTTGCTTTTTCAGTTCTGACTACATTCATTCTGTTGTTTAACATTTCTTCAAGCTTATATGTAGAATTATCAAGGTCTGCAAAATTATATTCATCAAGAGCCATGTTCAAAGTAACAGCTTGAGATAAAGCTGATAGCGCTTTTTTGTAAGCAGCTTTGTACTGTGCACCTTGAGTTGAATTCATCAATGTAGGCATAGTCATTGCAGCAACTACCCCAATAATACCTAATGTAATTAAAACCTCTGCCAATGTGAATCCATTTTTTACTGTTTTTTGTTGCATGTCCACGTGCGTAGCACCTGCAAGTGTGAATCCAAAGCGTTTTGTCATAATCTTTTCACCTTTCTTTTTTTTCAAGATTTACTCTCTTATTAAATTACTCTATGTAATAGCCATCCTTGTGTATGCATAAATCATAGTTTTTACAAAACTAATAGTTATACACTTATTTTAAATCATTTTCAAGTGATTGTCAAGGGGTGTAAAGTGTTTATTACTCACTTAAAAAATAAAAACGTGATATTATTACTTATTTTTATGAAAAAATCTTAGTATTATATATATCTATGGAAAATAAAAAATTATTAGGTAAAAGAATAAAAGAAATACGAAAATCAAGAGGTCTTACTCAGGAACAATTGTCTGAGATGATTGATATTGAGACTTCTTCTTTATCAGGAATTGAATCCGGACGATTTTATCCTTCATTGCATGTGTTAGAAAAAATTGCGCAGGTATTTGATGTTGAATTGATTGAATTTTTTAAGTTTTCTACAGTTAATTTACCTGAAAATTTAGACGAAGAAATAATAAATATAATAGAGAAGCAAGATAAAAAGAATAAACAATTAATATATAAATTATTAAATGCTGCTTTTATGACTATTAGTTAATATAATAAAATTTTAGTTTTCTATTAATCATTGCGAGTAAATATAGATTAGTCTAGTTTTTATTTTCAATTGGCTGGATTCTTTCAGACTTTCGTCCTCAGAATGACGTTTTAAGATAAGTCATTGCGAGTTAATACTTACTCAAATTACCCAGATTTGAAAAATTTACAAGTTTGTTTATTATTTAAGCAAGCAATTTCTTTTTTCTATCAGCTGGATTCTTTCGGACTTTCGTCCTCAGAATGACGTTTTAAGATAAGTCATTGCGAGCGATGGCGAAGCAATCCAGCTTATATATATTATTTATGCTATTATAAATTTATGAGTGGGTACACATATATTTTATTTAACAAACGAAATGGGACTCTTTATATTGGTGTTACTTCAAATTTAGTCAAAAGAGTATATGAGCATAAAAATAAATTAGTTGATGGTTTTACAAAAAAATATAATATTGATAAATTAGGTTATTATGAGATTTTTGATGATATTGAAGAAGCGATAATTAGAGAAAAGAAGCTTAAAGGAGCATCAAGAAAGAAAAAATTGGAATTGATAGAAATGAATAATCCAGAATGGCTTGATTTATATGATGAAATAATATAGGCTGGATTGCTTCGCATTTGCTTGCAATGACAAAAATTTATTATTTTTTTATATTGTCTGTTAGTTGAAAAAAAAAATACCTCATGATATTATCAATTTTGTTGATATATAGGAAGAAGGGGTAAATATGACTTGTACTTTAGAAAAACAATCTAACGTCTTATCTGAAGACGCTAAAAAGACTATTAGAAAAGCTTTAAAAGTTTTGGGTAAAAAGAACTTAGCTTTTATTATGCATAACGGAAGTTTTCCGGCTGCAATGGGCCAAAATACAGGTTTCGGCAGCATAAATACTGACGGTGGTAAAGAATTTATTGAATATGCTTCAGGTTTGTTTGATGCTATTCAGCTTGGACCTGCAGGGAAGACTAAATCTTGTGATTCTTCTCCTTATACAGGTACTATTTTTTCTGACAACCCTTTATTTATCAACTTAAAAGAGTTAACAACTAAAGATTGGGGTAAAATTCTTTCTGAAGATACATACAATGATATTGTAAATGGAAATCCTAATAAAGATGTTAACAAGACAGCTTATTCTTATGCTTATAAAAAATATAGCGAAGCTATGCAGGAAGCTTGGAATAACTTTAAATCAAATCCTGTTAAAAAATTAGAAAAAGAATTTGAGCATTTTAAAAGAGAAAACAGTTTTTGGTTAGATAAAGACAGTTTATATGAAGCTTTATCTATTGAACACGGTAATGATTACTGGCCTTTATGGAATTCAGAAACTGATAAAAATCTTTTCAATCCTCAATCTATTGAGCAAAAAATGGAATATGCTGAAAGAATTAAGGAAATTGAAAATAAATACTCTGATGAAATTGAATTATATAAATTTACTCAGTTTGTTATAAGCAAACAAAATGAAGAAACTAGAAAATTTGCAAAAAAACATAATATTAAAATGATTGCAGATAGACAGGTTGCTTTCTCTGATCGTGATACTTGGGCTTATCAAGCATTATTCTTAAAAGGATGGTGTTTAGGTTGCCCTCCTGACTATTTCTCAAAAGATGGTCAAGCATGGGGCTTCCCGGTAATGGATCCTGACAGAATGTATAATGCGGACGGTTCTTTAGATGAAGGCGGACAGTTGTTGAAAAACTTATACAAAAAAATGTTCAGAGAAAACCCTGGTGGTGTTAGAATTGATCATATTGTAGGTCTTATTGATCCATGGGTTTATAAAGCTGGTAAAAAACCTAAAATTGAACAAGGTGCAGGAAGATTGTATTCTTCTCCAGAACATCCTGAATTATCTAAATATGCAATTGCAAAAATAGAAGATTTAGATATGGAACTTACTGCTGATAAAGAAAAAAGAGTTAAGACATTATCTAAAAAACAAATTAAAGAGTATGGCAGATTGATTGAAAAAATCGTAATTGCTGCTGCTAAGGAAGAAGGATTAGATAAAGATGCAATTGTTTGTGAAGATTTAGGAACTCTTACAAATCCTGTTGCAGCAGTTATGAAAGAATACGGATTACAAGGTATGAAACTTACTCAGTTTGTAGAAGCTGATAAACCAGAAGATCCATACAGATGCTGTAATATTGATAAGAGATGCTGGGCAATGGTAGGTACTCATGATAATGAACCTATTAAAATGTGGGCTGATCAAAATATTCATTCACACATCGGATATTTGCATGCGAAAAATCTTGTAGATGATTTATTTGCAGAAGCTGAAAATAAAGATGATATTATTGTTCATCTTACTGACGATGCGGAATTTTTGGCTCAAACAAAGTTAGTAGAAATTTTCGCATCAAAAGCTGAAAATATTCAAATCTTCTTTACAGATTATTTCAATGTATATGATGTTTATAATAGACCAGGTACTTCAGGTGATGCAAATTGGAGTTTGAGATTACCTGATAATTATAAAGAGCTTTGTGCTATTAATCTTGCAAATATTTTGAAATTAGCTATAATTGCAAGAGGACATGAATTTGCAGAAAAAAATCAAAAAATTATAGAAAAACTTGATAATCTGCAAAAATAGTATACGGAGATATTAATGAAAAAACTTTTAATAACTTTATGTTTATTGGCTAATACAGGTTTTGCACTATGTGCAGAGCCTGTAATGCCTTATGAACCAAAAACAGAAGCTAAATTAGAATATAATCAGGGAATTGATTTTTATAAAATAGGGCAATATGATAGAGCTATGGCTTCTTTTAGGCAAGCTATTAATATTGATCCAAATTATATTGATGCTTATTATAATTTAGGTTCAATCTTGGAATATTTAAAACAAGATGAAGCAGCTTTAGCTGTTTTTAAACAAATTATTGTGAGAAAGCCTGATGATTATGAATCAGTATTTAAAGCTGCAAATTTAAGTAATAAATTAGGGCAGATAGATAAAGCAAAATCTTATTTATCTTTAATACCGCCAGAAAGTTCAATGTACACTCGTGCACAGCAGTTAGCAACAACTATGAATACTGATATGCAAACAATTAAAGCCGATGAGGCAAAAGCTGCCGAAGCAGCAAAACCAAAAATTGAGCAAACAAATGGTATGTATAACAATATTGCAAGTCCAACAGGAATTACGACTGATAATAACGGAAATATTTATGTTGCTTGTTTTGCTGATAATATGATTTACAAAATTACTCCTGACGGAAAAAGAATTGTCTATGTAAAAGATGCAAAAATAAACGGACCTATTGGAATGGTAAGTGATGATAATGGAAATATTTATGTTTCCAATTACAATAGTAATAATGTTGTTAAGATAACTCCTAATGGAGTGATTTCCGTTCTTATTTCAAACGTACAAAAACCTTATGGTGTTCATATTAATGGTGATTTATTGTTTGTATCATCACAAGGTTCAAATTCTGTTTTGAGATATAAGTTGTAATTTTTATTCTTTTACAGAACCTTGCAGAATATCTGATATAAAATATTTTTTACCTAATAAGAATACCCCGATTACTGGGATTGTACAGATAACGGAACAAGCTAGGAGATTTCCCCATAGGGTAAGTTCTCTAAAGCTGCCTTTGTAAATCGCAAGACCTACAGGTAATGTTCTCATGCTTTCACTGTTTGTAACAATTAATGGCCACATAAAACTGTTCCAAGTTGTTACAAATGTGAATATCGCAAGTGTGGCAACTGTTGGAAGTGCTAGTGGAAGTGCAATTTTGAAAAATGTTTGAAATAAATTGCAGCCGTCGATTTTGGCAGCTTCTTCCAAATCTTTTGGAAGACCGAGAAAATATTGCCGCATTAAAAATATTCCAAACCCGCCAAATAATGCAGGAAGTATCAAAGCTTGGTATGTATCAATCAAGTGTAATTCTCGCATTAAGAAAAATAACGGAATAATATTTACTTGAGGTGGTATAAGCATTGTAATTATAATAATTAAAAATAATGCATTTTTGTATTTAAAATTAAGTCTTGCAAATGCATATCCTGCAAGTGATGCGAAAATTACCTGTCCTATGGTTGTGATTGTCGCAACCAAAAGACTGTTGAAAAAATATAATCCCATTGGAATTTCTGTAAAAACATTTTTGTAGTTATTTAATGTTAAATTAGGGTGAAAAATTCTTCCGGCATGGGAAAATATTTCATTGTTATCAACAAAAGAGAGATTTATCATCGCAAAAAATGGGTATAGCATACTTATTGCGATTAATATAAGTGTCAGATAACCTAAGAATATCCTGAGCTTTCTCATAGTTTTATTATATTACAAAATATAATAAAGCGAACATAACGCATAATGAAAGTGAACTTAACACAAACCAAGTATGCATTACAGGGTGTTGATAATCCCAAATTTCTTTTAATGTTGTTGCTGCATTTTCAATTGTTTGCATCTTTCTTCTCCAATAAACATATAAAAATCTTTTATATATATATCTTATTCATTAATCATATTTGGTCATCACCTAATCGGTTGATTATTTGTATCCTTTGGGATAATATACAGTTATGCGAGATGTAGAACTTTTGATGCCTGCGGGCAATTTGGAAAAATTAGAATATGCTGTGAGATATGGTGCAAATGCAGTGTATCTTGGAGTTGTAGATTTTAGCCTTAGAGCAATGAGAAAAGGCAGTTTGATTACTATGGATAATTTAAAACAAGCTGTTGATTTGGCTCATTCTCTTGGAGCAAAGGCGTATGTTACTATAAATATTTTTGCTTTTAATAATGATATAAAACAATTAGAGACATGTATTGACAGATTTAAAGATGCAAAACCTGATTCATTTATTATAAGTGATTACGGTATTTTTAACCTTATAAGAAAACGTATTCCTGAAGTTCCAATTCATGTAAGCACTCAGACTAATACTTTAAATTATGAAAGTGTTAAATTCTGGCGTGATTTAGGGGCTACTCGTGTTATTTTAGCAAGAGAATTGCCTATTGCTGATATTGCAGAAATTAGAAAACAAGTGCCTGATGTTGAATTGGAAAGTTTTATTCATGGTGCTCAGTGTGTATCTTTTTCTGGAAGATGTCTTTTGAGTGATTATTTTTCAAAAGGTGAAAGAAAAGCAAATCATGGAAACTGCTCTCAACCTTGCAGGTGGAGTTATAGACTTGTAGAAGAAACTCGTCCGAATGAATATTTGGAAATCAACCAAGATGATAGAGGTTCTCATATTCTAAGCCCTAAAGATTTATGTCTTGTAAAACAATTACCACAGCTAATTGATGCAGGGATTGATTCTTTCAAAGTTGAAGGAAGAACCAAGAGTCTATATTATGTATCAGCTGTTGCAAAAGCATACCGTCAAGCAATTGATGATGTTTTGAAAAATCCATCAGCAGATTTAGATAAGTATTTCTTGGAATTGCAAAAAGTCGGGAATAGAGGTTACACAACAGGTTTTGCCTTAGGAGATAATAATGGCGAAAGTTATAGTTATGATATTTCAAAAGGTTTAGCCGGAGCTGATTTCCTTTGCGAATTCAAAGGAGATGTAAAAGATGGTAACTTCTTCTTGGTGAAAATAAAAAATAAAATGCTTGTAGGTGATGATGTTGAAATTATTACACCTGATGAGCAGTTTGTAGCTAAAGTTGAAGCTGTTAAAAATGAAGATGGTGAGAATTTAGAATTAGGCAATACAAATGATGATGTATATGTTAAATTCTCTCAAGCTCCTGAAAATTATAAATATGCCTTAGTTAGAACTGTCGGAATAAAGACTTATAATTAATAGAAGAAAGAGGTAATAAATGTTTATTAAACCTGATTATAATCTTAAAAATATTTATGAAATTGATTTAGATGATTTGAAAAATCAGGGGATAAATGCTTTATTGTTCGATTTAGACAGTACTATTATGGGGTCTAAGACAGGTTGTTATACAAAAGAAACTTTGGAATGGCTTGAAAAAGTTAAAAAGGATTTTTTTGTTGGAGTTGTATCAAATAATAATAATCCTGATTATATTGCCAAAGTATCTGCCTGTTCTGATTTTCCTGTTGTATTTAAGGCTCACAAGCCTGATATAAAAGTTGCAAAAAAGTTTATGCAGGAACATAAATTATCTTCGGAAACAACTTGTTTTGTTGGGGATAGACCTTTGACAGATGTGATTTGCGGGAAAAAATTAGGTTGCAAAAAGACTATTTTAGTTGATTCAATTACTGCAGATATTGAAAAACCGATTGTAAGATTTGCGAGAAAATTGGAAAGAGTTTTTATAAAAAAATAATTAATATGACAAATTCTTAATATTTTGCCTTAATTTTTTCATTATAATACAATTACTAGTACGTTGGGATGTTGAATTAAGTTACTTTTTACAATATAAATTAAATATTATAATATAAATCAATTCTCGTTTTCTTAAAAAATCTCTATAGGTGTAAAATGAAAGTTTCGTCAGTTCAAAGTGTATATGGACATCGAGTTTATTCTCCAAATATTGAGGGGGCAGCTCAGAAAAAATCAGGTGTTTCTCCTGCTGGTATTATGCTTGGGTCTTTAGTTTCTGCGATTGCAATTTATAAAATTGCCAAACCATCTCCTCGAGTGTGCAGTGAGTATGTAAAGAGTTTAGCTGCAGGAGTGTCTGAAATAACAGGTAAAAATATTAATCCTCTTACTCTTTCAAATGTTATGAATAAAGAAGAATTTGTTAAGCAGATTTTGAATTTAAGAAAAATCAATTATACATATACTCCAGAAAATATTAAAAATTTTGGTTTTCAAGCTGATTTTCATATGCATACCAATAATTCTGACGGGAAGATTACCGTAAAAAACTTATTAAATGAAATTGCGGAATATTCAAATAATTTATTTAAAAGAACAGGACAAAAATTTATTTTTTCAATAACAGACCATGATTCTGTAAAAGGAGTAAAAGAAGCTCTTGTGATTATGGCAGAAGATCCTGAAAAATTTAAAAATGTAAAATTTATTCCAGGGGTAGAGTTAAGTTTTTCTCATAAAGTATCAAGAGGAAATAATCCTTGTGAAATTTCAGAGATTCTTGCTTATGGAATAAATCCTTTTAAGTTTGATAAATATTGCGAAAATTTACAAAAAAGACGAAATGATACGATTGATAATATGCTTTCAGAAATAAGAAAAGCTATTCCTTTAACAAATTTTAATAAAGAAGAATTGTTAAAAACATATAATCTTAATCCTGATTGTTTAATGATGAATTCGCACTGGCCTGTAAATCATTATGCTCAGACAAAACATGCTATTACTATTCAAGCATCAAGAAAAGGTGTTGATCCAAATAAAATGTATGAAGATATTATGCAAAATATAGATGTAAAAAATAGGAATATGTGGTACTTGAAAAATAATAATTTTTTAGATAATGATATAAATGAAACAGATATAATTTCTAACGTCAGGAAGAAATATGCACCGCACTTTGTAAATAACGATTTAGTTTTATCAAATGAAAGTTCATTTGAAGATTTAATAAACGTCCTAAAAGGAGATGATAACGTAATATTATCTTTTGCGCATCCATATTTTACTGCTATGAAATTTTATCATCCGAATAAGGTCTTGAATAACTTTATATATAAATCAGACGGACTTATTCAAATATCAGAAGCTTATCATCAAGCATATCCAAAAGATGTAAGTATAGACAGGGTTAATGAAACAAATAATTATTTGAAAAGTCTTATAAAAATAGGCGGTTCGGATAATCATAATTCTACATATATAGTGGGGTAAAGTATATGAAGGTTAATAGAATCAATCAAATTTCGGGGGGAGGGCAATTTCAAGGCGTTACTCAAAGAGTTCCGCAAATAACAATTAATACAGCTCAAGATTTGCAAAATCAATATCAATATTTTAGATATGCCAAGTTTTATGAAGCTTTAGATGATAAAATTTATCCTCAAAATAAGTTTATAAGAAAAGATAATTTTGCTTTTTTAGAGCGAATTCCTCAATATTTAAAAAAGGTTTTTGTTGATGGTTATAAAGCTCTTACAGATTTTCCTAATATCTCAAAAGTTTCAGATAAAATAAATAGTGAATTTGTCGGAAATGCTTTATTTGCGCAAAATTTCGATGTAAAAGTTTTGATGGCAGGATATGATCCTGTATGTTCAATAGGTTTAAAACATGCATTACCTGGTAGTGATATCGATAAGGCTTATATTATTTTAGGAAGGAAACAAAATAGTTACAGACCTGATGATGAATTAATTGCTAGTTATAAAGGTACTTTATGGGATACAGTAGATCAAAGAATCTTAAGTTTGAATAATGAGAATACTTTCCCTGAAGTTTATACTATTGATAAAATGTTTCACACATTAGATGTTTTGGATTCTTTAACGCATAAAGTGGGATTGGATAAAGATATTGAGTATTTCAAGCAAAAGAGATTATATGATATTAATCCTGTTACTGCAGGAGAATTTAATATAAAATTTGCACAAATGAATGACCAGTCTGAAATCTCAAAAGTTTATGCTAAAAATTTTGCATATTTTATTGAGTCTGTAAGAGATGGAAAAATAGCTTATACTGTCGATAACGATATTGTAAATGTAATCCATGACCGTTTAAATAAATCTCCTTTTGCTTGGATGTCTAATGTTACTCAAATGGGAGCCCATGAAAGACAAATTAATACAGGTATGAAAGATATAAAACAAAAACTTAGAGCTCGAGAGCATTTAGTTGATGAATTTAATATGTGGAATGAAGATGTTCAATTTGATTTGGTAAAAGATTTAGTAAAATCTGTATCGAAAGATCAGGGATTACAATTCGATAAATATTTCAGAAATGATGATGATATTGCTGAAAGATATGACAGATTAAACATTCAGTTAGTCTAGATTAACTGAATAAGTAAGCCTGATAGTATACTTATAGTTAATAATATTCCAACAATTTTCAACGCATCTTTGATGTTTTCATTATGTCTAAATAATACTAATATTCCTAGTCCAGCGTTTGATAATAAACCTGACATTACAGCTCCAAAGCTTATTGATCCTTTTATAAGTAACATTGTCAAAGCAATAGATACTGCGCAATTTGGGATTAGTCCTATAATTGCAGTAATCACAGGTTCTAGGAATTTAACTTTACCAAGAAGTACATGTAATATGGCATGTTCTGAATATATTTCAATAATAAAGTTTAATATAATTGTTATAATTAATATAAATATGAAAATATTGAAAGTATGTTTTAGAGGATGATAAATTAATTCTCTTTTTCTTCTTTTTGATACACTATGATGGCAACAGCCTTCATCTTCTTTTTCTTCATTGTCAGCTTCTTGAATTATAGGAATATATTTATTATCTTTTAAAATAAAATCAATCAAATAACCTGCAATTATTGCAATAATAATTTTTATTCCTATTATTGGTAAAACATAATGCATATGTGTAGGATTTGCTAATAGAATAGGAATTGCTTCATCAGATGTTGCTAAATAAATTGCGATTAATGTACCTTTTGTAATAAATTTTCTAATATATAAAGTACTTGCAATAACAGAAAATCCGCATTGAGGAATAATTGCAGCCATACTCCCAATTATAGGTGCTGCTTTTTCAGATTTTTTCATAAATGAATTAATTTTATCAGCATAGAAATATTCGATTAATTCAATTACAAAAAATACTATAAATAATAGTGGTAAAATATGGAAACTATCAATTATTGCATCAGCCAGCCAATCAGGCATTCCAAAATTTTCTATAATATTGTCAAAACCAGAAAATAGGTTTTCATTTATTGTGTTTATTTTATTAAGAATTTCTATTAGCATATTTTTATCATAATATAAACAAGGATTTATAGTGCTTGTCTATCCTTTCTTTTTTTGTCCTTTTGAATTTCTTTTTCATCACAGCCAAGAACTTTGTTCAAATGCTCTATTAATTCAGCGAAGTGATATTTCATAGCATGTTCTGATTTATGGTGAATATCTACAATATGGTAGTGCATTGCCATTTCGACTTGAATTAAAGCCATATTATAGTTATATAAACTGTCAATATATTCAGTAACAGCCATTATGTAATCTTTTCTTGCGTTTTGAAGAGCAACATAATCTAATTCATTTGTTTTGTATTTGCTTTCAATAATTTTTAGATTTTCAAGTGCTTGAGTAGCTTCCAGCTTTGCTGTTGGAATTTGATTTTCACTTTTTTCAACGTTATTAAAAGCTCGTTTTACCTCAAAGTATAAATCTTTTTTAAAAAGAACAATTTCATTATCAGCAATATTTATTTGAGCATCAGCTCCTTTAATGCTGTGTCTTAATTCCATAAGATTAACTGTGGATGTTAAATTTACTCCTACCTGAAAACTGTTATTTGTAGTCTGTGTCGAATTATTGAAACCGTATCCTGCATTTGCTGTTAAATCAGGGAAATATGCTCTTTTTATATATAATAGAGATTGCTCCATTGCTTGTTTTGTTGCAACTAATACATTCAAATCGGGGCTGTTATCGTAAGCGATTTGGACGGCGTTTTCTAGTGGGAATGCGAATTTTTCAGGAATAAATTCTTCTGTTTTTATATTTTTTTCATCATAAGAAAAATCATTGTTATATGCAAAAGTTTTTGTGTTATTAATTGTATAATTTGGTTGATTTTCAAGGTACATTGAATTATTGAGGTCAACTCTTGCATTATTATAATTGTTTTTTTCTTCTAATAATTTTACTTTAGCTTCGCTTAAATTTAGTTCAGCTGTAGAAAGGTCTGGTTTTTTCTTTGCTATTTTGACAAAATTTTCGTTAATTTTTACGTTGTCTTGTGCAATTTGTAAATATGCTTTAGCTTTCAAGAGATTATAATATTTAGCTTTAACATCAAATAATGTAGAGCATAAGCTGTCCATAAATTCATATTCTGCACCGATTTTATAAAATTCTTCCATTTTAATATATGCAGTAGTTTTTCCGAAATTCCATATTAATTTGTTTACAGTTATTCCAACTGTTGGGAGTTCTCGATAGTGAGAATTATAATAAATATTGTCTGAATTATTTTCGTTATAAAATCCCGCACCTGCACTTATAACTGGGAAATATTGAGACCTGGCTATACCTAAATTACTTTTTGCTATGTCTAAATCATATTTTTTTCTTCTAATTTTGGGACTATTTTTAAAAGCTGTAGCAACACAGTCTAGTACAGACAATGAAATCCCGTCTTTAATTTCTATGGGATTAAATAATTCGTCGTCATCAACTTCTTCTATAGCAAATGTATTTGTAATTCCTGTCAGTAAAAAAATAAAAATTAATAATACTTGGCAGACTATTTTTTTGATGCCCATAATTTAATTATACAACATGTGTCAAGTCTTAAATTATTTAGCAAAATTTTTTATGTTATGTTTTAAATAAAATATGAAAATTAACAATTATAACAATAATAATATAAATTTTGGGATAAAACTTGATACAGGGAAAGTTTTAGAAGTAACAAGTCTAAAAATTTTTCAAAGTGATGGACTTGAAGGGTGTAAAGAAGTTATCAATGCTTTAAATAACAAACCAATTAAAGCAACAGGAAATAAAGGTTATAAATATTATGCTGAAAATATAGGGAAAAAAATTATAGAAAAATATCCGAAAATTGCAGAAGCAACTGGTAAAATAAATGAAATAATAGTCAAAAATCCAAATATAAAAAAGCAAGAATTAAATGAGCAAGTTCAAGTTATTATTAAAGAAATAGGGAAAGAAGTTGATATTGTTATATAATAAAAAAAGATAGGATTTACTCCTATCTTTTTTGGTGGGCTCAGAGGGGCTCGAACCCTCGACCAATTGATTAAGAGTCAACTGCTCTACCAACTGAGCTATAAGCCCTTTTTTATCTACATAATTATTATACAACCTGATTTTAAATTTGCAATAAATTCTTTATTGGAGTATAATAATAACATTATGAGTGAGAATATAAAAGCAATGATTATGTCTGCAGGGGTGGGCTCTAGGTTGGAACCGTTAACATTATCGATTCCTAAACCTCTTGTGCCTATTGCAAATAGACCTGTAATGGATATATTATTTGAAAAACTTTCTAAAATAGGTGTGACTGATGTAATTTGCAATACTTATTATTTAGCAGACAAGATTATTGAAAGATATTCTAATAATAATTTTGGTATAAATTTTAATTATATAAAAGAAGATACTTTATCAGGGACTGCGGGTGGTGTCAAAAAATGCCAATCTTTTTTTGATAAAGACAGTTCTTTTTTAGTTTTATCAGCAGATGGTTTATCTGATGTAGATTTAAAAAAAGCTATTGAACATCATAAGAATACAGGGGCAGTTGCGACAATAGGTATTAAAAAAATTGCAATGGAAGATGTTCCTCATTTCGGAGTTGTAGTTACAGATAATAATGGTTACATAACAGAATTCCAAGAAAAACCTTCTGTTGAAGAAGCTAAAAGTAATTATATAAACACAGGAATTTATATTTTTGATTATAAAATATTTGATTATATTCCTGAAAATATTTTTTATGATTTTGCAAAAAATGTTTTTCCAAAATTGGTTGAAAGGAATGAAATAAATACATTTGAAGTAAGTGAATATTGGAGTGATATCGGAACAATAAATCAATATATTCAATCAAATGAAGATGTATTTTTAAGTAAGTGTAATTTCTCACATAATAAAATTGTAGAATTACAAAATGGAGCAAGTTATATTGCGGATGAGTCATGCATTATTCCACAAAATGTAACTTTTAAAGGAAAATCTGTAATTGGAAAAAATACTAAAATTGGTAGAAATTCTATAATTGAAAATTCAATAATTTGGGATAATGTAGTAATCAGTGATGATGTTCATATTGAAAATTGCGTAATAGCATCAGATTGCGTAATAAAAATGAATTTACATTCTCAAATTGTTGGAGCAAACGAATTGATTGAAGAAAAATCGTTGCAAGTTTAGTACTTGATTTTTTATGTTTTTAATGATAAATTTAACATAGTTTGAAAATTAAATATCTTGGGACTGAGGCACTATATCGAATAAATAAGTTTTGTTTGATAGCTGAAAAGATAATGTAAATGTTGCAGTAAGTCTCATAAATCCAGAATAATCTGGGACTGTGGCACTCTGCCGAACAAATGATTAAGTATCATTTGTGAGAGGAAAAGGTAGCGCAGCTACCGCTGATAAGTCCCGCAAAAATAAATATATCTGGGACTGTGGCGCAGCGGTAGCGCAGGGGACTCATAATCCCTTGGTCGTGGGTTCGAATCCCTCCGGTCCCAGTTTTTTGTTGCATAAATAATATTTTTAATATATGTAAATACTATTTATAAAATTTTAAACATTTTGGAGTTCTAACATACAAAGGAAATGTATTTAACATATTATCATCTGGTTTTGGATTACTTGAACTCCATACATAATTTCTTGTTGGCCCGTTATAATGTCCATTTTTGCAAAAACATTTGTATGCTCCATTAGGATATATATTACACATTGCATTTGCTTTTGAAGGATCTCTTTCAGGGATATAGTCTTTTCCTAAATTTACCTTAATTGTATTTGCTTGTGCTATTAAAAAATTTAAGCAGAGCATGATAAGTAAAAATATTATATATTTCTTTTTCATTTGTCACCTCTCAAGTAATTTTACATAAAAGTAATATTAGTACAAATTTTTGTTTTATATTTATCCTCTATTTTATCTTAGTATGTGTTTTATAGCAAAAAATTTTATTTTTGTTTTTTACTTTAAATAAAGCAATTTATACAAATTGGAGAAATTATGCAGATAAATCAACATCATACTAATAATATAGCTTTTGGGAAATTCTATAAAGTAAAAGGCAATCACCATGATATAAAAAGACTAAGAAATAATTTTTTTGAAAAAGATAATAAGTTTTTAACTTTGAGTGTAAAAAAAGATGATAATAAAAGAATATTATATCTATTTTCAGGAAAAGATTTTGATAAATTTATTGATTTAACTAAAAAAGTTTTTTTCTTTGATTTAAGACAAAATGTAGAAAAATATATGCTTAATAAACCAAAACAAATATCAATAAAAAAAGCTAAGAATATTTTAGACAAATAAAAAATCCCATTATTAATAATGGGATTTTTTATTAAATTAAATTGTTATTTTTTTATTATGCATTACTTCCGAATAGATAGCCTAATACAAGTGCTACACCTGCTGCGATTCCTCCACCTTTTAATGCTTTATTCCATTTGAATGATTTATAGGCTTTTGTTAATGTTTCTGGTGCATCTTTTTTGAATGCTTTAGCTGTATCATCCCAGTATTTTTTTATTCCATCAGTAAGTTCTGCTTTAAATTCTTTTATATATTCTTTTTTAGCATCAATACGACCTTGATATAAGTTTAGAAGATGTTCTTTTGTTCCATGTTTTGCAGCTATTTTTTTAGCTTTTTCTGCGATTTCTGCTTCAGTTCCTTTAAGTTTAAAAGTTTCAGCGTTATCGATGAAGAATTTTTCTAAATCAGCTACTTTTGCATCTTTTGGTAATTTGTCAATTTTTGCTTTGATACCTTCTAATTTTTTCAATTGTTCTTCATTATGCTCTAAAGAAAAAGTCTTTAAGGTTTTTTCTGCTTGATTTGCAAGTTTTGTTTTGTCGATTTTGTCTAATTCAGGTTTTGCTAAATCAACAAGAGCTTTTGCATCTTTTGGAGTTTTAATGCTATCTGGTAATAATTTTCTTGTATCTTCAGGAAGATCTTCAAGTTTTGTTGCCTTAGATAATTTTTCTATTGCATTATATTGCTCTAAATCTTTTACTCCTAGAGTATCAAAAGTTGTTTTTGCTTTTTGTTCATATAATTCTTTTATTGCTTCTGCTTTTAAAGAATTTAGTCCTTCTTTGTTGGTCATTTTAAGTAGCGTTTCATCAACTTTTCCATCTTTGAAAGGATTTGTTCCAAAATAATAAATGCCTGCACCTGTGCCAGCTCCTGCAATAGCACCTAGAGTTAAACCTGTAGTTAATCCAGAACCTGATTTTTGGAAAGTATCAGCTTGAGGTTGTTGGTAACCTTGGAATGCAGGTTGATTTTGAGTTTGACCTTGACCTTGTATTTGTCCTGCTTGTTGAGCAAAATATTGTTGTGCTAAAAAATCATCATTGTTGTTTAAATATGGGTTGTTGTACGCATTTATTCCATATAAGTTTGAAATTTCCCCTGACATAACCTTAAACCTTAACCTTTCAATATTAATTTCCCTAACCTTGTATATATAAAAAATTTTTGTCAGGTAAAATTGCCAAATTGAAATTTTATAACTTAATATTTCTTTACAAAGACAAAGAGTTAAACAATCTATCAAATTCAGGGAAAGATATGTCTACCCATTCAAAGCCGTTAATTGCGATAGGCTTTTCGCAAATTAAACCTGCTACGTACAAACTCATTGCGAGTCTGTGATCATGGTATGTTTCGACTTCTGTATCGCCTTTGAGATTTGTTTTGCCGTTAATAATAAACCCGTCAGGAGTTTCTTCAATATCTGCCCCGATTTTTTTGAGTTCAGTCACTACTGCTTTAATCCTGTCGGATTCTTTGTTTCTTAAATCCTGTGCATCTTTAATTATTGTAGTTCCTTTTGCTTGAGTAGCTAAAACTGCTATTACAGGAAGTTCGTCAATTAGTCTTGGAATTATTTCTCCTTCAATAGTGCAGGAATTGAGATTAGAATAAGAAATTTGGATATCTCCGACATCTTCTCCTGAAATATTTCTTTTATCTAAAATTTCTATATTCCCGCCCATTTTTTCAGCTACTTCAATAATGCCTGTTCTTGTCGGGTTTAGTCCTACATTTTTTAATATTATTTTAGAGCTAGGAACGATTAATCCTGCAACAATAAAGTATGCTGCAGATGATATGTCGCCGCATATTTCAATAGTTTTTGGTTCAAGTTCAGATTTTTCTATTGTAACAGTTGTATTATTAACAGAGATATTTGCTCCCATGTATTTAAGCATTATTTCTGTATGGTTTCTTGATACATAAGGTTCTGTAAATGATGTTTGTCCATCAATATTTAGGCCTGCAAGTAATATGCAAGATTTCACCTGAGCGGAAGCGAGTTTTGAAACATAGTTAATAGGTTTTAAACTTTGGCCGTAAATCTTTAATGGAGCTTTATATTCATTTGATTCGATTTTAGCTCCCATAAGTGATAATGGTTCGATAACTCTTTTCATCGGACGTTTTGAAAGACTTTCATCGCCGATTAATGTAGAGTTAAATTTTTGTCCTGCAAGAATTCCAGACATAAGGCGCATTGTAGTGCCAGAATTCCCGCAATCAAGTTGTGTTTGCGGAGTTGATAGTATGCCTTTTGATTTTACAATTAATTCTTCGTTAGAAAATTCTGCGTCAATCCCTAAAGCTCTGCAAACTTTTAAAGATGATAGAGGATCTTGACCTTTTGAAAAATTTTTAATTACAGATTTCCCTCTTGCTAGTGAGGTAAACATAATAGCTCTATGTGAAATTGATTTATCTGAAGGGATTGTAACAGTCCCTTTTAGTCCTTTTTCTGATTTGTATATAATTTTTTGCATAAGTTGATTTTAGCATGAAATAAATGTTTATGATAATATAAAACAAGATATTAAGTTATTTTTAAATAGAGAGGTGTCCGAGCGGTTTAAGGTGCAATCTTGGAAAGGTTGTGTGGGAGCAATTCCACCGAGGGTTCGAATCCCTTCCTCTCTGATTTTTTATTTTCAAATTAGGGAATTATGATATGAGTACGCAGTCTTTGACAATTGAACAAAATAAAAAAATCCCTGTTTGGCTAGTTGCTGTAACAATTCTATTTCCGACTGCTTTTGCAATGTTAGCGACATCTGAGACAAACGTTGCTATTCCTCATATTGCAGGTTATTTTGGAGCAACTCTTGATGAAGCTAACTGGGTTATTACAAGTTATATGGTTGCAAATGCAATTCTTTTACCTTTGACTGCTTGGTTTGAAAATTTAATGGGTAGGGTAAACTTTTTAAAGGTATTTATTGCTATTTTTACCTTAGGTTCAATAATTTGTGCATTTGCTCCAAGCTTAAATATGATGGTGCTTGGTAGAGTAATTCAAGGTATTGGAGGCGGGCCTTTGATGCCTATTTCTCAAGCTATATTAATTTCAAGTTTCCCTTTTGAACAAAGAGGATGAGCTATGGCATTGTTTGCTTTAGCTGTTATGGTATCTTCAATTATGGGTCCAACTGTAGGTGGTTTTATTGTTGATAATTCAAGTTGGCAATGGATTTATTTAATGAATATTACGGTTGGAATAATTTCTTGTTTTTTAATTCATATGTTTATTCCCGAAAATCCTAATAGAGTTAAACCGAAAAAAGTTGATGTTATCGGATTTATTTTACTTGCTGTATGGTTATTTTCAATGCAGGTTGTATTGGATAAGGGTGAACAATATAACTGGTTTGATACAACTTGGGTGTGTTGGTTAAGCGGTATTTCATTTTTCTCATTTATATTCTTTGTTGTTTGGGAAATTGAAAATAAAGATCCAATGGTAAATTTAAGAATTTTAAAAGATAAGAATTTTGCTATAGGTACATATTTAGGTGCGTTTGTAAATATGATTATTTATGTAACGATTGTTCTTTTACCTAAGTATTTGCAAAGTATTATGGGGTATACAGCTTATTTAGGCGGTTTATCTTTGGCTCCTCGTGTTATATATCTTGTCTTATCATGTTATGTATAATTGATAAGTTGGTTGCTAAGATTGATAATAGAATTTTAATAGCTGTTGGATTTGTATTTATTGGTGTGTCGACTTTTTATTATACAAATTTGACTTTAATGACGTCATTCGGCTTTATTATTTTACCAAATATTCTTTTAGGAGTAGGGGTAATTTTAACATTTATTCCGATTTCCGGTCTTGTATTAGGTACTTTGCCAAAGTCTGAATTGTCTAATGGTGCCGGATTGCATAGCTTGGCAAAATGTGTTGCGACTGTATTAAGCATATCCTTGTCATCGACTATGGTTGCAAGATTATCTCAAGTGCATCAAACTTATCTTGTAGGTAATTTGGCTTTGACAAATCCTGTATATTATCATAGATTATCTTTGATGACCCATAAATTTATGAGCAGTTTGCCAGAATTTGCGGCAATGCATAAAGCTGGAGCTATGTATTACAAGCAATTGATTGTGCAAGCTAAAATATTTGCTTATTCTGATGTCTTTGCTTTGTTTGCACTTGTGTCATTTTTCATGATTCCTTTATGATTTTTGTTGAAAGTAAATTTGAAAAAATCTTAGAATTCAGTATAATTGTTTTGTGGAACAATATTTTTTAGAGTCTAAAAGATTGATATTTAGAAAAATGTCAGAAGCTGATTTTTCTGATATTGCAGAAATGCTTAAAAATCCTAATGTTATGTATGCATGGGAATATGTCTTTGATGATATTGATGTTTTGCAGTGGATAAAAAAGAATAGAGAATATTATAAAAAATATGGATTAGGCTATTTTTTAGTTGTAGATAAGCAAAGTGGACAAGTTGTAGGACAAATTGCATTGATGCCTGATTTTATAGATGGTAGAGAATATTATGAAATAGGGTATATTCTAAAAGAAAAGTTTTGGCATAAAGGGTATGCTCTTGAAGGTGCAAAAACTATGATAGAGTTTGCTTTTAATAATTTAAAATTAGATAATGTAATATTTGAAATCCGTCCTGAAAATTTTCAATCAAGAAAAGTCGTAGAAAAATGTGGAGCAGTAGTTACTGGAGAATTTGTGAAAAATGTTCGTGGTAAAAACATGAAACATTTGATTTATAGCATAAATAGTGAGATATTTAAAAAATTATGAAAGAAAAGATAGATAATTATTTAAAGACTAGAGGGTTATTATTTTTTGTAATTTTTATTTGCGTAAATATTATTGCAGTTTTACCTGCTAATAATATTATAGTTGATATATTTTCTCATTTCAGATTGCAATATTTGATATTTAGTTTTTTATTTTTAGTTTTATTTATATATTTATTTTGTTTAAACAAAAAATATATAGTTTATTGTTTTGTATGTTTTGTTTTGATTTTTTTGAATTTGTTTGAGATATTTTCATATATCGGAAGATATGAATCTTTTAATCAAGGTAATATAGTAAAACTTGCACTATATAATGTTTTGACATCAAACAAAAATTATGATGATTTTCTTGTCAGTGTTTATCAAGAAAATCCTGATATTATAATTTTGCAAGAAACAGATGATATTTGGCTTGAGCATATAAAAGATTTGAAAAAAAGTTATCCATATTATATAGAACATTCAAGGTTGGATAATTTTGGAATTTCTATGTATTCTAAAATTCCTTTTACAAATACTGATATAGAGCTGTGGACTGATTTTGAAGTCCCTGTTGTCGTTGCAAACTTTAAAATGTTTTCTCAAGATTTAAGGATATACGGAATTCATACACTTCCTCCAACGAGCAAAGATTATTTTAGAGTAAGAAATGAAATGCTTAAGAAAATAAATACAATTTCATCTCAAGAAAATTCCAAAAATCTTGTGTTTGCAGGAGATTTTAATACAACTATTTATTCAAATTCTTATAAAAAATATATTAAATCTTCAGTTTTGAAAGATTGTCAAATTTTGGCTAAAAATGTTAATGGAACTTGGAACGCTCGATATATTCCAATTTTTAGAATTTCATTGGAACATGTTTTAATATCTCCAAAAATATTAATGAATTCTTTTAAAATCGGTAAAAATTTTGGAAGCGATCATTTGCCTGTATATGTAGAATTATCTTTTTAAAATAGTTTTATTTTGTAATAACTACATTTTTATACATATTATTGTGGGGTGCATTATTGCTTAGTTTTATGATTTTTTCAAATGCAAATTTTAGAGGATTACATTTTTTGTCTGATTTGAAAGTTACAACTTTTGCTTGTTCAAAATCATCTTGATATTTTGCAACCAAAACATTTTTTTTAGGTACAAATCTTGTGAAATTTATTATCGGTTTGCCGTCTTTTTCAAAAATATCAACTTTTAAGCGTGTTGTAAGGTATGCAGAGTCAATATTTTTTCTTGCAGCGTTAAGTTTGTCGAATTTTCCATTTTCGACAGAATATTGGACAAGTTGTTGTAATGAATCACTGTGTAAAAATTTTGCTTGAAAAGATGTTTGATTTTGGTAGTTTTGAATTTTCATATTCAAATTAAAAATTCAAACAAGATTTTTTTTGCTATTGATTTTTAGTTAAATCCGTTTGGATGATTTTTATGCCAATTCCAAGCAGTTGAAATTATTTCTTCCAAAGAATTATGTTCAGGTGTCCACCCTAGGATTTCTTTTGCTTTTTCACTTGATGCAATAAGTTGTGCAGGATCGCCTGCTCTGCGTGGTGTAATTTTCGCAGGAATAGGGTGTGATGTTACTTTTCTTGCAGTATCTATTACTTCTTTTACAGTAAAGCCTACACCGTTTCCTAAATTAAATATATTGCTTTCATTTCCTGATTGTAAATATTTAACCGCAAGGATATGGGCTTGAGCTAAATCTGTTACGTGAATGTAATCTCTCACGCAAGTTCCGTCTTTTGTGTCATAGTCATCGCCAAATATTGAGATGTATTCACGTTTGCCGTTTGGAACTTGTAGAATTAGAGGGATAAGATGAGATTCCGGGTTATGGTCTTCTCCTATCTGTCCTGAAATATGAGCCCCGCAAGCATTAAAATATCTTAGTGATACATAGCGAAGTCCATGAGCTTTTCCAACCCATTTAAACATTTTTTCCATTGACAATTTTGTTTCGCCGTATGTATTTGTAGGTTCTGTTCTGTCTGTTTCTAAAATAGGAACTTTTTCAGGTTCGCCATATGTCGCAGCAGTTGAAGAAAATACTATTTTATCAATACCATTTGCGACCATAGAATCTAAAAGAATTTTTGTCCCGCATAAGTTGTTGTCATAATATTTTAGAGGCTTTTCCATACTTTCACCTACTAATGAGCAAGCTGCAAAATGGATTACGGCATCAATTTTTTCTTTTTTAAATACATCATCTAAAAATTCTCTGTCTCTAATGTCACCTTTATAAAATCTTGCTTTAGGGTGAATTGCTTCTTTGTGTCCTGTTAATAAGTTATCAATGATAACAACATCTTCACCATTATTGATTAGCTCATATACAGTGTGTGAGCCGATATAACCTGCACCGCCTAAAACTAAAATTGTCATATTAGTATCTCCTTATAATCTTCTTATTATATACCACATTTTTAGTTTATGTTATCATTTGTTGTATGGATAAAATTTTTTCAAATGAGATGAATGTTTTAAAAGCTCTGGCTATTCTGCTTGTTGTATCAGGACACTTGGAGTTTTCACTATTAGGAATTTTCCCACCTTATTCTTTTCAGTTAGCTTTATTTTTCTTTATATCAGGTTGTCTGTTTAAAGATAAATATTTGACTGATGTTGCTACATTTGTGGAAAGAAGGATTAAAACTCTTTTGGTTCCTTATTTTTGGTATAACTTGTTTTATATGCTCGTTACAATTTTAATTGCAAAACTTACAGGCAAATTTTGGGGTATGCCTTTGAGTTTCAAGAATTTTTTCATTACTCCGTTTTTAAACGGACATCAATTTGACCTGTCTTGTCCTTTGTGGTTTGTAACTCAGTTATTTATGACAATGATTACTTTTTTATTTTTGTTTAGAGCTTTGAATGCTGTGACAAAAAATAAATTTATACATTTGGGATTTTTTACAGTTTTAGGATTACTTGCAATTCCTTTTGATAAATGGTTTGCGGTAACTCCTTTAATGTTAATCGTAATTAGAACAATGTTTTCACTATTTTTTGTATATTTGGGATATTTTTATACTCATTATATAAAAGATAATTATAATATTTTTACGCCAAAGTGGTTTGGTGCTGTATTTGTATTGCAATCTATACTTTGGATGTTTAACAGAGATTATGACCCTGAGCATGGTATTGGGTTAAGTTATGTGCTTGTCTGGTCGCGATTTGATGATCAGCTTTTTGTGCCAATTTTTACTGCATTAACAGGTATTTGGGCTTCTTTATTTACTGTAAAAATTCTTTATCCGTATTTTAAAGATATAAAGTTTGTTCAAGATATGGGAAATGTTACATATCACATAATGGCAAATCATTTGCTTGTTATGTATATAATGACAGCAATTTTTATGTGGTTGCACGGTATTCCGATTGCGGAGCGTGCAAATCACGATATTTATTGGATATATAATCCTGTGCAGACAACTTACTTATATTTTGTTGTGACTATGGTTGTGACAACTTATGTGGGTGTAGGATTAAAGAAATTACATAAGATGATGTTTAAAAATGATAAGTGATGTAAAAGAAAAAGTTTTTGATGGATTCGATTATCACTTATATCGTTGTTAAAATTTGATTAATATGTATGGTGGGTTAAGCGGCACGCTTACATTTTTAGCCACATAGCATCGTATGCGTTCAATCTTACGGTTAATTCTTTGTTTTCAACTCTTGCACGCACCATTTTATCTGTTAGTAGATTTTTCAAGTATATGTCTTTTTCTTTTTTTCCGAAATTGTCATCAGTGAATATTACTGTGGCTTTGATTTTTTTGTCAGATAGGTTATTTATTACAACAACTCTGTCAGTATCAGTTGCTCGAACATAGGCAAAAACTTCGGGTGATTTAGTTTTTAGTTCTACAAATGAACCTCTTGTGATTACAGGGTATTGTTTTCTTACTTTTATTAGTTGTTTTACTCTTTCATATACTCTGTTATTGTATGTGCCTTTGTGGTTTACGGCATCTTCAAATGTTTTTTGTGTAATAGGACCTCTGTTTATATCACGGCTGTCAAAATAGCTTAGCATTTTAACTTTATTTTTTACATCTTTATCTTTTTTCTGTTTAGCTTCACGCATTTTAGCACTTTTATTTGCGTTAGCAAAATTATTTTGGATTCCTATTTCATCGCCATAGTAAATAATTGGAATTCCAGGTAATGACATAAGTATAGAAAAAGCCATACCAATTCTGTCTGGGTTGTTATCCAAGAAATTAGCCATTCTGCCTGAAACCCCGAAGCCTTTTCTAAATGCAGCACCTTTTGGAGCAAGGTCTTCAAATAGTATTTCTCTTGTTTTTTCGTTTACCATTTCCAGAGTAAGCTCATCGTGCACTCTTAAAAATATTGCCCAAGAAGCTGAATCAGGGATTTGTGGAGTTTGTTTGTAAGCTTTCCAAAAATAGCTGTTGTCAGCGGTTACCAAAGATGCCCAAATAGCAGGCATGTATGGGAAATGGTATGCAATTTGAACTTCATCAGTTCTTGTCATTTCTTTTTCTTGGCCTTTTACTATTTCTTTGTATTTTTGTTCTGTTCCAAAATATGGAAGAATTTTATTTGGCATTTGGCAAGCTTCTGCTTGGATTACTGAACGTGGAGCAATTGCTTGTATAAATGCACTTAATATTTTTATAATTCTATGAGTTTCTTCTAAGTTTTCTGCATTTGTGCCATCTTCTTTAATCAAATATGGGATTGCGTCCATTCTGAAAATATCAACACCTTGATTTGCCCAAAATGCAATTGTTTCCAAGTTATAGTATAAAACTTTTGGGTTTTTCCAGTTTATATCAAGCTGGAATGGGTAGAAAGTGTGATAGAAATAGTAGTCTTTGTTATTTATTGTTACTTTTCTGTAGTTGTTTTCTGTAATTTCAGGGAAAATAATTCTTCTTTTTGAAGTTTTTCCGCTTGGTTCTTTATATTCAGCAACCCAGCCCAGTTTTGGATCTTTGTATTTTGTATATTCAGGCATCTGGTCACGTACTACAAAGTAATCAAGTTTTGAGATATCACCTTTTAGAGCTTGTTGGAACCATTCATGTTGGTCTGAGAAGTGATTTAGGACTAAATCTGCTTTAATTTTAAATCCTTTTTGTCTTGCTGCGGAGATGAATTTTTGAAATTCAAACATTCCGCCTAAATCTTGTCTTATGCCTCTTGGGTTTCTTATATCAAATCCTGCATCTTCCATTGGAGAATCCACAAATGGTAAGATGTATATTGTTGTTACGCCTAAAGTTTTTAAATAGTCTAGCATTTGAATATCATCTTTGAAAGTGTTTGATTTATCTGGATTTTTTACTCCAAAGTGATTTGCATAAAACATGTAAATTACTTCATCTTTGTACCAATCTGTTGGACGGTTTAGGTCTTCTTCAATTAGTGCTGATGATCGTTCTTCTTTTGCTTTTTTAGCTATTGATAATATGTTTGAGTAGATTACTTCTACATTTTCTGTGCCGTATACTTTTGCGAGAGATGCTTTTATTTCTTTTTCAAGTTTAAGAGGAATAATTGCGTTTTCTTGTGCTTGGATTTCTTGTTTAGAGTTTAAGTTTTCAATAACTGCATAAGATACAGTTGCAGTGCTATTAAGTATTAGAACTGACGCCAGTAATCCTGCTATTAGCTTTCTCATAAAAAATCTCCCGTTTAGTTCAATTTCTTTATTTTAGCATTAGAGTAATTGTATACAATTATCATATCAGCTAATGTGACAAAATAATTATATTATAAAAGTCTTATCCGGTAAGCTAATTTTGTTTTCTTTGTATTTTTGTTACAAAGTGTTTATGATTCTTTTTTTGAAGATATATAATTACTTATTATCTCTGCTGCTTCCATTATCAATTTTTCACATGGACGGGATTTGTAATATTGTTCGGTCCTTTTTTCTGGGATAGGTGAATCTTGTTTTACATCGAGCCCTAATAATTCTCTGCATATTATTGTTTTATTATTTTTTTTGAATTCTTCTGCAAGTTTTTGAATTCTTTCATAATGCTCTGCTTTGGTGATATCATCGTTAGGGCTTGTGTAACCGTATTTTAGTCCTGCAATCATAAACATTGCGCTTACAGCTCCACATACTTCTCTTAATCTTCCCATTCCACCCCCGAATGATGAAGATAGTTTTAATGCAGTGTCAAAATCCATTCCTATATCTTCTGCAAATGCACAAAAAACAGATTGTGCGCAATTGTAGCCCTGTTTAAATAATTCCCCTGCTTTTTTAGAATATTTATTTTCTTCCATAAGCATATTGTACTATAAAATTAATCTGTTCGGGAATGTGTTTTAATTTGACATAAAATAGAATTTCTAATATGAACAATTTGTATAAATCAATTATATTACTTTTAATTTTATTAACTATTGGTGTTGCTTATTATAACTATAGAACCAATACTTATGTGACAGCTGAATTTAAAAATTTACGACCATTTCATGATAGAGCTCCGATTTATTATAACGGTTTTAAAATAGGTCGTGTTGTAAAAGTAAAGCCTAATAAAAATTATACGGCTACAATAGTTACAATGGAGTTGCATCCAGATGATTTGAAATTGCCGATAAATATTTCTGTAAATTTGCGAAAAGAAAGAAATAAATGGAATCGGAAATTTGATTATATTGATATAATATATCCAAAAGATCCCTCTATTTTCTATTTGAAAAATGGTGATAGAGTTTCAGGAAAAACGACTGTTGAATTTGAATCTTATTTTGCAAATATGGATCCTGAATCACTTGAAGCAATAAAAGGAGATGCCGCAGAGGCGGTTAAAAACTTAAATGTTACAATTCAGACTCTTGGTGAACTATTTGGAACTTTAAATACAATGGCTCAGGAGGTAAGTCCGAATGTAGTTAAAGTATCTTCTGATATGAGTAAAAGTTCTGGGAATATTGTTAGGGTATCTGAAAATGTAAGTAATATGACAGGTAATGTAGATAGTGCTTTGTCTGAAGAAAGAATGGAAGCTACTGCTAAAAATGCTCAATTAATTACAAGAAATGTCAAAATTATGACAAATGAGTTTAATAAGACAATCCCACAAATCGGTTGTACAATAAATGAAATGAACCGAATTTTATGCAATATTGATGAGATGACTGCAGGGTTAAATAATACTATGGAAAAGCCTTTTGGTGGATTGCGATTAATTTTTGGAAGTCCTGTTAGTAAGAAAAAATGTCATTGTAAATAAGAAAATTTTTGAATATTTTATTACCCACTTTGATAATTATTAATCAGGTGGGTAATGTTTTTTTTTACATCTTAATTTAGTATGTTCATGTAATTAGAAATAGAGGAAAGTATGGTCAAAAGAGCTGTAATTTCAAACTTATCATATACATTATTTTTAGTCTTTTATTGTTGTTTGATAATATTTAGTGCACTTTTTTTAGAGCTTTCTAAAAACTTATTTCTTTTTATTATTTTTTGTAATTTTATTTCTATTTTATCAGTAATTTTATTATTAAAAAGTAAGATAGAATTTAAAAATGTAGAAGCAGATGATTTGAAAATAACTAAAATAGAGTCTAAATCATCTCATTTAACTACGATTATAAATAATTTACCCCTGATTGCATTTATAATTGATAAAAATTATAAATTTGTGACCGGTAATATTGAAGCTCTAAAATTTTTCAATGTTACAAAACAAGAGCAGTTCAGGAAGTTGTCTTTAGATGTATTTGAGAGGAAAACAATGGAATTAATTAAAGAAGAAAATGATCTTATCAAGAAAAGCAAAAAGACCTTCGTTACTGACAGAGAAGTAAGGTTAAAAGATGGAAAACAACAATGGTTAAGAATAAGAAAAGTTCCAATTTTGGATAAAAAAGATAATGTCGATAGTTTAGTTGTTTTTGGCCGAAGTATTAATACTGAACGTGCTGCTCAAAAACAAAGAGAAACTTATATATCAACACTTAGTCACGATCTTAAGATCCCAACTCTTGCTCAAATCAGAGCTTTGGAACTTCTTGTTAACGAAAAAATGGGTAAGATTAATGATCAACAAAGAGAGTTGCTCAATTTAACATTGGATTCTTGTTATTGTATGTATGATATGTTATCTACATTATTAACTACATACAAATTTGAAAATAATGATATTGTTCTGAATTATGAAAAAATTCAAATGTTAAAAGTTCTTGATGAATCATTTTCTAAATATTTGAGAGAAATAAAACATAAAAATATTAAAATTAAACTTTCTGCAAAAGATAAATTTGTTTCTTTGTATGCAGATAAAATTCAAATGAAAAAGGCTTTTGAAAATTTAATAAATTATTGTGTTTCAAGTGCTTATGAAAACACTGAAATTAATTGTGAAATATCAAAAAATGCTATTGAAAATAGTATAAATATTTCATTAAGTTTTGAAAGTCCTTATAAGACTCCTGAAAATATAAAAAATATGTTTTGTAAATATACAACATCTGCAGAAAAAATGGATAAAGTTGGCAGCAGTTTAAATTTATATTTAGCAAAACAAATAATTAATGCTCATCATGGAATTATAAATGTAGAAAGTCAAAAATCTAATTATAATAGTTATAATATTGAACTTCCATATATTAATGAATGTAAATTTTCATCCATATCAAATTAATTATAATATAATATTTTTATGAGAAATTTAGTTTTATTATTAACAATTATTTTATTATCAGTAGGAACAGTATTTGCAGCAGATTCAAATGAGAAAAGAAATGCATATAAATCTATGACTCTAAGTAATAAAAAATTCAATGATATGTGCAATAGTGCTGCAAGAAATTTTAGATATGACAATCGATTTGCAAATTATCTTCGTAATAGATGTATGTTATACGAATCTGATAGGCAAAGGTATATGAGTGTAATTTTCCCTATTACAAACAGTGGAGAAGATTGGTATAAAGATCAGTATCCTATATTGCAATCAAGATTTGCAATTCAAATGAATAGTAGGGAAACTGAGAATTATAGACTCATAATAAATGAGTATTGTAAGTATAACAAATATAAATTTACAAAGAAGGATCCTCAAGTTTGTTCTTCTCAAAGAATAAATGCGATATTTGCTAACTAGACAATACCCTGTGCTATCATTGCATTTGCAAGTTTCGTGAATGCTGCAATATTTGCACCTGCAACGTAGTTATTTTGTAAATTATATTCTTCTGCAGAGTTTTTACACGAATTAAATATGTTAATCATAATTTGATTTAATTTACTATCTACTTCATCAAAAGTTAGATAATATCTCATGCTATTTTGGCTCATCTCTATTGCAGATGTTGCAACACCACCAGCATTTGCAGCTTTTGCTGGTGCTACAAGAATGTTGTTAGATAAAAAGTATTCTGTTGCTTCTTTAGTACAAGGCATATTTGCTCCTTCTCCAATTGCAATTACGCCATTTGCGACTAATTTCTTTGCAGAATTAAGTGTTAATTCATTTTGTGTAGCACAAGGTAGTGCAATATCTGTTTTTATGTCCCAAATAGGAGAATCTTCATTTTCTCTTTCTATATATTCCGCATTCGGTTTATAATTTTTATATTCCGAAATTCTACCTCTATTTTGTTCTTTAATTTGTTTGATAATATCTAAATTAATGCCGTCTTTGTCATAAATACAGCCTTTTGAGTCGCTCATCGCAACAACTTTAGCTCCATATTGTTGAGCTTTTTCACAAGCGTATATAGCAACATTTCCGGCACCTGATATTGTTACAGTTTTACCTTCAAGAGAATTATTGCCATTATTTTTGAGCATTTCTCTCATGAAATATATCAAACCGTATCCTGTCGCTTCTTTTCTAGCTAAAGAACCGCCATAAGATAAGCCTTTGCCTGTTAGGACTCCGCCTTCATATATATCTTTAATTCTTTTGTATTGCCCAAAAAGATAACCAATTTCTCTTGCTCCAACTCCTATATCTCCAGCTGGAACATCAACATCTTGACCGATATGTCTTTGAAGTTCTGTCATAAAACTTTGACAAAATCTCATTATTTCTTCATCAGATTTTCCCTTAGGGTCAAAATCACTGCCACCTTTGCCACCACCAATTGGGAGGCCAGTTAGGGCATTTTTGAAAATTTGTTCAAACCCTAAAAATTTCATAATACTTTGGTTCACACTTGGGTGAAATCTTAGTCCTCCTTTGTATGGACCGATTAAACTGCTAAATTGGACACGATAACCTTTGTGTACAATTGTTTGACCTTTATCATTTACATATGGAACTCTAAATGTAATTATTCTTTCTGGTTCAATCATACGTTCTAAAAGGGCTATTTTCTCATATTCAGGATGTTTATCAATTACCGGTTCAATAGTTGATAATACTTCCTCTACTGCTTGAATATATTCTTTTTCATATTCATTTTTTTCTTTTACTTCTGTTAGAACTTTATTTAAGTATTTATTCATGTAGCCCCCGTTTGTTGTGTATTTTTTGCAAAGAAATTGTAACATATTTTTTTTATATTCGCAATTGATTTTTTTTTAATATCAGTTATAATGTGATATATTATTTTGTATAGGAGTATGTTTATATGTTTGAAAAATTTGAAAAATTGCAATTGGTATGGTTAGCTTTAATTTTAGCTTTCGGGCTAATTATTGCAGTAAAGTCTGGAACAGTTACATTATCAAAAGATAATATTTCTGTTACGGGTTCTGCTTATCAAGTTGTAAAATCAGATTCTGCAAGATTGGTTGTTGATATTAAATCAAGAAAACCATCTAAATCCGAGGCTTATAGTGTGATAAAAAAACAATTGCCTGTTGTTACTGAATATTTAAAAGCTAAAGGGCTTAATGATATAGAGGTAAGACCTGTTAATTCTTATTATGTGTATAAATATAATCCAAATGGTACTTCTACAAATGAAATAGCATATTACAATGCATCTCAAGCAATAGAAGTTAAATCAAATGATGTTGATAAAATAAAAGAAACAGCTTTGGATATTCAAAACTTATACGAAAAAGGTATAGATATTGATGTTACAAATCCAGAGTATTATTATTCAGGATTAGCTGATTTAAAAGTAAAATTGTTAAAAGATGCTACTACAGATGCAAAAGATAGAGCAACAGCTATGTTAAAAGCTACTCATAACAGACCTGGAAAAATTCAATCAGTAAATATGGGTGTATTCCAAATTACTCCTGTTGATTCTACAAATGTATCAGATATGGGTATTAATGATACTACCACTATTGAGAAAAAAGTTACTGCAGTTGCAAATGTAGTATTCCGTATAAAATAAATTATGGAGTTATAATTATGAAAAATTTAATTTTAGTTTCATTATTATCTTTTTCAATAATGCCAGTATTTGCTGTACTTCCTCCAGATGCCTCTATAATTCAAGTTCATGATATGCAGATGATTAATCAACAGAGGTTTAGAATAGAAGAAATTAACGATTATAATGACGTTGATACTGAAAAGGCTAGGTATCAGAAGAGAAATGAAGCTAATTCTGAACCTTTGGTAAAAAAATTATTTCATAAGAAAAAATTTGTAGAAGAAAACGG
>FR899629.1:0-43500 GCA_000437435.1 Clostridium sp. CAG:768 | reverse complement strand
ATTATTAAATTATTAGTTACTTATACCTGCTCTATACCCGCACCAGCTGTATATTGCAGGTAAAGTTTTATCTACATGTAATTTTTCTGCAATAGGTACTTTTGCAAGAATTAATACGCCTAAAGCATCATCAATATTTGCAATAGAATCTTTGAATGTAAGTTTTCTATCAGGTACTTTGTCATGTGGATCGTTTATAATATTTGATAATTTAGCTGCGATATGCATTCCACCAAAAAGTCCTACAATTGTACTTGCAATTCTGTATTTTATATTTTTGCTAAAAGAATATAATGCACTTGTTAATAGTGGAGGGACTGAAGCATTCATGAATTGGAAAACGCTTTCATTAATTTTTTGTTTTTTGTGTTCTTTTTTGTCAAATAAAACACCGGATGCAAGTCCTCCGGCTATACTGCCAGCACTAACTAGAATCATTTCTTTTACACCATACTTAATGTTATAAAGCTTACATTTTTGATTTTTTGCCAATAGTGCCATTGGAATTATTGTTCCAACTATTGAACCTGCTGCAATTTTAGCTTTTGTATTTGTATCAGTTTTTTCAACTTGGTGAGTTCTATAACTTTTGTATGTTCTTATATCATATTCAACTTTTTGCCCTGTAATGGGTGCAAGCATCTTTTATATCCCTTTCAGAATAATTCTATCATATTAATGTCCGTAAATCATAATTGTTGCTGAACCTATAAGAATTATTAAGGAACCTATAAGTTTTTTTAATAGATTTTTTTCGTTAAATAGTTTATATCCTAAAATTACATTAATAATAATTGAGAGTTGAAATAAAGATAGAGCGTATCCTACATTCATATATCTAAATACATATGCAGTTGTAAATGTCATAAGTCCAAAACATATAGCAGTTAAAATATATATAATGGTATGTTTTCTAGATGGAATTTTAAAGTTTTTCCCAGAGAAAATACTCATTATAATAAATGAAAATATTGCACCTAAAAAACTGGAGGTAATAAATGAAGTTGTAATAGATGATAAAATTATTACTTTTTTTATGAAAACAGCTTCAATTGCAGAAAAAATAAGTGCATAAATTCGATATTGAATATCTTTTTTGAGAAAAGCTTTAGGAGTTTCAAGAATAAAATATGAGCCAATAATAATAAGTGCAATACCTATTAACCCAAAAATATTAGGAAATTCGTGCAAGATAATCATTCCAAAAATTAAGCCTATTATAGCTTTGTATGAATTTATCGGGCCTAATACAGATAATTCCCCTCTTTTTAAAGCTAGTACCATAAAGCAATTGCAAATAGCTCCTGTCAATCCGCCTAAAAGAGCGTAAATTATAAAATTAATGTTTGTTATTGGAATATTTGCTAAGAATATTAATGGAATAGAAAATATACAAAGTATAAAATAATTAATAAAATTAACTACTACAGGATTTTCGTCTTCCAAAGATAATTTTTTTTGAAAGACGTTACTCATAGAGTTTGTAAGAATTCTAATAATTATAGCTAAAAAATTGTATAGAATTTGCATATTTTTAATTTTGTATAGATATTTAAAAACTCTTAGATATATTCTAAGAGTTTTTCTAAATGGTTGCGGAGACAGGATTTGAACCTATGACCTTCGGGTTATGAGGACTGTCTCGGGTTGTCATATATTTTAACTCTTGTTCATGATTTGCCATGACTTGGCACAAAATTTTATGAGAATTTACTTTGTTTAACGAAGTTGATTATAATTTGTTAAACTCATGTGTTGCAGAATGTGTTATGTTATTTTTTCTGTTTAAGTTCATCCAAACTGGGTAGTACAACGTGACAAAAAATTTCTTGCTTATATGTTAACTGCATAATTTTAAGTATATTATTATTTTCAAGTTTTTTTAAAACTTCATTGTAATGTTTTAAAGAATTTTTTAATAATGATGAATTAAACCCTCCAAATATATTACTAATTACATTATCATTCTGAGTAAAAAAGTTTTCGTTGGTATATTTAAATTCTTTTTGTAAATTGTTCAATAAAAATAATATTTCATATATTTCTATATTGCTAGAAGAATTATTAATATTTAGAATTGAAAGTTCAATATCATCTTTTATTTTTTGTAAGTAATGATTAGCATAATTACTTTCTTCTGTAGATAATTCTCTATTGTCTTTAAAAGAAGTCTTCTCACAATATGAGGATAAATTTATACTATCTTGTGTTATATTTCTACTATTTCTATAATTACTTTTTTCATCTTCTGACAGATTATTTTTATCTAATATCAGAACTAGGTCTACAAAACTATAATATAAAGAATATATTGTGTTTCTAACTTCTTTTGAAATATCCAAAAATTTCTTTTCTGATATGTATTGATTTATACTATCAAGAAACATTACAGTTACTAAAGCAGAACCTATTACTCCTAAAAGAGAAGAAGAAAGTCCACTTTTGTCATTTATTGATACAAAAACTAATATCAAAGTAAAAATTAAAAGCAAGACTATTAATAATTTTTTTTCAAAGAAATGTTTCAAAAATATTTGCCAATAAAGTTTTGTATTTTCTGATAGGTGAGTTATATTCTGTATTGTTTCTTTTATTTTATATATATTGTGAGTCCATATAAAGTTTAATAATAAAATTATGAATAATATTGTTCCGTATCTTAAAAAAGAAATGTTCTCCCAAATATATAACTTGAACCAATTCATATTTTACTCCTTTATATTTTTAGATATTAATATAACATAAAAAGATTATAAAAAAGTTAATTTTATATTATAAATATGAAAATTGTTAAAAAGATAGAACTTGTTAAGAAAATACATAACAAATTAGTTGATGAATTTGATGAACAAGACAGATATTTCTTTTTAATTCATTCAATCTCCCCGTACAGACATATGTAGATTATAATAGAAATGAGTATATAGATATAAAAGCAACCTTATATCAAGCAGATGAGTTTGTTTTAAAAGATATTATAGATGAACTAAATTTGTCAACAGAACATATCATAATTACACCGCCTAAAAATAGGGAAAGATGTAAAGAATATAAAAACTTTATAAGCCATCTATCTACAACCAAAAATGTTGCAAAGAGGTTAAGAGATGAATTAAAGAATTTCAACATTGACTGTTTTGTTGTTCATGAAGATATTTATCCGACGGTTGAGTGGGAAGAACAAATTATTAGAGCCTTACAAACAATGGATTTTTTTTATTTCATTACACTATGATGGATTTTCTAATAGTGTTTGGTGTCAACAAGAAGTAAGCTATGCTGTAGCACGAGGAGTAAAAATTATTCCATTGAAATTTGACGGGAAAGAAAATCCAGGAGGATTTATAGGAAAATATCAAGGGTTATCAAGGTTGCAAAAAACAGTAAGAGAAGTTGCAGAAGAAATTGTGATAAAAATCTAAAAAAATTATATGAACATGTTATAAGAACAATGAATTATTAGAAGCCGAACTTATTCCTTTCTAATGTTTCAGATATTGCCCACTTTTCTAATCTATGCTACAATAAACTGTAGTAATTAGGGATATATTAAGTTGTTAATACTTGGAAAAGAACAGTATAAACATGATATTACATTTAAAGATGTATTAATGTTTTTTCGAGATTTAATCTGCGAAAAAGCAACAAGTGTGTTATTTGCCACTGCTACATTTTTATTAGGGTTAGTAAATGAAAATTTATATAAGTTTCTAAAAACTCATGATTTCAAAGTACTGGCAAAGTTTGATATTTTTTTAGTTATAACAGCTTTATGTTTAATTATTTTTGCAATAATTTTTTATTTTGTCTTTGAAAGACCTCAAAAAGAAACTGTAAGAAAATATAGAAAGAAGAATATTAAACTTAAAAATAATTACTATAATCATATTAAAGTTTTAAGAGAGAAACAACTTAGAGCTCATGAAATAGATATTCAAACATTTTGGCATGATGTATTAAGTGTAATTTCAAAAGCATATGATTTTACAAGTAATGAAAGATTGAGCTTATATGTTATACAAGAAGATACTCTGTCTGGTCAAGAATTATCAATGATGGTTGGTAGATACTCCGAAAATTACGAGTTTAACAAAAGAAACAGAGGAATTCATTCTATAAATCAAGGTTGTATTGGTGCAGCTTGGAATAGTCCAGAAAATTGTTTTTATAAAAATGATTTCCCTACAAAAAAAGAGGATTACGATAAAATTTTAAGTGAAGAATATAAATTTTCTACAGAAACTATTTCAAAATTTAGAATGAAAGCTAAAACTATTGGTTGTGTAGTTCTTCATAATTTAACCAACACAGATAAAGTTGCAGTTCTTGTTTTTGAAAGTACAGACAAAAATAGTAAAGTGTTGACAAAGGATATTATGATAAATATATATGAAGAATACAAAAATGAGTTTCAAAACTTGATAGCTAACTTAAAAGACGAATTTACTCCTGTAGTATCAGTTGATAGCGAATTGGAGGCTGAACAATGAATGAATTATTAAATATAATATATTATATTTGTTTAAATTATCCGAATCGAGATGATTTATCCAATGCAAGATTAAATAAAATTATATATTTAGCAGATTGGAGAAATGTCTTAAGGCGTGGACATCAAGTATCACAAATAAATTGGATTTTTCATCATTATGGTCCGTTTGTTTTTGATATTATAAATGAAGTTTCAGCCCATGAAGATATATTTGAGGTAAGGTATGTGCCTAATGATTTTGGAAAACCAAAACAAATTATTTCATTAAGAAGAGGTCTTAATGAAGTAAATCCAAATATTGAAGATAGTGATAGTATAGATTTTATAATTGAAAAAACTAAAGATATGGGCTTTAATAAATTTATTCAATATGTTTATTCAACATATCCGGTCTTATCATCTCAACATGGTGAAACTTTGAATTTAATAACAAAAGCTGAAGAATATAGAACTAATAAACAAGATTACTGATAAATTTCTTTCATCTTTGTCATCTCATGTTCCGCAAAATCGGGAACTACATGTCCGTAGATATCCATGGTTATTTGAATACTTGCGTGCCCAAGGGTTCTTGATACTACTATTGGCAATATTCCGCTTTCTAATGCTCTTGTTGCAAAAGTGTGTCGTATAGCGTGAACGCTTCTGTGAGGAATTTCTAGTTTTTTCTGTATTCTACTAAATACATCTAAGAATGTTCCTGTGTCTGTAAAATATCCGTCTTGACGTGGAAAGACAAGATTGAGTTTGCTGTAATAGTCCTGTCCTAATTTCTTTTTGGTAATATCCTGCTGTATTTTATATTGAGCTAACTCATTCATTATTGCAGGCAAAACACTAACCACCCGATTAGAAGTTTTTGTTTTCGTATTATATACAAAACCTAGAATTGTTTTTGTGTCAGTATTTTTACTAAAATTTTTATACCTTTGTACTTGTTTATTTATTCTTATGGTATTCCTATCAAAATTTACACAATCCCAAGTTAAACCAAGTAATTCCCCAGCTCTAAGCCCAGTAAAAAAGTCAAATTTAATAGCCATACCATAATAATGTTTAGAGCATTCTGCCATAATCCGTTCTTGTTCCTCTCTAGTAAAGACCTCTATTTCTTTTTTACCTTCGCGTATTAATTTTACAGTTGATAATGGATTTCTGATAATTTCTCCTCTTTTTAGTGCAAAATTAAGGCAACTACTCATAACTAGATGTATATTTTCAACAGTTTTTTTTGATAAACCTCCTTTTCCTGTTAATTTTCCATATCGGTAGAGATAATTATAAAAGGTCTGAATATCATCTCCTGTTAAATTTACTAATGGAATATTCCCTAGATGTGGTATTATATGTCTACGAATAATCATCTCATAACTTTGACTTGTTGATTCTCTTAATCCATAGATTGCAGTTCCATAAAACCATTTTTCAAAATACTCTCCAACCTTAATACTCTTTGAACTTATATCAATTCCTGCATGATGTTTTTCCATTAAATCTTTTAAGAGTAGTCTTGCTTCTTTTTCGGTTTTTGCCCTGCAAGATTTAAAAACTCTGTTACCTTTAACATCATATCCTATCTGAAATTTAGCAATCCATTTTCCGCTTCGAGTTTCTTTAAAAACACTGCCTTCACCATTACTTCTTCTTTTTGCCATTATGCTATTTCCTTTCTTTCCTCTTTTACAAAATTGTAGAACGTATTAGTTTTTAGTTTTAATAATTCACACGCCTTTTTGGCAGTAATTTTGCGACAAGACCAATCATTATAAATATCTTGCCAATTATCAGGCTTTTTGATTTTCTTCCGACCTTTGTATTTACCTTCTTTTTTCGCAACTGCAATCCCATCTTTTTGGCGTTCTAAAAGATTTGCTCGTTCAAATTCATAAATTGCACCAAGCATTGTAACCATTAATTTGCCTGCAGGTGTGCTTGTGTCTAATTTTTCTTTTATACTTATAAGTTTTACTTTTTTAGTTTCAAGAATTTCTATAATATTGAGTAAATCTTTTGTACTTCTTGCAAGTCTTGAAAAATCTTTAACATAAACCGTATCTCCTTCTCTAACATAATCAAGCATATTTTGAAGTTCTGGACGATTAGTATCTTTTGCACTTCGTTTTTCGGTAAAAATTTTTGCAAATTCTAAATCTTTCATTGCTTCCATTTGACTTTCAAAGTTTTGTTCTTCGGTGCTTACTCTGATGTAAGCAAAGTTAAATCCTGTATTAGTCATTGTTCCATCTCCTTTTGTTGTGACTTTTGCATTATTGGATATTGATGTTTGATTGTAAAGACTTCTACAAATATTTATTGGAAAATTAAAAAATTAACTCTAAATAAATACATTTAAAACGGTTTTAAAATGTTGCTTTAGACCATAACCTATTTAAAGACATTTCTTAATCAATTTCTGTAAAGTTGATGATTTTTATACACGCATTTTCTGAATAAATTTTGAGAGTTTGTAATTTTATATGGAATAATACCTCTCGGCGGTTGAACATTTCATCATTAGCTTATTAACCACTTATGCTGAATTGTGCAAATTAGTATATATCGCCAATGAAACTAATATGATTTTTAGGTAAATTAGTTGAAATTTACTTATTAAGTGCCGTTATTATTGAGCTATAGAGGGATTGTCTATGAGCAGGTTTCAAATACAAATTTTATATGTTTTTATTATCAACTAATAACAATATCGGGTAATCTATTCTTACTCATATGCTTTTACTCTATCCATTAATAATTACACATGTATTTTTACATTTGCTTTAAATTTAATCCGCAGGTAGCCTAAAGCGACTATCATGCCTGTTATTATTGTGAAAATAAAGACCTTCTTTTTGCTTGGTTAAAACTTTACTCATTTTCTTTAAATCAAAATCAATTGTATTAGTATAATCATTTACAAATCTGAATGTTGCAGATTGCCTAACCGCATATTGTAAGAAATATATTGGGTTTTGAGTAGTTATATCATAAGCTCGAGATGCTTCTGCGCCATATTTTTTAGTTATGCTTTCAACAATTTTGTTCGATATTCTTTTTTCTTGACCTGTATAAACAATTATGATGTGCAAGTGTGGTATTACTGTTTCTGGCGGTTCAAAAAGTTTAAGTTTAGAAACTGGTTTTCTGATGGGGCGTCCTTTTCTGCCATTATGAAACATTACATATTCGCCAAATCTTAAACTTAAATTGCTTACACAAAATATGCAGGCAAAAGGCAGGTTTACTCTTTTGGCAAATCTATCCATAACCATTTTTAAACGGTTTGCTTCTTTTACGGCATCCCCCATTGTTTTAAATTTGATTGAGTGTTCTATATTTATAAATTTAATATCCATTCTTTAATCTCCTTTATTTGTCTGGTAGTTAATCTTAATTTTTTGCTATTGGCGATAGCCCATTTTTTGTAATCGCTGTAAATTATATATTTTCTTCCGAGATTATCTTCTTTTAATAAGCTGTTAAAAGTTTTATCTTTATCTAGCCATTCCTTTATTTTTACAACGGAATAAATAAGTAAATGATTGGCAAGTGCGTAAATAACTTGATGATAGCCAATATGACTTTTATCTGACACTTCTGCTGAATATACCCATTTGATTTCTCTATCTGTATTTTGAATACTGAATAAATTAGCTGGGTTGTCTTCATGGTCAACCTTTCCTTGCATATTGGGGTTATGATTTTTGTGTGTTCTGTGGTAATAATTTCCATTCATCATAGTTCTATTACCTTTCCGACATTTCTCATAACCCATTCGTTAAAGTCATTTGCAAGTATGTATTTCTTCCCGCCGATTTGAATGACCGGAAAATCTTTAGTCTTACATAGCTTGTAAACGGTATTGATACCAATTTTAAAAGTTTCTGCAAATTCTTTAACTGTAAACATATTGGCATATATTCTGCCTTTGCAGTTTTGTCTAATGTCTTCCATTGTTTCAAGCATTCTTAAACGATTTGGTGGCATTCTATTTTGCATAAAAAACTCTCCTCTCTTTTATATCGCCCGAGTAGTAACAACTAAGTTCCGATAGAGAAGCTTTAATTATTTTTATATTTAAACTAAATATTAGTGGGCGAAAATTCTATTTATACTTAAAAACCTCTCTATAGGAGTGACTTCTGTTTTATTACCTAGCATGAAGTCTACGGCTGGGTGGTATTTAAGTAAGGGAAATACCCAAAATCTAATATTCAGTTTTCAATCTACAATTTGTAGTCACATCTTAACAATTTTAAAATGATTCGTCAAGGGGTGAAATACCCGAAGGCAACTTGTGAAAATAATCTAATTATTGAGTAGGCATAATGTGTTGGATGTAATATAAAGCTTAATAAAATTTTACAAACGACACAAAATGTGTTGCCAAATTAGCTAAAAACTTTATCAGATAAGGGATTGATGTTTATTTTCACAATTATTTTTTACAAAAATTTTGGATTTCTCTCCCAAAACAGCAAGATTTCTCCATGAGTTTTTATGGCTTGAGTACATTTCAAAATTTTTGATATCATATATTTCAATATATTCATCGGGAGGATTTATTTAAAATACTGTTCATGTATTGTTTTATATATAGGGTATTATAATAATTTATACCCTTATAAGTTTCCTTTATGGATACTGCCATTTATGTCTTAGATAATTTTTATATTCTTCTTCAAAATCTTTAGCTCTGAAATAGTCCTCTTTTTCCTTTTTAGTCATATCTTTGGTCCAATCTAGAGTATAACTACAGTTTGTACAACCAGTCACTACATCATAAGAGTATTTACCGCCTTTTTCTAAGCAAGCTTTCTTCCCAATTTCTGTGCTTGTTTTCGCTATTATTAATTCATTTTTATTTTTAACAATTGAAGCTGGACTATCATGCCATAAAGCATATTCGTTATATTTAGTAAATATCAAATTATCAAGGTTTATCCAGAATTCTGTAGGTAAATTTAATGTATTTTCTAGGTGTTGACCATTCCAATCGGAACATCTCAGTTCCCTGTTATATTGATTTTTGATTTTTCGATAAACAGTTTTACAGTTTAATTTTTGATTTTGATAGTTCATTTTTATATTGTACTGGTTACCATTCTTAAATACTCTTACAGGAAAATCACTATCAATCTCGTAATTCCTTGTTAGGGTTATTTGATATGGCACAAACTGTGTTTTCTTTTTACCCCAAAAGTTCTCGTATTCTTCTTCTCGTAAAAATTTTATGGTAACTTTACTACCTTTTGCCCCTTTGAGTTTTGATTTTACTTCTTCTAAAGATAAATTCTCGGTAGAAATCCCATCTATTTCTGTAATTACATCTCCTCCCCATAGACCATTTATACCCATATCGCTGTTCTGTATAACTTTTTTGACTAATATTTGGTTATTTATCTTTTGTAATATAATTCCTAAACCGGCATTAGGGATATCATTAGCTTTAACAATTAATGCTGTACCTAAACATATAAATAAACTAATATAAAATTTTTTCATAATATTTGTACCTTTGCAATATTTGTAACACAAAGAGGAATGATTACAATCCTTTGTTATTTTTTGGTTTGTGTTCTATCTCTCCAGTATAAGAATAATCTTTACCAACATATTGGTATAATCCCCGTTTAATATAAAGAAAATAGTGTGGTTGAGTATCATAATTAATTCCATAATTTGTACGATTATGACAATAATCGGAAGGAATATAGCAACTTTTTGGTCTGCCATATTTTTTACTTAGCTGTGTTTTAAATGCATTTGTAGATATTTCATCTTTGAAATTCATTGACGACACAAATTCTTCAATTTCTGATTTAATACTCACTTTAAACTCCTATTATAAATTCTATAATTCAATTTACAATAGATTTTTCCTATTGTCAATGTGTGTCACTCCTATTCTCAATATATTAAGATGATAATATGAGCATTAAGAAAAATTTAGGTAATCGTATCCGTGAAATCAGAATTAGTCGTTCATTAACTCAAGAAATGTTGGCAGAAAAAATAAATATGTCTGCTAAAAGTTTAAGCCAAATTGAGTTAGGTAATAATTTTGTTTCTGCTGAAACATTGGAAGAAATATGTATTGCTCTTGATATTCCTCCCAGTGTATTGTTTGATTTTAAATATGCTGATGTGACAAATGAAAATTCATTAGATGATATCATTAAAAGATTAAAAAATAACCCTAATTTGTTAAAAACTGTTTATAAAATTGTCATGGCATTAGATTATTAGTTTATTCTGTGAGGGTAATTTTATACCTAGCTACCATAATATATTTCATCATTAACCAGAGAATGCTCTCATTCTTTGTAATCAACCTCGGTGGTTTTGACGCCGAGAAAAATCTCTTAACCGAAAATTTGTGCCCACGACTAAGAAAACGTATAATACACTTGAACGGGCTGTATGGGGTGGTAAAATATATTCGAATAATTAAAAACTACAAAATTTATGCTATAAAAATTTGTTACACTTCTTATTCAATCAGTGAGAGAGTTTTCAACTTTTTTATTCCAATGTGTAGTGAAATGTGTTGCAAAAACTAAAAAAGTGACTTTTAGAAAACCTCTAAAAGCCACTTATATTAATTGGTTGCGGAGACAGGATTTGAACCTATGACCTTCGGGTTATGAGCCCGACGAGCTACCAGACTGCTCCACTCCGCGATATTTTATTTTACATCCCATTATGTAACGCTAAATTTTAAATTGCAAGTCTTTTTTAATAAAAAAAAGGATATCATTTCTGATATCCTTTTTTATTTATTTTTTTTTAGTTAAATATTTTTTTTAGTTGTTCCCAGAACCAGTTACCTTCATTTGGAGTTGTAACTTGGGCATTTTCAACATCTGCTTCAACGGAACCTTTATTTACAACTTTTACGTCTTTTTCACTAGAGATAGTTCCGTTTGCTGTTAATTTATCGCCTTTATTTAGGATAACAGCATTGCCATTTGTTGTGTTGATGTTACCACCAACTGTCATATCTCCTTTCATATTGTATAGTTCTGTTTGAGAAGATGATGTATTGACATTTCCTTCAAATCTTAAGCCTTCAGAGCCTGAGATATTTTTGATTAGGTTTTGGCCTTGTCCATCAACGCTAAAGCCACTTGTTACATTTACTCCAGTTCCGTCTTCTCTTGCTGCTGCATAGAATCCATTATTAGCATCAAGATTACCGTTGCTGTTGTTGTGAACTTTTCCGCCAAGGTTTAATTTGCCAGTGTTTGCTAAGATGTTTAATCTGCCACCACTTGTGATTTCGTTATTTACAGTCATATCACCTGAACCGTAATTTTTGATATTTGTATTTGCAGTATCATTTGTGATTGTTCCATCACTGGCAAGTGTCATTGAGCCTCCACCAGCTCTGTTGATGATTCCTAAGTTACCTTCAGATGTGATATCTCCTGATACATACATATCTCCACTGTAGTTATTAATAGCAGTTTCGCCTTCGCTATTAATTGTGCCTTGTAGATCCATGCCTTTGGAACCTTCTGCTGTTTTACCATCATGTTTGATAGCTAAGTTATATCCAGCTCCTTCGTTAGTGATGTTGCTTAATGTGCTTGTAGAAATACCAGTTGAATTATTTCTTGACCATATAGTTAAAGCACCATCTCTATTTGTAATAGAACCGCCTCTTGAGTTTTCGCTATCATTTTTTAGAGCAAGTTCGCCTGCATCATTGTAGATTGTTAATCTTCCAGTATTATCAATATCTCCAACGATAGTCATTCCGTCATTGCCATAGTTTTTAATTTTTAATTGACCTTCATTAGTAACTGTTGCATTTTTTGTAAATGTTAAGCCGGTACCATTGCCTCTGTTTTCTATGGCCATGTTACCCATGTTTTGAATTTTTCCATTGACAAGCATTGCTCCAGCTTCATTATTAATTGCAGTTTCTGCATCTATGCCGTTATTAGTAACAGTTCCGTCAATTGTCATTCCGTTAGTTCCGCGGTTTTTAATTGAAACTGTTCCATTTCCTGCGACATTTCCTTTTGATGATATTGCTAATTTACCTGAACCGCTATTTAAAATATTTATAGCTCCGTCATCAACTGATACTTTGCCATTTACTGTTAAGTCGCCAGCTTTGTTTTCAATTGATACAAGACTGTCAGATTTTACTCCACCAACTTCCATTCCAGAACCAGAGTTTTCTAATCTAACTGTTCCTGCTGATGCAACTTTATCTGCTGTATTAGAAATTACCATTTTACCGCCTCTGTTAACGATTCTTATAGAACCTCCGTTAACTGCTCCGGTAATATTCATTCCGCCAGCGCCTTCGTTAACAATATTGTTTGCACCTTGAGCTACTGCTGAACCTCCAAGGGTTAATGCCCCTGTGCCGTTATTTGTAATTGCAAGATCTTTATCAGTTGAAAGTTTTCCATTAACTGTAAGATCTGTACCTTTGTTTGAAATATTTAAATTAGCACCTTCATTTTTTACGGTACCTGTAATATCAAGAGCTCCAGCTTTATTGTATACATTTAACTCATTTGTGGATTGGACAAGTCCTGAAATATTTGTACCGCCGTTACTTGTAATATACAAACCATTATTTGCTTGTCCTGCTTTTGCAGCTCCGTTTACTACTGTACCTGCAATGTCTGTGCTGCCAGATGATTTAATTTGAATATTTGAACCATTTGTTGTAAATGCAGAAGCTGTTTTAATACCGTCTGTATTTACAAGAGAATTAAATAAAGCATTTGCATCGTTTAAAGCTGTTGATTTATCAGTGAAAGCTTGATTTGATTTAATTCCGTTAATTAAAGCTCCACCTTCTGCAACTGCAATATCACCACCTCTTAGTTGGATGCCATTTCTTGCAAGAATTTTACCTTCAACTGTAATATTTCCAACGTTAGCTTCGTTGTTTAATAAATTAGATATATTATTGATGTTAGTATAGTTTCTTGCATCATATTCACCTTTTAAAGTGTTATATTTTTCTTCTGTAGGAGTAATAACTGATAAAGTTCCAACATTTAATACGCCGCTAGCACCAATGGCCATTCCTCCAGGAGTGATAAATACAGCGTGACCATTGTAAAAATTGCCGTCTCTCATTGTATTTAAGATACCATCAATTTTTACTCCATTGTTTACTAGGTTAATAAATGTTTCAATGTCTCTAGAGTTTCCATATTTAAAAATTAAGTTTGCTATATCACCTTGACTCAAATTAAAATTGTCATATTGTCTATAGCCAACGTCTCCATTAACATGCGATGGATCAATGTTGAAAATTCCATTATTACCTGTAACTCCGGTAATATCTGTTGCACTCACACTTGACACTGATAACAGTGCTGCTACGGTTGCAATTAAGAATTGCTTTTTGTTCATAGTATACTCCTTATTTTTTATAAGTTGTTTTTTTATCACATATAATTATATTATCAAGTTTAATTAACTAAATTAAAGTATGAAAATAAATTAATTTGCGCTTTTATTAAAAAATATTAATAAATATAGCCTGAAAATCTAAATCAAAAAATACTTTATACTCCTTTTCTTAATACTAATTATAAAAATATTGGATTGCACATACATTAATAAAGTATATATCGGTGTAAAAATTGCTAAACTTTAGGATATTTTAAGAAATGTTAACAGATTTCTCATCCCTTGAAGGCCCCCCAGGCTTTAATAGCTCCTCTTTGGTACTTTATAAGATAATAATTTCCATTTGGCTTAAATTCTATGGTTGCTTCCATAAATATTTGAGGTTCATCAGGAGTTATTCCAACTTTTTCTCGTTTTTTATTAGTGTCTTTTCTAGCTTTTTCTTCTTTTTTTAATTCTTTTTTTACTGTTTTATTATTTAATCTTGTTTGTTCTGTTGCATCTTCTTCTACTTTAATTACAGGTATAATTGCTATTGGATTTTTAGATTGCATAAGAATTAAGAAATCTCTTGTATCAGAAAGAGCTAATTCATAATATCCAGGTTTAATTACTTCTCCTTCATTATTGTATAATGGATCAGGAATGATTATTGTCGGGTAATCAGAATCTTTTAAGGAGTATTTATAAATAGCTTGGCTGCCAACATAATATCCTGAAGTTTCTTGTGGAGCTTGCGGATAAGGTCTTATATATTTATGTGTTAAAACTTTTTCTACAAAAATTCCTTCAAACATTATTTTAGCCTCTGTATTAGACATTTTATTATATTTTGAATTTCTGTAAAGTTTTTCCCTAAAGCTTTTTCTCCTCCGACAAATATTAACGACATATAATTTTGCGAATTTCCTAAATCATTGTTTTTTTGTAAAAGTCTATAAGCTTCTCGCATTAATCTTTTAAGTCTATTTCTTTTAACTGCTCGTTTATGAGTTTTTTTGCTAACGACAAATCCTACACGTGTGCAGGTTTGGATATCTTTTTTTAAAAGTCCTGCAAACAAAGTTATTCCCTCTTTGTGATAGGAATTTTTAATTCGGTATATTGCTGCGAAAGCTGCTTTGTTTTTTAGTCTGTATTGTTTTTTTAGCATATTTTTTGTAAAACAACACAGCACGTCAAATATATTCCGACCTGCTGTGTTTTAAATTTAGTAAAAACTGTTAATCTTTCAATTAATGATTAAGCACGTTTTTTAGCTGAGATAGCTAATTTATGACGACCTTTAGCACGACGTCTGTTTAAAACTTCTTGTCCGCCAGGTGTTGCCATTCTTGCTCTAAAACCACTTACGTGTTGTCTTTTTACTTTTGTTCCTTCTAGTGTACGTCTCATTTTTCTTTATTCCTTTTAATTTATATTTGTCGTATAATTCTAATGTTAAATTAAAAAAAATTATTAGTCAACCAAAAAAGAGGGGCAGGTTAAATAATATGAACAAAAAATGTAAAATTGGATTTATCGGCTGTGGTAAAATGGCTAGTGCTATTATAAAAGGGACTATATCTTCTAAATTTTTACCAAAAGAAAATATAAAAGGTTCAGAAGTTAACTGTACAGTTGCAGAATTGGCTCAAAGCAGATTAGGTATTGAAGTATTAACAGATAACCGATTTTTAACAATGGATAGTGATGTAATATTTATTGCCACAAAACCAAATTATGTTGCAAATGTGTTAGAAGAAATCAAAGATGAATTAACTCCTGATAAATTAGTTGTATCAATTGCAGCTGGCGTGTCAACTAAAAAAATAGAAAAAATAATCGGAATGCAAAGAGTTGTAAGAGTAATGCCAAATACTCCGGCTTTAGTTTTAGAGGGAATGAGTGGAGTATGTAAGGGCGCTTATGCCTCAGAAGATGATGCTGAATTTGTAATGGAATTACTCTCAAATATTGGTAAATGTATTGAAGTATCAGAAGAACAAATTGATATTGTAACAGCAATTTCAGGTTCAGGCCCTGCATTTTTCTATAAAGTTATAGAAGATATGGCAAGAGCCGGAGAAAAGTTAGGTCTTGATTATGAAAAATCTTTAATGTTAGCTACTCAAACAGCTCTTGGTTCAGCTAAAATGGTTATGAACAGAGGAGAAATTCCTGTTCAAACATTAATTGATAATGTTGCAACAAAAGGAGGTTGCACATTCGTCGGGATATCTGTTATGAATGACGAAAATTCTGATAAATTATTTTATGATGTAATTTCTCAGACAACTAAAAAAGCAAATGAATTAGGTAAATAATTATATTTTTGCATTGTTTAAAAAATCTAATAATCCTAAGACTTTTGGAGATTTCTCTCTGAAAGTCTTTTTTAATATCAATCCTTGGTTTAATCCTAATACACAAGCTGGACAAGTTGTAATTACGTAATCTGCATTTGTTTTTAAAATATTTTCAGCTTTTTTTAGTGAAATTTCTTTTGAAAGTTTTGGGTTTTTAATAGCAAACTCACCTGCTAATCCACAGCATTCATCGTAATCATCCATTTTTATGTATTCAATATTTTTGCAATTTTTTAATAATGGTTCTAAAAAACTATCATTTTCAAGATGGCAAGGTTTGTGGAATGTTACTTTAATAGGTTTTGGAAATTCAAATTTTATGTTTTGCTGTAAAATTAGTTCTCCAATATTTATAAATTTTGCATCAACATATTGTTTTAAGGTGCTTTCACAGCTTGCGCAATCAGTAAGAATGTAATCAAAATCACAATCAAGCATTTTCAAGTTGTGCTTTTTTACTTCTTCAAATCTTTCTAAATTACCGCTTGATAGAAATGGCAGTCCGCAACAATCAAAATCTTTTTCGATAATTTCTATATTACTATTTTTGAAAATTTTTTGAATATAATTATCTGTTCTAGGGCATATGTTGTTTACACAGCCTTTGAAATATATAACTTTTAACGTTGGGTGTGTTTTCTGGGGTGATTTTTTTCTAAAAGGTTTTGTAATAAGTTTAAAAAACTTTAATATGTTACCAAAGATGTATTTTGATTCTAAAAAGAATAAAATTTTTCCGAGATAAGTATTTTTTGTGTATTCATATTTAGCATTCTCAAATATCTTGCATACATCAATTGCACTTGGACAAAATTTAGTGCACTTCCCGCATTTGAGGCACATATCAAGATATTTTTCTATATTTTTGTTTAATTTTAAATCGCCTTTAATGACTCCGTCGAGCATTACAAATTTACCACGCGATACAGCACAGTCATTCCCTGTAATTTTATATACAGGACATACTGATTGACATAGACCGCATTTAGAACATTTGTTAATATCGTCTTTGAAATCATTCAGTTTTTTCATACTTAAATGATAGCATAGATATCAATATTTAGTTAACATATATGCGCTACAATAATTAGCACTTCGAGGAGTTTTTTTACATCTATTTTTTGCTGTTTTTGTATCTAGATCTATTCCTAATGGCATAAGTCCTTTTTGAGTTACGAAGAATCTAAAGACATCTTCTCCTGACTTGTTTGGTTTTTTGTTGCCGTTAACATCAACAGTAATACTAATGAAATTTCTTAAAGTAACATTTTTAATTCCATATGAGGTAAATAAGCTATCTGGATTTTCATCTTTGTTATTAAGATCGAGTGCAATCATACTTCCATCATTTAATTGAAATGTGTAATATTGTGCCATTTGAATATTATATTGACTAAAACATTCTGCAGAATTTTTACATTCTTTTGTTATATTTAGGTATGGTTTTATGTAATATGTATAGATAGTATTGGTAGAGTTCATATCCCCGTCTTTTAAAGGCCATTCTGAAATTTCTCCATATTCAGATTCTGCCATTTTAATAGCTTGTGATAGAGTTGAATACACTTTTTTTAATTGACTTACAATTACGCGTTCTTGATAATTAGCAATTAAACTCGGCATAGTCATTGCCGCAACTATACCAATAATACCGAGAGTGATTAAAATTTCCGCAAGAGTAAATCCCTTAGAACTACTTATGTTTCGCGGGGGGGGGGCACTCTCAAAGCTTCTTGAATAAACATTTTTCAACCTCCATATTTTTTATCATTATTTATTATTTTGGAATATTTGTCAAGTAATTATACTATAGCCCCATGAGAAGCATCTTGTACGTTTCGTGAATATTTATACAAGTAACCTGATTTAATTTTTGGCTCAAAAGGTTTTAAATCCTTTTTACGATTTTCAAGTTCATTATCGTCAACAAGTAGTTCAATTAAACGGTTTGGGATATCTATTTTAATCTTATCGCCATTTCTTATTAAAGCAATAGTTCCGCCAGTTGCGGCTTCTGGACAGATGTGTCCGACGCAAATTCCTCTTGTTGCTCCTGAAAATCTGCCGTCAGTGATAAGGGCACATTTTTTTCCTAATCCTTTACCAACTAAAAGTGATGTTGGAGCAAGCATTTCTCGCATACCTGGACCGCCTTTTGGACCTTCATAACGGATTACTATTACATCTCCTTCTTTAATTTTATCATTTTCAAGAGCTGTCATAGCTTCTTCTTCGCTATCAAATGTTTTTGCAGTCCCTTCGAATGTATAACATTCAGGAGCTACTCCTGATGTTTTTATTACACAACCATCTTTTGCAAGATTACCGTATAAAATGCTTAATCCTGCTTGAGTGTAGGTTGATTTGTCATAATCAGGAATGATGTCATCTTCTTTCCAAGCCTGTTTTGCAATTTCTTTTATTAAAATTCCTGATACTGTTTGGGTATCAGAAAGATGTTTTTCAAGAGATTTGATTACGGCAGGAACTCCTCCTGCATTATGAAAATCTGCCATTGTCAATGTTGAAGAAGGATTAATTTTGACAATTTGGTGTATTTTTTTGCTTAATTCTTCAAAGTCATCTAGAGTAACATTAATATTTCCTGCATTTGCAATTGCAAGGATATGTAAGAATGTATTTGTAGAACCGCCAAGAGCTAAGTCTGCAGTGATAGCGTTTCTAAGACTTTCTCTAGTTATTATATCAGATGGTTTTAAATCTTGTTTTATAAGCTCAACAATTTGCATTCCGCTTTCAAAAGCTATACGGCGTTTTTTAGAAGATACAGCTGATGAAGATGCACAATATGGCAAGCTCATTCCCATTACTTCTGTAAGGCAAGCCATTGTATTTGCTGTATACATTCCTTGACATGCTCCTGCTGATGGACAAGATTCTTCTTCTAAAGCAAGTAGCTCTTCTTCTGAAATTTCTCCTTTTCTAAATTTCCCGACAGCTTCAAATGAACCTGTTACCATTGTTAATTTATGATGACTTCTGCACTCTCCATCAAGCATAGGACCTGCTGTTACAATAATTGCAGGAATATTTAATCTTAAGGCCCCAATTAACATTCCTGGTGTAATTTTATCGCAGTTAGATAATAGAACAATTCCGTCTAATTGATGCGCAGCTGCAACGCTTTCAACACAATCAGCGATTAAATCTCTTGAAGGTAGAGAATATCTCATTCCACTGTGTCCCATTGCAATTCCATCACAGATTGCTGGTACTCCAAAAATAAATGATTGCCCGCCTGCACTATGAATCCCTTTTTCAATTTGTCGTTCTAAATCTCTCATTCCGATATGTCCAGGAACCAGATCAGAAAAAGAGCTTGCTATACCTATGAAAGGCGCTTTCATATTTTTTTTGCTAACTCCAGTTGCCATTAAAAGTCCGCGATGTGGAGTTCTTGCTATCCCTTTTTTTATATTATTACTTTTCATAATTTAATTATACACCAATAAGTTGAAATAGAATGAAAAATATATAAGTCTAAATATATAAATTAAGTAATGGAAATTTTATTAGAAATTATTTGATATATATGAAAACTTGACAAATATTGTCCTATATGTTATATTCATTATATGGGGTTTGATTATATAAAGCATCAAGGTTTTACTTTGGCAGAAGTATTAATAACTTTGGGGATTATTGGTATTGTTGCTGCAATGACAATGCCTTCAGTTATCGGAAATGCTAGGGATAAGCAAATTATAGCTAGAGTTTAAAAAATATACTCTGTGTTGTCTAGTTCTTATATGATGGCTGTAGCAGAAAGCGAAACTCCTGAATATTGGGGGATGCCGTATACTACAGGTAATAATTATGCTGCTGCAGAGGTAATGGCGAGTTATTTTATAAAAAATATGAAAATTTTAAAGGATTGCAAAGGAAAACGAGGTTGTTTCCCTAATAGTGTAACATATAGATTCAATAATACAAATCCTTGGAATGATAATTTTGATACAGGTTCTCATCGGTATAAAGTTATAACATCAGATGGTGTTTCTGTAGCATTCCATGCTTATTCAAATAATTGTTCTGCTCAAGCTGGGAATATAAATTTTTGTGGTCGTATATATGTAAATATAAATGGGGTTAAAGATAAGAAATCTATTTTAGGAAAAAATCTGTTTCAATTTCTATTAACGAATAAAGGGGTTATACCTGATGGAGTTGATGTGTCTTATGAAGAAATGGAAGATACTTGTATGGGAATTTCTAATAAGGCAGGAGATAGATGTACTCGTTGGGTTTTGAGTAAAGGGAATTTAAATTATTTATATAATAAAAAATGATTTATTTAATATTTATTTTGTCTAATATATTCCAATCATTATCCCATTCAATAAATCCTTCTATATCGATGTTGTGATAGTTGTATGGATTAGTGATATATTCAGGATTAAATAAATTAACTTTTGCAAGTCTTTTTATTATGTCAGGAATAAGAGTTGTGCTACCTGCAATTGTGCCTTCTTTAGAAGTCGCTTTAATTCCATCATAATAAACTTTTTCATCTGCAAATATCATTTCTTTTAAGTTACTTTTTGTAATAGGCAGACTGTCACTTATTAATAGAATTTTATCTTGAGGTTTGGTTTTAAATACAAGTTTTAAAGCATCATCTGATACATGAATTCCGTCTGCAATTATTTCTGTATAAATATTATCGTTAATCAAAGCCGAAAGGGTTGTAGAAGAACCTCTATGAGCAATTCCTGACATTGCGTTAAAAAGATGTGTTGCTCCTGTACATTTTGCTAAATTCCCGCCAGTACAATGTCCTGCTTGGATTTTAATATTTTTATCAGACAAATAATCCAATAAGCCATCATCAAGCTCAGGTGCCAGTGTGATTATTTTTATAAAGTCATCTTCTATAAGTTTGTAATTTTCAGGTGTAAGTTTTAGGAAATGTTCAGGATTGTGAATACCTTTTTTTTCTGGGTTAAGAAAAATTCCTTCCAAATGTATTCCTAAAATTTTAGCCATATCAGATGTTTGTCTTTTTGAGGCTTCTTTTATTATAGAAATTGCACGCTTAGTATTCTCTACGTTGTCAGTTACAATTGTAGGGAATATTCCGCCTATACCATATTTTAAAATTTCTCTTGATAAATATAAAACGTCGTCTATTGATGCTTTATTAAAATCTATTCCAAAACATCCGTGGAAATGTTGTTCAATTAATAATTTTGTTTTCATATCTTAATTATACATCAATAAGTTGAAATAGAGCTAAAAATATGATAATCTAATTTTATAAATTAAGAAGGGAGCTATATATGAAAAGATTTCAAACATATCAGACACAAAAATCTTTTAAGAGTATTCAATCTTTTGCTGAAGTGTCTACCTGCGTAGCAGTCGGGGGGGGGGCGATTTAGGGCTTGCGCCACAAGGATTTCGAGGAGTATTAAAAAAATTGGTGTCGAGTCAAACGGCACGCTTGGGATTTACATTAGCAGAGGTTTTAATAACATTAGGAATAATTGGCATTGTAGCTGCATTGACTTTACCTTCGTTAATTACAAATTATCAAAAAAAAGCAACCGCAACGAGTGTAAAAAAAGCTTATAGTGAATTAAATCAAATAGTAGAAAGAGCAAAAGCAGATTATGGGGATCCTTCAGGTTGGAGTTATTATGAGAAGGATAATTTAGTACAATGGGTTCAGACTTATATAGAACCATATATTAAGGTAGTTGCTCATAAAACTTGTGGGATTAATGAAAGATGCCTTGGCTTAGCTCTTCCTGCTGCATTGAAATCAAAGCCAGGTGGAGGAAATTCAACAGTTGGGCATTATGTTGTTATAAAGGCTGGAGATTCATTTGCTTATGCTTTTTTTAGATATGATGATTCTTGGACTAGAGTAAGAGTATATATAAGAAACTCTCGAAGTAAATATGCTTTTGTTGGAAAAGATATTTTTACTTGGATTTTTGATAATCGTGATAAAAATCCTACATTTAAACCACATACATTTAATACTAATAAATATGATCGAGATGCAATTTTAGGAACAGCTTGGGGGGCATGTAATCCGAAAGCTTCAGGTAGTGGTTATATGATGCCTGGTGATGCTTGTGCTACTTTAATAATGATTGATGGGTGGGAAATTAAAGATGATTATCCTTGGTAATATAAAAAAGAGAGGCTATTGCCTCTCTTTTTTAAATAACACTTACTTCAAAAACTTTTCTAGCTTCTTCCCTATCATCAAAGTGAATTGTTTTGTCTTTTAATATTTGATAATCTTCGTGTCCTTTTCCTGCAATTACAACTACATCATTATTATTTGCAATTGTTTTTAATAAGCCGATTGCTGTTCCTCTGTCAGGTTCTACAATTACACTTTCTGTATTTACGGATTTTAGACCTGCAATGATATCTGTAATTATGGTTTGAGGATCTTCTGATCTTGGATTATCGCTTGTAATTACGATTTTATCTGCAAGTTTTTCTGCGATAGCACCCATTTTAGGACGTTTTGTCGCATCTCTGTCACCGCCGCAACCGAATAGGCATATTAATTTACCATCTTCAGGTGTAATTTCTCTCGCTGATTTTAACACGTTTTCCAAACCGTCAGGAGTGTGTGCATAATCTACAATTACAAGAGGTTTTTTTACAACTACTTCAAATCTTCCTGCAACTCCTTTTACGTTTTGTAACGCTTTTAGAGCTGTTTCAATATCAATTCCTATTGCAAGAGCTGCTGTGACAGCTGCTAGGACATTATATACACTGAACATACCATTCATATGAAGATTTACTTTGTGTTCTTTAGCATTTGCTACTAATGTAAATTCAGCACCGTTTAATGAGAAATTAATATTTCTTGCCATTACATCGCTTTGTTGTCTTACCCCGTATGTAAGAACTCTTACACCTTCAGGAACAACACTTATAAATCTGTCACCATATTCATCGTCAGCATTTATTACTGCAAAATCATTTTCTTTCAAATGTTCAAAAAGTAAAGCTTTAGCTTTGAAATAATTGTCCATTGTAATGTGGTAATCCAAGTGGTCTTGAGTAAGATTTGTAAATACGGCACCGTTAAATCTGCATCCGCCTACACGGTTTTGATCTAAAGCGTGAGAGCTTACTTCCATTACTACATTATCAATTTTTTCGACATCTTTAATCATTCTTAAAGTAGCTTGTAATTCTGGAGCTTGTGGTGTTGTATGTTTTGCATCTCTATATTCTCCGTTTGAAGATAATTTATAACCTAATGTTCCAATTAATGCACATTTTTGATTGTTTTCTTCAAAGATTTTTTGAATTAAGTGAGTTACTGTTGTTTTTCCGTTTGTACCAGTAATCCCAATAAGATTAATTCCTTTTGATGGACTTGAATAGAATCTATCTGCAATATCAGCAATTTTATGTCTAGTAGAAGCTACTACAACTTGTGGAATTTTTGTTCCTTCTACTTTCTTTTCAACTAATAGAGCAGCTGCTCCTGCTTCAATTGCATTTTGGGCAAATTCGTGTCCGTCAGTATGTTCGCCAACTAAGCATACAAAAATATCACCTTTTTTAGTCGTTTTTGAATTATATGAAATTCCTGTAATGTCAATATTTTTAAAGTTTATTAAATCTTTGTAGTCTAAATATTCAATTAATTCATCTAATTTCATTTATATCTCCTTAATTTTTCTTGTCAGTTGTAATTTTATCAGGTTTTAAGTTAAGAATTCTTGCAATTTGAGTTGTGACTTCGTGGAATACTGGCCCAGCAACAGTGTTTCCCCAAATAGCACCAACTTTTGCGCTGTCAACCATTACGTATACCAATATTTGAGGATCTGAAGCAGGAAGATAACCTATTGTTGATGTATAAGTATATGGTGTATATCCGCTTCCACCTTCTTTTGGCTTCCTCGAAGTACCTGTCTTAGCTGCTACATTATATTTATCCATTTTAATTACAGATTTTCCATTATTTACACTTGCTGCAAGTAATCTTGTAATTGCTTGAGCTGTTTCTGGTTGTATTACTTGTGTATGATGGATTTTATTATCATATTCTTCTTGAGAATATTTTATAATGTGTGGAGTAATTCTTACTCCGTTATTTGCAAGTGCTTGTACTGCTGAAATCATTTGAATTGCAGTAACAGATGTCCCGTAACCATAAGACATCGTAGCTTGGATTCCTTGATCCCAATATGTCCAGTATGGTAAAAGACCCGATGATTCTCCAGGTAAATCAATGCCTGTTTTAGTCCCAAATCCGAATTTTTTCAACACCCCGTAAAATTCTGCAGGGGACATTGTTTTTGCGACATTAATAGCTCCGATATTACTTGAATGTTCAAATAAATATTCAAGGGTAATGTTACCCGGATATGGGTGTACATCATAATCGTAGTTTTTTATTTCCCATTTTCCAATAGTTGTTTTACCTGTATCAAGTACGGTTGAATGTTCATTAATTTTTCCTAAATCCATTGCACTCGCAACAGTAATTGTTTTAAAAGTTGATCCTGGAGGAAATACATCTGTTAATGTCCAGTTTTTAAGTTGTTGTGGAGTTGCTTTTTTATAATTATTAGGGTCAAATGTTGGATATACTGCATACGCGAGGATTTCTCCAGTTTTTGGATTCATTACAATTACAGTTCCTCGTTCAGCGTGTTTTTCTGTTACCATTTTTTCAATTTCTTTTTCACAAACGTGCTGAATTGCAGCATCAATTGTGAGGGTAACATCTTCTCCTTTTGGATTTGTTGTTGTAGCTACCGGATCTGTCGTAAAATCATAAATTATTTTTCCGTCACGAGTCCTTTGGTATTTAACAGTGTTAATAACGTGTTCCAAACGATCTTTTGCAGTATATTCAATACCATTTGCAATATCTGCATCAAAGTTATAATAGCCTAAAACGTGTGCTGCAAGTGTTCCTTGAGGGTATTCTCGTGTATTTTTTTTGCCTAAACTTATTTCTCTTAAATGTAATTTAGAAATTTGTTTTGCGGTATTTCTATCAACATCTTTTTTTAGTGTAATAACAGGTCCAGGTTTTTTAAGTTTTTGTAAAAGAGTGTCTTTAGGCATTTTAAGCAATGGAGCAAGCATTTTTGCCAAATCTTCCGGAGAATGATCATAATCTGCGGGGTGCGCATAGACATCTGAATATACTTTGTCTGTTGCAAGTTTTATTCCGTTTCTGTCAAAAATATCTCCGCGCATTGAGAAAATTCTTCCAACACGTTGACTCCTTGCTCTAGCTCTGTATTTGCCTACATCAACTACCATAATAAAGAATAAATATATTATAAGCAGGGTCATAAAGCCTGCAAAAAATACGTGTAAAAATCCTAAAATTTGATCAAATGTTTTATTGCGCTTTTCTGTTTCGTTTTCCGGCTCTCTTCTTCGTAATCTTTCTCTCAAAACATACCCCTTATCGGTAAATTAAAATCGTTTATTCTATAATTTTAGCATAAGGAATAATAAAATAATTAAATATTAAATAATTTTAAGTGTTATATTTTATTGAAAATATTCTTCGTGATATAATTTTGGTATGAAAAAATTAGTTTTGTTATTTGGGTTGATAGTTTTTGGTAGTCAAGCTTTTGCATTTGATATTGTGTATCCTGCAAAAAATGATATTATTTTAAATTCTAATTCGACTTTTTTTATTGGTTCGTCTGATAAACCTCTAAAAATTAATGGTCAAGATGTTCCATTACATCCTACAGGAGCTTTTGCATATGTTGTAAATTTGAATAACGGGGCAAATACTTTTGTAATACAATCAGGTGAACAAAGAGAAATTTTTGTAATTACCAAGCAAGTTTTAAAATCAATTAAGTCAACACCATCTGTTTTTATACCATATAAAGAAACTAAATATGGTGTAGTGACAACAGAAAAAGCTCCATTGCGCTCAACACCTGTTGATGGCGGAGTTAATAGAATGGCACATTTGCAAAGAGATGTAAATATAAGAATTGATGGTGAAAAAGACGGTTTTTATCGAGTTGTTTTAGGTAAAGATAAATATGGGTGGATTTTAAAATCAGATGTAAAATTTACTCCTCAAGCAGATAAAAATTTGGCAACTTTGAGCGGCTATGAATATATTGATGAAGATGATTATTTTAAGTTTGTTTTTCATCTGGATAAAAAAGTTCCGTTTGAAATGGTTGAAGATGAAATGTTTTTAATGAAGTTTTATAATGTCAAAGACCAGCCTGATAATGTATATTTATATGATTTTCCGTATAAAGATGCAATAAGTACTCGCAAACTTTTAGGATATAGTGGTGAATATCAAGGAAATGATTTTATTCTAAAAATAAGAAAGCCTATAATTACAAATTCAAGACGTCCTTTGCATAACATTAGAATAACAATAGATGCAGGACATGGTGGCTCAGAAAACGGTGCAATAGGTTGCCTTGGAAATAAAGAAAAAGATGTAAATTTATCTATTGCAAAGTTAGTTGAAACAGAATTAAAAAAACGTGGTGCAAGAGTTATAATGACAAGATCTGCTGATAATTATGTCAGTTTGAAGGATAGAGTCGAAATTGCAAATTATGGTGATTCTGTTGTGTTTTTAAGCATACATGGAAATGCTTTGCCAGATGGACAAGATCCAAATAAGAACAGAGGAACAAGTATTTATTACTATTATCCACAAGCAAAACCTCTTGCGGATAAGATTATGGAGACTGTTGTTTCAGAAATTGGAGTCCCAAATGATAAAGTGAGACAAGGAAGTCTTGCTGTTGTCAGAAATACAAATGCATTAAGTTTATTAATTGAAGTATCTTATCTTATTAATCCTGAAGATAATGCAAATTTAATTAATCCAGAATTTCAAAAACAATATGCAAAAGCTATTGCAGACAGTTTGGAAAAATATTTTTCTAATTAAAAAAGGAGCTAAATTATTTAGCCCCTTTTTTTTTGAGATTTATGATTAAATTATTTTGTTACATAATTCAAAAGTGTTCTTACGCCTGCTCCTGTAGCACCTGCAATGAATTCTTTTTGAGGCTTTTCAATGTATGCAGTTCCTGCAATATCAATGTGGCACCATTTTGTATCTTTTACAAATTGTTGAAGGAATAATCCTGCAGCTGATGCTCCGCCGTTACGAGAACCTGTGTTTTTCATATCTGCGATATCAGATCTTAAGCTATCGAAGTATTCTTTGAACATTGGTAATTGCCAGAAAGTTTCTCCTGATTCTTTTGCTGTTTCAATTACTCTGTTAATCATTTCTTCATCATTACCCATAATGCCTGATGCTACAGTGCCAAGTGCTACCATGCAAGCTCCTGTTAGGGTTGCAATATCAATTACTTCATCTACACCTAGTTCGCAAGCATAACAAAGTGCATCTGCAAGTGTTAATCTGCCTTCTGCATCTGTATTATCAATTTCAATTGTTTTACCATTTTTAGCTGTTAAAATATCCCCAGGTTTGTAAGATGAGCCTGATGGCATATTTTCACAAGCTGCGATGATACCATGTACTTCCATATCAGGTTTTAATTTTGATAATGCTCTCATTACTCCTAATATACAAGCAGCTCCAGACATATCATCTTTCATTGTGAGCATAGATGATGCTGGTTTAATATCAAGTCCGCCAGAGTCAAAACAAATACCTTTACCGATTAGGGCAATTTTCTTTTTAACATTTTTGCCAGTATATTTCATATGGATAAATTTAGGCGGTTGAACGCTTCCTTGTCCTACTGCTAAATATGCTCCCATACCCATTCTTGCGATTTCTTCTTTATCGAATACTTTTGTCTCGATTCCTTCCAGTTCTTTTGCAATTTCTGAAAGTTTTGTAGGTGTTGCAATTTGTGCAGGTGTATTTGCAAGGTCACGAGTAAATTTCATTGCTTCTCCGAAAATTATACCTTCGTTTAGGTCATTTTCAGAAAATCTTGCAAATGTAATTTCATCAAGATGATGAGCTTTTTCTGATTTGTATTTATCATAAGCGTAATCAGCAATCATTGCGCCAATTGCTGCAGATTTGCCGTAATCTACATTTACATCAAAATCAAAAGCTGCTTTTTTCGCTTTAATTTGTTGTAATTTTTTTATTGATTTTGCAACTGCTTCACGCATTTTATTATGATCAAATTCTTCTTTTTTACCAAAACCGATAATTAAAATTTTATCTGCAGGAATTTTTCCTAATGTGTGTAAAAGATATGTTTGACCAAATTTCCCTTCAAAGTGATCTTTATCAACAGCATACGTATTTGCTAATTCTTCAGATGTTTTTTCACCTTCAAATTTGTTGATAACCAAAACTTCTACAGGAGTATCTTTAACGTTTTGTGAAACTTTAATTTCCATATTTTCTCTCTCCTTTTTCGCTTGTTAGTATAACACTTTTACCTCAGTTTGTAAATTACTATTAAAGCTTCTGTCAAAAAATTGTTTCCCGAGTTTTATAAAAAATTGAGTAATTATGAAAATATCTGCAGCAAATAATTTTAAATATTCAAATTATGGATTTTATAGTTCAGTAAAAACAAAACAATCCCCAAGTTTTTCAAGTTTAAAGCTGAAAAATGATGAAAATAATTACAGTGATACATGTTTTTATAGAGATGCAGATACTCTTGATTGTGCTGCTACTCTTTTAGAAAAAACATTTCCAAAAGGGACTGATATTTTAGATTTTGCATCTTCGAATGGAGAGGAAGCTATTTCTTTATATTCGCTTATAGATAAATCAAATGGAAAATATAAGATTTACTGTTTTGACACTTCTGATAGAGCTGTGGAACTTGGTAAAAAGGGGATTTATACTGTTTTTTATCCAATGTCGTATGATTATTTATTACTCCCTGAGTTTTCAATGCTTGATGATTCCAATACAAGGGAAATAAAGTCAAAATTTTATTCTGTAATGGAAGAAACTAAAAAACCGAGTTATGAAATTAATGATATAAACTATCTTTGTCAGTTGGAGAGATCTCCTTATTTCAAAATAAAATATTATAAATTGAAAGATGAGCATAAAGATAAAATAGAGATTAATAAAGGCAATATTAATAATATAGATAAAGTTTTACCGAATAAAAAAGTTGGAGCTGTTTTATTTAGAAATGCAATGTATATTGAAACAGGAAATTTTTCTGCAAACGAATTTAGTTTTAATGAAGATTTGAATATTAATAAAAAAGAAATTATCGAAAAAATAGTAGATAAGGTATATGAAAAATTATTGCCAGGTGGGCTTTTTATACTTGGAGATATTGAAAAAGATCATGTCTATATTGCTGATAATCATGTGAATGATAAAGATAAGCTATTTGTTAGTGATTATTGTACTTTTATATATAAAAATTCTCCATTGTGGGAAGCTCTTTCTAAAGACGGTAGATTTGAACCAGTTTTGTATAAAAATGTAGATGCCCCTGTTATTTTAGGAAAAGAACAAAAAGTACCTACAATTTGGCGTAAAAAATAAATTTCCTACTATACAAAATATTAATCTCATGCTAATATAGTAACAGATGTAGTAGTAAATATTTTTTTGAAATATATGCAATGACGTAACATTAATTAAATAAATGGTTTCAACCCGATAGGATATATGTATCGGGAATTGCATGTATTATATAAAAAATAGAAAAGGATAAGGTATAAAACTTAATGGAATTTTTATTAATTCTAGCGGTTATTGCAGTAATAGCCTTAATCGCTGTGCTGTTTGTCCAACAGAGTAAGACAAAATCAGTGCTTTTATCCGTTGAAAAAGATAGAAAAGCATTAGAAGAGAAGGAAAAACTTCTTTTAAAAGAAGCAAAAATCAAAGCAATTGAAGAATTGCAAGATGACAGAGAAAAATTAAACGAAGAAGAACGAGAAAGAAGACAAGAACTTGCAAGACAAGAACAAAAATTAGCAAAACGCGAGGATATGCTTGAAGATAAAATTCAAGAATATACTGAAAAAGATTTGCAAGCTCAAAGAAAATTAGATGAATTATTAGAAAAAGAAGATTATTTAGCAGAAATCGTTCAAAAACAAACAACAGAGTTAGAAAGAATTTCTGGCATGTCTGCAGAAGAAGCTAAAAATATGCTTTTAGATCAACTAAAACATGATTTAGCTCAAGAACAGATGCAGTTAATTCGTGAAAATGAAGCTAAAATAAAAGAAATTTCTTTAGAAAAATCAAAAGAAATTTTATCTACAACAATGCAAAGATGTATGATTGAACAAGTTGTAGAAACAACTGTATCTGTTGTTGCATTACCTAATGATGAGATGAAAGGTCGCATAATTGGTCGTGAAGGTCGTAATATCAGAGCATTAGAAACATTAACAGGTGTTGATTTGATTATTGATGATACTCCAGAAGCTGTTGTATTATCAAGCTTTGACCCTGTAAGACGTGAAATTGCAAAATTAGCTTTAGAAAAATTGATTGTAGATGGCCGTATTCACCCTGTAAGAATTGAAGAAATGGTTGAAAAAGCTCAAGAAGAAATTGATAAGAAAATTTGGTCAGAAGGTGAAAATGCTGCTTTAGAAATGGGTGTTATGGGACTAAATAAAGAGCTCATCAAAACTCTAGGTCGTTTATACTATAGAACAAGTTACGGTCAAAATGTTTTGAAACACTCATTAGAAGTTGGTCATATCGCAGGCATGTTGGCTGCTGAAATAGGTGCTAACGAAAAAATTGCAAAACGTGCAGGGCTTTTACACGATATTGGGAAAGCTGTTGATCAGACACAAGAAGGTACTCATATTCAATTAGGTGTTGAATTAGCTGCAAGATTTGGAGAAAGACCTGAAGTTATTCATGCTATAGAAGCTCACCATGATGACGTTGTTGCAAATACAATTGAAGCAGTTCTTGTAAAAGTTGCAGATGCTATTTCTGCAGGCAGACCTGGAGCAAGACGTGATACTTTGGAAATTTATATCAAACGTTTACAAAAAATTGAAGAAATTGTAAATAGCTTTGATGGTATTAAACAATCATTTGCAGTACAAGCCGGTCGTGAAGTTCGAATTATTGTTGAATCTGAAAAATTTGACGATTTAGCTTCCCAAAAATTAGCAAGAGATGTTGCAAAACGTATTGAAGATGAACTTGATTATCCGGGACAAATCAGAGTAACTGTGGTAAGAGAATTCAGAACAACTGAAATAGCAAAATAAAATAAAAAGTTAAGATTTCAGGAAGGTAGCTTTTTCAAAAATAGCTAAACTTCCTGATCTCAAAACTTTAGGATAAATAAAATTATGTTGAAGAGTGATGATAATATATTAAAAGTTTTATTTTTTGGAGATTTGGTAGGCAGACCGGGCAGGTACGCCATAAAAGATTTTTTGGAAAAAAATAAACAAGATTATGATTTTGTCATTGCTAATGTTGAAAATGCATCTCATGGATTTGGTCTAACAGAAAAGAATTATAATGAATTATCCGAATATGGTCTTAATTGTATGACTTCAGGAAATCATATTTGGGATAAAAAAGAAATTTTTAACTACATCGATAAGGCTGATAAGTTAGTCAGACCTTTTAATTATCCGGAAAATACTCCGGGATTTGGAAGTCGTATTTTTGAACTTCCTAATGGTATAAAAATTGGAGTAATAAATGTTTTAGGTCGAGTATTTATGGCTCCAGTTGAATCTCAATGGTCAGTTGTGAAAAATGAAATCATTAAATTAAAAGAAATTACTCCGATTATAATTGTTGATTTTCATGCAGAAGCTACTGCTGAAAAAATTTGTTTTGGTAAATTCTGCGCAGATTTGGGAGTAAGTGCCTTTTTCGGAACTCATACTCATGTTCAGACTGCAGATGAACATATTGTAAATAATATGGGATACATCACTGACGCAGGTTTTTGCGGGACAGTGGATAGTGTAATAGGTATGGATTATCATACTTCCTTAAACCGTTTTACGACGGTTATTCCTGAAAGATATGATGTAGCTGACGGTAATGTCGTCCAATTAAATGCTGTTGAAGTTGAAATAGATCAAACAAGCGGGCATACTGTAGCTATAAAAAGAGTTTTTTGTTATGTAGATAAGAATAAAAAGGAAGAGGAAAATGAAAAGTGATTTGCACATTCACACCCTTTATTCAGACGGTGTCTTTTCTCCCGAAAAGATTGTGGACACTGCCATTGATGTCGGGCTCCAAGTAATTGCTTTGACTGATCACGATAATATTCTTTCGTATCAAGTCGCAAAAGACTATTTGAAAAAAACTAATAAAGAAGATAAATTAGAAATAATTCAAGGTATTGAAGTAAATACTTTGTATAAAAATTATGAAGTCCATATTTTAGGATATTTTATGGATGTAAATAACAGTGATTTTCAAAATTTGTTGAAAATGCAACAACAAGCACGTGTAAAACAGACAAAAGAAATTATTAATCTTTTGGCTAAAAAAGAAGGTATTAGGATAAAATTTGAAGATATAAAAAAACAGGTTGCAGAAGGTGGTAGTATAGGCAGACCTCATATAGCAAAGGCTATTACTAATGCTGGGGGAACAAATAATGTAATTGAAGCATATGCTAAATATATTCATGATGATTCGCCTGTATATGTTCAAAGAAAGACAGTATCTCCTCAAGATGCTGTAGAGATTATTTATGACGCAGGTGGTATTCCTGTAATTGCGCATCCTCATGATTTAGATATTGCAGAAGATCTAATTAAAGAATTAATGCAATATGGACTTAGAGGAATTGAGGCATATCATAGAAAACATTCTCCAGCTTGTGTTGAATATTTCTCATCAATGGCTGAAGAATTAGGTTTGATTGTAACAGGTGGATCTGATTTCCACGCACCAAATATAATGAACGGTCAAATTATTTTAGGCAAAAATTTTGTTCCTGAATGGATTTATGAAAAACTCATTGAGGAAAAGAAAAGAATAGATATGGCATAAAAACAGGTGCTTTATTATGGTAAAGAAACATTATTGGAAATTAGAATATTCAATTGCATTATTTGTAATGATTGGCGTAATTCTTTTGATAATGCCATTTTCTATTGAAAATACCCGCCAAGCCAATTTTATATCTAAGTGGAATGAAACATTTAATCGTATTGAATATATGTTTTCAGTAATTAATGCTCATATTTCTGACGATATGATAAAAAGTTTTAATAAGGCAGATACCCCAGATGAAAGAGAAAAACTTTTACTTACAATCGTAAAGCCATATTTGAGAATAAATACTGCTAATTATCCAATTAGGCATTATAGACCACGTTATATCAATGGTAATCGAATTTATAAAGGTCAAAGGTATTTCTTTGATGACTTTTATTTTGCTGAAAATAATACAATAGTCGGAATAAAAGATATTAAATCAGATAAGGCTGATGATGTATTTTTCTTGATGATGTTTGATATAAATGGTATTTTGCCTCCAAATAGATGGGGGAAAGATATTTATGGTGTAAATATTTATGATGGTGGAAAAATCGAGCCTTTTGGATTTGATAAGAGTATGGATGAATTAAAGAAAGATTGTTCAGAAGCTGGTACAGGTATAAATTGCTCTTATTATTATAAAATAGGTGGAGGATTTGATGACTGATATAAAACGAGTATGTGTATTTGCATCATCTTGTAACTATTTAGAAAAATCATACTATGAAGCAGCAGCAGAATTTGGAGAATTACTCGGGAAGTATGGATATGATATGGTATATGGCGGAAGTTCATTAGGCTTGATGTGGGCTTGTGCAGAAAAAGTAAAACAAAATGGTGCTCAATTAATTGGAGTTATGCCTGAGCGATTGCATAATATGGGAGTTCATACTGATGAATGTGTTGAACTTTTTATAACTCCTTGTATGAGAAGCAGAAAAGCTAAGATGGATGAACTATCTGATGCTGTAGTTGCTCTTGCTGGAGGTTTTGGAACTTTAGAAGAATTATCCGAAATGATTGTACAAAAACAATTAGGATATAATAACAAACCTATTGTGATTTTAAATACAAATGGTTTTTATGATAAATTAATAGAGTTCTTTGACGAAATTATAAATCAAAAATTTGCACGTGATACTGCTAAAAAATTATATTTTGTTGCAAGTACTCCGAAAGAAGCTATTGAATATATAAAAAATTATCAACCCGAAAATTTAGCAATATCAAAAGCAGACATTTATACAAGATAAGTTTTACAAATAAAAAAAGAGCCTTTATGGCTCTTTCTTATAAAATTTGTGAAATTTTTTATTTAGTATTTTAGCATTGAAACAACTTTTCCTGCATCTTTAAGTTTTTCTCTGCCGTTTAAGTCTTTTAGTTCAATTAAAAATGCTATACCAACTAAATTTGCACCAGTCTTTTTAACTAATTTGCAAGCTGCTTCTGCAGTTCCGCCTGTTGCAAGTAAGTCGTCAACGATTAATACATTAGCTCCTTGAGGAAATGCATCTTGGTGTACTTCGATTTTGTCAGTGCCATATTCCAATTCATATTCTTGAGAATATGTTGCTGCTGGAAGTTTATTAGGTTTTCTGATAGGTACAAATCCAGCATCTAATTTATAAGCCATTGGCATTCCAAAGATAAATCCGCGACTTTCAATCCCTGCTATGTAATCAATTTTTACATCTTTAAACTGTTCGCAAAGGTAATCAATCATTACTTTTAGAGTATCAGCATCTTTTAGCGCAGTTGTGATATCTCTAAAAATAATACCAGGTTTTGGAAAATCATTTACGGCTCTGATTTTATTTTTTACATCAATAATAGTTTCTGTTGTCATTTATTTTCTCCTTTTTAGTCTTTTAGTGATTTGTCAGAATCTTTATTTGGATTAGTTAAATTTTCTATATTTAAAGATTCTGTTTTTTCAGCTAGTATTTGTTTTAGTTTTTCAGTGTATTCTTTTGTATAATTTTTAGTTTTTTCTAATTCTTTTTTTATAAAAGCTTTAATACTTGCTTCTTCTTCCATAACAAGTCCATGAGCTGTTTTACCCCAATTCATATCTTTTTTCATAAATAAAATTTTGAAACAGATATATAATACAAGCGGGAACCAAATGATAAATAGGTATATGGAAGTTTCCAATGCTTCAAATGTCGCATCTAATCGGGGCATGTAATCATATCTTCTTAATGCATATCTTGCTCCGAAGAAAAATCCAAAGCCAATTACACATCCTATAAAAATAGAAGAATAAAGCATGTGTGGTGGCGCTTGTTTTGCAAGAACTTTAAATCCTCTAATAAGAATTTCCATTAAAAACCAACCTGGCATAATGAATTGGGAAATATAAGCTGTCATATCAAGGCTTGCTCGTAAAGACATTTTTTTTGAAAATAATACATCTCCGGCATATTCTAAATATCTTCTGATTGTTCCTTCAAGCCATCTTCTTCTTTGTCTGTATAAAGGTCTTATGTATGCAATCCCTTCTTCATATACTATTGCCTCTGGACAGAATCTAACGTCCCACCCTTTGATATGTAATCTTGTAGACATATCTAAATCATCTACAATAGTGTAATTATTCCAGCCGTTTATATCTTCTAGAGCTTGTCTTTTTATTAATTCTCCGTTTCCTCGAAGTTCAACTGCTCCTTTAACAGAATCTCTGCCGACTTGGAAATGTGTATCCATTGTATATTCATTGTTTTGACATCTTGTTAAAAGGTTTTGGTTTTTATTTCTTATAACTTTTCTAGCTTGTACAGCTCCAACATCTTTTGGTTCAAGATATGGTATAAGTTTTGATAAAAAGTCAGGTTCTACTGTTGCATCTGCATCAAATACTAAAATAGCTTCTCCTTTTGCTATTTTGAATGCATCATTTAATACTGCAGATTTGCCAGGAAAAGCATCTTTTGACCTTATTAAGGCTGTTACTTTTTCATATTTTTGTTCTAAATTTTTAATTACAGAGGCAGTGTTGTCAGTACTTCTGTCATCAATTACAATTACGTCGAAATTTGTATAATTCATTTGCAAAATGTTTTCAACAGTATTTGTAATAACTGTTTCTTCGTTATGTGCAGGAATCATAACTGTAACAAAAGGTTTGTAATTTTCGTTTATGATTTGCGGAAATTTTTGCAATTTACGTTTTTTAAATTTGTAAGAAAGATTCATAAATAAAGCATAGATAAACATAAATGTGCATAAAAGCGCAAGTCCCCATACTGTATTAAAATAACTTTGGAATATATAAATGAACACTCCGAGCCCAAAGACAATTGTGAATAATAAAATTCTTTCTTTCATCTTAAAATACCTTCTATACTCCCTTTTTTAATTCCTCTAATATTATATCAAAAACTTATTTTTATTACTCAAAATTACTTGTTTTCATTACTTTTTGTAATACAATTTGAATTTGATTCTATTTATTTCCTCTATTTATATGTTTTTTAGGTTAAAAAGTGTTAAAAAACGTTAAAATACTTGCTTTTAAAATCGGTTTCGATATAATTGGAAATGTACAAATAAGAGAAGGAGTTTTATAATGAACAAAGAAGAATTAGTACAAGAAATTGCAAAAAAATCTAACGTAACTCAAAAAGAAGCTGCTGAAGTATTAGGTGCTTTAATTGAAACAATTGAAAAAACAGTATCTAAAGGTAAAAAAGTTACTTTAGTAGGTTTCGGTACATTTGAATCTAGAAAAAGAGCTGCTAGAATTGGCCGTAACCCACAAACTGGTAAAGAATTAAAAATCCCTGCAACAACAGTTCCAGCATTCTCTGCAGGTAAAAAATTCAAAGAAGCTGTTAACAAAAAATAAGCATTTTTTGAAAGCTTTACAAAACGGACTTATAAATCTTATAAGTCCGTTTTTTTATTCTTTATTTTTTTATAATATTTTGTTATACTAAAGTTGGAATATTTACAAGTTAGAGGAGAAAATTTATGAAAAAGATGTTAAGAAATGTAACTTCGGGGGGGGGGCGTTTGTCAGCTTCTTAAGTAATTCTTGCGTATTCACAAGAATAAATCTATGTAGGAATATTTTATATTGTTATAAGCATAAATGCGGTTTTACATTAGCTGAAGTTTTAATAACATTAGGTATAATTGGAGTTGTAGCAGCAATGACATTGCCTACCTTGATTAATAATTATCGAGTAAAAGTTTTAGAAACAAATTTCAAAAAAGCTGACTCTATAATTACTCAGGCAATGCAGTCTACAATGTTTGAATATGGCTTTACAAGGTATTATGATTTTGGAAACTATTGTAAAGGAGAAAACTGTGCTAATACAAGTTTTGAAGATTTTAATGATATAAATGCTACTTTTAAAGATCAATTTAAAGGGATTGTGAAGATTGTTAATAAAACAGATCTTGATAGAGCTAAATATCAAGGATTTGGTTTTTGGGGAGAAAAATCTGCGGGTTATTATTATGGGAATATGTATGGAATTATGCGACCAAATAAAAAAGGATTTATGTTACAAGATCAGATGCTTATTAGTGAAATAGATTATATAACGGGTAGTGCTGTTGAAGTCGGCGATAATAGCAGAGGTCGATATACAATAGTCCCCTATATATTTGTAGATACTAATGGCCCTGCGAAAGGTCCTAATCGTTTGGGGTATGACTTATTTTACTATATTCATATGACTTGTTATTTTACGGGGTGTGACCCTGTAGGAACTAATAGTTATAAGTTAAATGGTTGTTATTTGTGGGCAAGAAAAGATCAAAATCCTTATGATACATCTGTTAGCTATTGGAAATCATTATATAAACCTAAAAGTTATTGGGAAAAACTAAAAAATAAATAAATTTTATAGTATATAAAAACAAGTAGTAAATATTTTTTTACTACTTGTTTGTTAATATTTTATTTTTGTTTTGCAGCTTGTCTAGCTTCTGATTCTAATAAATTTGCTCTTTTTAGTTTGTTTTTTGTTATTCTATTATTTATCATTCCTTCAAAGCCTTCTTCTGCCCAAACTTTTACGTTTTCAAATGGTTCAAAAGTCGGGTATTGTTTTAGTGCTTCAACGTATTTTTTACCCCTTTCAAATAAATTATCTCCTTGTTTTATTACTCCATCTTTTTTTATAACTTCCTGGTAATATTTTTTGTTAAATTTTTGAGATTGATATTGTGGGAAATTTTTTAACATGAATTTTTTAAAATTGTTAATACCGGTATTAATATTTTCAGAAAAACCTGCAATGTATCTTGCGATAATTTGGAATTGTTCTGCATGTTTTGTTGTATGTTGTATTGAGTTTTTTACAATTGGTTTTAAAATCCTTGAGCTTGTTATATTGTTCAAGTGAATTTCAGCTGTATATGGATTAAACTCCGCATCAATTAGGTTGTGAGAGTATCTTGGTCTAATTTTAGGCATTACTGATAAGTTATTATTTTCGGCGCTTTTATTTAAGGTATTGAGTATATATCTGCAATTTTTTATTTTCATATTTCCTCCGTATCTGTAAATCTTGAAATTTAAGGTAAAAATTAATTAGTATATTTATTAAATAAATTAAAAATTTTCATAATTGCTATTTAAAAATTAATCAACAGAGAATATTTCTTTGATATCATCCATTGTGAGAGATTTAACAATATTGCGGTCAACAGAAATTACACTGTCTACTAAGTTACGTTTAACAGTTTTAAGTTTTTGAATTTTTTCTTCAACAGTATTTTTTGTAATAAGTCTATATACAAATACTTTTTTAGTTTGACCTATACGGTATGCTCTGTCAGTAGCTTGATCTTCAACTGCAGGGTTCCACCATGGATCGTAATGGATTACATAATCAGCACCTGTCAAGTTTAAGCCTGTACCACCTGCTTTTAAGCTGATTAAGAAAATTGGAATTGACGGTGTCGAATTAAATCTTTCAACTGCTCCTTGTCTGTCTTTAGTTTTACCTGTTAAATATTCATAAGGTATACCTTCTTGTTCAAGCCAAGCTTTGATTAAATCAAGCATATCAACAAATTGACTGAATAAAAGTATTCTATGACCTTCATCAATAATTTCCTCAAGCATTACTTTTAATTTTTCAAATTTACCTGATTTCATGATATTTTTTACGTTTTCTTTATCATAAAGTCTTGGGTGGCAGCAAATTTGACGGAGTCTTAAAAGTGCAGAGAAAATTGATAATCTACTCTTTTCAAGTCCGTTTTGTTCAATAGATTTGAATAATTCTTCTTTTGTACTGTCAAGAACTTGTAAATAGAAATCTCTTTGTTCATCAGTAAGTTCGCAGTATGCAATGTTTTCAACTTTATCTGGTAAATCTTTTGCTACATCTCGTTTCATACGGCGTAAAATGAATGGATAAATTTGTAATTTCAAACGTTTTTCAACAGTTTTATCCTGGCGTTCCATAATAGGATTTACGTATCTTGCATTGAATTCAGCCATATTAAATAAGAATCCAGGCATTAAGAAGTCAAATACAGACCATAATTCTTCCAATTTATTTTCAATTGGAGTACCAGATAGAGCCAATTTATGTGATGCCTGTAACTTTTTAACAGCTTGTGCAGTCTGTGACATTGCATTTTTAATATTTTGTGATTCATCAAGAATTACATATCTGAAATTGTATTCTTTGAGTTTGTTAATGTCACGTCTTACAAGTGCGTAACTTGTAATTACAACATCATAATTTGGAATTTCTTTGAAGAATTGTTTTCTGTCTACCCCTGCAAGTTTTAAAGTTGTTAATGTCGGAGCAAATTTTTGAATTTCAGATTCCCAGTTGAAGACGACAGTAGTTGGACAAATTACCAAAGTTGGAGCAGGACCATCTTCTTCTTTAGCTTTTTGGACTACTGCTAAAGCTTGTAATGTTTTCCCAAGCCCCATATCATCTGCTAGGATTCCGTTAAGTCCATATTTATACATGAACCATAACCAGCCAAAACCTTTAGTCTGGTATTCACGAAATTCTGCATTAATTCCAGCAGGAAGTTTTAAATCTTCTGAGGTTGAGAAATTAGACATCTGTTTCCAGAATGTTTCAAATTCCTCACTCAAAACAAGTTCTACATTAAGATTTTTAAGCTCATTTATTAAGCCTGCTCGATAAGTTTTTACAATAAACTTATTTTCATTATTTCTGTATACGTCAAATGAGTTGAATGCACGCATAATAGAATAAATATCTTGAGCAGGGTATTCAACAAATCCAAGACTTCTTATACGACTGTATTTTTCACCGCTTTGAATTGTTTCATATACTTCATCAAAGTTGATAATTTCTTCTCCTGCTTGACCGTATAAGAATATTTCAAAACTATCTTCTGCTTCTTTAGAGAAATCGATTTTTGCGCATAACTTGAATGGATCATCCATTAGCTTAAAGAAATTCATATCATCTTTTTCTACAAATTTCCAACCTTCTCCTGCTTGTTTAATATAGTAGTTATAAAAGTCGATAGCATTTTCTTTTTCTAAAGCTAAGTTATTAGTCTGCATTGGAACAAATCTGCAAGCTAGAAGCATTTGATAAGCTTCTTGTTCGTGCTTAAGATTTCTTTTAACCCAATATACCAAATCTTCTCCAGGCTTTTTAATTGTAATATATGGAGATTTTTCTGCGGTTGTTTTTGAATATGGAACAACTACTCCGTCATATTCAAATTCTAAAGATGCCTTTAATGATTGGTCATAGTCAATTCCCATTGTTACAATATTCAAAGGAGGACGTTCTGTAAGCATTAATTGACTAATGTTATCAGCGATTTCAACGTCCATAATCTCTTGAAGTTTTGGTAATTCTTCATAAATAAATTTTCCGCCGTCAGCGTCTTTTAAGTCTGTAAAAGATGATTTTAATATATTTTGAGGGATTGAACTCATTGCGATGTTTGTTGGGAATATTATATTTTTATATCTTCCCCATTTCAAATGTCTTGAGAAATATCTTACTTCTTCAAGAGGGTAAACATCGTCTTTATCAGGTCTTTTCCATTCTAAAGATAAAAGAATTGTACCTTGTGCACCTGTATTTACATTTAAAATGAGTTTCCATTCTTCATCTGTGAACTTTAATCTTTCTTTTGTTTTTTCATCAAGAACTTCATCAGCTTTAGATAAAAGAGTAAACATCGGTCCGAATTTTGTGATTGGAATATCGTACCAGCCTGCTTTTTTATCTTGTCTTGAAACCGTTAGTAATTGTTGGAAAATTGCGACTTCAACTTTTTGAGAATTATTTAATTCAAAATCAGGATTTTGTTTTTGAGCTTCAATTAAGGCTCTTAAAATAGGTTCAATTTGTCTTACAACTTTTCCGGTTTCTCTTGATCTAACTAATACAGAGAAAAAATTCGCTTTTCGTTTTGAATTAAAGTGGAAAATATAATTCCCTTGAGGAGCTTCTGTAAGTGCAGTATTTTCATCAGGAAAATCAAATTCCATTCCAAATTTTGTTTCAAGCCAGTCTTCATAGGCGTGTTCATCTATTGCTTTAAGAGCAACAGCTACTGCGTGTTTGCACCATTCTTCTTTAAGCGGGCAATTACATCTTGCTTCTACTTTGTTTTTCTTAAAGATTAAATCAGTATTATAATGATCCTGAAAATTTCCTTTTACTTTAGCCATATAAAAGTTTTTTTCAGGATAAGAATCAAATACCATATCTTTAAGATGGTATTCGTAGCCTCTACGCCAACTTCCGGCACTCGCATTTTCTTTTATGAATTTGTAGTTAAATTCCTGCTGTTTAGCACTCATTACTTTTTGAGTATCTCTTTCTTTCCCTAAGGGTACAAACTTTCGGATATAGATTTTATCTATAAGCCCTTATTAATGATTTTATTATTACATGAATAATAAAAAAAGGCAAGAGGTTATTTTTTGAATTTAATAAGAATGTTTCCTGAAGTGTCAGTATGTATTTTCAGTATTTTTATATTGTTTGCAGATTTGATGTTCTTTATTAATTTATTGTGATAAATTTCTCTGGTTATATTTGATGTAAGGTCAGGATGATTGTTTCCGTTAGAACATATTACATAATATGTTTGGTTCGCAGGTAGTAAGTTTATGCTTATAGTATTTATATCATTAAGTTCTATGAAATTGCTTTTCGGGTTAAATTTGTATAATTGATTATAAAAAGTGTATGTTACAGCATCAAGATTGTTTAGTATTATAGAACTTTTATTTAAGTTAAATTTTGCGTCTGTTAAATATTCATTTATAATATTATTGAGGTTTCCGGTTTTGAAACTAAATAATTCTTGATACTTTAAAATATTTGAAATATTAAATATTACAAATATTATCAATATAATTTGTTTTAAATTTTGAGAATTAATATAATTTATTGAACTGCATATTAGGATTATAAATATAGGAAATAGATATAGTGCAGTTCTACCTTCAAAAGGATAAATTTGTAATAAAGATGCTATGTACATGAAAAATATTGGGAGGATTAATAATTGATTTTTTTCATTTTTTAAATTTTTAGTACATATGAAGATTCCTATAAAAAATGTTAACAAATAAATAGTGCTGTTTAATAATGGTATTTCTTTAAAATAATAATTAATAGCGTTGTATATAATTGATATGAAAGATGAAGGGGCATAAATATTTATAAATCCTTTGTACCAAAATGATATTAGTCGTATATCGTAAGCAGAATGTTTTTGAGATAAATAAACTAGAATAAGATTAAATAAAAATGGGATTGTTAAAATTATATACTTTTTTATATTTGATTTAAAATCTTTATTGCTTGTTAGCACAAATAAAATGGTAATTATTGCAAAAATACTAGTAATAGAAAACCAGCTACACATAATATAAAAAAGAGATAATAGTATAATTTGAGTTTTTGTAATCTCTTTTAGATTTATAAAAAAATAACTAATTAAAACTATTATAAAAGTGCAAACATCGCTGCTATATTGTTTAAAATCTTGTGCAAAGTATATTAAGTGAATATTAAAGCAAAATAATAAATTACTAATTATTAAACAAATTTTATTATTTAAAAATTTTTTTGATAATAAGTAGAATGCTGGTATTGAAACAATTGAACAAATAAAAGGAATGATTCTAAGGCTTTGTACATGGTAGTTGGTAATAAATTTAAAAAAGTAAAGAATTAGTTGAGATAAAAATAAAAATAAAGGAGGAGCAGATTGTGCAAATTGTAATGGCATAAAAGAGTTTGTTAATGGTGCATTATATATATTTGTTAATAATGCAATTTCATCTGCCCAAAGCCATCTAAAATTAAGAAAATATTTAGTTC
>FR899628.1 GCA_000437435.1 Clostridium sp. CAG:768 | reverse complement strand
TTTAATTAAAATTTGTATCAATTGGACACAAATAAAACAAATACTCAAAGCTAATGAACATAATAAATAGCTATGGGGTGTAAAATTACACCCCATACTAACTAATACTTGTTTTATTAAATTATAAATAATCAAACAGAGTGTTCATTTCCAAATGTATAAACTATAGATTATTTAAAATGTTAAAATGGCATACGATAACTTAGAATATTTGCTCCCCAATCAAGTTCATTTCTATTAGACAAATTATCTGTTTTTATATATGTTTGCTTAAAATCAGCTAATGGTTCAAAACCACAATCTTTTATGAACTTATAGTCTTCACTATATGTTAAAAATTTAGAATTTGTATAAGTACCGAGTGACAATATACTTCCTTTTTTCATGTTTTTACCAAGATTATATATAACCTTTCTTGCATCATAAGAACCGAGATATGGTAGTACATTTCGACAAAGAAATACTGTGTTAGAATTATCAACAAGTCTACTTGCATCGTCTTCAAGATCTTGATTTTGGAAATCAACAAATTGTCTGAGATTTTGATTAACTTTATATGTTTGAACTTCATTGTTAATAGTATCATTAACAAGTCTTATTTGTTCAGTAGAGTTGCTAAAATATTTATCAAAATTTATTCCATTGATTTTTAACTTTTCTATATCTTCTTTAGTTAAGTTAATTATCCCTCTTTTAGCAAAGCTGGAAATGTTTGTTATATCAATATCTCTTGCTTTTATAGGAAAGAATTTTTTTGAAGCTTCAAACCCTAAAGAATGAATTAACGCTAATGCCAAAGTATATGGCTCAGAACCATCTGAACAAGCTTGACAAACAACATTAACTTTCTCAGCGTCTTTAAAATGAATACCTAAATATTTGGCAAATTTCATCCAATCTAAATCCGTTCTAAAAACTGAAGACTGTGTACTATAGATATAATCAACAGAGTCTGAAAGTAAGCCAACTCTCGTAGTACTACAGAAACTAGGATATATATTATGCTTTTGATGTATAGGATATGTTATTTGCATATTTATATAAAACATAACAAAATAATTTTTGCTATGTTAATATTCAAACTTCTTGTTTAAATTAAATAGTGTTGAAAAATTTTTCAAAATTTTAAATTTAGGTTTTAAATTTTGTAAATGTTATAGCAAATTTTATTTTTTTGGTTTTTAATATTCTAAAGGGGGTATTGTCTGATGAATATACAAAATAATGTTAATTTTACTGGTTTGTATTTAAAAACCAATGAACCAATGGCAGTGAGTACAAAAAGTATTAATAAAATGGCTCAAATTTTAAAAGAAAGAGGCGGATTTATTAATAGATTAGAAAAAGAAGAAAATACGGATGTTTTTATAAGTGAAACACTAGATAAGGTTTCACTAAGTCATGAAAGATATGGTGAAGATATATGTAAATATATAAAACCAATATCACTTAGAGCATTTACAGCTAAAAATGAAGAAAAAATAATTAAAACATTGCGAGAAGCTGTAAAGAAAACGGAGAACGATTGGTATATTGCTGATTTCTCAGCTCAATTGCATATGTAATAAATTCTGATATATTGAAGCGTCTTTAAGTCATAACTTAAAGACGCTTTTTAAATATTTATTTATTTTAATGGTAAATTATCAATCATTCCAGCGAGAATTTTAGCTTCTTCTTTTTGTTTGTCAGTATATTGATATTGATTTTTTGTAAATAAATCTTTTATATTTGCTAAAAATGCCCATTTACTTTTAGGTTTGGTTCCATCAATCGTATAAACTGATTCAGATATAGCTTCTGTTTTATCTTGAATTTTTTGAGAGAGGTCTTGGAATTTTTCACGTACAAAATTTCTTACTTTTTGAGGATGTGACAATTTTTCATTTTCAACAAGAGCACTATTTGCTTTTGGTACAAAACTGTCTGAATTTACAAAAGCTGTAAGAGACTCAAACTCTTGTGAATCTTTTAGTCCTAATGTATCAACCGGGATATCTATTTTACTAAAACTATTAACTTTGTCAGATAGTTTTTTTGCATGAACCTCTAATCTTCCTATACCAAGTTGGTCGACATCTTTAAATTTTAGTATCAAATTATCCTTGCGTTTACCTGTTTGTGCTAAATTGTTGAGTGCTTTTTGTGCAAATTCAAAACCTTCTTCGTTTATTATTTCAGGAATAAATCTTTTTAAAAGTTTTACAGAGCTTTTTGAATATACAGCTCCAAAAGATGGTGAATTTTGAGAATAATAATTATTTGAACCCCTGTTTAAATCATTAACAACACGCATATAACCTCCTAGTATCCTTTTATTTTATTATAAATATTTTAAATTATATATTTGTATTATTTTTTGTTACAAAGATTCTCACTAATACAATATTGGTTGTTTTTTAATCATTTCAATCCATTGTTCAAGAGATGCTTCGTTCAAATACATGTTTGGAGAAAAATCCACTAGTGGAGCTCCGCCATTTTTGTAATAATCATTCAAAAAGTGTTCTAATGTCGCAGACCAATTGATAACGACTTTTTTATCATTATTACGTTCGAGAAAAATATATTTTGAATTCTCTCGTGGAGATTTTTGATTTAAACTTGAAAATTCTTGTAAAATTTTTGTTGAATCTTCAAGAGGCCTTTTCGCGGGAGCTAGTCTGTATCCCATTGAATAATGGAATGGGAAAGAATTCCCTTCTGCTACAATACAAACATTGCCCAAACCATTTTGCAGCATTCTTTCTACTCTCAATTGATGCATTCTTGTTCCGATTCCGCCATACTCTTTATTACCTTTTGCATTCATGTAGGATAAGACTTTTTCACAAAGTTCCCCGTCAATAAATGTTCCCTCAAATTTCGGGCTTATCATTTGACGTTCTTTATCTATATAAAAATATGTATCACCTACAACTCTATAATTTTTATTTTTAATATTTATCTCACCATTCGCATCTGGAACCATAAGATAGTATTTTTCCATATTAGGTACATCTTCATCAACTCTTGCAATATATGCATTTACAGGTTTATTTGTCTTTTTATCAATCAGAGTCGTTATCCTTAAGAAATTTTCATCTAAGTTAGTTTTAGGTGTGAATTCAGTTGAAAGTAATTTTTTAAAAGTTTTAGAACTAATTCCTTGAAAATTTTCTTTTAATAGGCTAACTTCAATCGTATCTGCTGCCGGTTGCCGTACAAGGTCAAATTTTTTTAAATTGACTATTTTTTTCGTCGCAGGGGTAATAATATCTTTAAATATATTTGTTTTTATTCCATTTATTTTCATGTTTGTACTCCTAATATTTTTTAAAACCCGTAAATATAAATTTTGCCATTGGTATTAAATTATTTTAACACTGCAAATTCAAATTATTTTTATGTTATTATAATTCAAAATTGAAAGGGATATATTTATGCAAATACAAGCAGTACAAAGCTCAAGTAATAATTTAAACTTCGGGATGGCTCTAAAAATAGATTCTGAAGCTCAGAAATACATTAGAGATAATTTTAGTGCAAGACAATTAAAAAAACTTTCTAAAATTATTGAGAATCAAAAAAATAATCCATACGATATTTATTTGTCAACAAATACTCAATTGGTAAAAACTGGTATATCTTCTGATTACAAACCTCTTTATAAAAAAGTGAAACATCTTTATGCAACAGTAAAATATAAGAAGTTTAATAGCAATATATTCTTTGATATGCCAATTTTTATGCTAAAAAGAGCTGAAAGATATGCAAATAAACTTGAAAAAGGGAAAATACCTGACGTTGATAAGGTATTAAATCAAGCAAAATAATTACTTTTTCTTGATTTGTTCAATATAATTAAGTAATTCTTGTTTAGAGTTAAATGAAAATTCTTCATTTATATATTTTTCAAGTATTGTTTCTCCATTATTTGGAATTGAGTATGTAGGATTTGGTATTTTACGTAATTGTTTATTTACTAAATTTAAGGTTTCATTATTTTTTATTGAATATACTGCACCTTTAAAACAATCATCTTCTGTTCCAATACCTTGTGAAGACAAATCTATTACATTTGCTATATATTTTGCCTGCAAATCTTTTTCGCCTAACTCAGCAAGCAGCTCTGGAGTAGCAGTAATATATGCTTGAGTTAAATATCCAGGAGATTGTTTGCTTGCTATATCCATAGTCTTTCTTGCAAAATCAAAATTGCCAGCTTCTTTAATAACATTAGTTTTATTTACTGTATCTTTATAGTTTCCTTTAAGACTTATATAAGAATATCTTTTATAAAAATCATTAAAAGATATTACTAACGGTTCAGCTTTCGTATCTTGTGGATCAATTAAAGATATTGTTTTATTTGTCTTGTCTATACTTTTTACGGTATAAGCATGATGAGATGTACCTATTCCTTTAAGGTTATTTAATGCTGAATTTGAATCAGTTCCAACCATTAATATTTCTGATGGTTTTAAACTTCCAATATCTATTGAACAAGTTAAATATCGGCTCATATTCCCAAATAGTAACTTTTCATCAATCGGATAATTATCAAGGCTATATTTCCCTCTATCTACTTCTGGTATTAAGCCTGCCTTAACTTTTTCATCAACTAGCTTATGCACATATTTATTTGCAGCAACTTCAAGAATTTTTAAATTCTCATCACCTTTTGAATAGGTAATATAGGGATTATAAACAAATTTTATAAATGGACTTTTACTGTTTAAATAGAATAGACTTTCTTTTTGTAAATATTGTCCATCAATATTTCTAACTTTATCGTCTTTTAATTCTTGTTCTGTTACTGTAAATTTAGCATCATTTGGGAATGTTACTGTATAAGTATTATCATTATTCTTTTTTATCATTTCTGATAATTGTATAGAACCTTCAGGGGTTTGTGATAAGGATTTTGCAATAGCACACAACCAGCAATCATTCAAGTATCCTTGTTTAAAATCCCCGATAACAGGTTTCTTTTCTTGAGCAAGAGTATTTGATGCAAAATTCATTTGAAATAGTGGTGTAAATTTATTTCCAGATTGTTTTGCATTAGATATATTATTAGTTTTTATAACTTGATAATTTCCAATTGCTTGTACAGACATATAAATATCCCATAATCCCCGTTATATATATAAAGTAAAAAGTTAATCTAAAATTGCTAATTTTGTAAAAATTGTAAAAAAAACGGGAGCTTTGCACCCGACTTTTTTTATCTATTTAGTTTTATATTGTTCTCCTAAAGCATCCAGATATTTCCATATAGCTTTATATGCAGATAATTTTTGTTTATCCGAAGCCCCTTTTATCTCTGTTCTATGTATGTCATCAACCATTTTTTTTGATGGAAATACAGAAGTTAGTGATAAAGATGTTTTGCGTTCCTTTACTCTATATGTTGGCACTCCTAATGCATTTAAAAACAAATTACGAGAAGGCTCAAAATCATACGTGTACCAAAGCCCAACATGTACAGAATCAGTATCTGTACCTATTTTTTAGCTTTTTCTTCTAATCTTCTGAAGGAATTTTTTGGCAACAATTTTTTAGCTTTCGGAGTCACAATTGAACCTCCAACCCAGTTGATTTTTGCACCAAAATTTGTGTTACTTGTGCGATTGGTAATTGGTTGTATTTGCATAATTCACCCCCTATAATTTGAAGATTCTGTTGGAATAATAATAACACAAAAAGGTTTAAGTGATATTGTATTTCCAAAGATTTGTATAGTTAGTATTTACTTTAAAAATTTTTATTGTATTCTATACAACATGGATGTGATGATTTTAAATTAATAGGGGTTAAGTATTATTTATTATTTTTTGGAGGTTATACATGAAGGAGTATAAAGGAAAATTTACTACAAAGCTGTTTTGGACTGGTTGTGGTTTATGTGCAGGCTGGTTTATATATAATATTGTAGGTAGATTTACTCATAGTTTTTTAATTTCTGCAATTGCTGCTATAGTTGTTGTTATTTGGATGTTTTATAAGGTTTATTACGCAGATAATGTTTCAATTGTTTTTACTGATGATAACCAGCTTATTATAAAAAGATTTGGAAAAATAATAAAAGGATTTGTTATCGATCAATATTATTGGTCTGAATATTCAAAAGATTCAAATACTAAAAGTGAAGATGACCAAGATATTTATTATGTAAGTAAAGAAACAGGAAAAGAAGATTATATTGATGCAACTAACTTTAGTGGTGAAGATTATGAAGAAATGCTTTCAAAGTTGGGTGCAAAAATTGAAAATGAACCACCTATTAAAGTAGCAACCATTAAAAAGTAAGGAGGAATAATAATGGATATGACTCAGTATATTCTAATTGTAGGCGGCTTAATTGTTTTAAGTTTTGTTTATCAAGGAGTTGCAATGTATATGCACTCAATGTCAAAGAAAAAATATGAAAATGAAAACCCTGATGCATCAATTATGGTAATTAAAGATTGCCAATGGCATCCATTAGGTTTTACTAATACTGTTAATTGTTTAACAATCAATGATGAGCCTCAAATGCAAATCTCTGTTGGATATGGTCAAAGAGGTCATTATTTAGTTCCTGGGACTAACGTTTTAGAATTACAATATGAAACTCAAAGACCTGGAATATTACATAAATGGGTAAGAACAACTTATGATCCTCAAAAAATTGAAGTAAACGTTGAACCTAAAAAACAATATTCAATTTCTTATGATAAAAAACAAGGATCTTTTGTTTTTGAAGAATTAGCAGAAAAAAGGTAAAAATGGATTTTGCAAGAATTAAAAATAATATTAAAAGAATAATTAATTGTTTTAAAGATGTAAAATATATCTATAATGAAAAAGCACCGATATTAAGCAGAGAGCAATATGCTGCACTGAATATCGGTGCAATTAATTCAGAACAAAATGGATATTATTACAATTGCATAGAAACAGAACCTGATAAAGATGATGTCGCAGGTAGATTAAGTGACTATTATGGAATATATGACAGGGAATCTGCTCTAGAAACTTTAAATTGGTTATTGCATAGAGGACATAATATTTACTTTGACGCAATAAGACCAGTAATCGCAAATTCGGCTCAAGAATTTAATGTAGATATTTTATTGGAAGAAGAAAAAGACCGTTCTTTAATGGCTTATGTTGGCAATATAAAAGCATCTCTAGAAGTTCTTGTTGATGAACATATTGTAAAAGGTGCAAGTGAATTCAAAACAATATCTGTTAAAGCTTGGGACTTAGGTCGATTAGTTTTAGTTACTCGTTGTTGTTGTGATGTTGGTTACATTACAGAAGAACAAGCTTGGCAATACATAATGGCAGCATATGAATGTGCTAGAGAACTTTATCATAATTGGAATGAATTTGCCCAAGGATATGTTGTTGGAAGGGCCATGTGGAATGGTAATGATGGTTCTTTATATGGAATTATCAGTATAGCTCAAGGTTTATTGAACGATGATAGCAGCCCATGGCCAAAGTACCTTTTGCATTAACTGAAATATTTTTCACAATTTTTTACCAATTTCTCTTGACATATTGATTGGTTTAGGCTGTTCTTTTTTGTTGTTATATTTGTTTACTTAAAAATCAGAAGTAAATAAGTTAATGAAATAAAAAATGAAAACAAGCATTAAAAATTTATACATTAAAATTGGAGATTTAAAATAATGTCAGAAGTAGCATTTGAAGATGATAAGCTCGAAAGAAAAGCCATTGCGGAAAATTTTAAGAGTATATTATTGAATACAGATTTAAATGTTATTAGTGTTTCTGCACCTTGGGGTGGCGGAAAAACATATTTCATTCAAAACCTTATTAAACTTATGGAAAATGACTCAATAAATATTTTGTACAACGCATGGGAATCTGATTTTTATGAATCTCCATTAATCCCACTATTTGTAGAGCTATTTAATGAACTGGAAAAAGTAGATATCAAAACAAAACTAGAAAAAGATATAAAATGGAGTAAGAAATTCGCTAAAAATATCTGTAAAAAATCTTCATTCCAAGTCGGTGTTAATTTAGGTGTTGTAAATTGTGCTGCAAATTTTGATCCAAATAAAAAAATGATTAAATCTGAATACATAGAATTAAAAGGGGAAATGTGTGAATTCAAAAGTAAATTAACAAGTATTCAAACAAAGCTCAATAAAAAAATTATTATATTTGTTGATGAATTAGACCGTTGTCATCCAATGTATACCATTAAAACGCTTGAGATAATTAAACATTTCTTTGGTATTCCTAATATTATATTTGTTTTGTCTGTTGATAAGAAGCAAATAGAAAATTCTGTAAGACAAATTTTTGGAGTCAACATAGGTGAAGAAAATGGCTATTTAAGAAAATTTATTGATGTAGATTTTCAATTGCCTACCCCTTCTATGGAACAGCTTGCGTATTATAATTTAACTCAATTATGGGATAAAATTAATAAATTTATAGAAGATGGACGCTATTATAATTATAATCTTCGAATGAAAAGAGTATCCTATACAACTTATCCTGAGCCTGATTATGAAAAAGAGCAAAATTATTTAAGCCATTTAATCTCAGAAATATCAAAAGTTTTAAATTTTTCAGCAAGAGACCTTGAAAAATTTTTTGTAAGGTTAAATTTAACTTTAGATATATTATTAGAAAAAGATATTTTGTTTATTGAACCTGTTTTAGTATTAAATGCTATAGCTATTGTTAATATGGAAGTTTATGATGACTATATTTTAAAAAACCTAAAAATGCAATCAAAAGAGATAAATAAAATCTTACCATTATGGAAAGATTTATTTAATAATCAATATAAAGCACAGATTAATGATTATAGAACAAATATACCAGGCTCTCCATCTGAAATTTCTAGAAATACATATGCAATTTATGAACTATTTATGGGCTTAGGTATTGAAAATTTTACCGAACAAGAAACATACCTGAAAAATTATCCAGAAAAAATAAAATTCATCCATAATTTTAATAATATGGAATAGTTCTTATAAAAGTTATTTTATACTTGCAAAAAAATCCTTTTGAGTGATGTATGTAACTACGAAACTTGAAAGGATTTATTATGGCATATTTAGAAGATCTTATTAATGCTTTAATGGAAATTAAAAACTTAGATCCTGAAAATAAAAGTGTAAATATTTATATCGCAGGTAAATATTTATTTATCCGAAGGCCTGATCAAGAAGACGGTTATTATATTGAACTAAAATGATACAATTTGTGTCTTTACCCTTGATATTGCAAGAATAAAGAGCGATAAATGCTAATACATAAAGGATTTAACATGAATAACAAACTGCTTGATAGAAAAATGGAACGATGGAAAGAAAAATATCATGATTTTTCTCCAGAATTAAAGAAGCAAATAGATAAATTAGTTTTGAAATTTGAGGCTAAATCCACTTTAATTGATTGTACTTTGAATACGATGCAATCAAAAGCTACACTAATAGGGAAGCGATTTCTAAGAGAATATAATGGGAAAATACATGAAGTAAAAGCTCTAGAACAAGGCTTTTATTATAATAATAAAATTTATAAAAGTCTTTCTGCAATTGCTTATGAAATTACTGGGACTAGATGGAACGGAAAAAGATTCTTCGGAGTATGTAAATGATTAAAAAAATCAGATGCGCAATATATACTAGAAAATCATCAGAAGAAGGTCTTGAACAAGATTTTAACTCTCTTGATGCACAGAGAGAAGCTTGCGAATCATATATTAATTCTCAAAAACACGAAGGTTGGATTCTAGTTAACAAACAATATAATGACGGAGGCTTTTCTGGTGGAACAATTGATAGACCAGCATTTAAAGAACTTTTAGAAGATATAAAAATGGATAAAATAGATATAGTTGTAGTTTATAAAGTTGACAGACTTACACGTTCATTAATGGATTTCGCAAAAATTGTTAATATATTTGATAAACACGCAACTTCTTTTGTATCCATTACTCAACAGTTTAATACTACAACATCTATGGGACGTTTAACTTTAAATATGTTATTGTCATTTGCACAATTTGAAAGAGAAGTTACAAGTGAAAGATTAAGAGATAAATTTGCTGCTTCTCGTAAAAAAGGAATGTTTCTTCATGGAACAGCCCCATTAGGCTATAAAAAAGAAAACGGGACTTTAGTAGAAGTTCCAGAACAAGCACAGATAGTTAGATTAATATTTAACAAGTATTTAGAACTCGGTTCAAGTATAAAACTTCAAAAATATCTAGAAGAAAATAATATAAAAACAGTGAATGGTAAAATTTTTAGTGTTGGACATATTTCAAAAATTCTAAATAATAAAGTTTATATTGGTAAAATTACCTATAAAAATGAAGAATATGAAGGCTTACATAATGGAATCATAGAGCCTGATTTATTTGAAAGAGTGCAACAAGGGATCAAAAACAATAAAGGTGAAAGGAAATATGCAACAAATAATAATCAATATGCCTTATTAAGTTCTAAATTATTTGATGATAAAGGAAACTATATGTCTCCTACATATAGTTATAATCGTCACAAGAAGCGTTATCGTTATTATGTATCACAAGCTAATATCAAACATAAAAGAGACCTTGCGGGTTCAGTAAATAAAATTCCAGGAGATGAAATTGAAAACATTGTAAAACAGGAAATAGCAGCTTTAATTTCGGATAAAACTAACATTCAACCATATTTAAACAATTATACATTAGAGGTCCAGAATACAATTTTAAGTTCTCTTGAAAATTTAAAGCTCAATGATCAGATAATACGATTAATTGTACATAAAGTGATAATATCTAAAGACAATATTGAATTAGAATTAAATAAAAATATAACAATTAAGATTTTAGAAAATCTAGCTTACAATAAAGAAATACCCATAAATATTCAAGATACTGAATTTATCATAATTAAAAAAGATATAAAAATAGTTTCAACTCCAAGCCATGGTAATAAACTAATTATAGGAGATGAAGTTAAATACAATTCTACTTTAATAAATGCAATAATAAAAGGCTTTTATTATTATAAATTATGGAAAGAAGAAAAGTTATCCCCAGAACAGAAAAAGAGTACATATATTTACAGATTAATGAATTTAAGATTTTTACCTCCTAATATTGTAGAAGATGTTTTAAATGGAAGACAAGCTGCAGAAATTACTGTAAAAAAGCTATACGAGTTTGCAAAACTTTAATAATTTTAATTATCAAATTTTTACTCGAAAATCTAGATAACAAGTCTAGATACATTTGTTATAATGGATAATTTTAATACAAGCATCTATGTAATCTTAACTTGTAAAAAGTTTTTAGAAATGAAATAATTAACAAGATAAGCTTGCACTTCGAAAAATCTAGTCTGAGACTTTTTTGAATTTTCGGTATAGATCTTAACAAATGAACATAAATTAAGTCTCAAAATATGATATTAATAATAAAAAATGCCCGAAATTCGGGCATTTTCTGAAACTTATAACTTGCACTTGATATGCTTTATATACTAAAAAACGGAGTAATAGGGATTTGAACCCTAGATGCAGGTTGCCCCACATAACACCTTAGCAGGGTGCCGCCTTCAGCCACTCGGCCATTACTCCATTTCCTATTTAATTTTCACAACTTAATGTTGCAACATGTGCATATCTTTATAATAACATAAATATTTTATTTCGTAAATATTTTATTTTTTTACTTTACTCTTGACCGTTATTTAGTATTAAGATAGAATATTGATAAATGATTAAGAAAGGCTTTTTAAGATGATTGAAATGAAAGTTATGGGGATTGCCCTTGATACAAGAACTGGTTCTCCTATTGTAGTTTTACATGATAAAGAAAATAGAAAGGCTTTGCCTATTTGGATTGGGTCAGCTGAAGCTAGTGCAATTATAAGAAAAATTGAAAATCTTACTGTCGCTCGTCCAATGACTCACGATTTGATTATTAATATTATTGAAAAAACTGGTTATAATCTTGATAAAGTTGAAATTAATGATGTAGAAAAAGATACTTATTATGCAACTTTATTCTTATCTAATGAAAATGGTGAAATATTAGAAATCGATTCTCGCCCTTCTGATGCTATTGCTGTTGCAATTCGTGTTGATGCTCCGATTTTTGTTACAGCAAATGTTATTTCAAACGGATCAGTATCAACAGATTCTGCTAAAGATGAAGAAGAAGCTCAAGAATTTAAAAAGTTTGTTCAAAGTATCAAACCTTCAGATTTTGCAAAACTTATGAAAGATAATGAACACCATGAAAGTGATCAGTAATTAATTGTAAAATTTGTAACAAAATTATTAAAACTTGAAAATATTTTTATTTTCAGGTTTTATTTTATTTGAGGTCATTTATGAACGGAATTGAAGCTATACAACCAACAAATATTTTTAGAGTAAATCCGGTTAATTTATTTGAAAATAACCGACAAAATAAAAGTGTAAATATCTTTAATACAGGATTGTTTGCTCAACAGACAAATAGTGATTATAATTTGAATCATCCGAGAGTTATCGGTAGTGAAACTCAAGCTAGACATTTAGACTTATTAGCTTAATATTTCTTTATAATTAGGCAATTTTTGTTCCATAATTTTCTTTATATAAATAAGGGAAATTATGGGGTAAAATTTTATGTCTATACAAAAATTATTTGGAATAAATGGATTAAAAGCAGTTTCAAATCCTTACCAAAGTGCAAGGGTCGAAAATAATTTCGTTAAAAATACTTTCAATTTTGGAGAAGCAAATCCTAATCGTCCTAATGGTATTGTTACTCCTAATGCATTAAATGACCCAACAAAGGGTACAAGACTATACTGTTTAGGATAAAAGGAAGTTGTTTTTTGTATTTGTGCTGTAAATTAGTTTTGTTGCACTGAATTGTGGTGTAAATGAATAGATTTTTGTTGTTTCTTTTTTCTTGAAACTGCACAATCCTATTATTTTTTCATCATCTTTAAATAAGTTTTTTAAAAATTCCATAAAAATACAGATCCTTCTTTTTTATTGTATAATGTATTTAATGAAGTTATACATAAAGTCAATATAAGGAGATGTTATTATGGCTCAAAAAATTACTAAAGATATGAATATTATGGACATTGTTCAAATTTGTCCTGAAAGTGTAGCAGTTTTTCAAAAATACGGACTAGGCTGTATTGGTTGTGCAGCTGCTCATTTTGAAAACTTAGAAGCAGGAGCAAAAGTTCATGGCTTTGATCCTGATGCTATGGTAGATGATATTAATGCTTTAATTGAAGATTAATAATTTTGAATAAAAAAAGAACCTTGTATAAGGTTCTTTTTTTTTATTGAGAATAGTTAGGTAATATGTTATAATAATTGAAAAGAAAGGAGCTAGTTATGAAAAGATTTGAAAATCGGGGGGGGGGCGTAATTTAGGCTCTGCTCAAGCATTTACACTTGCAGAAGTGTTAATTACTTTAGGTATAATTGGAGTTGTAGCAGCATTAACAATTCCTACTCTTATTCAAAATTATAAAAAACGAGAGGTAGAAACATCATTAAAAAAGATATATACTACAGTGAATCAAGCTATAAAAAAAGCAGAACTTGATTATGGTGATTATCATACTTGGGAATCAGGTCCTAATGGAACAGGAGCTATTGAAAAATATTTTATTCCTTATTTAAATGTTATTGATGTAGCTCCATCTTATGATGGCAGTGCTTCTTGTACATTGAGGCGACTCTATTTGGCAGATGGCTCATTATTAATAGCTAAAGCTTGCGTTCATTGGGGTTTTTGGATGAATTTTTGTTATTATCCTAACGCAGAAAATTGGACGGGGCAATATCAAAATCAAGGATGCTTAACAAAAGATTTTGGACGTTCATCTTTTTCATTTCAATTTAGTACTGCAGATCCGCCTGGCAATAGATTGTATACAAATACTCCTTTTCAGCCTTATATAAGTGGAGAATTAAAAAACAAAGAGGTTAATGCTGAATCGTTAACAGATTCTAAATATGTTTATTCTTGTAATAAGGATGCTCAATATCCTAGACATTGTGCAGCATTAATAATGTATAATAATTGGAAAATTCCAAAAGATTATTCATTTAGATTGAAATAGATATGATTGAAGTAATAATTAAATAAAAAATCCGGTATTATTCCGGATTTTTTGTATATTATTTATTTAAGAAACCTGCCATTGACAATTTTTTAGTTGCTGTAATTGCCGATGCGTCAGTTGTTGCTGTATTTACAGAGTTTTGTGAATTTGTTTGTGTTGAGGTGTTTTGAGATTGATTTGATACCTCTTTCGTTTTTGTTTGTGGTTGTGTGTTTACTGCTGTAGCGGCAACTTTTTGTTCTTTTTCTTTTGCAATAGCTTTTTTCGTCATATTTTCACAGTATCTAGCAAGCCACATCATAAATGCTGGAACAAGAATTAATGTTGATGCAAATCCAAATGCACTATTCATTGTTTTTGCTCTATTAACAAATTTGTTGTCTTTTGTAGAGAATACTGTGTAAATTTTTTCAAGAGCTTCAGAGCCTTTAGCTTTTTCAAATGCTTTATGAATATCTTCAATTGTTGCATCTTTTATAAATTGTCCATTGAAATTTTTCATTATTTCTTCAGCATTTTCTTTTACTGTTTTATCAACATTTAGTAATACTTTTTTTACATTTCCACCGTTTTCTTCTAAGAAATTGAAGAATCCGTTAATTCCATTTTGGTATTCTTGAACATTACTATATTTAGATACAATTTGTTCACTATTTAATACATTAACGCCAGAACCTGCTGTGAAATAGTTTTTCAATTTGTTAAAGAAATTTTTGTTATGATTTTCAGGTTTTATATTTAATGCAAAACCAGATGCATTTGCAAATACGTCAGAGAAACCTCTAGATAGTGCTTTTGCTCCAAATAAGATTGCTGTAAAACTTGAAATATCACGAACTAAAATTTCTTTACGTTCTTTGTCACTTTTTGCGTTTATATATCTTGGAGGCAAGCAAAAGCCAAATAACAATGTAAGCATTGCTGGTACTGACATTGATGCTCCGTTGAATTCAAAAATCTTTAATACTTTACTAATGCCGCCGTCTTTCAATGCTGTTTTCCCAGCCATTGAAGTAATTCCGCCAGTGAAAGCTACATTTTTATCTTTTGTTTGATCTTTTGCTTCTGCTTTCTTGTCTTCTTTTACTTTATCTTCTGTTTTTTCAGCACCTTCTTCTACAAGTCCTTTTAATCCTGGGTCATGTTTTAGACCTAAGTTGTATAATTTAGGGATTAAAGTATAGAAACCTACAACTGCTGACCACATTCCTAAATTTGAAAGTACTCTTGTGCCAGCTCTGTGAGTGTTGAATTTCTTAATATATTCATCAATGTTTCCATTTGCATGTTTTTCTAAATGTTTATTAACTTTTTCTAAAGCATCTCCTGAATAATCTGTTAAACTTTGAACTAATTGTCTTATATTAGTTCCAAGAGGTTTATCTTTACCTGAAACTTTAAGAGATACTGCTAATTCGTTACCTGATGGAGCTGAATATTGTTTTCTTAATTTCATATATTCGTCAACAATTTCAGCTTGAAGTTTGTTTGCATTTTTCTTATCTTTATTTGCGCGTTTTTCTTCAGAATCAACTAGTTTTTCCGCAAAGCTTTTAGCTTTGTCTTTTAATTGTTCACCATTAAATGTTTCATCTGTAGAATTTTCAAGTGCATTTTCTAAAATTTGCGCATAATAACCCTTTTTGAATTCTGATGAATTTTTTAATTGATCAGGATGTTTTGCAGCGTAGTCTGCAAAATTTTGTCCTAAAGCTTCAATATGGCTTACGTGTACATTGTTTGCAGTTCCAGATGTTTTCTTTATTATAGCCATTATTCCCATAGGGATTAAGAATGCGCTAGGTCCGCTTAAGATTTCTCTGATTCCTTCTCTTCTTGCAAATTCCCAGTTTAAAGGCCCAATTTTTTTACCGTTTTCATCTTTTTCTCTATTACGGTTTAAGCCTTCATAAATTCTTGGAGCAACCATTCCGATACCGTCTTGAGCGATAAATGAAGCTGCAAAACCACCTTTGTCTATAGCATCCATTAATGTAACAACAGGGTTAAAACTACCTGTGAAAGATGTTTGTTGATGTTTTTGTTGATTTTGTTCTTTAAGATTATTGTGTTTTGCAACATTGATTGTTGAATTGATTGCTTTTACTGCCATATCCCTACTTTAATTTTTCCTAACTACACATGTATTTAAAAACTGATCTTTTACACTTATTGCTTTTTTGCTAGTGAATTTTTACAAAAAATTAACAAAAGGTCATAAATGTATTAAGTGTACTTATTATACTTAATATTAAAAAAAGTTGCAAGTTTTTTACTACAATTATAATAATTATTTTACAAATTTGTAATAAACTCTAATGATAGATAAAAAATCACCCAATTGTCTATTAAAATTGACACTCTTTTTTATCTGGTATAAACTCATCTTATGGAAATAAATGTAATTGGTGCCGGATTGGCTGGTTCTGAAGCTGCTTTACAGCTTTCAAAAAGAGGATTAAAAGTTAATTTATTTGAAATGCGACCTAAAAAATCTACAGGTGCGCATAAGACTGATAAATTCGCAGAATTTGTATGCTCAAATAGTTTAGGAGCTTCTGATTGTTCAAATGCTTCAGGATTATTGAAAAAAGAAATGGAAATTCTTGGCGGAGAGTTGATAACTATTGCAAGAGAATGTTCAGTTCCTGCAGGTAATGCTTTAGCTATTGATAGAGAACTTTTTTCTGAAACTGTTACCAAAAGAATAGAAGCTGATGAAAATATTAATATAATAAAAGATGAAGTTACATCAATTCCTGAAGGTTATACAATTATGGCATCTGGTCCTTTGACTTCTGATAAATTAGCTGATTCTATTAAAGAGTTTACACAAAGCGAACATCTTCATTTTTTTGATGCTATTGCTCCAATTGTAGAAAAAGACAGTATAAATTTCGATAAAGCTTTTTGGGCAAGCAGATATGATAAAGGTGAGGCTTCATATATTAATTGTCCAATGAATAAAGAAGAATACGAGAATTTTTATAATATATTGATTAATGCCCCAAAAATAGAATTAAAAGAATTTGAAAAAAATGCTAAATTTTTTGAAAGTTGTCTACCTATTGAAGTGTTAGCTTCTCGTGGAGTGGATACGTTAAGGTTTGGACCTATGAAGCCAGTTGGACTTATTGATAAACGTACTGGAGAAGAAAATTATGCTGTTGTTCAACTAAGACAAGATAATTCTGCTAAAACGTTATTTAATCTTGTGGGATTCCAAACAAATTTGAAATGGGGAGCTCAAAAAGAACTACTTCAATCAATTCCAGGGTTAGAAAATGTAAATATTGTAAGATATGGAGTTATGCATAGAAATACATTTATTAATTCTCCAAAGATTTTGAATGCATCTTTGCAGACAAGAAAACGAAAAGATTTGTTTTTTGCAGGTCAATTGACAGGTACTGAAGGGTATACCGAATCAATTGCAACAGGAATGCTTGCAGGAATTAATATGGCACGATTTATTAATAATAATGAATTGTTAGAACTTCCTAAAGAAACTATGTTGGGTGCATTAACTCAATATATTAGTGATGAGAGTCATGAAAAATTCCAGCCTATAAATTCAAACTGGGGAATTGTAACACCTATTGTACTACCTAAAAAAGAGCGTAAAAATAAAAAGTTGAAAGCAGAACTGATCTCTCAACGTTCTGTTGAATATTTGTCAAAAATAAGCTAAAATATTAAAAAAGAAAGGAGCTAGTAATGAAAAGATTTCAAGCAGATCAGACACAAAAATCTTGCAAATTTGCAGATAATTGTGTAGATTTGTCTACTAATGCGCTTGTCGGGGGGGGGGCAATTTAGAGCTTGTTACACAAGGCTTTCGAGGGGTATTAAAAAAAATCGTGTCTGGTCAAGTGGCACGTTTGGGATTTACATTAGCAGAGGTATTAATAACTTTAGGGATAATTGGTGTAGTTGCTGCAATGACAATGCCTTCGTTAATTACAAATTATCAAAAGAAACAGACGATTGTTCAATTAAAAAAATCTTATTCTGTTATTAGTCAGGCATTAGTTTCTTCTCAAGCAGAAAATGGCACTATTGATGAATGGAATTTGAATAATATAGGGCAAATGGATTCTTCTGATCCGAATGGTAGTTACAAAGAAATTTTAACAGATTTATTAAATAGATATTTTTTACCATATTTGGATGTTGTTGAAAATTGTGGCTTAAATTGTTCACAACAAAGAAATATAGATAGATATGAATTAAATAGAAAAAGATTAGTGTCTTGGGGAAGGCAACCATATTATATAATTACATTAAAAGATGGAACTATCATTGCATTTGCTATGGATGTTAGTGGATCTGGAGTTTATCAGTATTTGTATATCCATGTGGATATTAATGGAAATTCTAAGCCAAATATATATGGTCGTGATATTTTTACATTTATGTTAACATCAGCTACTAAAAAATTAAATATGGCAGGTAGTGGTTCTTCTAGAGAAACCCTAATGGCCAATACGAGAAGAGGTTGTAATAAGAATTCTCCTAATGATGCTGGATTTTATTGCGGTGCATTAATCCAATATGATGGCTGGGAAATTAAGGCCGACTATCCTTGGTAAATTAAAGATAATTTAAGCTTTTGTATCAAGTTTTGCAAGTTGCTGTGTTTGTTGTTTACCCTTTTTCTCTTCAAGACCTAAAAATCTTAGAGCTGGGTGAATAAAAGCATGGCTTACTTTTGGTGCTAGTATTGCTAATCCCAAGACAGAACCGATGATATTGCTTAATTCTACTGCACCTTTTACATATGCAAATTTTTCAGGTTTTTCTTTATGTAATTCTGCAATTAAAGTGTCATTATATTTATCTTTAATTTTAGTTTTATCTGTAACACGTTCTTTTTCAAGAGTTTTAAGTCTGTTGTTTAAAGATGGATTGTCTGCTAATTTTCTATAATGCATATATTCTTTAACATCTTTAAAATGTTGGAATCCTTCTGTATTTTTGAAGATTACATTTTTAGCAAATTTAAAACCGCCTTTTTTGAATACAGGAACGATTAATGCCATATATACACCTAAGCAGGTTGCTTGGTATAAGAATTCTTTTGCCGCTGCATATTGTTTTGTGTCAGAATCAATATCTTTGTCAATAAGAATAAAACCTGGTCTGCCTATTGATTTTAAGACTGTTTCAGCTGCAACAGATTGAGTTGTATTTTGTGCAACACTTGCAAGTTGTGAACTTGTTAATACGTTTTTAATAGCTCCTATCATAAGCCACCTACCCTTAGACCAACTTGTGGTCTATTTACAAAAGTACTCATTTGTGGATAAGTATTAAGTTTTACTGCAGGTTGTGAAATTACTGTTGAATTTGTAAGAGGTGTATTTTCAATTACAGCTGGTTGTTTTTGATTGCTATTTGCTTTATCTTTAGGAGATTTAAGTCCCAATTTATCCATTATAGGTTTTATTGCAACAGAACAAAGAGCGGGAATTACAAATAATGCTGCAGTACATACTCCAATAAACATTAAGTTTTTTTCTGCACGGTTTGCTAGTGCAGGATCACTATTGAATGCTTTTTTTGCAAATTTGCCTGCAATTTCTCCACAAGCCCAATATGATGGTATTGCGATTGCTTCTGTTAAGCCTTCTCTAAGAGCTGTATATTTTTTAGTTTCGGGGTTTTCCGTCTTATCCATCATTGTAAACATTGGACGACAAATACCTTTTACTGTTGCAATTGCCATTACAACATATGTTGGTTTATTATTTTCGCCTAGTGATTTACAAGTCTTTTTTATTATATCAGTTATTGCCATGATTTTTTCCAGCTATCATAAAACATGTGAAAAATTTTTTTTGCTAGTGTTTGTAACATATGTTATAATATTATGAAGAAAATTTTTTTACAAATGAACTTTTTTATTTTTGTTTCGTTATATAAGTGTAAGGTTTAAAAACTTTATAAAAAACAGAAAATAAAATAAGTTTTAAAAGGGCAAAATAATGACGGAAAAATGTACTAAATATGAGGCACTATTTACTTTCGGTAATGAGGAAACATTAAAATCCCATATTGAATCATGTGAAGATTGCAGGCATGAACAAGAGATTATGGATAAGGTTTCTGATTTATTGAAAGAGGTAAAGCCTTATTATAAAACTAAATGTCAAAATGTTTTAAAATTAAAAATGGCTTGTGCAGTATTCGGAATTTTATTAAGTGGAACTGCTTTAGGTATTGTTAATTTTAATACAGATGTTCAGGATATTATAAAATACGGTACGACATTAAGTGCAGAGGATTATGGTTTCCCTGTTGATTCGTACGGTTTTTTAGTGGTGGAATAGTTAATGGATTTTAAAGAACTAATAAAAAATAACCAAAGTAATGTAAGAAGCATTATAAGGTTGATTACCAAAGAAACAAATGAAGATTTAGAGCAAGAAGTGTATGTGAAGGTTTGGAAAAATGCTGACAAATACACTGATAAAGGATCGTTCAAAAGTTGGATAAATACTATTGCAAAAAATGTTTCAAAGGATTATTTGAAATCAGCACATAAAAAAAATCAAGATACTATGACTACAGATGATGAAGTTTTAGTTTCTATTAAAGATAAAAAATTAACACCGGAGTTAAAATTAATAAACAACGAAAGGCAACAGAGAATATTAAACGCAATAAATTCTCTAAAACCAAAATTTAAAGAAACAGTAATGTTATGTGAAATATACGGTTATTCTTATGAAGAAGCTGCATATAAACTAAAATGTCCAATAGGGACTATAAAGTCAAGGTTGTACAACGCAAAAAAAGAATTAGCGGTTATGTTAAAAGATTTATTGTAAAAGAAAGGATTAGAATTTATGTTGAAAAAAAGTTTAATTATGGCAAGTGTATTAGTTTTTGCAAGTTCAGCAATGTGTTTCGCAGCAGAAACAACAGCACCTGCAACTACAAAGGATACTCAAGCTACAGTTGCGGCTCCGGCATCTCCTGAGGTAAAAAAACCTCCAAGAAATCCAGAATTCAAAAAACGTCAAGATGCTTTTGAAAAACGTTTGAAGTTAACTGATGAACAAAAAGCTCAAGCTAAAGAACTTCGTCAAAAAGCTCATGAGCAAATGAAACCTATTATGGAAAAAATGAAAGAAAAACGTCAAGAAATTGAAGCTGTAAAACGTTCTAGAATGGCTGTTGAAATGCAACAAGAAAAAATAGCTGAATTACAAAAAGAAATCAGAGCTTTGAAACGTGCAGCTCATGAATTGCGTATGCAAAATATGAAAGATTTCGAAGCAATTTTGACTAAAAAACAATTAAAAGAATTGAAAAAAATGAAAGAAGAAGGTCGTAAAAACTTCGAAAAACAACATAAAAAAGGCGGACATCCTCATATGGGCGGACCTCGTCCTGAATTTGGACCAGAAGGACCTCGTCCAGAACCTCCAGTTGAAGAATAATTGTCATAATCTTTATTTTATATAATCTATATAAGGGGTTGATTTTTTTATCGCCCCTTTTATAATTGTAAAAAAGAGGATATTTAATGAAAATAGCTGAAAATGTTTTAGGATTAATTGGTAATACACCTTTAGTGAAAATAAACCGTTTAAATCAAGATGGATGTGCAAACGTAGTTGCGAAGTTGGAAAGTTTTAATCCGGCTGGTTCTATTAAAGATAGGACTGCTTTGAGTATGATTGAAGATGCTGAAAAAAGAGGTTTGTTAACCCCTGGTGCAGTAATTATAGAACCGACAAGTGGAAATACAGGTATTGGGCTTGCAATGGTATGTGCTGTAAAAGGTTATAAAATGATTTTGACAATGCCTGAGACAATGAGCATAGAAAGACGAAAACTATTGCAAGCATTTGGTGCTGAAATTGTATTAACAGATGGTGAAAAAGGTATGAAAGGCTCTATTGACAAGGCTATGGAGTTAAGAGAGCAAATTCCTGATTCTTTTATTCCTATGCAATTTAATAATCCATCTAATCCTGAAATTCATGAAACAACTACAGCTGAAGAAATTTGGAATGATACAGATGGAAAAGTCGATATTGTAATTGCCGGTGTTGGAACAGGTGGTACAATTTCAGGTATTGGCAAAAGATTAAAAGAAAAAAATCCTGATATAAAAATTGTTGCGATAGAACCATTCAGGTCACAAGTATTATCTGGAAAACCTGCAGGATCTCATGCTATTCAAGGTATTGGTGCAAATTTTGTTCCAAGGAATTTTAATAGAGATGTTGTAGATGTAATTTATCCTGTAGGTGATATCGATGCTGTTGATACTGCAAGAAAATTAGCAACAGATGAAGGTATTCTCTGTGGAATTTCTTCTGGCGCTGCTATGTATGCTGCACTAGAATTTGCTAAAATGCGTGATAATGATGGCAAATTAATCGTTACAATTTTACCAGATACTGGTGAACGTTATTTATCAAGTGTTTTATTTAGTTAAAAAAATAGGCTTGTTTTATTAACAAGCCTATTTTTTAGTTTGTTTGATTGTTTGGAATTACATCATTCCGCCCATACCACCCATTCCTGCTGGCATAGCAGGTTCAGGTTTTTCTTCTGGAATATCTACAATTGCAGCTTCAGTTGTTAATAACATTGAACCTACTGATGCAGCGTTTTGTAGAGCTGATCTAGTAACTTTTGCAGGGTCTACAATACCTGATTTGAACATATCAACATATTCATCGTTCAATGCATCATAACCATAAGCTGATTCATGTGAAGTTACAGTGTCAACTACAACGTCAGCTTTAGCTCCTGCGTTGTGAGCGATAGCTCTTAGAGGTACATCTAGAGCTGCTGTTAAGATTTTGAAGCCGATTTTTTCATCATCAGATGAGAAGCTTGTTGTATCGATAAGTTTTGATAGTTTTTGTTGAACTCTTACTAGAGCAACACCACCACCAGGTACGATACCTTCTTCATTAGCTGCTCTTGTTGCGTTAAGAGCGTCTTCAATTCTTAATTTTCTTTCTTTTAATTCAACTTCAGAAGCTGCACCTACTTCGATTACAGCAACACCGCCTGATAATTTTGCAACACGTTCTTGAAGTTTTTCTTTATCATATTCTGAATCAGAGCTTTCAATTTGTTTTCTGATTAGACGAACTCTTTCTTGAACAGCTTCTTTTGTTTCATCTCCTACGACAATTGTAGTTTCATCTTTAGTTACTGTTACACGTTTTGCTTTACCTAACATTTGAGTTGTTACGTTTTCAAGTTTGATACCCAATTCTTCAGTGAACATTTCGCCACCTGTTAAAATTGCGATATCTTCTAACATAGCTTTTCTTCTGTCACCAAATCCAGGAGCTTTTACTGCTACTGCTCTTAAAACTTTTCTCATTGTGTTTACAACAAGTGTTGCAAGAGCTTCACCTTCTACATCTTCTGCGATTAATAATAAAGATTTGCCATCACGTGCAACTTGTTCCAATAATGGAACCATATCTGAAATAAGGTTGATTTTTTTGTTGCAGCAGAATACATAAGCATCGTCTAATACAGCTTCCATTCTTTCAGCATCTGTTACAAAGTAAGGTGATAGATAACCTTTGTCGAATTGCATACCTTCTACAACTTTTAAGTTTGTACCGAAAGATTTGCTTTCTTCAACAGTGATTACACCGTCATGACCAACTTTTTCCATTGCTTCTGCAATCAATTCACCGATTTCTTTGTTGTTACCTGCAGAAATTGCTGCTACTTGAGCGATTTCTTCTTTTGTATTAACAGGTCTAGACATATCTTTAATTTCTTTTACAGAAACTTCTACGGCTTTATCAATACCGCGTTTCATAGACATTGGATTAGCGCCTGCTGTTAAGTTTTTTAAACCTTCTCTTACGATTGCTTGAGCTAATACAGATGCTGTTGTTGTACCGTCACCTGCAACATCATTTGTTTTTGATGATACTTCTTTTAGTAATTGTGCGCCTGCATTTTCAAGACCGTCTTTAAGTTCAATTTCTTTAGCGATTGTAACACCGTCATTAACAATTTGAGGAGCACCGTATTTTTTTTCTAAAATAACGTTTCTTCCTTTTGGTCCTAATGTTACTTTTACTGCATCTGCTACTGCATCTATACCTTTAAGAAGTGATTTTCTTGCTTCTTCATTAAATACTATACGTTTTGCCATTTTCTATTTCTCCTATAAAAATTATTCAATAATTGCTAATGCATCTTTGATTGATAAAATTTTATATTCAACACCGTCCATTTTAATATCAGTGCCTGCATATTTAGCATAAAGAACAGTGTCTCCAACTTTTACATCCATAGGTTCTCTTTCGCCTTTTTCATTAAGTTTACCAAGACCTACTGCAATAACTTCTCCTTTTTGAGGTTTTTCTTTAGCGCTGTCTGGAATAAAAATTCCGCCTGAAGTTTGTTCAGTATCTTCGATAACTTTAATAACAATTCTGTCGCCTAATGGTTTTAACATAATTATAATCCCCTTTCTTCTACTAAACATTTTTACAATTATATTTATATAACGAATTTTTGAAAAAATTAATTTCCTTAAGGAAAAATTAATTTTTGGTTGAAATGATATAATCAAAATGTTATAATAATAAAGTAATGATTAAGAAAGGAGCAAAAGAATGAAAAGATTTAGCAATGTCGGGGGGGGGGCATTTTAAAGCTCTTCAACCGTGTCTGTGGGAGTTGTAAAAATAATGCAATCTGTTATAATAGTGATATAAATTATCAGAATTATAAAATGTGGTTAGAAATGAAAAGAGGTTTTACTTTAGCAGAGGTATTGGTAACATTAGGGATAATTGGTGTAGTTTCCGCTATGACTGTTCCAACATTGATGCAGAATTATCAAAGGAAATCTTATGTAACGCAGTTGCATAAAGTTTATAATGAGATTCAACAAGCAGCTGTTATGTATATGAATGATAAAAATGCATTAAATCTTAGAGAAGCTGGACTTATTAATGATAATTCAATAGATTACTGGATGAAAAATTATTTTAAAATAGTTCAGGATTGTACTACTTCACCTTCTTCTTGTTATGCTATTGGGGATTATAAAAGAATTACAGGTACTTCAATTGATATATTCAACAATACAAACCGTAAAAAGTATGTATTAGCAAGTGGTGCTGTTCTCCATTTTACTGTAAATGGAGATGGTAAAATATTAATATATATAGATATAAATGGGAAACAAGGTCCTAATATTGTAGGTAGAGATGCTTTTGCGGTAATGCTTTATAATAATGGCGTTATTGATGATAGTAACCCAGAATGTAATATTCCAGAAGCACCATTGTCTTCAGATTTAAGGGAAGAAATGTTTGAACAACATTGTATTGCTGATAGTGAAAATTGGTGGGGGTGTTTTGGTAAAATATTGAATGATAATTGGGAAATGAATTATTAATATAAAATCTTGAAAAATAAAAAAAAACGTTTATAATAGAAATATTATAAACGTTTTTTAGAAAGGAGCAAAAGTATGAAAAGATTTGGAAATCGGGGGGGGGGCGTTATTTAGGCTTATTCCCTGCATTTTCGCTAGCAGAAATTCTAATCACATTAGGAGTAATTGGTGTTGTTGTAGCTTTAACTATGCCAAGTTTAGTAAATAGTTATGAAAAAAAGGTTACGGTTGAACGTTTAAAAGAATCATATTCTATGATAAATCAAGCTGTAATAGCTTCAGAGAATGATAATGGAAATATTCTATATTGGGATTATTCTTCAGATGTATCAGGGGATAGGTTTTTTTCTCAATATTTGAAGCCTTATTTAAAAGGAGTCGCAAAAAAGACAGGAAGAGTTTCATTTTGGAAGAAGTTGGATGGTACTATTGATAATTCTGGCTCAAATATGTATGCTGTGCCTAGATACATGTTGCCTAATGGTGTATATATTACTGTTTACTCATCTCCTTATTCAGGAGTTAATTTGCGAAAAACTAGTGCTTGGATAATCGTTGATATAAATGGCCCTAGCAGGCCTAATAGAGCTGGTAGAGATGTCTTTTTTATGGGGATTTATCCTTATTTGCAGTCAGAAACTGGGAAAGTAACTTTAGGCATACATGAACAGTGTGGAAGTGGGGAAATTCATACTCGACTTACTAGGGAGAAAATCTTAACATCAGGTTGTGCAACTTGTAAAAAAGATTATACAGGTGCAGGTTATGCTTGTGGACTTTTAATCCAAAAAGATGGATGGAAAATTAAAGATGATTATCCTTGGTAAATAATTTTATTTTACCTTCTACGGCTATAAACAAAATTTATATTTATGTTATCCTAAAACTATGAAACGGGTTATTTATGTTATCTTAGTATTGTTAATTGTATTAGGGCTTGGCAAGGCTTGTATAAGAGCTGATGTTGATGAAACTCAAAAGCCTGTATTGAGACCTAAAACGGAATTTCAAGAAGAAAGTTATCCTGTAGAACAGAATGTTACTATAGATGGTGTTGACTATTTACAATCACAGGCACCTGTTGGAAAATTTGGCGGAACTTTTGTATCTTCGACAATTGGAGAAGGCCCAAAGACTTTTAATCCTTTTAATTCAAAGGATAACATATCATCCCAAATGTCTGAGATAATGTATGATGGTCTTGTGACTACTGATCCTGTGACAGGAGATACAATCCCGAAACTTGCGAAATCTTTTACGGTGAATGGTAAAGAATATATCGTAAATTTACGACATGGTATAAAATGGTCTGATGGTAAACCTATTACTGCAGATGATGTTGTATTCACTTGGCAAAATATAATTTTAGACGGGTTTGGAAATACATCAATAAGAGATTCTATTGTGATTGATGGTAAATTGCCTACTGTAGAAAAAATTGATGATTATACGGTTAAATTTGTAACACCTGAACCTTTTGCTCCGTTTTTGAGAATGTTATCTTCTCCTATTGCGCCTAAGCATATTTTTGAACCTGCTGTAAAAAAAGGAAAAGCATATTTTGACGGTTTCCTTTCTACAAATACGCCACCGAAGGATTTTGTAACATCTGGAGCATTTAGACTTAAAGAATATGTACCAGCTCAAAGGGTTGTGTTTGAACGAAATCCTGATTATTACGTAATAAATAAAAATGATAAAAAACTTCCATATTTAGATAAAATTGTATATTTAATAGTAGGTGATATAAACAATCAGGTGTTAAAATTTGAAGGCGGGGAATTAGATGAAATAAGCCTTCAAGGGGCAAATGTGGCTCGTTTTAAAGAAATGGAAAAACATTCTGATTTTACGGTATATAACATAGGACCAGATACAGGAACTATGTATGTTGCAATGAATATGAATAACCGTAAAAATGATAAAGGGAAATATTATGTTGATCCTAAAAAGCAACTTTGGTTCCAAGATAAAAATTTCCGTCAAGCTGTAGATTATGCAATTGACAGAAAAAATATGGTGTTTAATATTGCAAATGGACTTGCAGAACCTTTATTTACGCCGGAAACATTGAATTCAATATTTTTAAATAAAGATATAAAAGGTCATGATAGAGATATTGAAAAAGCAAAAGAGTTATTGAAAAAATCAGGATTTGGCTGGGATAGGGCAGGACATTTGATAGATAAATTCGGAAATCATGTTGAATTCGATTTATATACAAATGCAGGAAATACCGAAAGAGAAGCTATTGGTGTTATGGTAAAACAAGATCTTGAAGATTTGGGTATGAAAGTTAATTTTAAACCTATTGAATTCAATTCTCTTGTAAATAAACTTATGGCTACCTTGGATTGGGATATGGTAATAATGGGATTTACCGGTTCTCCTCTTGAACCTAATGGCGGAAAAAACGTTTGGTTATCTGATGGAACTTTGCATATCTTTAATCAAAGATTAGAAAAAGATTTGAATAGCTCTCGTTATGATTTTGAAAAACGATTGGATTATTTATACACGCAAGGTGCTTTAGCTACTAAATTTGAAGATAGAAAAAAATACTATGATGAATATCAGAAAATTGTATATGATGAAAAGCCTCTAATTTATATTTATTCACCAATCAGAATTGTGGCTTTGAGAAATAAGTTCAAAAACATATATCCGACAAGTTTGGGAGGGGTAACTCATAATATAGAGGAGATATATCAAGCCGAGCAGAGGCACGAGCGGTAGCGAGAGTCGAGTAATCATAAACGCAAACGTTGAGTTTTCGTTTTGATTATGAGCGGTGCCGTTTAATGCGAGGCGCAGTTGTTAAAATAAGGAAAAACAAAAGAACATGCAAATTTTAATATATATTTTAAAAAGAATACTACAGACAATCCCTTTGCTTATAATCGTTTCTTTAATAAGCTTTTTTATAATACGTCTTTCACCTGTTGATCCTTTAGCAGAATTAAGGTTAAATCCGTCAGTTTCTAAAGAAACTTTGCAAAAGGAAACTGAAAGATTAGGGCTTGATAAACCTATTATTGTCCAATACGGAAAATGGGCAAAGTCTTTCATAAAAGGAGATTTAGGAGTAACTTCAAACGGTGAACAAGTTAGTACTAAACTAAAAGAACGGATTCCAAATACTTTATTGCTCACTTTGATTGTAATATTTTTATCTTGGTCTGTTGGTGTACCTTTAGGGATTCTTGCTGCTGTGTATTGGAAAACTCCTTTTGATAGAGCTTTAACTGTTTTGACAAGTATAGGTATGGCAATTCCTTCATTTTTCTTTGCTGTATTACTGTTAATATTTGCAGTTAAGACTGGTTGGTTCCCAGTCGGAGGGCTTACTAGTTCTAATTTTATGGAAATGACTTTTTCTCAAAAGTTTTTAGATATTACTCACCATTTGGTGTTGCCTGTGACTGTTTTATTTACATTATCTCTTGCGGGTTTGCAAAGACAAATGAGAGGAAATCTTTTAGATGTTTTGGATAGTGATTATGTTAAATTCGCAAGGGCTAAAGGGCTTAGTGAATTTAAGGTTATATTTAAACACGCTTTGAGAAATGCGGTTAATCCTTTGATTACTCTTTTAGGATTTGAATTTGCAGGGTTATTGAGCGGTGCTGCATTGACTGAATATGTTTTTCAATATCCTGGGCTCGGTCGTTTGATATTGGAAGCTGTTTTGAAATCAGATATAAACCTTGTTATGGCTTCTTTAATGATGGGGGCTGTAATGTTAATTTTAGGAAATTTGATCGCAGATATTCTGCTTATTATTACTGATCCTCGTATCAGAGAAGGGAGTCAGGCATGATAAGAGATTTGTTTAAACAATTATGGAAAGATAAATTTGCAAGGATTGCTCTGATTGTACTCGGAATAATCTATTTAGCATTATTTTTTGCTGATTTTATAGCTCCTTATACAAAAGATTTTTCTGATAGATCTATGGCCTATGTGCCTCCATCTAAGATTTTTACAATTGATGAGAACGGGAAATTTTCAAAACCTTATACTTATAATTATAAAAGAGAATTTGATCCAGATGATTTAAAAATTATTTATACACTCGACAGAAGTCAAAAACATTATATTAAATTTTTCTCTAAAGGACAGCCGTATAAATTTTTAGGTTTAATTCCTATGAAACGACACCTTGTGACAACTGATACAGATGGCAGATTGTTTTTATTAGGTACTGACATTAACGGTCGTGACGTCTTTTCAAGAATTTTATTCGGTGGTAGAATTTCTATGACCATAGGGTTTTTGGCATTGTTTGTGTTATTCCCTATAGGGCTTTTATATGGTGGTATTGCAGGGTATTTCGGTGGAAAAGTTGATATGGTTATGATGAGATTTGCCGAAGCTGTAATGTCTATCCCGAGTTTTTATCTTTTAATTATATTAGCTTCAATTTTGCCGTCTGGAATGACAAGTGTGCAAAGATTTATGCTGATTGTTGTAATTTTAGCATTAATCGGTTGGGCAAGTTTTGCAAGAGTTGTAAGGGGTATGGTATTGTCAATAAAAAATAGGGAATACGTTCAGGCTGCTAAATCTATTGGAGCTTCGCGTTTAAGAATTATTGTAAAACATATTTTACCTCAGACTACAAGTTTTGTAATTGTTGCAATGACTTTGTCTGTTCCTTCTTACATTTTATCTGAATCTGGATTGAGCTTTTTAGGACTTGGTATTCAACAGCCTGATGCAAGTTGGGGGAATATGTTAAAAGAAGCTCAAGAATATACTAATATAATCTATCGTCCTTGGCTTTTGACTCCCGGTTTTTTAATTTTTATTGCTGTATTGGCATTTAATCTGATTGGTGATACAATAAGAGATGTGCTGGATCCTAAAAGTAAACAGCAGTAGGCAGTGATAAAGGGTTAGAATATGGAAACTTTGTCTGGAATTTTTGATATCACTTTGGTTATAAGAGTTTTGTCATCAGTCCTTTTAGGCTTTGCAATCGGGCTTGAACGTGAGATGACAAATAAATATGCAGGTTTGCGAACTAATATTTTAGTTTGTCTCGGAGCTTGTTTATTTACAATAATTTCTATTTACGGTTTCCCAGAGGTATCTGTTACTGGTGATGAATTAGGAACTCGTGATACTGCTCGTGTCGCAGCTCAGGTAGTAACCGGTATCGGTTTTATAGGTGGTGGTACTGTATTAAGACACGGGGCTACTGTGTTTGGCTTAACTACTGCTGCAACTTTGTGGGTATCCGCAAGTATTGGTATGGCTTGTGGTGCTGGGATGTATGGACTTGCAATTGTTGCTACAGTTTTATCAATTCTAGTACTTGTATCTGTAAGACTTTTTGAAAAAAATGTTCTTATTTCAAGTACAAAAAATACAAGACGTTTGAAAATGAGTATTTCTTGCCTTAATGAAAATTCAAATGATATTTATGATTATATAATTGAAAACAGCAAACATTTAAGAGAAATTTCAAGAAAATTAAACAAACAAGATGATAACTTGACTAAAATTGTTGTAATTCTTGATTTTGTTGGTCGTCACCCTATTCAGGATTTATATAAAAATTATCAAAAATTAGAGGGAATTGAATCAATTTCTATCCAAGAATTCAATGAATAGAGCGTGCCACTCTACCCGCCACTTACGTTTTATTAAGAATAATTTTATTATTCTTTAATTTTTTCAAGAATTTCTTCTTCTTTAATTTTTGGTCCTGGCATATTTTGTTTCATTTTATATGTCAAATATTCTTCGCTGTTTGTTTTTAGCATATTTTTATTTCTTAAGAAATTCATTGCTTCTTTTGTAGACATTTGAGTTAAATTTTTAGTTTCTTGAATAGTATTTGCTGATTGAAGTTTTATGCCTATTTCAGCCATATCTTTTGCTGCACTTGTAATTGCTGTAACCATTTCAGCTTTAGAGGAATCTTCCCAGTTTTTGTCTCCGTATTTTTTTTCAAAGAATGATTCGACTAGATCTTCAAATGAATTTTTAGCTGAGATTTTTGCTTTATTTAAATTTAATTGTGTATTATTAGGAATAATATTGTATTTCCTTAAAATGTTATCTGACAATGCATAGAATGTATCCATATTCATTGAATTGATTTTTGTTTTGTTGTCAAAGAAGAATGTTTTTAAGTCTTTTTCGACTTTTACAAGAGCTTCTTCTTTAGAAAGGCCTTGAGGTAAAATAGCATCTTGTAATACAATATTTGCTAAATCTTTAGTGTTTCCGTTTTTAATAAAGCCAACAACTTTTAATGAAGCCATTGCTTGTTCTTTGCTTAATTTAATTGTATTACCTGTATCAATTAAAGTTAATAATTTGCCTTTTCCTGATTTAAGAGCTTGAAGATTGATGAAAATGTTTCCAGGGTGAATGTCTGCGTGGATAACTTTTCCATTTTTATCTACTTTTGAAAATTGTTCTACTTGTAAGTCAATATATGTTTTTAGTAATTTTTTAATTTGTGAAGGTGTCATATCAAAGTCTTCAAATTCAGGAGCTCTTGATTTGATTTTCTTCAAGTCTTCTTCATATTTTTCAATAGTTGGTTTTACCCATTCTGTATCAGGGTGTTTTTTTGCGTATCTTTTAAAATATTTTATACTACTTTCGCAGTTATAATAATCAACAAGAGTTTTTACGCTTATGCCAGGTGCTTTTTCCATTATGTATATTCCAGGCTTAGCTTCCATTGGAACTACGACATCTGCAACTTTACTGTATTTTTTCAATTCTTTTGCAGCGTTCATTTCGTTTACGAAATCAACTTCTTTTGAAATGCCTTCTGCTAAATCATTGATGTTTTTTATTAAATATTTTTGATTGTCGTTTAGTTTATCTGCAGGAGTATCTCCTGTGATAAGTTTAATAAATTTTTCTTTATCTTTAGCGATTTTTTCAGCATTTATACCATTTTTTAGAACTTTAATACAAACTTCTTTGCCTGATGAATCTTTTGCTAAATAAGTTTCTGCTACTGTCCCTACACCAAGAAGTTTTGACACTTTGTATTCAGAAGATCCCCAAAGTTTGTTAATATGTTCTTGAGCTTCTTCAAGAGTTCTTGTCGGTGGACAATTTTCTCTTAGTGCTTCTGATATTCTTCCATATTGATTGTATTCTCCTGATAGTAAACCTTTATTTTTGATTTGTAAGAATTTTACAGCAAATATGTTTTCATCTGTTAAATTTTTTATAATTTCATCCATATTGTCGCTTAAATATAGTTTGTCAGATTTAATTATATTTTGAATAGCTCCAGAGTTAAGCATAAAATCTTCAAGTTCTTGGTAAGCTGATTTTGAAGACGGTAAGTCTGGAAGTTCTAATTTTACATCTTTTAGTTTATCTACGACTTTGTCTAAATTTTTTCCTAAAACATGGCTGAAATGAGCTTTTTTGAATGCCGGTACAGCTACTGCAACTGCAGCTAGAGTATTTACAGCCGCATTATCTTTGAATGATTGAGTAAAATCGTTTAAAGATTTATCTTTTTTATCTTTATTGTTTGTTGTGTATCTAAGCCCTGTTGTTGCTAAAATGTATGCAGGAATTCCGATTATACCTCCTGCTAAGGCTGTTACAGGTGCTAGAATTCCGTTTGCTGCTCCTGTTAAGAAGTTTTTGAAGTTAGTTTTTCTTCTTTCTTTTCTTGCTTTTTTCTTTTCTGCTTTAAGTTCTTTTTTATCTGTAAACGCTTTTTTATCAACTTTAAATTCTTTTGATCCTATTCTTTCGGCTTTTGTAATTGTTAATTTTGTTATTCCTCCAACAATTCCAAGAATAGGAAGCATTAGTATTGTAGCTTTAGTTTTAGATTTTAGAATATCTTCAATTAATTTAAGGCGTTTAAGCTTAATACTATCAGTATTTTCTTTTATATTTTTTATAAATTGTGGCAATGCATTTAATTTATCTTGAGCTTGGTATTTTTTAATAAAATTATTGCCTAAGTAGTATCCGCTAATAGTAACAGCTGCAGTTGCTGTGTCTGCAAATGCTTGTACTGAATTTTGTTGAGAGGTTTTATATTTTGTAATTGTATCTTTTATATTTTCTTCAGAAATTTCGCCTTTTTCAAATTTATCAATTTCTTTTTCGACAGCTTTTGAGCCAAGACCTATATTAGTTTTATTTTTCAAAAAATTGTAGAATTTTCTAATAAGGCCATTATTCTTTTTTTCTTTTACAAATTCATCTCTAATATTAGAATTTGTAATTATATTTGTTGTTGTATTTTCTGTATCTTTAATTTTAACATCACTTTTTACAGCATTATTTGCTGGTTGTGGAGTAATGTAATATTGATTTTGTCCGCTTTTATTTAAAAAATTATCTATTCCTGACATGATTTCCCCTTAATTATAATAAAAAATAATGATAATTATTTTTGCTTGTTTGCTTTATTATTGTTAATTTATATTAAATTAAGTGGCAATTTTTTTTGTTTTTACGATTTTATATTAATATTGGTAGAAAAATTTTTCGGAAAAATTAATGGGACAATTTTTAAATTCAATCAATGAAGTAAGAAAAAATTATAATAAATATGATGCATGGGAGCAAAAGCAGGCTGATGAAAGAGCTCAAAAAGAGTATTTAGCTGCAAATATTGAAATACCTGAAGATAAAGTAGAATTGACAAATAAAAAGGCTCAAACAGTTATTAGAGCAACTGAAATGATGGATGCAAGATCCGAAGATAATTGCCAAGATATGGAACAATTAACAGGTCTTATATCGATGGTTCCAGTTCTAGGATTAACTTTTTCTCAAGTTCCGTTGTTAAAATTTGTAGATAAGAAACTTACTTCTAAAATAGATAAGAAAATTGATAAATTAAATGAAGAAATTAAAAACTTATCTGCAGATGATAGTAATAGAGCTTTAAAAATTTCTGAACAGAAAAAATTAACCGCAAGAGTTTTTAAAATTCGCAATGGAGTTCAAAAATACGGGCCTTTTGCTATTATGGGATTAATGCTCTCTAGTGCTGTTGGTATGATCCTATGGGGAAATTCTAAACAAAAAGAAGCTTCAAGAATAGGGCGTTATCAAGCAAAACAAAATGAGTTGAAAGATGTTAAAAATTTCGTAGTTTATACTCCTGAACAGTTAGAAAAAGCTAAAGAGATTGCAAAATCAATACCTGATGAAAAAGAACGTAATAGCATCTCTAAAATGATTAAAGAATTAAAAGATATTTCAAATGATAAAAAAGCTTATAAGGAGTGGCTAGATAACAAAGATCCAAATGAAATTGACAAACTTAAATCTGTAAACTTATCTCCTGAACAATTGCAAAGAGCTCAAGAAGATAAAGAATTAATAGTAGATGCAGTAAAAGAAATCAATATAAAAGCTGAAGAATATTCTGAAAATGTAGAAAATGCATTTGATACATTGGGAACTTTATCTTGGTTTGTTGCAGCTCCATTGGGGGTTGGAATTAATAAATTATTAAAGTTAGCTAAAGCTGATAAAAAAGTTAGAAATATTGTGTCTATTGCAGTTCCTATTCTGACTTCATTTGGAATACAAATGCAAGGGACTTTAGAAGAAAAAAATGCATCAAGAATTGGAAGATATAAGGCAAGACAAGATTTATTGAAAAATCCTGCAAGGCTAATGGCCTTTTCAGATGAAGATATGAAAAAAGCAGAAAATATTAAAGCTGAGAAACAAAAGCAAAGTTTCTTAAAGAAATTGGGTGGAAGTTTTTCATTCTTAGCTTCTTATTTCAAAGATAAATCAGAATATAATAAATATAAAAAGACAACATATAAAGAAAATGAAAAATTACAAAAAGCGTTTAGTCAAATAGAAATAACTGATAGCCAAAAAGCAGAAGCTGAGTCTTTACAAAAGAACGTATTTAGAGCTTTTGATGAAGTGGATGAAATGTCTCAAAGATATTCAGAAGATGTTGAGGCAGGCTCTGAAATTGCAAAAGAATTAGGAATGACTTTATGGAGTGTTGGTGCAACTTTAGGTTTAGGATTTTTGACAGCATCGGTTATTAAAGGGAAATTCCCTATAGCAAAACTTGGTAATTGGCTTACTAATTTGACTTTTGATTCAAAATCTTCAATAAAACAGGCTGTAAATAATGTTTATGATGTTGTGAAAAAGCAAGATAAAGTTACTGTTCAAAAATTCCAACAAGCAATTATCCAAGGTAATTTAAAAACATTTTTAGAACACCCGAAAAATAAAGATTTAAAAGCTGCGGTAGAACCTTTACTTGCAGAACTTGGGAAAATAGGTACACAAGGTATAGCTAATTCAGTTGCAAATGGTAATAAAAAAGGAATGTCTGAAATATTATCAGAATTATTTGCAAGCCATTTTAAACAAACAGCTCTTGCTAAATGGACCCGTAATATTATTACTCAGTGTACTAAATTATGGGCTAAATCAAAAGCTTCAAAAGCAGATGTTGAAATTCCTAAAGATTTACAAGAAAAATTGGGAATGAATTTTAATTACAAAAATTATAAAACTTTAATTAATACAGGAATTGTTGCTGGTGTACCTGTTTTAGGTGTAATTTTTGCAATTCCTTATGCATTTAATGCTTGGCTGACAAATATTCAAAAGAAAGCAGGCAAAATAGGTATTATGAAGGCTATGGATAAAATTGATGATCCAAGAGTTTTTGCATCTGATATTTATTCAGTTCCATCTCAAAATGCTCAGACAAATTCTGGGAATGGTAATGTAGAAAGTGGAAATTTATTAGAGAAATTTAAGCAACAGGCAATATAATTTCAAATTCTGTTATTTCAGATGTTGATTTATTTAATTTTAAAATAGCATTTTGAGCTTTCAGATTATCTACGCATATATGTAGTCCAAGTCCGCTGCCTGTAGATTTTGTAGTATAGCCTTCTTCAAAAATCATTGATTGTTTTTCTTTTGAGATTGGACTTCCGTTATTTGAAATTTTTATGTGTACCTCATTATTTTTAATTTCTAGTGAAACATTAATTTGACCCTTATGTTCGATAGCTTCTATGGCATTTTTTATTATGTTTACGATGCAGGCTAGGAATTTATTTTCATCTATGTATACTTTGGAATCATCTTTGATATGACAATTTATTGTGATATCTTTTTCATGAATATATACAGTTGATAGTTTTACTCCTTCTTCTAGAATTTCTTTAATATTGCATTCTTTTGGTGAAAAGTTGTTTAAAGATTTTAGATCAAGTAATGAATTATTCATTATTTTTAATGATTTGCTAATACAATTTATAGCATTATCAATTGATTTGTTTTCAATTCCTTCTTGTTCTAAATTCTTTTTTATAATTTGGGTGTAAATTTCGCAAATAGAAAGGTGATTTCTTATTTCATGTGCTACACATCTTGATTGTTCGTATATTAAATTAGTATTATTCATTTCCCCTCTTCAACATTAAAGGTTCAGTTTTTTAAGACTGAACCTTTAAACACTTATATTAAAAGTATCAAATTAAACAGCCATTTTATGTCTTCTGTTTGCAAAGCCATTGTTTAGTGCATATAAAACAGCTTGAGTTCTGTCATTTACTTGTAATTTTTGGAATATATTATTTACGTGAGTCTTAACTGTAGTTTCAGATATAAATAATTTTCCTGCAATACCCTTGTAGTTATTACCCTGTGTAAGTAAGTCTAAAACTTCTTCTTCTCTAGCTGTTAAATATGTAAGTAAATTTTCTTCTGCGGCTGTTTGTGCTTCTTCTTTGAATGAACGTTGAAAATATTCAAAAAATCTTGATGTAAGAGCATTTGGAAGATAAATTTTGCCAGAAGCAACTTCATCCATAGCATAAATAAGTTGAGCTGATGCCATAGTTTTTAAAACATAGCCTTTAGCACCTATTTTCATTGCTCTAAAGATTAGATCAGCATCATCATATCCACTTAATGCAATTACTCTGATTCCTAAGTCTAATTTTTCTATTTCTTGGATTGCTTGAAGGCCATCTTTTTCTGGCATATTGATGTCCATCAAGATAATATCAGGGCGATATTTCTTTGCTAAGTTAATCCCTATATTAGCACTTGTTGTAGCTCCTACAACTTCATAACTACTTTCAAGTGTAATTAATTCTTTAACTCCTCTTAAATGATCTGCGTTATCATCGATTAATAATACTCTTGATCTTCTTTTGAACTCTCTCATTTTTTATCTCCCTGTTTTTTAAGCTTCCCTCTACACTATACATACTACTATTTTTGTATGGTCTTTTTCATCCATGTCCTGATTGATATTGGTAAGATTAAGGTTTGAGAATTTGTCTTACATCTTTAGATTGGTAAAATTTCTCAATCATGCTCTACATCATGCTTTTAGTAGTTTTAGCCACATGGTTGATAAAACTTTTTTTAATCTTTTTAGTGTAATCTTCCTGTGGTATAATTTTTTTATTAAGAGGGTATGCGTATGGAATTTTTAATATTTTTGGTTGGTTTTTTAATTGGTGCTTTGTGCGTGTTTATATCTTTTAAAGTAATGAGTAAAAACGATAAGGTATCAAGAGATTTAATGTTGGAGCAGATGAAGTTGTATTTTGAAAATACTGCTAATAGAATTTTTAAAGAACATTCATCTGAGTTATCTGTTCAAAACAGAGAAAAGTTGGATGAATTTTTCAAAAGATTTAAAGAAAAGATTGAAGATTTTGAAAGACGTACTGAAGAAAACTTTAGAACTGAGTCTGACCATTTTAAAACTTTTGATATGAATATAAAAAGTTTTCTTGAAACAGGAAATAAAATCTCTCTTGATGCAAATTCTCTAGTGAGTGTAATGAAAGCTGACAACAGAACATCAGGTAAATGGGGAGAAATTGTTCTCGAACGAGTTTTGGAAGCTTCAGGATTGCGAAAAAATGAAGAATATAAAATCCAAAAAGGCACCGCAGAGGGTAAACCTGATGCAACTGTATTTTTGCCTGAAGGTAGATGTGTTTATATAGATAGCAAAACATCTTTTGCAGCTTGGGACGGTTTTCTAAACGCGCAAGATGAAAACGAAAAACAAATTCATTTAAAACAATTTGTGGATTCAACGAAAGCACATATAAATGGTTTGGCAAAAAGAGAATATTCTGTAGAAGAAGCTTCACCTGATTATGTTTTGATGTTTATACCTATTGAAAGTTGTTATTCAATGATGTTTTGTGATGATTATGCTTTATGGGATTATGCCTGGAAAAATAGAGTAATGCCTGTATCTCCATCAACTTTACTTGCGGCTTTGAAAATTATTAATGCATTCCATATTGTTGATAGACAAAATAAAAATGTTCTAGAAATGTCAAGATTATGTACATCTGTTCATGATAAATTTGCTACCTTATTAAATGAATTATTAAACATCCAAGATGATTTATCAAATTCATTAAAAAAACTAAACGGTCGTGGGAATATAATTAATCAAATTGAAAAACTGGAAAAATTAGGATGTACTTATACAAAAGAACTACCCGAAATGCCTGAAGATATTAATCTTGATTAAGAAAAGTTGTATTACAAGCTTAATTCTTATAAGGGTTGATTTTATTTTTTTGTAGTGCTATATTTTTTGTTAATATGATAGAGAAACCTAAAACAGCTAAAGATCGAATTATTTTAGCATTGGATGTTGACAATTTAAAAGAAGCTCATGAATTAGTAAATGAGTTAAAAGATTATGTAGGATATTTTAAAGTCGGTTTGCCTTTAATTGTGAATTATGGGTTTGAGGCATTCAGACTATTGGAAGAAAATGGCGCAAAATGCTATTATGATTGTAAATTCCATGATATTCCACATACTGTGCAAAAGGCTTGTATTAGTTTAGTAAAAAATAATATTAATTTTTTCAATGTACATATTCAGGGTGGTTCAAAAATGACATCGGCTGTTGTGAGAGCATCTAGAGCAGCTGCCAAGTCTATGGGTATTGAACCTCCAACTATTTTAGGGGTTACTCTATTATCTAGTTTTGGACAAAAGACTTTAACAACAGAGCTTTGTGTTGATAAAAATATTGAAGATTTTGTATTGCAGCTTGCTAAAGTTGCAAGGGAATCAGGTCTTGACGGTGTTGTAGCTAGTGCTGAAGAAGCACGTAGGATTCGTAAAGAAATAGGTGATGATTTTATAATTTTATGTCCGGCAACCCGTCCTACCTGGTCTTCCGTTAATGATCAAGTTAGGGTTGATACTCCTAGAGATGCTATTTTATCCGGAGTTGATTATATGGTTGTAGGTCGTCCTATTACATCTGCTGATGATAGAATTGCTGCTGCAACTTTAATTATTGATGAAATTGAGACTGCTCTTGAAGATAAAATGTCTTTAGTTTAATTAGTATGTTTTCGATTGTTGAGTTTTTATATATTTTTTCTTTTTAGGATTAAATGTATAAATTGAATATTCATCTCCATTTGTTTTTATTTTAATGGAGTTATGTCTGTCAGTTCTATAAATGTTTGTTTCTCTCAAAGTATCAAGTGTACCTTTATATGGATGTCCGAACGAATTTATTCCTGTAGAAATTATTGAAGTTTCAGGTTTTATATGCTCAAGCATTTCTTTATTTACTGTATTTAAACTTCCGTGATGTCCTACTTTTAGAACTTCAATATTTGTTGGAATATCAGATTTTAATTGATCAAAAGCTTTTGTTCCTGCATCTCCCATAAATAACATGTCAAAATTTTTATAACTAAGTAGTGTAATTATAGAGTTATCATTTTCTTTATCGGTTTTTGCATGATAAGTTTGGATATTTAAGTTGTTTTCTATATATATTGATGAATTATTTGAAGGTATTTTGTTTGGAATTTGATTTTTTTCTAAAGCATCATAAATTATTTTTGAAGTTGTAGACTTGTCATTGTAAGAATTTATATATACTTGTTTAACTTTTAAGTTTTTCATTATATCGACAGCACCGCCTGAATGATCGTTGTCAAAGTGAGTTATAATCAGGGCTTCAATATTTTTTATTCCTCTGTCTTTTAAATATTTTATAATGATTGAATTTGCTTGGGCTTTGCTGCCTTTGTACCCTGATTTGCCTGTATCGATTATAAAATATTTATTTTCTGGTGTTTTTATTAAGAAACAATCTGCATTTTGAACATCAAATACAATTACTTCTAAATTGTTTGATGGAATTTGTATAAATGAAATTAATAATAAGGTTAGCAAAGATAGACAAAATATTTTAAGTTTTTTATTAAATCCTGTTTTTATTCCAAGTGTGATAGATAGAATTATTCCGTAATAAATGAATATTTGAATAATACTTGGGTGTCTTGTTGTGCATAATGAATGCGGTAGTTGTGCAAAAAAGTTTGAGATAAAGACTAAGATATTCAATACATAATTTAGTATCAAATCAAATAGCATACATATTTTATCTGTGAATGGTGCAAACATTGCTATGATAGAACTTACAAAACCGCCAAAGCTTATTACGCTTAAAAATGGCATACTCAATATATTTGCAAATATTGAATATGTGCTAAATGTGTTAAAATAGAACATTTGTATTGGTGCTACCCAAATTTGTGCAACTACAGGAATTAAAAGAGCTCCGATTAAAAAGTCTGGAATTTTTGAATCTTTATATTTGTCAAAAATTATATTTGCAGTTGTGAGAAGCCCGAATGTCACAATAAATGATAATTGAAATCCAACATCGTTTATATAAGCAGGATTGTATATTAAAAGTATAGTTGCTACAAAAGATAAAAGGGATATTGTGTGAGCATCTCTATCAATTAATTTTCCTGCAAGAATTAATAAAAGCATTAAAGCAGCTCTTAATACAGATGCTCCCATACCGGTCATCATTGTATAAAATATAACTAATACCATTCCAGATAAAACCGTAATTTTAAATGGAGCTCTTATACGCCGCATAAAAAACACCCAAAAACCGTATATAAATGCAACGTTCATACCTGATGCCGCTAAAATATGTAAAAGTCCTGAATTTATAAAGGATGCTTTTATGTAATCAGGTGGTGCAATAGCATCATCTCCAAAAACAATACCACCTAAAATTTCAAGGTTTGGGGATTTTAAATATTTGCTATGTACATTTATGATTTTATCTCTTAAGTTGTTTAAGTTTTGTAAGAATTTCCATTTTACCGTCGGAGTTTTTGCTGCAGGAGTTATTTCATCTGTGTAAAATACTGTGTATGTGTTGAAATTTCTAAGGTATTTGCCATAGTTAAATTGTGATGGATTGCTTGCTTTGAAAGGTGTTCTTAATTTGCCTTTAGTCTGATAATAATTTCCGATTTTTAATTCTTTATTCCCTGTATATGTAATTAATGTTTTGCCTTTAATATTTTCTCCGTTAAGAGTATCAGCTTTAAAGAAAAATTTCGTTTTTCCTTTTCCGTCGCTATTAGGTATTGATGTTATTTGACCTTGGATAGTTACATTTTGTCTTGCAAACTGCACTAAGTCATCTGAATTTGTTGTTCTAAAATATGCATTGAAAAAGCCGAAATAGAATATAACTATCCAAAAGATTATGTACTTAGTTGGAATATAATTTTTTATGATTAAAAATACAGCAAGAATTGTTAATAAAAAAGCTGAAATAATTGCAATATCGTTGAAATAAGCAAGAATTCCAATCATAAATATTATTGCAGTAATAAACATTACAGTATTTTTATTCTGCATTGTATTAGCAACAGCATTCCTAATCATATTTAAAATTATATTATAAATATAACTTTAAATTATTATGATTCTTTTTTGAAAATCCACCAGCCTTTAGTATCTTGTTTTTGAAGTTGTTTTTGTTGTTCCGGTTGGTATAATGGTTTTCTTATTGGTGAACGTTGTGCAAATACACTCTTCGATAGGGTATTAATATATTTATTATTCAAATGAGCGTAATCAAATAGTATAACACCTTTAGCGTTTACTTTTCGAGCTTCATGAATTAGTCTGATTAAATCTTCATCAGTACCGCCCATAAAAGTTACAAAAAGACCTGCATAAAAATCGGTGTTTCCAGATTTAGCGTTAATTACGTCTGACATCATTTTATTTGCTGTTTTAGAGTCACAAGTTAAGAATAGTGGAGTAAGACCGTTTATATAACCTCTTGTAGTCCAAGTTCTCCAGTCTTGTTGTTTATGATCAAGAGCTGCTAATCTGTCTGGGAAAATTACTGCACTGATATATGTGTTTGATTTTTTACCCATTTCTCCGATTTTTTTTACAACATTTGTAACTTGTTCTCTTCTGTAATTATTCCATTCCAGCCAAAGTGGATCTGTTTTTAGAATATCTGCAGGGTCTACACCATAGATTGTTTGGAAATCATTTCTAGCATAATCGGTATATCCCCAATTTGAGTTTTCATTTAATGATACACAATTTGGGTATCTGATGTAATCAAGGTTGATGCCATCCGGTTTGTATCTGGTAATAATTTCATCTGCTAATTTTACAACAAAGTCTTGAACATAAGGATTTGCAGGGTCAAGGAAATAACCGTTATGTTCTGATGTTGATTTTGATGGGTCCACAGAATCAATATCTTTTTTTATTTTATTACCCCAAGATGGGTTCATTGCCAAAATACTTTTTGGGTTGTCTTTTGGATTTTGAGGTCCTACATAAAAAGTTTCAAACCATGTATGAACTTTTATGTTTCTTTTATGTGCTTCTCTAATCCAAATTTCAAGAGGATCTATACCTACAAATTTTTCATATTGAGGGGTAAAACCGTATGCTTCCATTGTTTTGCTTGGGAATATTGTTTTACCATGAAAATATGTTTCTAAAAATATATTATCGATTCCTGCATGTTTTAATCTATTAAGTGTTTTTTCAATTTCTTCTTCAGAGGTTTCTGTTGGTCTAATCCAGACTCCTTTTAATTCTCCATTTTTATATGGAACAACGCTTTTTAATGCATCATTTGATGCTTCTATTGCAAGTTGTGAATATTTTTTTACTTCATCAGGGTTTTTTCTTGCTTTTTTTAGATAATCTTTTGCATCGTTAATATAACTTGTTGGTATTCTCCAATTGTAATCAGGACTTAATGAACGGTAATATTGAAGCATTTGTTCTGCTTCACTTATTTTTTTCTCTGATTCAAAAATATAACTTTCAGATGTTGTATATGTGTATATTAAATTAGAAGCTCTATCAATATAGATTTTTGTTCCAATTTTAATACTTGAATTCATCCAAGTTTTAGCTCGACCATGTCCGCTTATTACAATACCATTTGGAGGAATTAAGGAATCAGCTCCGGATAATTCTGTTACTGTGTTACCTTCTACTATAGCTTCGGCACCAAATTCATTTGTGTTTGTTCTAGGACCATAGTTGGGAGTGTAAATAACTAATTGATTTATCCCTCTTGCTCCAGGAAGATAGCTTCCTGTTTTATTAGTATAAGCAGTAGGATCAATTGCATTAATTAAGTTTTTTGTATAGCTAAATACTACTTCATTCTTTCCAGCTTCATAAGGTTTGAAAACCGGAGCTAATGTATCATCATATATACTTCCAAGATATGAATTATCAAGGTTTGTTTGTTGTGTTTGATTAACAGACTGCTGAGGTCCTGTTTGAGGACTTATTTTAGCTGTTAAAGATTGATCTATATCTTCAGCTTTTGCAAATGATGTTGTTAGTAAAAATAATAAAAGTATAATTAAGGTATTTTTTATTTTCATTGTCTGCTTTTACTCCCTGATAATATGATAATATTCTGATTTATCATAATTTAGCTCATTTAAGAGTTGTATTTTTTCTTGAATTTTATTGTCTGGTTTTATTGAATACGATATCTCGTAGAATTTTTTTGCATTTATTAAATCAGCTAGTTTTTCATTGATTGTTGCAAGTCTAATATTTATATCATATTTATTACTGTATCCATTATTATAAGCAATTCTATAATATTTTAAAGCTCTGTTGTAATCTCGTCTTGTATAATAAAATTCTCCAAAGTAGAAATTTGCAGAAGGATTGTCGGGTTCAATATTTATAGCTTTTGAAAAATATTCTTTAGCTAATCTTGGGTGATCTGTATAATCATATATTCTTCCAAGTTGAATATATGGTTCAATCCTTGTGTAATCAATCTTTGTTAGGATATAATATTTGCTTGTTGCTAAATTTAAGAATTTCTTTTTATCTGTTCTATTTTTTGTTTGCAGATATAAATCAAAATTTTTATCTGCTTCTTTTTTGATAGAGCTAAAATTTAATTTTGAATAATCAAATAATACAGAATTATATTCCAAGCGTCCAGATACTGCAGCTATAGAAATATTTGAATTCAATGTTAATAGCATTAATAAAAAAAGAAGTGGAAATAATTTTATATGTTTATAGATCTTCATAACTAGGTGATGTTTTTATGTCATGATCATTTACAAATGAGTGATCATCGTATGATGGATCAATATACATAAAAAATCTTCTTACAGCTTTAATTACCGGTTGATTATAGTATTCTTTTTCAACAGGTTCTGTTAATGGTTCTCCATTAGCTCTTGCAATTGATTTTTGTGTTGTTTGAACTAAAGCAGATGAATATCCTTGATTTTTCATGAATTCAGTGCTAGTTGTATCTTTTACAGTTAATTCTGCATATGCAGGTAATACACATAATGCTGTTAAAGTTAAAATTAAAAGTCTTTTTTTCATTTCCACCTCTATTATATAATTATATATTTTTTTACTAGTAGTTACAAAAATATTATAATTTCTTTACATAAAATCTTCCATATATTATTTGGATGATTTTATTATAATCTCTTCTAATTTTTGAAGAAGTTGATCTTCCGGTACTTTTGCAATTATTTCACCTTTTTTAAAGATTATTCCTTCTTTTACGCCGCCAGCAATCCCAAAATCCGCATGTTTCGCCTCTCCTGGACCATTTACCGCACACCCCATTGTTGCAATTGTAATCGGTTTATCAAGATTTTTAAATTTTTCTTCAACTTTTTTTGCAAGTCCTATTAAATCAATTTGAGTTCTTCCACAAGTCGGACAAGATATGAAGTTTACTCCTCTTTCTCTAAGTCCCAAACTTTTTAATATATCAAATCCAGCACTAACTTCTTCTACAGGATTTTCAGTAAGAGAAACCCTAATAGTATCCCCAATTCCTTCTGCTAATAATGTGCCTAGCCCTACTGAAGATTTAATAAGTCCGCCTCGCATAGTTCCAGCTTCAGTTACTCCAAGATGTAACGGATAAGGAATTTTTTCTGCAATCATTCTATATGCTTCAATTGTTGTTAGTACATCTGATGATTTTAAAGATACTTTAATTAAGTCGAAATCTAAATCTTCTAGAATTTTAATATGACCAAGTGCACTAATTACCATTTTTTCAGATAGTGGGATATCCATATTTTGTAACTCTTTTTCTAAAGAGCCTGCATTTACTCCTATCCTTATTGGAATTTGTTGTTGTTTTGCAAGTTTTACAACTTTTTCTACATTTTCTTTTTTTCCAATATTCCCAGGATTTAATCTAAGAGCATGTATTCCGTTATTAATACATTGAATTGCTAATTTATAATCAAAATGTATATCTGCGATTACAGGTATTGGAGATTTTTTTACAATTTCTTTGATTGCATTAGCTGCATCTTGATTTAGTACAGCCAATCTGACAAGTTCACAACCTTTATCAGCCATTTCATTAATTTGGCTAAGAGTTGTTTGCACATCTCTTGTATCTGTATTGCACATTGATTGAACACTAATTGGTGCGTCTCCGCCAATTTTTACATTTCCGATATTAAATTGTTTTGATTTTCTTCTTTTTATCATATTATTATAGTATCACAAATAAAAAGGAGAGAAAAATGAAAGTTGCAGTTTTGTCTGATATCCATGGAAATTTTCAAGCATTAGAAAGTGTTGTTGAAGATTTAAAATCTAATAATTGTGAAAAAGTTTTGTGTTTGGGTGACCTTGCTATGGCTGGTCCCCAGCCTCGAATGGTAATTGATTATGTAAGATCCCAAGATAATTGGGAAGTTATTCAAGGAAACACTGATAAATTAATTTCAGATTTTTCTCCTAAAATTTTTGAAGATGTCAAAAAAGGCTTTCCTGTTATGGCGAATGCTTTAGCCGATGATGTTTTGTTTATTGAAGATGATAAAAAAGAATATTTAAGAAATTTGCCGCCTCAAAAAGAAATTGTTATTGATGGCGTGAAAGTTCTTTTAGTTCATGGTTCTCCAAGACGTAATAATGAAGATATCTTACCTAATATGCCTTTAAAGGATATTGAAGATATGTTAATAAACACTAATGCTGATTTAATTTTTTGCGGACATACTCATGTTCCAGCAGGCTACCAGACAAATAGCAAACAAACAGTTGTGAATGTCGGTAGTGTTGGTCGCCCAATGACAAGTGAACCTAAATCTTGTTATGTAATTGCAAATTTTCAAGACGGAGGCTTTTCTATTGAACACAGATTTGTTGATTATGATAGAGAAACTGCTGCTAAAATCATATCTGCAAGAAACTTTGAAGGTGCTGAGAAGTTGGCAGAGATGATTTTGAATCCGACATCAAGACATATTTAGTTTAATTTTACTTTTAATTCTTTAGATGCGTGATTTATAATTGCAGTTAATACTTGCTCATAGATTTCAATTTCTTTTGGGTTTTTTACAGGAATTCCATTTTCGATAATTTCACCTGTATCTTTGATAAGGCACATTACATGTTTTGTCATGTTTTCTTTAGAATATCCTGAATATTGCAATATAAGTGTTCTTGATGTTGGTTCTTGTGGAGTTGCAATAGAAGTCATTTGAAATCTTTCAACGTTTGGATTATCAAATTTGTAGACTTTGTTTAATTTTAATTTTTTTGCAAAATTTTGAACTAGATCAACACTTTCTTTAGATAATTTTGATGTAATTTGTTTCCCAGAAAAAGATACGCTATCGCAAGGCGTATTATATAAATTAGATAAATAATTTTTTTGTTTTTGATTATCTATCTTATTTCTATTTTGAGAAAATGTAATGCTTCTTATTGAGGTAATCATGTATTTTGGCCTTTCTTGTATGTTTTTAATAAAATATAAAAAAAATTTTTTTTGCTATTGTATGTTAAAAATTTTTACATAACAAGAGTTTTGCTAAAAAATTTTTTTATGCTACTATTTTTTTGAAAAGAGGATGTTATATGAATATTAATAAAGAAGAGCTGATTTCATATATTAATAAATTAAGTGAACCAAAAGTTTTAGTTATTGGCGATTTAGCTATAGATGAGATGGTTTACGGTGATGCCGAAAGAATTTCCAGAGAAGCTCCTGTTTTAATATTATTGCATTCTGATACGAAGTTGATTTTAGGCGCAGCTTCAAATGCAGCTCATAACGTATCAACTTTAAATAACGGAAAAGTTAGTGTAATTGGAGTTTGTGGAGACGATTTTCAAGCTGGACAATTACGAGAAACTTTTGAAAAGGCTAATGTTAATTGTGGTTTGTTAGTTGTTGATCCTAGCCGTAAAACAACTACAAAAACAAGAATATCTGGCTCTATTACAACTTCTATAACTCAGCAAATTGTAAGAATTGACAGACAAACTAATGAGTTACTTAGTCCAGAAATTGAAGAAGAAGTTTTAAAACAAATAGAAAGAGCTGTTCCAGAGTTTGATGCAATAATTTTATCAAATTATCATATTGGAACTTTAACACCTAAAATTATTCAAGAAACTATAAGATTAGCAAATCATTATAATAAAATTATTGTAGTAGATGCTCAAAAAGATTTGAGTGTATATAAAAATGTTACATCAATGACTCCAAACCTTCCTGATACGCAAAAGTCTGTAGGATTTACTATAGAATCAGAAGATGATTTAAAACGAGCAGGTGATAAACTTTTGAATGAAACAAATGCAAAATCTGTTTTAATTACTTGTGGTGCTGATGGAATGTTTGTGGTAAGTGGTCATGATAATTATACAAAAATTCCGGTATTTAATAAGTCAGAAGTCTTTGATGTAACTGGTGCTGGAGATACAGTTACTGCTGTTTATACTTTAGCTTTGGCAGCTGGCGCTAATCCTTGTTATGCTGCTATTATTGGTAATATAGCTGCTAGTATTGTCGTAAAACAATTTGGTTGTGCAACAACCACTATTGAAGAAATTTTAAATGCTGTGGATAAATTATAATAACATTTAAAGTTTTAATATTATGGAGAGAACTTTTATGGAAAAATTAACAGATAGTTTAAAAAATTTTAAACCGGTTGACATAATTATTGTAGCTGGTGTAATTATTGCGTTGCTTGTCGGATTTTTTACATATAAAAATTTTAGACAAACAGCCGCAAAACAAATTGAGGCAACTTCAAAAATATCTTTTCAGGTATATATAAGAGGTGTTACATTAACTGGTGATGGTATTCCTTTACGTTCACATGAAAAAACTTTTATCAGTATTAGAAATGTTCCTTATTCTGATTTAGATATTGTTGATGTAAAAGCTGATAGAAAAAAGATTGTTTTGCCTATTTTAAACAGTAAAAAAGTTGTAGTTGTAGAAGATCCTTCTCAAGCAAATGTATATGATTTAGTTGTTACATTATCAGATGTTGCAAAAATAACTAAAGATGGTGCAGTTGTTGGTGGTAATAAAATAAAAATGGGCTTGCCAATTACTTTAGAAGGAAAAGATTATAAATTTAATGGCACAGTATCTGATTTAAAGATTATGCCTGTTACTGATGATGATGAATATCATAATTCTATAGATGCTAATGACAATGTTTAATAATATATTAAAATTTACTCAATCAAAATTTGAATATTTGTATAATAATAGTTTATTTTTACAGAAGATAGATAATCTTATATTTTTATCTATAATTGCAGTTTTTTTATCGTCAACTGTAATGTCATCTGATGTAATAGGTTTTATAGCTTTAATTGCTGTATTTCTTACTTTTGTAAAAATATTGACTAAACCTAGTGAAAAATTAGATTGCAAAAATTTTGAATTGTGGCTTTTAGCTTATTTTATGATTGTTATAGTAAGTTTAGCTGGTTCAACTTTATTTCATTTAAGTTTAAAGGGCTTTTTTAAAACTTTTACATATTTAGCTTTTTATTTTTCATTAGTTCAGTATCTTAAAAATAATAAAAATAAAATTCCATACATTTTAGCTACAATTGGTATTTGTGTAAGTTTTGAAGCTGTTGTAGGTTTTTTACAAAACTTCTCTCATGTAGAAGAAATATCTGGTTGGCAAGATGTTTCCGGGTTAAATCCTGAAGAGGTTATGACTCGTGTATATGGAACGTTAAAACCTTATAATCCAAATTTATTAGGTGGATATTTTGTTGCAGGAATCCCTACTTTATACGGTTTAGCAGGATATTTATTTGCAGATAAAAAATATAAATATTCAATAGTTGGATTAATTTTAGCATTATTTTCAACTATGACATTGTTCTTAACTGGATGCCGTGGTTCATATATTGGTATGATGGTTATTTTTGCTTGTATGTTCGGAGTATCAGCTAAATATTTATGGAATAATTACAAACAAATATATTTATCAATTGTTGGTGGTGTAGTCGCAATTGCAACATCTGCAATGTTGTTAGTTACATCTTTGCGAGCAAGGGTTCTTTCTATATTTGCGATGCGTCAGGATTCTTCAAATTCATTCAGATTTAATGTTTACCATTCTTCAATTGAAATGTTTAAAGATAACTGGTTATTAGGTATTGGAGTTGGAAATCAAAACTTTAGAGAAATATATGGTTTGTATATGAAAACAGGTTTTGATGCATTAAGTGCTTACAATATATTTTTAGAAATAGCAGTAGAAAGTGGTATTTTTGCATTGATTGCTTTTGTTGGTTTTTTAATAACTTTAGTAAAGAATGCAGTTAATTTTATATTAAAGTCAACTGAAGCAAAATCCGTTATAATTGTATCTTCTGCAGTAATTTCAATTGTTGCAGTATGCATTCATGGTATGGTAGATACAGTATTTTTTAGACCACAAATACAGTTTGTTTTTTGGACAATGGTTGCAGTTGCGAGAACTTTGATTTTTGATAAAGAGACAGTTTAGAGTTTAATATATATATTATTAAGCTTATATAAAGGCATGGAAATACTGTGGTAAACTAATACTATAGGCTATAAATAATGGCAAAAAAAGGAGAGAAATATGATACCTATTTTAGATTCAAAACGCCAATATGCTACTATTGGTTCTGAAATTGAAAAAGCTGTTTGTGAGGTTTTACGTTCTGGTTCTTATATTTTAGGACAAAATTGTAAAGCTTTTGAACAAGAAATGGCTGATTTTATCGGTTGCAAATATACTGTAGGCTTAAATTCAGGTACTGATGCTTTACATATTGCTTTGCGTGCTTTAGATATAGGAGCAGGGGATGAAGTAATTACTGTTGCATTTACTTTCGTAGCTACTACAGAAGCTATTGGTATTGTTGGCGCAAAACCTGTTTTCGTTGATATTGATAAAGACACATTTAACTTAGATGCTTCAAAATTAGAAGCTGCTATTACTCCAAGAACAAAAGCAATTATTCCTGTTCACTTATATGGTCAACCTTGTGATATGGATACTATTATGGCAGTTGCTAAAAAACATAATTTACACGTAATTGAAGATTGTTGTCAAGCTATTGGTGCTTTATATAAAGGCAAAATGGTTGGTACATTCGGTGACTTTGGCTGCTTAAGTTTTTATCCTACTAAAAATTTAGGTGGAATGGGTGACGGTGGTCTATTAATGACTAGTAATGAAAATTTAAGAGATAGAGCTGTCGCTTTAAGAAACCATGGTGGTGCTGTTCGTTATCACCATGATGAAATTGGTGTAAATAGTCGTCTTGATGAAATTCAAGCAGCAATTTTACGTGTAAAATTACCTCATGTAAAAGATTGGAATGAAGCTAGACGTAAACACGCTTATTATTATAATGAATTATTTAAAGATTGTGATGATATTCAAACTCCTAAGGAATTAGATGGAACTTATTGTGTATATCACCAATACACAGTAAAAATTCCTAACAGAGATGAAGTTCACAAAATGCTTCAGGAAAGAGGAATTGGTGCAATGCTTTATTATCCTATTCCTTTACACCTACAAAAAGTTCATGAATATTTAGGAGTAGGAAAAGGTTCATTACCAGTATCTGAAAAGAATACAGAAATGGTAATATCTTTGCCTATGTTCCCTGAATTAACTGAAGAAGAACAAAGAACAGTAGCATCAACATTAATTGATTGTATTGAAAAATCTAAATCAAAAGCTGCTGTATAGTTGTTTGAAAAATTAGTAAAAAAAAAAGACGATGCTTGATTTAAGTATCGTCTTTTTTATGAAATAAGATGTAATTTGTTTCCAACTTCTGGGCTAAATATATTTTGCCCTAATCCTACCATATTCCCAAATTGAGCATCTAGTTGACTGCTAATTGGGACGGTTGTTCTTTGAGCTGTAAGTCCAAGGAAACCAATGTTATTATTGGTTTTATTAGTCCTGAAACTATTATAGTCGGTATTTGGCATGGTAATAGGACTGCTTCCAATTCCTGAGCCATCCATACCCATTCCATATGAATCAGTGTTTGCTGCTATTTTTCCTATTTTTAATTCGTCACCTGCAGCCATTTTTTACCTCATATTTGTTAAGCAAATAGATTTAGTGTTCTTGTTACTTCTTCACAAAAGCCGTTTTTATAAGTATATTCTGTAGGTGGTTCTCCGTTAACCTGACCAACGTACCCAGCTGTTGGTTGTTGCCATAATCCCATACTTCTTGTGTTTGCAAATGGATTTTCACCGCCAACTGAGTTTACAGAATGTCGACTAATGTCAGTATATAATTTTACTGCTTCTACCGGAAATGTTTTTTCACGGTATACTGCATCTACTTTGCCTATTGCTGTCATGATTTATTTCCTATTAGATATGTTATATATATAAAGTATATAATTTATAAAAAATTGCTTTATTGTTTCAATATCCCTTAATATTTATTAACATATCTTAGCGCATTATTTATACCCAGATAAAATAAAAAACTAACATAATATTAAGTTTTGTAAAGTGTAAATTCTACACTATATGGGCATTTTCAGAATTCGAAAAAATTTATTAATCCATTCTATTGACATTTAAAATCTTATATGTAATAATAATTACATAAGATTTAAGTGTAGTCGAAACACTAAATATAAATAGATTCATTAACCCCAAAAACATATAAACTCCTAAATAATAAACACTAAAAGAGACCATTAGGATGCAGAAAACGACCCACTCAGAAATGAGTGGTTTTTTTTATTATATTCTATAATTTATTTTATGTTTTGCAAATAGAGTATTAAAGAAGGTTTTATTAGCCTTGATATCTTGAATAGTTAACTCCATAGGTAAATCTTTATTGAAATTTAATTTTTCAGTTTGATAATTTATTGGTTTAAATTTGTATTTTAAATGAAAGGGAGTTGCTTTAGAAAGAGAAAATATTTGAATTTTTTGCAGATTATTTTCTATCATATCAATAATACTAATAAGACGCATTATTTCTCCTAAGCCTGTATGCTTATTATTATTTAGAAGTGCGTTCATATTACAGCCATTGAAAGTGTTTCCTTGTATTTTGAAACTGTTTATGCCAACAAGATTATTTTTGTTATTGATTAAAATTGTTTTGAATTTATTATTTTCTTTAATAGTAGAAACAAATATTGGCTCGTGTTTATTATCAAATGTATTAAGGGAAGTTACCAGTTTGTATTTCCCAAAATTTTTTAATTGTATAGAGTTGTTTATTATAATCATTTTAAGTGTTTTATTAGTATTCAACTCTTCTTATTATTATAAGATTCCTTGTATGGTTTTCTTCAAGGGGTAAGTCATATTTTATTATATCAATTACTTTTGAGTTGAATTTTTTCAAAATCGATTGAGCTTCTTTTATCTCTTCATCTGTACGGATTGATTTGTATGCAATGAAATATCCGTTTTTGTTTAAAAGAGGCATTGCGTAACTTGTGATTACTTTTAGCGGGGCTACGGCTCTTGAGGTTATAATATCAAATTTATCTTTAATATTTTCAGCTCTGTCGCAAATAGTATTAAGATTTTGGATATTAAGTTCAGACTTAATATTTTCAATTGCATTAATTTTTTTTCTGATACTGTCTAATCCATATACTTCAATATTCGGGTATGCTAAAGCTATAGGAACAGATGGAAAACCTCCGCCTGTACCTATATCTAATAATGTTTTTGTATTAATAGTGTTGTACTTTTCAAAGAATTTTTCAATTGAAAGACTGTCAAATATGTGTTTTTCCCATAAAAATTTTTCATCATTTTTTGATATTAAATTTAACTTTGCATTTTGGTTTAAAAAAGCTTTTATGTATTCATTAAAAAATTCTTTTTCTTTCATTGTATTCCTAATTTCTTTATGTCATTTATACGCATTTCAATTTTAGTTATATTTTCTTTTGAAAAATTATTTAATGCAAGAGCGTGAGCATTTTTATAATGTTTAAGAGCATTAATATAGTCTTTTTTATTGTAATAGTAATCACCTAGTGCTACATCAGAAGATGTTATATAAAATGGTTCATTTAATTCAATGGCACAAGCTTTGGCTTTTTTTAGATATTCGTAACTCTTGTCAGGATTTCTCAATGAATTAATTTCTGCAAGTTTCATTGTTGAAATATATATTCCGTTATAATTTTTTGTAGATTCATCAAGTCTCAGACTTTCTTGCAAGTATTTTATTGATAAATCTGTTTTTCCATTTTCATCAAAAATTGTTGCAAGATTGGTTAAAGATGATGATAAATAAGCGTTAATCGTTGGATCTTGAGATGTTTCCACACATTTTTTGTAATATTTAACTGCATTTTCAATATCGCCTTCTTCATCACAGTTTAGAGCGTATTTAAAATATAATTCTGCAAGAACATTTTTTTCAATTCCTGCTGTAGATTGCGGAAGTGTATTTTTAATACTTTTGCCTGTAATACTAGCTAATAAAAGTTCTGACTTTGCTTTCAAGTTTGGAGAAATATCTTCAGATAATATTTCTTTAAGGATTTTTTCTGCTCTGTCTCGTTTGAAAGTAATATAGTAAATGTTTGCTATTTCATATTTGCATTCATTTATTTTTTCAGAATCTCCTGTTGAAACATAGAATTCAACTGCTAATTCGAAGTATTTGAGAGCATTGAACCAGTCAGAGAGTTTATTAAAATTTTGTGCTAATTTAGTATAAATTTTAGGTAAAAAAGTATAATAATCATCGTCGTTATTCATTGTGAGTGCTTTTTGATAAATCATTATAACTTTTTTGTAGTTGAAATTTTGTTCTTCTTGTCTTGCTAAATTAATCAAATTAACAAGTGAAAGATTTTTTATTTCTTCAATAGTTTTGTTATTTTGATCGGAAATATCCACAAATTTATTTATAGAATTTGCTATTTTATTCATAATTTCAATTTCATTTTCTTCAGAATCAAAGACAAATGAAATATTTTTAATTTTTTCATCTTTTTGTTGTTTAGTTTGTGGTATTGGTTTGGGTATTTGTGGTTTTATTATTTGGTTAGTTTGAATTTCTTGAATTGTTTTTTGAGGTAAAATAGGTTTTTTAGGTATAAACAATTCATGATATTCAATTTCTTTTCGCATAGTCTGTCTGGAGATTAGCAAATCTCTTTCAAGCGGTTTTAGCGGAAGTTGTGTGTTATATAATTCCACACAGCTTTTATGTATCTTAACTAAAATATTTTCAGCAATAGAGTTTTCAGCAATTGTTTTATAATAGTCTTGCAGATATATCATTGAACCTTCTCTAGTAAGTACAAGATTATCTATAAGAAATGCTATTTTATCAGCATTATACAAATTCAAATTTTTAAGCAGATTAATATTTACAGGGTGGCGCATTATTGTTAGAAACCTAACTAGATGCCCACTTACTGGATCTACTAAAGACAATGCTTCCCTTAATATAAAATCGTTAAAAGAGAGAAAACTTTTTGTATAACCTGATAAGAAATCAGTCAGGCTAAGTTTTCTGATTTGCATGATTTTTATTGAAAGAGTTGTATAGAAATAATAGCCTCTTGAATATTTATACAATTCATCTGATAGTGGTCCAATCTGTTTAATATCTTCAGATCTCAGGTATTTTTCAAATATACTTTTATCTAACGCATTTATAGCAACTCTTTCATAGTCTGTTGTAAAGTCTGTATAATCAAATTTTCTGGCGATTAATACAATTTTTATTTTATTATTTTTAGAGATATGTGATAGGAAGTTTAAAATTTCTTGTTTGTTATCTCTTAGGACTTGTTCAAAAGAATTGATAACTATTACGATTGGTTTTTCAATCGAATCAAAATATGCATTAATTTTTTGTGTGAAGTTTTCTGTTCTGGCTTTAGGAACTTGGATAATGTTTTGAGCTGTTAATTTTTTAAAATTATCAAAGAATTCCAGTAAAATATCATCAAGAATAGTTGTCTCAAAACAGTTATACTTTAATTTTATTACTTCTTCATTTAAAAAAGATAGAGCTTGATTTATTACATAAATTTTCCCGGTTCCCATAAAACCGTTAACTAAAAGCAGATGTTTATCAGATTTAAAAAAGTCAACAATCTTTTCAATTTGATTAATGCTATTTTCAATAAGAAACGGATTAATCCCGATATCTTGTTTCTGAATAGTTTTTTTATCTGCAATTTCTGTTATGAATTCCATAAAGCTATATTAATAGATTTCTTAAAATTTTGCAAATCAAATATTTTTATAGTACACTATTATTATAATAGTAAGATAAGGGGAATCGGATGGAATTTTTCAGAAAACACCAGAGAGCAATAGTTGCAATAATTGGAATTACTTTTATTGCTTGGACAGTTGGTTTAATGATTTTGCCTCTTATGGTTAAATAGGTATGAATATAATAAAAAATATCAAAAAAGGATTTATAATATTTTTAGTAATGCTTATAGGTAATATAGGCTTGCTTGCTGATGCAAATCAGCTTAAAACCATTCAACATAAACAAAGAGTTACTCATGAAAAAATTAAAAGATTAAAAGTTTTAGAACATTTAGAAAAAAATAAACTTTATAAAAACCAACAAAAATTGGAACAAGCTTCAAATTCTTTGCAGTATTCTAAAAATCAATATTCAAATTTAGAAGCTCAATTAGCTCAAATGGAAAAAGATTTAACTGCATCTGTTGCTGAATTTAATAAAGCTAATGTAGATATGAGAAAAAGGATTAGACAAGTTTATAAAAATCAAAGAACAGGTATGTTTCAGTTGATTTTGACAGCTAAAGATTTGAACTCGTTATTAGATGTTGTTTATTTTGAGAAAATAGTTTTGAAAAAAGATTATGCAAGAATTTTAGCAGTAAGAGCAAAATCTCAAAAAATAGCAATGATGAAGAAAAATATAGAAGCTAAAAAAATAGCTCTTGCTCAATCAATTCAAGAAATTAATTCTCAACAAAAAAATATAAAATATGCAATTGCTCAAAATCAGAGTATGATTAATAAATACAAAACTGATAGAAAAACATATGAACGAGCAGAAAGAGAGTTGGCAAGGCAATCTGCAAGTATTCAAAGTATGATTGCAAGAAATAGAGGTGGATCAACTGTTAGGGTTACATCTGCAGGATTTATGAGACCAATAAGCGGTAGAATTACATCTCCATTTGGTTGGAGAACACATCCTATTTTTAATAGTCGAACTTTCCACTCAGGAGTTGATATTGCAGGCCCTAATAGAGGTAGTATAAGAGCTTCTAATTCCGGAAAAGTTATTTATTCCGGTTGGTATGGTGGCTATGGTAAAGTTGTTATTTTAGACCACGGTGTAATAAATGGTAAACCTACTACAACACTATATGCGCATATGTCATCTATAAGAGTTGGACAAGGTCAGTTTGTAAAAAAAGGTGAAGTTGTTGGATATGAAGGTACTACTGGCTATAGTACTGGTCCGCATGTTCACTTTGAAGTTCGAATTAATGGAAAACCAAATAATCCGTTGAATTATATTTAAGTGAAAAGGTAAGAAGTGAAAAAGAGTTTTTTAATTACAGCATTAATTTTATCTTTAACTTCTCAAGCAGTATTATCTGCGGAGTTGATTAAAAGTCCTGAAGATTTAGAAGAAGTTTTTAATGATAGCTTTTATGAATCTCCAATATCAGCTCCAATGCCTAAAGTTGAGCGCATAGAAGGTAGTACAATGCCCCCTTGTAAGGGTATGCCTGTTTTTAAAAAGGTTCGAATAAAACTTACAAATAAGATAAGAGAAAAGGATTATAAAAAAACTCTAGAATTGATAGAGCAAGAAAAGCAGCGCCAAGCTGAAATGGAAGCTAAAGAACTTGAAGAGTTAAATAAAGAATTAAATATAAATTACAAAAAAGAAGAAACATCAGAATCTTCATCTAAAGTTGATGCTAAAGGGAAAAAAGAAAATAAGGCGGAAGTTGATTCTGAAAAAACTTTAGAGCTAGAAGGTGGAGTAAAAGAGCATGTAACTTCTAATGATGTAACTTTAGATGCTGATAATATTGACTATGATGACAAAACAATGGATATTATAGCGACAGGTTCTCCTGTATTATTTTTCCCTCCGCAAAATGTTACAATAAAAGCTGATAAATTAGTATACAATAATGTTTCAAATGTTTTAAAAGCATATGGTAAAGTTGAAGTTATAAGAGATGGTCACAGTGTATTTGGTGATTATTTGCAAATTAACCTTAATGAAGAAAATGCTTTTATGGATAACATTGAAACAAAAGCTTCAATGTTGACTGTTAGAGCAAGAAAGTCTGAAATGGAAGATGATAAAATTATTTTGCATAATGGAAAAATGTCATCAGAAGAGTCTTATATTTTAGATTTCCATACAAAAATGATTGGCGGTAATCAATTCAACAGAATGATTATTGATGATGAAGAAAGATCTTCAATAACAGATGAAGTTGGAAATACTGCAATTAATATAAAAGCAAAGGATGTTATTTTTAATGCTAAACGAGATCATGATGTAATAACTTTAAAGAAAGCTCAGATTAATTATGGTGACACAAAATTATTTACAATTCCATCAATTACAGCTCATACGAATAAAAAACGAGAATTTTTTGATGCAAATTACCCAGAATTTGGATCTCGTGGAAAATTAGGAATGTTTTTAGGACCTGGTTTTGTATTTGATACTCCATTACAAAATGGTTCTACATTAAAGGTGATGCCAATTTTAAATAATAAAAGCGGTCTAGGTTTTGGTGGTATGTTAAAATATCGTAGTGCTACCAATTATACTGATTTTGCATATGGTTCATCTGCTGATGTATTTATATTAAAAGGTAAACAAGTTTTTGATGATAGATTGTATATGCAATACGGTGCAAATTCATATATGGATGAATGGTGGTTTGGACCTAGAATGCCTAAGTATACTGCCGAATTGATTTATCATGATAGGGGGGTAATACCATCTACAATAGGCGATGGCTTAGATTTGAATTTTAGACATCGTTTCGGTTTTGGTTATATGCAAAATAATGATATAAACCGTCACGGTGAAAATATTCAACCTGCAGATGTTGGGACAATAAGAACAAGGTATATGGCAGAGATATCCCAATCTTTATTTAATTATGAGGATAGAGAAAAATTAAGATCCTTAAACTTAGCTCTTGTAATGCAAGGTAGCGCAGCTTTATATGGGACTGGTGATACTCAATTTGTTGGTAGAATTGGGCCTAGGGTTCATACTCAGTATAAATATTGGATGCAGGATATTGGCTTTTTTGCTACTGCATACCAAGATGGTACTCCTATGCAAATGTATGATATGTATAGATATGGGCATGCAAATGTATACTTAAGAGAAGCATTAAGATTAAATAAATATGTAACAGTTGCTTGGTCTGGAACTTTGACTTTAACAGGAGATTCTCCGAATGGTGAAATGTTCCAAGAAAATTCATTTATATTAGCTTTAGGACCTGATGATTTTAAGGTTAATATAGGTTATGACTGGGTAAGAAGACAAACTTATTTTGCATTTGTAATGGCTATGGATACAAAAGGTTCTTCTTTAGAATTTGATAGAATGGAAATTAAAAATCCTGACAGAATAGCTAAAAGTAATCAAGAAGATGTTGAATTAAAAGTATATGATGTTGAGAATAATCCATCAGATAAGAAAATTCAAAAGAAAATGATGTATGCTGAAGTTATCGATATAGAAGATCCGAATAAGGAACAGATATAATGAGTGAATTAAAAAAAATAAAATCTGAAATAATTGAATATGGGAAATTGGCAGGTATAAAGAATTTTACTCCTGGGTATTCTGGTAATTTTTCTGCAAGATTTGAAGATAAAATTTTAATAACATCTTCAGGTTCTTCAAATGGTTATTTATCAGAAGATGAATTGGTCTTAATTGATTATAACGGAAATTTAGTTGAAGGAAATAAAAAACCTTCGTCTGAAAAAATGTTACATGTTGAATTTTATAAACAAAGGCCTGATGTAAATTATATAATCCATGTACATTCCCCATATTTGAGTTCATTTGCTTGTTGTCATATTCCATTGGATGAACCTATTATGGCTGAAAATGTATTTTATTTTGGAGAGATACCTTTAGCAGAATATGGTTTGCCTTCATCAATGGATTTAGTTGAAAAAACGGCAAAATATTTCAAAGATTATGATGCTGTTCTGATGGCAAATCATGGTTTTATCGTTGGAGATAAAACTATAAAAGATGCTTTTTTAAAGCTGGAACTTGCGGAGTCATACGCTCAAGTTGTATTTAATACCAAAATGATGGGTGGAGCAGTTTTATTTACTCAAAAAGAAGTTGAAGAAATTAATTCGTTAAAAAAATAGTTGTGATATAATAGATTTAAGTAAAAGAGGAAATAAAAAGTGTCAATGTCAATAATGTTAGAAAATAAACAGGGATTAATAGCTGGAGATGGTATATTACCAGTAGAAATGGCTCGTCATGCAAAAGAAAACGGTTTTGAAGTTGTATGTATTTCTCTTGCTAATGATAATGTTAAACAACTAAAAAAATATTGTTCAAAAGTATATTCTTGTCACCCTGGTGAAGTAAATAGAATTGAAAAAATATTAAAAGATGAAGAAATTAAACAAGCAACTTTTTTAGGTAAAGTACACAAAAGAGTTCTTTTACAGCTTCATAAATTTGATTCGCGTGCTATTGAAATTTTAAAAGCCGCACAGAGATTGAATGATGATAAAGTAATGTTGCTTATTGTCAATGAATTTGAAAAGTTAGGAATAACAGTTTTAGATCAAACAATATTTATTAAAAATTTAATGATTCCATCTGGTGTTTTAGGAAAATTAAAGCCAACAGAAGAACAAATGGAAGATGTAAATTACGGTTTTTGGTTAGCAAAAGAAATGGGTAAAGTTGATGTTGGCCAATCAGTTGTAATAAAAGATAAGATGATAATGGCAGTAGAAGCAATTGAAGGTACAGATATGTGTATTAAACGTGGAGCTAAACTTGCAAAAAGTGGAGCTGCTGTCGTAAAAGTTGCAAAACCTTCTCAGGATAAAAGGTTTGATATTCCTGCAATAGGATTAAGAACTTTGAAAACAATGAAAAAATACAAGGCTAATTTAATAGCAGTTGAAGCTAATGAAACAATTATAGTAGATCAAGAAAAAGTAATTAAATTTGCTGATGAAAATGATATTGTAATTATGGCTGTGTAGGATGAAAAAACTTTTTATAATAACAGGTGAATACTCCGGAGATATTCATGCATCTCATGTTGTGGAAGCATTAAAAGTGACTAATCCAGATATTGAGATTGAGGGGATTGGCGGTGAAAATTTGCGTAATGCAGGAGTAAAGTTATTTTCTGACCAAAAAAAAATGGGAGCAGTTGGATTAAGCCCTAAAATTATAATTGATCATATAACTTTAGGAAAACGCCTAGTTGATTATTTGATAAATGATTATAAACCTGATTTGGTTTTATTAATAGATTATGGTGCTTTTAATCTTAGTGTATCAAAATTTTTAAAGCGAGCAGGAATTAAAGTTTTTTATTATATTCCTCCTCAAGTTTGGGCAAGTAGAAAATGGCGTATAAATACTATTAAGAAAAACATAGATGAAGTTTTATGTATTTTCCCTTTTGAAAAAGATTTATATGAAAGTTATGGAATAAAAACTCATTATTGCGGTCACCCTTTAGTTTCTCAGTTACCTCCAAAAGCAGATAGAGAGAATTTTTTTGAGAAACATGGGTTTGACAAAAATAAAAAATTAATTTCTATTTTTCCTGGATCAAGAGAATTTGAATTAAAATATTTAATGCAGGTTTTTATTAAAACGGCAGAAAATTTGCAGAAAAAACATCCTGATTTGCAATTTTGTTTGTCTCATGCTCCGAACCTTTCTGATAAGGTGTATGATAAGTATTTAAAGAATTGTCCTTTTAAAGTTATTAAAGGTGAAAATCAGGCATTATTAAGTGTTTCTGATGCATTAATTTTAGCATCAGGAACGGTTGCTCTGGAAGCTTGTTTGTATCAAACCCCTATGATTATTGCATATAGAGGACCTTGGCTATTTTATTTTATATATTTATTGGTAAGGTGTATTAAACGTGTATCCTTACCAAATATTATTGCAGATAAATCTATTGTTCCAGAAATTATTCAGGGAGATGTGAATGTTAATAAAATTTCTTATGAAATAGAAAGATTGTTGTTTGATATTGAATATAGAAAAAATAATATATCAGAATTAGGAAATGTCCGTTCATTGTTATCTGATAAAATCTCTTCAAATGAAGTAGCTAAGGTGATTTCCAATTCTTTTTAATTGTTAATAAATCTTTAAAAAGAGGCAATATTTTGAGGCTTTATGCGTTAATAAATATAGGTAGCGTATGATTAATCAAGTATTGTCGACAAATACTTCTCAAAGGAGTGCATTTAGTAATTTTTCTCAGCCTAAAAATGGCTATTATATAAACGCGCCTTTTAATAATGAAGAAACACAGCGAAAAGAGAGTAATCATAAACTAGGCAAGACAATTGCTGTATCTGCTTTGGTAGTAGGGTTTGGTACGTTAGCGATTTTAAGTGGCGGGTTTAATAAAGGGACTGCGAAGTTTTTAAATAAGTGGAAACTTAAATTACAGCAAAAAATGGCTCAAAGCAGTAAATTTAAAAACTTTTACAGATTTGCTGTCGGCAAAATTGATTCATTTTTGTCAAAATCTGAAAGTATAAATAATTTTACAACTTTGAAAGATGTATTCTTCCAACGACTAATGTGGGGAAAAGATGGTAATAGATCTTTTACAAGAAAAATTCATGAAGGTATAACAAAATATTTTGATAAAGTAAGTAGAAAAACAGTTAATTCTTCTTATTCTAATACATATGATAAATTTGCCGGTTTGTCAGAATATTTTGCATCTGTCAATGAACAAGTTTTGAAAAATCATAATAATGATCCAAAATATCAAAATATTATAAATACAATTAACAAAAGAGTTGCTACTGTAAATAATAATTTAGAAAAGGGCTTTGGTATAAATGTTAGAAATGAAAGATTAAAAGAAATCAAATCATCTTCAGATGGGTTATTTGAATTTTTCTGGGATGCATCTTTGAAAGATGTAAGAAACTTTAAGTCTAAAAATATGTGGCAATCATTTATTGCTGAAGATTACTTATTACCAGCTAAACTTCAATTAGGAAATAAAGTAGGTATTTTACGACAAGCAATTACACATGATATTCTTGATAATTACAAAGCGTCTATGAAAGCGTTTGACAATATTCAAAAATTTGTCAATCCATCAGATATTTCAACAAATGAAGTTTTAAATACTTTGCGTAATAATTTGTCTAGTTATAAAAAATTGTCAGGAAAAGATGAAGTTGCACAAAGATTAGAATTAAATAAAGAAATAATTAAAAATTTAAAAGATTTAAGATCAAATTTTTCAAAAATGTCTAAAGAATATGATTATAGTTCTAATGCTGTAAAATCAATATCATCATATGTTGCAGAAGTAGAAGAAATTATTTCTAAAAGTTCAAAGGGTGAGTTACAAGAAATTTTAACATTGTATAAGAATATCTTGCCAAGAAATGAGTATTTAAAGCTAAAATCAAAAGTTCATTCTGCAATAAAATCATTAGATAAATCAATAGATATTGAAACAGTTCAATATTTTGATAAAGCAAGAGATTTGAAACTAGGATCTGCGCCTACTGATGTATTGTCTATTTTAGGTGCAGTTGGTACTGTAGGATATTACTTGAATAAAGCAGAAACAACAGATGATAAATATTCTGTGTCTTTGAAATATGGAATTCCTGCGATTGGAGCAATTGCGACATCATTATATTGTACTGCAAGACTGGTTTCTGGTGGTAAAGCTATGCTCTTAGGTCTTTTATCAGGTTGGGTAATGAATAAAGCTGGGGTGGTAGTAGATGATGCTAGAAAAAAATACACATTAGATGTTTCTTTTCATAATAGAGAAATCCTAAAACCTCAACCAGATAAAGTATAACAATTATTTCCTTTTTTGTTAATATTGTAGAAAAAGGATTTAGCAATGAAAGATAAAGATACAATCAGATATAAACTGGAACAAAGAGAAATTGATACATTAAGTGAATTTGCAACTAAAAGCAGGTTCTCAAAAGGTCGTAAAGTAAAAGAAGATCCTTGTTCATTACGTACAGATTTTCAACGTGACCGAGATAGAATTTTGCATTCGAAAGCGTTTAGACGTTTAAAACATAAAACTCAAGTTTTTTTATCTCCTTTTGATGATCATTTTAGAACTCGTTTAACTCATACCTTGGAGGTTTCTCAAATTGGTAGAACAATAGCAAGAGCTCTTGATTTTAATGAAGATCTAGTTGAAGCAATTGCTTTAGGTCATGATTTAGGACATACACCATTTGGACATTGTGGAGAAGGGGTTTTAAATGAGCTTGTAAAGGGCGGATTCCATCATAATATTCAAAGTGTAAGAGTTGTAGAAGTTCTGGAAAATCTGAATTTATGTCAGGAAACTATAGATGGTATTTTAACTCATACTTGGGGGTATACTCCTAAAACTCCTGAAGCTCAAATTGTTCAATTGGCGGATAAAATTGCGTATATAAATCACGATATAGAAGACTCGATTAGAGCAGGAATTATTGCAGAAAGTGATTTACCTAAAGATTGTATTGATTATTTTTCTTCTGTACAGAGCAAAAGATTAAATAAGATGATAAATGAAATTGTTGTAAATTCAATAGGAAAACCAACAGTTGCAATGAGTGAAGAAGGTTGGCATTATACAACGAAACTTCGTCAATGGATGTTTGAAAATGTCTATGAAGATTCATCTCCTGCAAAATTAGAAGAGAAAAAAGCAAGAAATGTTATAAGAGAGTTATTTTTCTTATATTGTGATATGTTAAAACCAGTTTGCGAAGAAAGTAAAATAGACCGAATTGTAACTGATTATATTTCTGGTATGACAGATCGCTATGCTGTTGAAAAATTTAAAGAAAACTTTATCCCAAAAGGTTTGCAATGTGGCGCAAAAGAAGATTATTTGTTTAAATTAGCTAAAATATATTAATATTTTCCCTAAGCGTCTATACAAATGTATCCACATATGTTATAATGGGAATGTGATACTTTGAGCAATATGAGGATGAGGATTTTTATGAAGAAGATTAATCTTATCGCATTAATGCGTAAAGAAGCCTCTTTTAGGCTACCCAAGTTTATTCATTCAGCTTATACATTAGCTGAAATTATAATTGTAATGTTGATTATTGCAGTAATTGTAGCTGTATCAATAGGTATAACCAAAGCAAAATTAGATAATATCGTTTCGTATACTTATTATAATGCATATTCATCATTACGAAAAATATCAGCAGAAATGCTTGCAGATTGGGATCCTACAGATCCTGAATATAAAGAAGCATTATTAGAAAATAATTTAGCAAAAAATAATCAATCATCTAAATTTTTTAAAAATGTATTTTCTTTGAATAATTTCTTTACTCCTGCATATGCTATTAGGAAACCACCTAGTGAATCAATTTATGACTTTATGTGTATAGATGGAGTTCGTCCAATATATTGTTATGATACAGGTGTTAGTGTATGTCCTCCTTCTAGGTGTCCAGTAAAATGCCCAAATGGAAGTATATCCTATTCAGGTGTTTGTTATGTTACTTGCCCTGATGGTAGTCAGGCTACAAGTTATTCAAAATGCCCAGTTTGTAAGCCTCCAAGTTATATACCTTGTGGTCAAAGATGGAGTCAAAGTTCTTGTAAATTAATTGGTATTCCTAAATATTGTCCAGATGGTTATACTCTGATATCATCATGTATGTGTGTATGTAATAGATCTTGCCCAAGCGGTTATAAATTGAATACAAGTTCTTGTACTTGTGAAAAGTTGCCTTGTACAAATAAACCAAGTACTACCCCATGTGGCCAACAGTGGGATGAAAATACGTGTTCATTAGTTGGAACTTTAAAAACTTGTCCAAGTGGACAACATTTGAATAGTGATTGTCAATGTGTTGTTGATTGCCCTACTGATTTGTCTATATGTAAACAATGTGATTCTGAAACTGGTGTAGTAAGTCAAAATCCGAATGTAAATAGAGGATGCTCAGATGAATCCTATCAGTGGAGTGAAGAACAATGTAAGTGTATTCCATCTCCTAGAACATTACCAAGAAAAGGTGAAAATTTCTGTAAGTTGTTAGAACGCCATGCTAATATTTCTGGTAATACTAGTGTATGTTCTGGTAGTGGAATTACTGAAGGTACTCAGAATTTTGCTGATAAAGATCCTGATCTGATATTGGGGAATGGTCTCCGTATATATAACTTACATAGTAATGCTGCGGAAATAGCTGTATTAGCAGGAAATACTCAAGGTGGAACTTATGACGGAGTTCCAAATACAAATTCATATGGTTATACCGTTTATGTCGATATAGATGGAGTAAAAGGAGACTCTCAATTATGGAGTGATGTATATCCATTTTATATTACTCTATCAGGTAAAATAATCCCAGCGTATGATAAAGCAAACCCAGGTGTAAGTGGTGGGGATAGTACTCATCATTTACAGGTAAGCGTTCAATACGAAGATTATTCAAGTGGAAATCGTAGAATGAAATGGTTGTCAAAGAGCACATCATTTAAAGAAGGAGCTTGTTTATCCGGTTATGTTGGTGATGCAACTCCTTACTGTAAAGATGCTGGTGCAGTATCAAAATTAAGTGAATGTTCCGTAGAAGGAAATTCAATGTGCCATTTGAAACAAATACAACCAGTAAAATTCTTCTTTTAAAAAATAAAAAGGTTCATCAATTTGATGAACCTTTTTTATTATTTCTCTTTACCAAATAGATTTATTAGTTTATAATTATTTTATGGAAAGAAAAATTGTAAAATTACAAGGATTAAATATTGATAGCTTTACATTTGATGAAGCAATTGAGTATGCAAATAATATTTCTGGTCAGGTTGTAACTATTAATCCTGAAATGATATCCAATGCTGTTAAAGATACTGATTTCGCAGAGATTATAAACAATGCAGATTTAGTTATTCCAGATGGAATAGGCGTGGAAATTGGACTAAAAATTTTAGGATATAATGTAAAAAGAATTGCTGGTATTGAATTCTCTCACAGAATGATAGAAGAATGTGCAAAAAATAATCAATCAGTAGCATTAATTGGAGCAAAACCTGAAATAGTTAAGAAAGCAAAAGAAAATCTTGTTAAAGAATTTCCAAGTTTGTATATTACATATATTCATGACGGTTATTTTAACGAAGATGATTCAATTTTAGCAGAATTAAAAATCAGACAACCACGTTTGGTTTTATGTGCTTTAGGTTCTCCGAAACAAGAAGAATTTATCTTAAAAGCAAAATCAATATTGCCTGAAGCTTTATTTGTAGGTGTCGGAGGTAGTTTTGATGTTTGGTCAGGAGAAGTTAAACGAGCACCTGAAATTTATCAAAAATTAGGTTTAGAGTGGTTATACAGGACTATTATGGAACCGAAAAGGTTTAAAAGGATTTTTCCTACATTACCATTGTTTGTTTTAAAAGTTCTTAGAGAGAGGTTTATTCCTAAAGGAGTATAATATGTTAAGTGATGCAGAAGTTAAAAATTTAGAAAAATTATGTAAAGAAAATAGAAAAAATATTTTAAAAATGGTTTATAATGCTCAATCTGGACATATTGGTGGAGCTATGTCTTCTGTTGAATTATTGACTGTTTTATATCATAAATGTATGCATATTTGCCCGAAATGGACTAAATCTCCGGATTTTAATAATAGAGATCGTTTTGTATTATCAAAGGGACATGCATCATCTATTTTGTATTCAGTTTTAGCTCAATTAGGATATTTCCCTAAAGAAGAATTATTGACTTTTAGATTATTTGGTTCAAGACTACAAGGACATCCAGTGCCTATTTGTCCTGGAATTGATGTTGCTACCGGTTCTTTAGGACAGGGATTGTCAATTGCTTGTGGTATGGCTATGGGGTTACGTCTTGATAAAAATCCAGCTAAAGTTTTTTGCCTTATGGGAGATGGCGAATTGCAAGAAGGTAGTGTTTGGGAAGCTTTTATGCATTGTACTCATGCAAAATTAGATAATATTATTGCAATTATAGATAGAAACAGATTACAAATTGATGGGTGTACAGAAAACGTAAAATCTTTAGAGAACTTAGCAGATAAGATAAGAGCGTTTAATTGGGATGTTATTGAAATTGATGGTCATGATATAAATGCGATTTATTCTGCGATAGAAAGAGCGAAGGAGCTTAATAAACCTGTGGCAATTCTTGCTAATACCGTAAAAGGCAAGGGTGTTAGTTTCATGGAAAATAATGCAGGTTGGCATGGAAAAGCACCTAATAAAGAAGATTTTGAAAGAGCTTTAGCTGAATTGGAGTAATTTATGATTATTGATAGTTTAGAAAATATGTCAATTTATGATAATATTCCTCAAAATGTTATTAATTTTGTTAAAACATTAACACCTGAAACAGAAATTGGATGTTATGAAATTGATAAAAATTCTTATGCAAATATAGATGTTTATGAAACTAAAAATTTAAAAGATTGTAAATTTGAAGCTCATAAAAATTATATTGATATTCAAATGTTATTGTCAGGTATAGAAGAATTAGATTATACTCCCGTTAAAGATTTAATAGTTTCAGAAAAATATGATGAAAAAAGAGATATAATGTTTTTTGAAAATCCTGATAGAATTTCAGATAGTGTTATTTTAGAAGCAGGAAAATTTGCACTTATTTATCCACATGAAGCCCATAGACCTCAAGTGGCATTTAATGCAAATTTAAAAACAGTTAAAAAAGTTGTTGTTAAAATTCATATTTAGGCAACAGTTTGTTTTTCTTTTTTATGTTTCCCTGTGAATGCTGGTTGTACAACTTTTTTAATTACAACGTGTTCTACAAAATTATCAATCGGTTTAATTGCAAGTCCTAGCGCAACAAAACCGCCTATTGTTTTAAGGATTTTTGCATTCATTATTTTGCTTTTTTGATATTTTTTTATGATATCTTCTGCAGCATCTCTTAGATATGTTTGTTTATAATCTGGATCTTTTGCATATTTAGTTTTTAATTTAGAAAATTTATCCCACATTTTATTAGAAAATTCTGTAGGTTTTTTATTTTCTTTTAAATTTTCATAGATTTTAAACATTTCATCAATGTGTTTATCTGCATATTGCAAAACTTTGTCTTTTTGTGACATCGCAATAGATTCAGGGTGTCTTTGACCAAATATATTTTCTGTTAAAAATTTTAGAGGTCTTTTTAATTTATTTTCTCTTATTAAATTTTCTCTTTTTGTAATTAAAGATTCGTGGAATTGTTCTTTAAAGCCAGCAATATTGTTATCGTATTTGTTTAAATGTCTGCGGCTTGTAAATTCTTGTAGGAAGTTAATTATTTCTTCTTGTGATTGTAATGTAAGTCCTGTTTTGCTAATCATACCTAGTCCAGATGCGGCTTTTTGACCTGCAATTACAGCTCCAGTAGGCATAATTACACTTGCCAATAATTGGAATATAGCTTGTTCAGTTCCTCTTTTGCTATCAGGATTGTATGATGTTTTTTCATTTTTATATTTGTCATAAATATCTGCACCAAAATAAAGCATAGCAGGGAACCATAATAATGTTCCTAATTTGGGTGCAACTTCACTTATCGCAGCTCCTAATTCATTAGAATATGCTAATCCACGGGCTGGCCATTGCATTAGAGGGTCAGAATATGTTTGTTGTTTTTTTTCTTTGTTAACATTTTCTTTTGTACCAAATGCAGGTACATTACTTTTTAGAGTAACGTTTTTAGGGGTTATTGTAATCAAATTTCTTTCTCCTACCAGTCTGTGAACCTTCCAACATGTATATAATACCTGAAAAAATTATCTTTTGCTAGTTTTCAGCTATTTGTAAAAAATTTGTAACCTTTATACTTGCTTTTTTTATATTAGTGTGTTAGTTTAATTCTTGAAAAGGAAAAGTAATTTTATGTCAAACTTAAATTTAAACACTCAATCTTGGTGGCGCCTGTTAGATAAAACAGGTCTTTTAAGTTGGCAATAAGCTGATAATAAAATTTTAAAGTTTTAAAATGACCTGTTTTAATTTGCAGGTCATTTTTTTGTTGTCAGATTATATAAAGGAAATTACTAATGAAAACTAATAATGTTAATAATATATCATTTACCAACGCTGGAAATATTGGAACAGGATTAAAAGTCGCAAGTAAAATTATAGGAATACAAGAAGGTGGAGCTGGTTTATCTAATATAAGATTTATTCAAGACAGTGCGACAGGGCTTGTCCCTAAAGCTGTATTTGCAAGAAGTAAAGCTGATTTAGGCGAAAATACATTTTTAGAATTATCAGAATCTGTTCTTGTATATTATTTCCCGACAATTTTGGGAGAAGGAATCTTTAGAAAGTTATATTCTAAAAAGCTTCCAGCTGATTTGAAAAAACAAATAGCAACTCCAGCTGTGGATTTATTAAAGGCTAATAATCCGTCTGTAAATAAAAAATTGTTGCCGGTTAAAGCTGCTCTTGCATTGAGTGCTTTTGCTATTCCTTTAGTTGAATATACTCTTAATTATTTTAAAAATTTAATGACTTTGAAGGTATTTAAACAATCAGATTTTGAGAATATTGCTAATTTGAATAAAAAGAAATCAGAAAATACTGAACAAGCAAAGAAGGTTGAGAATAGTGCAAAAAAACATATTAAGTTAGCTGCAGGAATTTATTCTGTTTGTCTTGCATTGAGTGCATTATTGATTAAAAAAGGTGAAAATTCAAAATCTCTTCAAAATATTTCAGAAATAATATTGGCACCTGGAACCAAGTTTTTTAAAGATAATAAAAAGAAAGCTGATTTTTTTAATAAATATTTTAGCCTTGATTTCGCTGATAACAATGGTAAATTGGCATTAAGCAGAGGACAGCTTACATCTTGTGTTTTAGTTGGAGGTGCAGGATATTTTGGCGCATCAAAAGATAGAGGAAAACAGAATTTTCTAGAAACTTTATTCAGATATCCTCTTGTTGGTTTTTATATTATTTGCGGAAATGAATTGTTAGAAAAAGGCTTTAGAAAATTCCTTTATAAGAATGGAAAATGTAAAGAATTGATTAATGACAAATTAGAAGTTCCTAATTTAAAAGATTTAAGAAGTATTGCGGAAAAACATGGCGGAGATATTGATGCTATGTATAAAAAACTTTTAAAACAAAAAGTTTTAATTGCAGGTCTACCATTGTTATTTGGAATTGGTGTTATGGGATTTTTTATTGCAGGAACTTCAAACCTGTTTACTAAATTCAGATATAACAGAGATGTAAAAAATAAAGAACAAGTTAAAAAGTAATTAATATAAATTAAAAATAAATTTCTTTTACGAGTTCAAGTATTTGATTAATAAATTTTCTATAAGCAGCTCTATCTGCTTCACCTGATAAGATAATATCTGCTTTTGCAGCTGTTGGGTGAATGTGAGTTTTTGCTTTATTTGAAGCATTTTCATATACTTCATCTGCAGAATCTCCTAAATCTCTTTCTGCTGCTCTTTTATAAAATCTTTCTTTTTGAATATCATGAGATACATCTACATAAATTTTAAAATCAAAAGCATCAACAACTTTGTCAGTGAGAGTAAATAGACCTTCTGAAATTATTATTTTTGAAGGGTAAGCAGGTTTTACATTATCACGTCTTATAGCTGTTCCTGACATATCGTATTCTGGTAAAAGTACAGTGTTTCCAAAAAGCAATGATTTTATATGTTTTTTCATTAATTCTAATTCAAGAGCTTCTGGAACATCTAAGTCATAATGTTTAGCAAATTCTGCGAAACTACCTGCTTTTTTTACCATATCAGAACGGTCATAATAATAATCATCAGTATTAATTCTAGTAATTGCATTTTTAATACAGTATTCTTCTGCAAAGCCTTGTATTGTATTAATAATATCTAAAGCTATTGTAGATTTTCCGCTTGCTGTTTCTCCTGCAATTCCTACTGAGCAGGATCTTGTAATGTTATTTGATAAAAATAATGCCATTTTTTGAATGGCAGAACTTTTAACTTTACGAAATATTGAATTGTCAGAATTCATTTCATTAAAGAAAATTTGATTTAATCTTTTTTCAATATAAATAAAAAGATTTTTATTAGAATTAGAATGAAGAAAACTTTGTTTGTTTTTAGTTTCTGTAAAATTTTTAGTTATAGTATTTTGCAATGTATAAATCCTTATTTCTTATCACGTATAAAAAGTGAACAAAAAAAAATTTGCCAACTGCTTTTTTATATATTAACAAAAATAAATAAAAAAAGAGCAAAATATGTATAAATGTTAATTTAACATTTATATTTATATAAAAATATGGTATAATATATTATTGGAGCATAGGTGATAGAATGAAAATAAATTATAAAAAAGTTTTATCAGTTGGTTCTGTGGTCTTAATAGTTAGCTTTTCTGTATATTATTTTTACATATATTATCTTAATCAAAAAACTTATGAGAAGTTAAATATATGTCAGAATGACGATTTGATTGTAAAATTGATATCTAAAAATATTAATCCGTTCAGTAAATTTAATTTTATAAAGAAAAGGAATCAGGATTGTAATACTCTTTTAATTGAAAATAAATATAATTTAATAAATTTACAAGAGCCTAATCAAGAAGTTTGTTCCGTTTTGGCTTCTTCTACGAATTCTGTATCAATGCTTGTACTTACATATGTAAATGATATGTATGATAGAGAAACAGCAGCTAAAGAATTAAATAAAACAGTAAATTTGATGAGTAATTTAAATTCTTGCCCTGAATATATGGATAATATGATAACTTTAGTAAAATTGAAAAAACGTTTAGGTTTATAGTGCAAATCTAATTATTATTTTAAATTATTTTAGTTTTTTTTATAATTATATTGATAAAAATTACATATTAATTTATAATGTAAATGTTATTATTAAATGGAGAGTTGTATGAAAAGAAAAGCTTTTACTCTAGCAGAAGTTCTTGTAACTTTAGGTGTTATAGGTGTGGTATCTGCAATAACTATGCCTACATTAATTCAAAACCAACAAGAAAAAGTTCTTATTAACCAGCTTAAAGTTGCTAATAGTATTTTAAGTAATGTTGCATTAGCAGCATCTGAAAAATATGGATCAATGGATATGTGGGTTAATGATTATTCCCAAGGTACTGTTTATTCTTCTTACAATAGGGCAAATTTTGAAAAATATTTTATTCCATACTTGAAAGTTCAAAAATATTGTAAAACAGCTAAGGGGTGTTTTTCTGATGAGGTTGTATTTAGTGGAAGTAGTAGTGTAAATTCTAATACCAATTACACAAAAGCTCTATTAAATAATGGAATGTCAATTGCGGTTGCAAGTTTATCTTTTGGAACATCTAGAGGTGGTTCAATACTTGTCGATGTGAATGGGTTTAAGAAACCTAATCAATGGGGTAAGGATTTATTTTATTTTTCAATCCCAAGTGATGGTTCTGGAATATATCCAGCATTTTCTAGTGCTTTTAAAGAAAATTCAACTACTGAGGGGTTATTTTCTTTATCAAAACAATATAGCTCTTGTTACAAGAGTATTGGTTCTACATACATGCCTTATCGAGCATATTGTACAGGTTGGGCACTTAGACAGGAAAATATGGATTATTTAAAATGTACAAGTGCAAGTTCTTGTGAAGAACGTTAATACTAACAATTTTTTAATTCAAAGAAGTTATTTAATTCTACTTATTAGTAGAATTAAATAACTTTACGAAATAATAATTATTATAGTTTTTGGTATACATGTTCAAATATTTTCATAAATTTATTTTCTAAAAGATATCTGTCAATAAAAGAGTTAGATGTATCATGTTGTCCAATAATAAACATACTTCCTTGTTTTAATTTATTAGATACAATTTTAACAAATTTTTCTACTTTATTATCTTCAAAATATCCTAATATATTTCTACACAATAATATTGTGTCAGAATTATCATTTAATTCTGCTAAAATATTATACATATCTGCTCTTTCAAAGTGAACTCTGTTTTTTAATAAATTGGTAGCTTGTAATGTTTTTTTATTTTGAAGAGTTATATCCTCTTTTATGTTAAGTATTTTATTTGTTTCTGTAAAATATTTAGAATAATCTTCAGAGTTTATTTGAAGAGACATTCTATCTACCAAACTAGTATTTATAAGTCCGCTATTGGCAGCATTTACAATTTCTTCATCTATATCATAAGCTTTAATAGGGAAAAACTTATCAGAATTTTTATTTGGATAATTTTCTAAAAGAGAGATTATTTGAGTATAAGCTTCAGAACCGTCAGAAGATGCAAACTGAATTATATTGACTCTGTTTTTATCCGCAAAATGATTTTTTTCATATTTAGCAAGCCTTTTCCAGTCTACATCGTCTCTAAAAAGCCAGCTGTTTGTTCCTATTTCATCTCCATTTGAGGTTTTGTAAAACCTTGCACAGCTGCCAAATGAAAATTTATTAGGGTATTGTTGATAATTTGTAATTTGTTGGATTTTCATATATTAAATTAAAAATATAAACAATAAATTTTTTGCTAAAGTAAATAATAAATAAAAAGACACTCTTTATTGAGTGTCTTTTTATTTGCCGAAGGCCGGACTCGAACCGGCACGTGGTTGCCCACACAAGATTTTGAGTCTAGCACGTCTACCAATTTCATCACTTCGGCATATATTTAATTGTCATATATTTATATTAGCAGAAAAATTTCAAATTTCAAATAAAATTTTTAAAAATTTTTTAATAACTATTCTTTTATTCTTTGGGTTGATTAAATTCTATTTTCTTACAATTAACATGCATATATAAATTTTTTGAAAAGAGGGTTTATGAGATACTTTATAATTTGTATTTTTTCTTTATTAATATTATCTGTTCCTGCAAATTCTGCTGTTATGGAAGGTGGAATATCAAAAACGGGTGTTGGTAATACTAGCAGAATTGTTGATAATGCTACAAATTTACCTATAGCTGGAGCTAAGGTGAGTTTGCCTAAGAATAATTACACAACTTATTCTGATGGTAATGGTGCTTTTAGTCTTAATACAGATGTGAAGGATCCTACAATTTTGTCTGTTGAAAAAGATGGGTATAGACCATTTTCTTTAACAATAAATGAAAAAATCGCATCTAAACCAATAATTGTAGGTATTGAAAAAAGTAATGTGCAAGATGTTGTTATATCATCAGAAATGTTTCATTTAGGAGATGATAGGTTTTCAAATAATTCTGCTAATTCTGGAGAATTCAAGGGAAAATCTATTGGACCTTTTTTCTCTAAGACGTTTAAAATCAGTACAAATGCGCTATCAAAAAGAAATTATTTAGTAATAGGTTCTATTATTGGTATTGATACATTAATGGCTCGTTCAATGAAACAAAATTCTGTTGTAAATTCTTTTTCCAGCCCGCCAGAAATCTTTTTTAACGGTTCTAAAATTGCAGAAATTCAGCTCAATGGCGACGGTCAAAGGATTAAAATTCCTAATAATCTTTTGCGTCCTGGACAGATGAATGAAGTGACGATAAGAACAGGTAGAAATCTTCAACAGACAGTTTATATTGATTATGATGATATTGAGTTTATGAATTTAACTATTCAATCAGAATAATAAAAAACGACTTTTGGGTAAAAAGTCGTAAATTAAGGAAACAAAATATATAAAATTTTATTAATTTTAATCTATTAAAGTGTTTAAAAGTATTAACCGAATGTTTTGAATGTAGATTCAGTATTCTTTTCAATAACTTTTTGAACGGCATCCATTTCTGTTTGAATAGCGTCTTGTTCTGTATCTAATTGTTTTAATCTTAATTCTAAGTTTTTGTCTTCAGCTTGAACAATTTCAATTTTTGCATTGATTTCTTGAATAGATTGATCATATTCATATTTATCATATTCATATTGGTTCATAGCATCATCGTATGCTGCTTGATCTGTTACAGTATTTGTAGTTACTGCATATGTAACTTCATCAGCTTGACCAGGGTTTAATGTGATATTTATAATACGTCCAGTAGAATCTTGTTCTAAACGAGCTGTAACTCCTTTGATTTCTTCTGTTTCTTTTGCAGATCCAACAGTGTATGTAGGAATATTGCTTTGAGAAGTTCCATTTTCATTATAGACTGTATTTGGAGATTCTAAAACATCTTTTTTTACAAAATATGGAGACCAAGTTCCAGTAGTTGTATTTTTTACGTATCTTACCATCCAATCAGCATCACCGTATTTGCTGTTTAATTCTTCGATGTATTGTTTTTCTTCTTCTTCTAATTTTTTTATTTGGTCAGCTGATAAAGTGCTAAGGTAAGGGTCTGTACCTGTATATTTGCCTTCGCCGTCAACAGGAATTGTTCCACCTAACTCTCTTAATTCTTGTCCGCCAACAAAATATGAATAATCAGGAGCGTCTTCTGTTCCATTATTAACTCTTGTATAAATAGATGGTGATGCACTTACAACTGCAAAATCATTAGTCCAAGTTGATGTATAGCTAATTAAATATGAGCCATCAGCTTGTGCAATTAAAGAGCTAATAGAGTTGCTTAAAGCTCCGTCTGTAAATGTATAAACTGTTTTTGTATAATCTGAAACTGAAGGAGGAACTGGTACTGTCATGCCAAGCAACTGGTTATAGTAGTTAGCAGATTGGTTAGACAAGGTAGTTCTTTGTTGGTTAATCTGCTGACCTTCATATTCAGTATTCGATTTTCTGGCGGTAAGACCTAAAAATCTTGCCTGAGAAGCTGCCATACCCATGACATTTTTCCTTTCGCTTTGTTTCCTTGTTATTATCTACGGCAATAAAGCAAGAATTCTTTAATAATTATATCAAAAAAGTTAACAATTCGTTACAAATATCATTTATTTGTAGGATAAAATTGCCCGAAAATCATTAATATTGACTACTTTAGGATGCTTTTTAATTCATTAATAACAAATTCCATTGCACCTTGTTGGAATTCAAATACAGTTTTACAATCATTGCAGCTTTCAATATAAAACTCTTTATCTGCTAATAATTTGTGCATGTATTTAGTTAATTCTTGAGGTGTTTTAACAACTTTACCGGCTTTAGAGCGTGACAAAATCCAGTAAATATCTCTAAAGTTATGTATAGATGGTCCTGAAATTGCGGGTTTGTTATATACAACGGCTTCAAGAGGATTATGTCCTCCAGTTTTATTAAAGCTACCACCGATAAAAGCAAAATCACATATTTGGTACATTTTGCTTAATTCTCCAAGTGTATCAAGGATAATAATATCATTATTTAAAAAAGTATCATTATTAGATCTTTGTCCGTATGGAAGATTTGTTTTTTCAACCAATTCTTTGACGTTATTAACTCTTGTAAGATGTCTTGGTGCAAGTAATAGTTTAATATCTGGAAATTCTTTTTTTAGTTCAGAAAAAGAGTTTAATACTATTTCATCTTCTCCTTTGTGAGTGCTGCCTGCTATTATTATTCTATTGTTGCCTTTACCTATTTCAATATTGGCATCAACTCTTTTTACATCAAATTTTAGGTTTTTCATAACCATTGTTTTTTCTGCTGGAGCACCTATACTAATAAATTTTTCTTTATCTTCTTCACTTTGAGTAAGAATTTTTGTGTAATTTTTGAAAAGTTCTCTGAAGAAGCCTTTTAATAAACGGTAGCTTTTATAAGTTGAATCAGATATTCTTCCATTAATTACGAACAGTGGAATGCCTCTTTTTTTACAATAAGCAGCAAATGTTGGCCATAATTCTGTTTCTGCAATTAAGACAACACTTGGTTTAATTTTCTTTAAAAATAATTCAACACATATAGTTATATCAAATGGGAAATATGTTATAAAATCAGCAATATTATCGAATTTTTTGTGCGCAATTTCCTGTCCTGTTTTAGTTCCGGTGGTAATAACTATTTTGTAATCAGGAAAAGTTTCTTTTGTTTTCTTAATTAAATTTTCAAGTGCAATAACTTCTCCTACAGATACGCCATGGAACATAATAACTTTTTCACCTAGTTCAGGAGCTGTAAATTTCCCAAGTTTTTCTTTCCAACCAGGCAAAAATTTTCCACGACAAGCTCTTATTGCCGCATAAATTGGCAATGAAATTAAAAATAATATCGTTGATAAAATTCTATAAATAAACATAATTCCATCAGTAATTATATAATAAAAAAAACAACTGTTCAATTTTAATAATAATATTGACATTACCTTTTAAAAAACCTAAAATGTTGATATGGCAATAGTATATTTAAGTTTAGGTTCAAATTCTGGCGATCGTATCGGATATGTACAACAAGCAACTAGTTTGCTTGGTGGCTCTGAGAAAATTAATCTTATAAGGACTTCTGCTTTTTATGAAACAGAACCTTGGGGAATGGATTCTGAAAATTGGTTTGTGAATGCTGTTGTCGAAATTAAGACAAGTCTTTCGCCTCAAGAACTTTTAGCTGAATGTCAAAGAATAGAACAGCAGTTAGGCCGTAAGCGAGAAGAAAATAAAGGATATTCAGATCGTACGATTGATATTGATATTCTGTTTTATAACAAAGATATTATTAATGAAGAGAATCTTACAATTCCACATAAGTTTGTGCATTTAAGAGCATTTACTCTTGTGCCTTTGTTAGAATTAATTCCAAATTTTGAACATCCTGTTTTACACAAAACTATATCTGAATTGCATAATGATTTAGAAAATCCTGAAATGGTATTTTTATATGGTACAAGAGTTGAAATCTAAAGTTGCAATTATAGGGGGTGGACCAGCAGGGTGCATTTGTGCCTATTTTTTGCAGAACAATTTTGATGTTGTTGTCTTTGATAAAAAATCCCCATTAAAAACATTATTACCAACAGGTGGGGGTAGATGTAATTTATGTCATGGGGAATATGATTTTAGAGAATTAGCATCTAATTATCCAAGAGGAGAAAAATTTTTATATTCAATATTTTCAAAATTTGGGACTGCTGATACGCTTGACTTTTTTGAAACCATTGGCGTTAAAACTTATATGCAAGATGATATGAGATTTTTTCCTATATCAAATAGCGCTTCTGATGTAAGAGAAAAAATTCTCAATTCCCTAAAAAAGGTTAAATTTATAAAAGAAGAAGTCTTAAGGATTAATGAAGGTTTTTCTGTTGTTACAAACATGGGTGCATATGATGCTGATTATGTTGTAATAGCAACCGGTGGGCATGCTTCATATGATTTGATAAAAATGCTCGGTCATAAAATTATTGAGCCTAAACCTGCACTTGTCGGATTGAAGACTGCTGAAGATTTTTCTTCATTAAGTGGAGTGTCTATAAATGATATTCTATTTACTCATAAAGGGATATCTGGACCTGAGGTTTATAAGATATCTTCTTTAAGAGCTAGGGATAAATTCCCATATAAATTAACGTTTGATTTCGTTGGCGAAATAGATTTGCAATCAGAGTTGAATTCTAATCCTCATAAGAGTATAAAAAATTTGTTGGGAGAGTATGTTCCAAAATCATTGGCGGAGTTTTGTCTTAAAAAACTAGGTGTTAATCCTGATATAAAATGCCATGAAATAAACGGTAAAACTCGCGATAAAATTTTAGATAAATTAAGAAATTTTGAATCAACGATTGTAGGTACAGCTCCTGATGGTGAAGTTGTTACATCCGGTGGAGTTGATTTAAAAGAAATTAATCCTAAAACACTTGAATCAAAGCTTGTGCCACGAATATATTTTTGTGGCGAAGTCATGGATATAGATGGATTTTGCGGTGGGTTTAATCTTCAAAACTGTTGGTCAACAGGTTTTGTTGTCGCTCAATCTTTAAATCTTTCCCTTGGCTTGTAATTCTTTTTTTAAGTCTTCTTTAACTTGGAATGCATTATTATCTTTATCAAATTTTCTAAATGCAATCATTAGAGCAGGTGCAAGAATTCCTAATGCTCCGATACATGCTCCCATGTTTTTTAGGATTGATCTTCTTTTTAATTTTTTGACGTTATCTAAAAATGCATCTAATGTTTTTTCTTTGACATTTGCTTGTTTAAATTCTTCGAATTTGTTTTTTAATTTATCTAATTTTTCTGCAACGCCTTTGAATTCATCAAAATCGATGTATTTTCTATAATCAATATCATCATTTTGAGTTGCATTTTTCAAAGTTGGCAATATGTCAGATTTTTTTGCCATTTGTACAACAAAATCGTCAGGGTTATTGTGCATGAAATCAAGTAATTCTTCATGATTTTTTAGGGATAATACTTTTTTACTGCTTTCGACAAGTTTGCCGTTTTCAAATGCTTCTTTTAATTCTTCACTTTCTATTACTCTAGCATCCAGATCAATTGAAGCTGGTTTTTCTTTATTCTTTTCAGCTGCTTTTTCTAAGAATTTTTGAATTGGTTTGCTTGCAAAATACATGAATAGCCATACAGAGCCTTCTTTAATAGTATAGCCAAGTAATTCTTGTTTGTTTCTTGATTCTGCAAGTCTTTCTGCGGTGATAGCTCCGTCTAAAATCATAAGGTTTTTAACCGGATTATACATGAAGTCTTGAATGCTTCCTGTGAAAGTAGTTTGTTTTTTTAATTTTAAATTGGCAAAAGCTTCTGAAGTTGGGGTTGTATAAGAAAAAGTGTCTGAATTTTGTTTTTTGTTATTTTTTTCTTTAGACATTTCAGCTAAAATTTCTTTTTCAGCATCTTGTTTTGTTTTGTAATGTCTATATTTTGTTAACCCAGCGTAAGATGCGATGGTTAAAGCTGTAGATACAATAAACTTTGTCATGGCAAGATTTTTTGTATACTTTGGATTTTTGCTTGCCTTAATCATGCTCTCTTTTATTGAAGAATCTGCATATTCTATAGATTTTTTAAGCAGATTGCTTCTTTTTTTAGAAAGGTTTCTAACATCAAAAGTCGGATCGATTTTTAATGCTTTGTACATGGTGTAATCCATGAGCTTTTTATAAACGGGGATTCCGAATAACCAAATGGCTTGAGTGCCGAATTCATCTAAAAATCTGTCTTTTCCCTCTAATTTATCTCCTGTAATGTATGAACCTGCTGTAAGCCCTGTACTGTTAGCTATATCTTTGATAGCCATAGGGACTAATGAATTATTATTTCCTAATGTTGAATATATTGTTCCAGCTGTAATTGCGAGCGTCATTTTTACCTTCCTTGTGCACATTTATGTGCTTCTCAATATCTAAACTATAGCCCCCAAATTAAATTCATTAATTTGACGATTGGGGTATTCGCCTTGATTATTGAGTTTCGTCGGATAAATTTTTCCATGTAACTACCTTTCACTTTTTTCATAAGTACACTGAATATAATTTCTTGCTTAATTTTTGTATAATTTTAACGATTATTAACAAAAAAAAAGACCTTTCGGGGGGAAAGGTCAAGTAATAAAAATCTTTTTTACGACAATAATAAGCGTCTTATTTTTAAAACAAGCCTTTCATATTACTTATTATTCGTCGGATTTGATTTCTGTTTGTCATATTTATATTGTAACCTGTTAAAACTTTTTGTAAAGTTTAATCTTATAATTAAAAAAGCGGTTAAAACCGCTTATCTTTTTAAATGGTACCCCCAAGCGAATTCGAATCGCTGTCTACACCGTGAAAGGGTGTTGTCCTAGGCCTCTAGACGATGGGGGCTTGTTTCTTTCGACAAGTTCTATTGTACATGAAGAAAAATTAAATGTCAACTACTTTGTTGAAAAATTTTTTATACCTTGAAAGTTTTTCATGTTTTATGTAAAATATATATATAATTTGAGAGAGATAGGAGTAATAAATGTTCGAACGTTTTACGGAGAAAGCTATAAAAGTTATAATGTTAGCTCAAGAAGAAGCGCGTAGGCTCGGTCATAATTTTGTCGGGACTGAACAAGTGCTTTTAGGCTTGATTGGTGAAGGCACTGGCGTAGCTGCTAAAACTTTAAAGTCTATGGGCGTTACATTAAAAGATGCTAGAGCTGAAGTCGAAAAAATTATTGGCAGAGGTTCTGGTTTTGTTGCTGTAGAAATTCCTTTTACCCCAAGAGCTAAAAGAGTTTTAGAATTGTCTTGGGACGAGGCAAGACAATTAGGTCATAATTATATAGGAACTGAACATCTTTTATTAGGCTTGATAAGAGAAGGTGAAGGTGTAGCAGCAAGAGTTTTAGAAAATCTTGGCGTTGATTTAAATAAAATCAGAAGTAATGTTGTTAAAATGCTTGGAGAGTCAAAACCTCAAACAGTTTCATCTGGTTCTTCTAGTTCTTCATCATCTTCTGGAGGAAAAACTAAAACTCCAAGTTTAGATGAATTTGGTCGTGACTTAACTTTAGCTGCTCAAGAATTAAGACTTGACCCTGTTGTGGGTAGAGAAAAAGAAATTGAACGCGTTATTCAAATTCTTGCAAGACGTACAAAAAATAACCCTGTATTGATCGGGGAACCAGGTGTTGGTAAAACAGCTGTTGCAGAAGGTCTTGCAATAAGAATTGTAAATGCAGAAGTTCCAGATATATTAGATGGCAAAAAAGTAATTCAACTTGATATGGGATTATTAGTTGCCGGTACTAAGTATCGAGGTGAATTTGAAGAACGTTTGAAAAAAATTATGGATGAAATTCGTCAAGCAGGAAATATTATTCTTGTAATTGATGAAATGCATACATTAATTGGAGCAGGCGCCGCAGAAGGAGCTATCGATGCTGCTAATATCTTGAAACCAGCCTTATCAAGAGGTGAAATTCAAGTAATCGGTGCTACTACATTAGATGAATATAGAAAATATGTAGAAAAAGATTCTGCTCTTGAACGTCGTTTCCAATCTGTAATTATTGATGAACCGACTGAAGATGAATCAATTGAAATTATTAAAGGTTTAAAACCAAAATATGAAGAACACCATAAATTGATAATTTCTGATGAAGCAATTGTTGCTGCTGTTAAATTATCTAATAAATATATTACAGATAGATTTTTGCCTGACAAAGCAATTGATGTAATTGATGAAGCATCTTCTAAAGTAAGATTAAAAGTTTCAAATCTTTCTCCCGAAGGAAAAGAATTAGAAAAAGAACTTAGAGTTTTAATAAAAGATAAAGAAGATGCAATCAGAAATCAAGAATTTGAAAAGGCATCTCAACTTCGCGATGAAGAAGCTGATTTGAAAGACAGAATCAGAGAAATGGCTCAAAAATATAGAGAAGAGCATGAAGCAAATAAACCAACTGTTACTGCTGAAAATGTTGCAGAAGTTATTGCTACAATGACTGGTGTTCCTGTAACTAAATTGACAGAAGGTGAAAGTGAAAGACTTCTAAAATTAGAAGATACTTTGCATGCTAGAGTAATTGGTCAGCATGATGCTGTTGTTGCGATTTCAAAAGCAATAAGACGTGCTCGTGTAGGTTTAAAAAGTCCTAACAGACCTATTGGAAGTTTTATCTTCTGCGGACCTACAGGTGTTGGTAAAACTGAACTTGCTAAAGCTCTTGCTGAAGCAGTGTTTGGCTCTGAAGATAACATGATAAGAGTTGATATGTCTGAATTCATGGAAAAACATTCAACTGCAAAACTTATCGGTTCACCTCCAGGATATGTCGGCTATGATGACGGTGGTCATTTGACAGAATTAGTAAGAAAGAAACCTTACAGTGTAATTCTGTTTGATGAAATCGAAAAAGCTCACCCTGATGTATTTAACATCATGTTGCAAATTTTAGATGATGGTCGTTTGACAGATGCAAAAGGTCGTCATGTAAACTTTAAAAATACAATTATTATCATGACATCTAATGTTGGTGCAAGCATGATTACAACAACATCAAGATTAGGATTCTCTACAAGTGATGATGAATCTAAAGATAAGTATGAAAAACTTAAAGAAACAGTTTCTGAAGAAATGAAAAAAGCATTCAGACCGGAATTCTTGAACCGTATTGATGAAACTATTGTATTTGCTCATTTGTCACAAGAAGAAATTAGGCAAATCGTTGACTTGATGTTGAAAGATTTGTTCAAACGTCTTGCAGAACGTGAATTGTCCGTAGAAGTAACTGATGAAGTTAAAGATCATTTAGCTAAAAACGGTTATTCTGAAGCATATGGCGCAAGACCACTAAGAAGATTAATTCAACGTAAAATCGAAGATATGTTGGCAGAAGAAATTCTTTCAGGTAAATATGCTCCGGGTGATACAATTGTGATAAAACTTGTAGATGATAAAATTGCCTTTGAGAAAAAGCAAAAGCGAGCAAAAAAAGAACAGAATGAAACTTCTGAAGTTGTATAAAAAAAATCCCATCAAATAGATGGGATTTTTTTCTTGCTATTTTTTCAAAAATAGTTTAAATTATATATATTGGAAGTTGGTTATGGCAAAGTATAAATATAATGCTTTAAAAAGTAATAATAATATTATTAATGGTGAAATAGAAGCATCTAATCCTAGAGAAGCCAGAGAGAAAATTAGAGAATTAGGTTTTTTACCTACTAAAATTTATTTGGAACAATCTCAAGAAAGTCAGCAATATTCTGATTTAATAAGGGAAGAAATAAATTATTCTCAAATAAATGTTTCTCATTTATTATTGCAGGAAAAAATAATGTTTACATCAGAACTTGAAGTCCTATTGTCATCGGGAATTCCAATTATTGAGGCATTGCAGTCTATTGCAAATAATACCCCAAAACTAAAAATAAGAACTGTGTGTGAAAAAATCAAAGATGGAATTTTATCAGGAATGACTTTTGCACAAGCTCTGGAAAGTTTTTATGGGAAAGTTTTTGGACCTGTATATACAGGGCTTGTAAAAACTGGTGAAAATGCAGGAGAATTAGAAACTACACTTGATAGGATGCTATTATTGTTAAGAAAACAAGATAGTATCAAAGGAAAAATTATAAATGCTTCAATATATCCTGCTATATTAATTATTCTTATGCTAGGATTACTGATATTATTTTCAAAATTTGTATTTCCTGCATTTATGGGCGTTTTTGCGTTTAATGGTGCTGAATTACCTTTTTTAGCTTCTATGCTTGTTGGATTATGTAGTTTTGTTGAACATTTTTGGTGGCTTTTAATAATTGGTGTTGGTGCTGCTTGTGGTGCTGTGTCATCATTATTTAAAAATTATCAGTTTAAAAGCAGATGGGATGATTTTATATTAAAAATTCCTGTTGTTTCAGATTTTATAAAATATATTAATCTTTCGAATTTTTTAACTGTTCTACATATTTCATATGATGCCGGATTACCTATTATGTCTGGCTTAGAACTTTCTAATGAAACAGTTGGAAATCATACGATAAAAGGTAAAATATCAAATTCCATCTCAATTGTAAAGAGGGGTAAGTCTTTGACAGAGGCTTTTCAGGCTACTGATGCAATCCCGCATGCTCTGCTTACAATGATTGCGACTGGAGAAAAGTCTGGTACTTTAGGGAAAATGTTGCATGATGCTGCGGAAGTTATTGATAAAAAGGTCGATATGGCATTAGAAGCAATGACAAAAATGTTTGAGCCCACAGTAATTGTTATTATGGGTGGTGTTGTTTTATTTGTTGCTGTTGCTTTTTACCAAATGTATATTGGAATGCTTGGAACTTTATTTTAGTTTTTATTGAACCATTTCATTATTTTATCAATAAACCCTTCTTCTTCCTGCATTTCTGTATTTTGTAATTTTTCTAATTTATGTTGAATTTTAGAATAATCAGGATTTCCTTTACCTATTTCCAAATATTTTTCATAGCATTCAACGGCAGCAGGTTTGTTTCTTAGTTTTTCGTATGCTTCACCAAGTTGTCTTACTGTTGTAGAATTTCTTTTATCAAGATGGTAAAGTTTTAAGAGATATTCTGCTTGAGATTTGTAATCTCCGATGCTTTCTCTGAATTCTGCTAATTTTTGGAGAGATTTTTTGTCTGTTTCATCAAGTTTTGAAATTTTTTCATAAAATTCCATAGCGTGATTTTTATCTCCAGATTCTTCCAAAAGCATTGCAAGTGTGTTTAAAAGATTAATATCATCATCTTTTATTTGGTTTGCATTTAAAAATTCATTAATTGCAATATCTTTATTTCCTCTTACTAAATTGTATTTACCCCAATTTAGGTAAGAGTTATAATCTTCATTTTTTTCTTCATAGATTAATGCTCGCATTTGATATGTAAGTGGTGAATTTTTTTCATATTTATCAAATTCTTCTACACATTCAAGTGCTTTATCAAAATCTTTAGTCATATAGTAATATTGAGCTTTAAGTGAATAGAATTGTGGAATGTGATTATATTGACCTTCCATTTTTTGAAGTTTTTCAAAAGCTTCAGATTTTTTGTCCATATCTAAAAGGCATTTTACTTTTGTCAATTCATCAGATGTAATCTCAATTGCTTTTTCAGGATTTCCATTTTTTAAATATAAATCTGCAAGTTGTTCTTTTAAGTTTGTTTTGTCAAAACCGGCTTTTCTACCTCTTTCAAGAACATCTATGGCGCTAGGTATTGCATCTTCTTTTACATATAAATTTGCAAGTCTTATGTAGACTTCTTCATGTGAATCTTCGTGTTCAATAACTTTTAAATATTCATCAATTGCTTTTACGTTATTTCCCTCTTGTTCGTATAAGGTACCTAATACAAATCTTGCAGAAATTATATCTTTGTCTTCTTGAGCACAATTTATAGCTTTTTTATAATCATTGATAGCATGTTCTAATTTATGTTCTACTGTATGCATATTACCTCTGTAAATATAATATTTATATTTGTCAGTTGATACATAAATATCCATTAGCTGTTCATAAGCAAGAACATTTGTAGCATCAGATTCTAGAATTTCTGAATAATATTTAGCTGCTTCTTCTTTGTTATCTAAAAGCATAGAAAGATGTCCCAATCTTTCTAAAAGGCTTAAGTCTTTAGGATTTCTTTCATAAAGTTTTTTATATTCTTCAAAAGCTTGTGTATATTGTTCATTTTCTTCAAATTGTTCTGCTGTTTGTAAACTCATTTAAGGCTCCTTTATATATTATTATCTTAGTTTAATTATATATTAAAAATAAATATTATTATAACCACAAAGCTAATTCTAAGTATCTATTGAATTGTGAAAAAAAATATGCTAAAATGAAACTTAGGAATATAAAAAAAAAGGAGCTAGTTATGAAGAGATTTAGTAATGTCGGGGGGGGGGCAATTTAGGGCTTGCTCCACAAGGCTTTCGAGGATGTTGCTATTTAGAGTATGAGACTATTAAAGATTCTCTCCAATTGTTAAATACAAAAGCTGGATTGCTTCGACATAAGCCTCGCAATGACCGATTTGGTTTTACATTAGCGGAGGTTTTGATAACTTTAGGTATAATAGGGGTTGTCGCTGCTCTTACATTACCTGCAGTTATTAATAATACTGAAAAAAAAGAACGTCAAGAAGCTTTAAAAAAAGCTTATTCCACTTTACAACAAGCTTTATTAATGTATCAAAAAGATCTAGGAGAAGTCCCAACAAAATCTACTTTTAATACAGAAATTGGGGCTTTTAAAAAGGCACTTTTACCATATTTTAAAGGTGCAATTGATTGTGGTAAAGGTACAGAAAGCACTGCGTGTATTTATTTTTATGATGATTCAGAAAATAAGAATAATATATATAAAAATTATAATAATACTGCTGATATTCAAATAGCATATTTTGATGATGGACAGTATGTATTATCCGATGGTATGATGTATTTTTTCGAAAATAATATAGTTACAAATTCTGTTGGTAATGTTTTTGTTTCCGTGGATGTGAATGGTTTCAAGAAAAGACCTAATAAATGGGGACGGGATTTATTTACTTTTGAACTAACAGATAGTGGAAAATTATTGCCAATGGGTGCTGTTGGTACAAAGTATGAAAAGAATGCTGATAGCTATTGTAATCAATATTCAACAAGTCCAATGAATGGTATTGGATGTGCTAATCGTGCTCTATATGATGAATCTTTTTGGAAATAGTTTCTAATTAAAAATCTTAAATAAATTTTTAAAATAATTAATTAAACTTAATTATTATATTGAGTAGTTTAAAATGATATGTTAAAATAAGTAATGGAAATAAGAAAGGAGCAAGAAATGAAAAGATTTAGTAATGTCGGGGGGGGGGCAATTTAGAGCTTGCTCCACAAGGTTTTTCAGGAGTTGAAAATGTAAATTCAAAATGCTATATTAGTGATATGATACATCACTATAAGAATAAGCAAGGTTTTACTCTCGCTGAAGTATTAATAACCTTAGGGATAATAGGTGTTGTTGCAGCAATGACATTACCAACTTTGATTGCAAATTATCAAAAAAAAGTTATTGCAACAAAGTTAAAGCAAACTTATTCGATATTGTCAAATGCTATAGCAAAAGAACAATCTTTGACAGGTATCCCATTCAGTAGTTATTACGCATTAGAGTATAGAAAAGATGCTTGTCCAACAGGTTATGAATTTACAGAATGTGCTAATGCGCTTTTTGAAGATTATTTGAAAGATAATTTATCAGATAATGTTAAAATAAATAGCTCTGGTTTAGGAGATATTTTTGATACGGGGGTGGCTTCTGTATTGTATGGAAAGAGTTTTATTTTGCCGAATGGTGTAGCGGTAAATATTTATGGAGGGGCTTTTGCAGTTGTTCCTAATTATAAAAAAACTCGAGATCCAAAGAAAAAGATAAAACTAGTTGCTGGTAAAACATTATTTTATTTTGGGAAACGTCCGGTGGATTCTTTGGATGCAGCAAAAGATACTGTTGCTTTATTACCAATGAGTAAATCTGAGAGAAAAAAATATACAAGGGATGATTTAATAACCAGATGTAAATCATCTGATATAGGTATTGCAGTTCCTGCTTGTTCTCAACTTTTTATTGAGGATGGGTTTGAATTTAAAAAAGATTATCCTGTAGGTTTTTAATTAAATTGGTTTTGCGCTTTTTGAATTCCATTTTCTAGGTAAAATTCAATCGCTTTATCGGCTTTGATTAAAACATTTTTTAATTCGTCATGTTGTTCCTTCGGAAAATTTTGTAGTACATAATTTTCTGAAGGAATATTTGGTTGTGGGCCAATTCCTATTTTTAATCTGTCAAATTCTTTAGTACCTACATGTTTAATAATTGATTTTATGCCGTTATGACCGCCATCAGAACCGTTTGCTCTAAATCTTATTCTACCTAAATCAAGTGCAATGTCGTCATAGACAATCAAAATATCTTTTACATCAATTTTATAATAATCCATAACAGCTCTTACTGCTTCACCTGACAAATTCATGAAAGTTGTTGGTTTGATAAGCAGATTATCTCCCATTTTTGCAATAAAGCATTTGAGTTTTTTTTCTTCTCTGAATGAAATATTGTTATCTAATGCCCATTTATCAAGTACCATAAATCCTGCATTATGTCTTGTAAAGCAGTATTTGTCGCCTATATTTCCTAGTCCTACGATTAATTTCATATTTTATAATCCTTTATATTTATTATTTTAACGTAAATAAATATTACCGTTGGGATTTACCATCTTTACGCTTAACAAAAAGATAGAAAACATTTATTTTAAAAATGCTAAAAGAAGAGGATGTGACTATGAAGAATAAACCGATAATTCAAGAAAAAAGTTCAGAAAAAGTTGCAAAATTCTTAGAAAAAAACTCTCTACATAAAAAGGATTTTGCTGAAATGATTGGTGTGACACTGTCTTATGTTTACAATTTAATTGACGATGCAATTCCATTTTCAACTCGCGGTACTACTTTAGAAAGAATTGCAACAGTCATGGAAATTCAGCCTGAAGAGTTCGAAGAATATAAAATTCCTCAGGAACCTATTTTAATAGATGATTCTGTTGAATTTTTTAAAGATGTAATGAAAGAAAAAGGCATGACAACTGTCAATTTTTTGAAAGCATTCCCAAGAAAAAAACGTTTAGATATTGTTGACATGCTTCGAGGATCTTTGCCAATCCCGATTGATTTTAAAGAGCTTACAATGATAGCTCAAGTTCTAGATTTAAGTAAAGATGATATTTACTCGATGTGGGAAAAACGAATGAAGCAGGTATTAGAATCAAATGGCATGAATATTTATTCAAATGCAGCTCTCGTGAATTCCATGTTTGACTGCGCAAAGAAGTATATTCATCTAAAATAGCTTGAAAATTACGATCTTTTTTAAGATCGTAATTTTTTTTTAATAAAAGTGTTGACATTAAATTTTGTTCTTGCTAAGATAATATCACTGACGAAATGAATAGCATTTATAAATTTGCGCTTGTAGCTCAGCAGGTAGAGCACTCCCCTTTTAAGGGATAGGTCGCGCGTTCGAATCGCGCCAAGCGCAATTTTTTATTGGTTAATTTTCAAGAATGTTCATAAATTGCTAACAGGTTTTTATATCTGTAAAAAAGTTTTTTGTTTGCTTTACTTTCAGTTTTGATAAACTATAATTGTATTAAGATTATATATAATTTAAAGGAAACATTATGAGTAAATATTTATTAGAAGTTGGATGTGAAGAATTACCTTATAAATTTATCCCGTCAGCAATTCAACAATTAAAAACAGGTTTTGAAAACTTCTTGAATTCAAATAAAGTTGAATTTGAAGATGTTAAAGTATATGCAACACCAAGAAGATTAGCTGTAATCGTTTCAGGTCTTGAAAAAGAAAGTAAAGATGAAATTAAAGTTGTAAAAGGACCTATTAAAAAAGTTGCATACGATGAAAATGGAAATTTGACAAAAGCCGGAGAAGGTTTTTGCAGAAAAAACGGTATTAATCCTGAAGATTTGTATATTGAAGATGATTATATCCATGCAAAAATTACAATCAAAGGAAAATCTATTGTTGATTTGTTAAAAGAAAATGTTCCATCAATAGTTTTAAAATTGCAAGGCTCTCACTTTATGAGATGGGCTGACAATGATGAAAAATTTTCTCGTCCTATAAGATGGGTCGTATCTATTTTGGATAGAGAAGAAGTTAAAATTAAAATTATTGATAAAGAAAGCTCTAATGTGACACGTGGTCATAGATTTGCTCAACAAAATGTGTATATTAATAACCCTGATGATTACGTAGAAATTATGCGTAACTGTTGCGTAATTGTTGATCAGGAAGAAAGAAAACAAAGAATTATTGACAGAGCTAAAGAAGAAGCTGCAAAATTGGGAGCAACTCCTTATTATACAGATGATTTATTGGAAGAAGTAACATTTATTACTGAATATCCTGTGCCTGCTGTATGTGAGTTTAATCCTGATTATTTAAGATTACCGGAAGAACTTGTTGTTACTGTAATGGCTGTTCACCAAAGATATTTCGCTTTGTATAAAGATGGTAAATTAATTAATAAATTTATCACTATGACAAATTATCTTGGAGATGAGTTTGAAAATATTAAAGCAGGTAATGTAAGAGTTATTAAAGCTCGTTTAGACGATGCTGTATTTTTCTTTAATGAAGATACTAAAAAGCCTTTAGCTGATTATGTTGAAGACTTGAAGGGTATTACATTCCAAAAAGGTATGGGCTCTATGTATGATAAGGCTCAAAGACTTGTTAAATTATCTAAATTAATGGTTGGAAACAATCCGACTGTTGAAAGAACTGCACTTCTTGCAAAAGCTGATTTGACAACAAACTTAGTATTTGAATTTACTGAATTGCAAGGATTTATCGGTGCTGATTATGCAAGAGTATCAGGTGAACCTGATTGTGTTTGTGAAGGTATTAAAGAACATTATTTCCCTCTTAACGCAGATGGTGAAATTGCCGTTACAACTGAGGGACAAATTGTTGGTATTGCCGATAAAATAGATACAATTTGTGCAGTATTTGCAGAAGGTAAAAAACCTACCGGATCTTCAGACCCTCTAGGTGTTCGCCGTGCGGCTTTAGGTGTTATCAGAACTATTTTAGCAAACGATTTAAAAATTGATTTGACTAAATTGATTACTGAAACTTTATTATTACTTCCTGTATCTACAGAAGGTGAAAATATTGCTGATAAATTCAAAAAAGCTGCAGGATCTTGTATTAGCAGAGTATCAGGTAAAGTCACAGATGAAATTTATGAATTCTTTATTCAAAGATTAATAATTTTCTTGTCTGAAAAATATTCTAAAAATGTATTAGAGGCTTGTGCTGCTAATAAAAATCCGCTTGTTGATTTAACTGATTATATCAAACGTGTAGAAGCTGTTTCAAAATTGAATTCAGAAGCAGTATTAGAAAGTGCTAACAGAGTATTGAGAATTTTAAAAGAAGATTCTAAAAAATCTGTTAATAAGAATTTATTTAAAGAACCTGCTGAGAGCATGTTGTTAAATCAGATTGAAACAGTAAGTGAAGATTTAGATTATGACGCTTATTTGAAGCAGTTAGAAGAAATTAATCCATCTGTCGAAAAGTTCTTTAACGATGTTCTTGTAATGGATAAAGATGAAAATGTTAAGGAAAACAGATTAGCTCTTCTTACTATGTTGAAAGGCAAATATAATCACTTAGCAGATTTCAGTAAATTATAAAGAATTGTAAACAATCTTTGTAAAAAAGTAAATTATTTTTTTCAGGATACTTTACAATAGTACGAAGTAGGTAATATAAAAATTAACAATAAATGGTAGGAGTCAACTTCATGTTAAACCGATTAAAAAATTTAAAAGTCGTAAAATCTTTAGGAAAACATATTAGCCCTAAATTACGCTGGCTAAATTTTATGAATCACAATATTGACAAATCATCTCCTGAATATATAAGAATGATTAGCGGAGTTGACGAATTAAAATCAAGTTCTGACGAACGTAAGCTGGAAGCAATGGTCAGAGAACAACTCAAAGAAGAATTCCCGAATATCGAGAATATGAAATCTTATGAGCTTCTTGTAGATGCCGTAATTTATAACTACAAGAAAAAACAGCTTCAAGCTATGGATGAGCTCGAAAAATAAATTATAAATACTCATCAAAATTAATAAAAGATAATATCCCTCAGGGGATGTTATTTTTTTTATAGAAATTTATTATGGTTTTAAATATGGAGATGAGTATATGAAAACTACAATTATTGGTGTTATTTTAAAAAATCGATTAGAAGATGCTATTGAATTTCAAAAGATTATTACAACTTATGGTTGTGATATAAAAACAAGAGTTGGATTGCATCCAGTGCAAAAAGATACTTGTGTGAATTCAGGCATTGTCTTATTAGAAGTTTTAAAAAATGCAGAAAAGTTAATAAAAGAATTAAAAGAAAAATGGGATGTTAAGACAATGGAATTTGAATTATAACTTTTGTAAACCTTTTATTTTTAATATAGCAAAAATTTTTTTTAGGGTGTTTAATGCTAAAGGGAATTAGATTAGATGATAACGCCCATAAATACTCCACAATCGAATTTAATGGCTCAGGCGCTTTTAAGAAAATCGCCAAACAGTAAAACAGAAGCTAATAATCCTAATAGGTCCAGTATTTTTTATATAAACGATTTCCATGGCAAGTCAATAAATATGGAAAGAACTATTACGGCTTCAAATGCTTTTGATGCATTTATTCCTTCTGTACCTACCGATAAATTGAAGCTGTCATCAGGAGATATTCAATTAGGAGAGCCTGTGAAAGCAAATCAGGTTATGGTTGAAGCTCAAAACATTATGGGTATTATGGCGTCAGCTATGGGGAACCATGAATATGATATGCCTAAGCATATTGCAGAATTAATTCCTCAAATGGGTTATAAAATGTTAGCTTGTAATATAAATATTAAGCCTGATAATCCATTGTATAAAAAAGTTGAAAAATCTTATATTCAAGAAGTTAACGGAAATAAATACGGAATAATTGGTGTTTCTCCGGTTGATTTATTTTCAAGATTAAAATATGGAAAACTTTTTGAAGATTTAAAGATTGATGGTATTGAAAGTACTATAAAAGATGTTCAAACAGAGGTTAATAAGTTAAAAGAACAAGGGGTAAATAGAATTATTCTATTATCCCATGTTGGTTTTGGGTATGATCAAAAAATTGCAAAAGAAACCGAAGGTATTGATATAATATTAGGTGGGCATTCACATAATTTTGTTCAAGATGTAAAACCAGGTGTTAATTTATTTAATTCTAAATCAGGAGAACCTGTTGTTATTACGCAAGCCGGTCGTGACGGAAATTATTTTGGTGTTTTGAATGTAGAATGGAATAATAATGGTGTAATGACAAAAATTCAAAATAATGTTACTAGTACAAGAGGTTTTAAACGTAGTCCAGTTGTAAGATATGTGTTTGAAAAAATTCTAGGAAAACCAAAAGTTGTAGGAGTTATCAATTCTGCTCCTCCGCCACTTAAAAATGCTTCAATTGAGCCAAGCGGGCATGCAAACTTCTTATGCGATTGCATGAGAGAAGAATTGGATACAGATATTGCCTTATTTGGTTCAGCGACAATTAGAGGATTTTTTGAACCAGGTAAATTAGATACAAGATGGCTTGAAGATATTTCCCCTTTTAAAAATAAAATGGTAGTTGCAAATTATTCAGAAAAAGAAATAGTAGATATGCTAAGAGTTTCTTCTAAGTCATTAGTGAACACAAATAACAAACCGGGAATTGTTCATGTTTCAGGTTTAAAATATACAATTTCTAAAAATGGAGAATTAAAATCAGCTTCTTTTGTTGATAAAAATGGTAATGAGACACCTATAAATATTAATAATCCAAGAACTGATAAGATGTATAAAACTGCATTAACAGATTATTATGCACAAGGACACGATGGGTTTACAATGCTAAATAAATATAAACAAGCTGAAAAAATCTATGATTTTGATGTTTGCAAATGTATTGAAGATTATATGCATAAACATACTGAACCTATTGATATAAAAGATGATGGTAGAATAAAAATAGTTGATTAGTTGAAACTTTTGGAATATCTGTTATAATAAATATATGGATTAAGAAAGGAGCTAGTTATGAAAAGATTCAATGGTCGCAAAACGCGGGGGGGGGGCGTAATCTAAGCTCTCTTGTTGGTTTTACCCTTGCAGAAGTGTTAGTTACTTTAGGGATAATTGGTGTTGTATCCGCAATGACAGTCCCGACTTTGATGCAAAATCATCAAAGAAAGACTTATGTAACCCAATTACATAAATTTTATAATGAATTATCTCAAGCATTAATCCAATACCAAACAGATAGAAATGCTTTAAATTTAAAGGAAGCAGGGTTGATTAGTAATGATGCTTTAAAGTTATTTTTTAAATCTTATTTTAATGTGGTCAATGATTGTGGAGAAGATGCAGAACCTTGTTTTGCTCCAAATAGTAATTATAGAAAAATTAATGATTCCGAGCATATTGGAACTCTGCTAGATTACTCTATTGCAATTGCAAGTGGTGCTGCTATAACATTCAGGTCATCTATTCGATTAGATACAATAGCAATTTTATATGTTGATATAAATGGTCCTAAAGGCCCTAATATTGCAGGCCGTGATATGTTTGCAATTTATATTTATAATGATGGAACTGTTGATGATTGGTCGAATGATGGGGAAAAACCTGATAAGGATGATAGAAACTCTAATTTTGATTCAGACTGCTATTCAGCAAATAATTCTTGGACTGGCTGTTTTGGAAAAATTTTGAATGATAATTGGGAGATGACATATTAAAAAAAGCTCCCTGTTTTAGGGAGCTTTTTTATTTGATAATGTTTAGTTACACAGCGTAAACACTAACTTGTTTTCTGTCACGTCTGTGAGCTTCAAATTTAACTTGACCGTCAATTAAAGCATATAAAGTATCATCTGATCCGATACCTACGTTGTTACCAGGATGTACTTTTGTTCCTCTTTGACGAACAAGAATGTTACCAGCTTTAACGATTTCTCCGCCGAATTTTTTAACGCCTAAACGCTTCGCTTCGGAGTCACGACCGTTACGGGTAGATCCCATACCTTTCTTATGTGCCATTTTTATATTCTCCTTGTAATTATTTTTGTATTACTTTTTTGTTTTGATTAAGCTTCTTCAGTTGTTTCTGCTGATTTTTTTTGAGCTGATGTTCTGATTTTAGAAATCATTACTCTTGTGAAGCCTTGTCTGTGTCCTTGTTTTTTTCTGTAACCTTTTTTAGGTCTTTGTTTGTAAACAATAATTTTCTTTTCTTTGTCATGTTTAACGATTGTACCTTCAGCAGAAGCACCTGCAACGTAAGGTTGTCCTACTTTTGATTTTTTACCGTTAACGATCATTACGACTTTATCAAAAACTACTTTTGAATCTTTTTCGCCGTCTAATAATTCAACATCAAGATATCTTCCTTCTTCTACTTGATATTGTTTTCCGCCTGTTTCTACGATTGCGAACATGTTTGTTTTTCCTTTCTACTTGGGTTTCGTTTTTTCATTACAGCTTACGGGATTTTTTGTGCCGCCTTTTGACGGTTTTGAAGAATTTTGAAACATATTTTTGTAGACTTTGATTGGTTTAATGCACTCGGGTAAATTTACTCCGTTTTATATGTTTCAGAATGACTTGTCCCTCGCATCTGGTTTGCTTTAAAAGCTTTTGAAAAATTATTAACGAGTTACCGCATACTAATACATAAATATTATCACTTGCTCAATGCCCCTTGTCAAGCACTATTAACATTTATTAACTTTGTGTTTTTAGTGTTTTGTTTGGGTTAAAATTATTTAAGAGGGAGAATTTTTTGAAAATGAAATTTACTGTTGAAGAATTAAGAGCAGCTACTGGGGCTCAGGTAAAAGGGAATTTAGATGGCGAATATGAAATTTCCACTGACACTAGAACAATAAAACCCAGAGATATATATTTGCCGTTAAAAGGTGCAAGTTTTGACGGCGAAAATTTTTGTGATAAGGCAATAGAAGCAGGTGCTGCCGGTTGTTTCTGTACAAAAGATAGTTGTCCTTCTGATTTTTCAATGAAAGTTTCTGATTCTCTTATAGCTTATTTGAATATAGCAAATTATGCGCGTAAAAAATATAAGCCTGTTGTAATTGGAATTACAGGCAGTTCAGGTAAAACTACAACTAAAGAAATGGTGTATTCAGTTGTTGCTGAAAAATTCAGAACACATAAAACTTATTCAAATCATAATAATGAAATAGGTTTTTGTCAGACAGTACTTTCAATGCCTGAAGATACTCAAGTATTAATTGTTGAAATGGGTATGAGAGGTTTTGGAGAAATTGAATTGATTACAAAATATGCAGAACCAGATTATGCTGTAATTACCAATGCAGGTTCTGCTCATATTGGGCGTTTAGGTAGTCTTGATAATATTGCGAAAGCTAAATGTGAGATTACTAAGTTTTTGAAAAGAGCTCTTATTGCAAACAACAGTGATCGAATTAAAAAGTTTGCAAATTTTCCAGGAGAAAAAGTCTTCTATTCAATTAATGATGTGAAAATTTTAGAAAAAAGAACTGGGTATTCAAAATTTGTATATAAAGATAAAGAATATGAGCTAAATGTCGAGGGGGATTATAATATCGAAAATTCTCTATCAGCGATTGAAATAGGGTATATGCTTGGTATGTCTTATGATGAAATAAGACAAGGTTTGTCTAAGTATCACCCTATTGAAAAGCGTTGGGAATCTCAAAATGTTGCAGGCTTTAATATTATAAATGATAGTTATAACGCTAATCCTGAATCAATGAAGGCTTCTGTATCTACATTTATTGAACTTTATCCTAATCCAGTTGTGATTTTAGGAAATATGGGTGAGTTAGGAGAAAATGAAATTGAATTTCATAGAGAAGTTGGAGAATTTATTGGTAAAAAGTTTAAAGGGAAAGATGTTAAATTCTTAACTGTTGGAAATTTAGCAGAATATATCGGAAAAGAACTTTTAAAATATGGTTTTGATGTAATGCATTTTGAAGATAATATTGCAACATCTCGTTACATTCTTGATAATCTGAATGCTGGTATTACAATATTCTTAAAGGCTTCTCGTTCAATGAAGTTTGAAGAAATAATTGAGAATTTAAAAGGTGATGAAAAATCTCCAGATAATGAGATAAAAAATAATAAAGAAGTAGTGAAAGAGGGATAACAAATATGATAATGCTTGCAGTTGCGTTTTTACTAGGTTTAATATTATGTTTGCTTTTTGGAGTACCATATATTGATTTTTTGAGAAAGCACATGATTGGTCAATATGTAAAAGATTGTGCCCCCGAAGCACACGCGAAAAAACAGGGAACACCTACTACAGGCGGAATTTTTATAATTTTAGCAATAATTTTAGGTTCTATTATTACTCTTGCTATGGCGCAAAGACTTAATACCGAAGCTTTTATCATCTTGTTAACTTTATTGTTTTATACATTCGCAGGCTTTCAAGATGATTATATAAAAATTAAAGGAAAAGGTAATGATGGGCTTACTCCGAGAGGAAAATTGTTAAGACAAATTGCAATTGCAATGTTACCTACTTTGTATTTGATGATGTCAAAAGCAAGTGCAGGAGATGTTGCTATTGGACATTATATTTTACATTTAGGTTGGTTATATCCAATATTTGCGGTATTTGTAATTACAGGAGCATCTAATGCTTATAATTTAACAGATGGTTTAGACGGATTGGCTGCATCTACAGGTATTTTTTCATTCTTAGCTTGTGCGCTGATTTGTTTATTTTCAGGATATCCTGAAGCTGCAATAATTTCAGGTTGTGTAGCTGGTGCTTTAGCTGGATTTTTAAAATATAATAAACCTAAAGCTCAAGTGTTTATGGGTGATACAGGATCATTAGCAATTGGTGGTTTGTTAGGAACTGTTGCGGTTATGGGTAAATTTGAAATTTTGCTTGTATTAATTGCAGGTGTTTTTGTTATGGAAACTTTATCAGTTATTATTCAGGTTACAAGTTTCAAAACAACAGGTAAAAGAGTTTTTAAAATGGCTCCTATTCATCATCATTTTGAATTATGTGAATGGAGTGAAAAGAAAATTGTTTGTGTATTTGCGCTCGTTTCAGCAATTTTATCAATTAGCGCAATAATTCTTTATGTCTTATTTAATAGAGGTATTTTATAATGAAATCAATATGTCCAAATTTGAAATTTTTAGATAAAAAAGTTTTGGTATTAGGCTTTTCAAAAAGTGGTATATCTGCTGCGAAGTATTTAAACAGCCAAGGTGCAGATGTTTATATTACAGAGTATAGAGATGAAAAACCGGAAGATGCTGAAAAATTAAAAGAATTAAGAGCTCTTGGTATAAATATTGAAATGGGTGGACATAGTGATGAATTTATTAAAGATTCATATATCGCAGTTACAAGTCCTGGAATTCCACCTCGTTCTGAGATAATGAATAAATTAAAAGAATATAAGATTAAAGTTATTTCTGAAATTGAATTAGCATATACGCAGACAGGAACTCCTTTTGTTGCAATTACAGGTACAAATGGCAAAACAACAACAACAGCGTTGACTGCTCATATTTTATCAAGCGAGTATAAAGCTGAACCTTGCGGAAATTATGGAGTACCTCCTTGCGATTTGTTGGATAAAGATGTTGATTTTATGGTTTGTGAATGCAGTTCTTTTCAATTAGAATACAGTAATGCGTTCCAGCCTCAAATTTCAGTTTTTACTAATTTTACACCTGATCATATTGACTGGCATGGAGGTTTGGAAAATTATTTTAAAGCAAAAGCTAAGATTTTTAAATCACCTCAAGCTCCTGCTTTTTCAGTTTTAAATGCTAAAGATGAAAGGCTTTTAGAATTTTCTAAAGAATGTGACGGAACTGTATTTTTATTTGACGGAGAAATTGGAGATAATTGTTCATTTATAAAAGATGATACAATATTTTTCAAAAGAGATGGTAAAGTTGAAAAAATTATTGATTTAAAAGATTGTCCTTTGATTGGAAATCATAATTATCAAAATGTAATGTGTGCTGTAATTGTTGCGAAATTGGAAGGTATTTCAAATGATGACATAAAATCATCAATAATGTCATTTAAGGTCCCAGAACATAGACTTGAAAAATTTGCACAAAGTGGAAAAACAATTTTCTATAACGATTCAAAAGCGACAAATCCTGAAGCTAGTTTAGTTGCTATAAATTCTTTTAACAATTGTGATGTGGCTTTAATTGCAGGTGGACGCGATAAAAATACTGATTTAAAAGAATTTTGTGACGCTATAAAAAAACATATCAAAAATGTTATTTTGATAGGTGAAGCAGCAGACAGATTTGAAGAAAATTTGAGAACTAACGGATTTGATAGCATAATAAGAGAAAGTACAATGCAAGATGCAATAGATAAATCAATTGAGTTAAATCCAGATGTTGTATTGTTATCACCTGCTTGTGCAAGTTTCGATATGTTTAGCGGCTATGAGGAAAGAGGAAAGGTATTCAAAGAATATGTCTTATCAAAGATCAATTAGAAGAGAACCTCATGATAATAGAGGCGATCAGCCTATTCAAAGTATTATAATTTCATCCCCAGACAAGACTCTTTTAATTGTCGTAGCTTTCCTTGTCATAATAGGTTTTTTAGCTATTTTTTCAGCTACAGCTCCTAAATGTTTAGATGAGGGAGGTAATCCTGCTCAATTTTTGATAAAACAATTGATTTGTTTTGTTGTAGGTTTTTTCGGTTTGAAATTTTTTATGAATTATGATTATAAAAAACTTTCAGATTGGAATGTAATAATAATGTCAGCGATTTTGTTATCTTTATTTTTAGTTGACTTTACTCCTTTAGGTGTTGTTGTAAACGGTGCTAAACGTTGGATTAATATTGCTGGTTTTCAATTACAACCTTCTGAGTTTGCAAAACCGGCTGTTGTTTTATTATTGGCAAATGCTTTTAGAAAAGATGCTAATTTGTTTGATCAAAATAAATGGGTATGGGCATTTTTTCCAATAATTGCGATGGCAGGATTAATTTTTATTCAGCCTAATTTGTCAATGGTTATATTACTTGGAATGACAACTGTTGTTATGTATATGGCTGCTGGTGGTTCTATGAAGTTGTTTTTAAGCTGTGTCGGTACAATGTTTGTTACATTGGTAATCGGGCTTACGACAATTATTAAACCTTATCAGTTGCAGCGTATAAAAACTTGGAGACACCCTGAATCTGATCCATTAGGGGCTGGTTATAATATTATTCAATCTCTTATTGCTTTTGCATCAGGAGGTTTTAGCGGTGTTGGATATGGCGGTTCAATACAAAAATTATCATATTTGCCTGAATGTCATACAGACTTTATTTTTGCAATTATTGCAGAAGAATTAGGGCTTGTTGGGTGTATTTTGGTAATCGGGCTTTTCTTTACATTTATGCAAAGAGGGTTTGTGATTGCGGCAAGATGCCCAGATATGTATGGAAAATTGTTGGCTGTAGGGATTACTTTTTCTATTACATTCCAAGCATTTATGAATATGAGTGTTGCAAGTTCATTCTTGCCGACAACAGGTGTTCCGTTACCATTTATTAGTTATGGCGGTTCTTCTTTAATCGTGTCTTTGATTATGGTAGGAATACTTTTAAATATATCTAAAAAAAGAATTAAAAAGATAAGGAATAGATTTTAATGAGTAGATTTTTTATAACAGGTGGAGGTACAGGCGGTCACATTTATCCGGCAATTGCTGTTGCGGAAAGTTTAAAAGGTGATGAAATTTATTATATCGGGAATCCTAAAAATCTAGAATTTGATATTGTTTCTCAAAAAGGATATCAATTTTTAGGAATAAATATTCATGGTATGCCTAGAAAAATATGTTTTGAACTTTTAAAATGGATTATTCAGCTTAGTATTGCTGTTATGAAATGTTGTTATTATATTAAAAAATATAAGCCTGATGCTGTGTTTGGAACTGGTGGATATGTTTCTGCACCTGCTTTAATGGCTTGTCGTATTTTAAATGTTCCTTATATGATGCATGATTGTGATGCTCAGCCTGGATTAGTTACAAGAAAACTTTCTAAAGATGCAAAATGTGTGTCTGTTGCATTTGAATGTGCTTGTAACTCTATAAGTAATGCTAATTGTAAGGTCAATGGAAATCCTATCCGTTCAGCTTTTAAGGATTTAACTAAAGAAGATGCTAGAAAATCTTTAGGACTTAAGGATAAATTGACGCTTTGTATTATGGGTGGATCTCAAGGTGCAAGATCTATTAACAATGCTGCTGTGGAGACATTAAGATCTTTTTCAAAAGATTATGATTTGCAAATAATTTTTCAGACAGGTAAAAAGAATTATGAAAGAGTTTTAGAACAGTTAATTCGTGTTTACCCTGAATATGAGATTGATTCTAACATTATTATCAGACCTTATTTTGAAGATATGGTATCAGTTTTAAAAGCCTCTGATATTGCTGTATCTCGTTCTGGTTCTTTGAGTATTTCTGAAATATGTGCATCAGCAATTGCCCCTATTTTTGTACCTTATCCTCATGCAGCTGCTGATCATCAACGTAAGAATGCAAAATTTATGGTTGAAAAAAATGCAGGGTTGTATATTGAAGATAATGAAATTAATGAAAATACTTTAAAAGAAGCGGTTTTATCTTTGGTAAATGACAGACAAAAACTAGCTCAATTACAAAAAAATTCTTATGCTTTAGCCAAATTAGACGGTACTGAAAAAATTGTTGAACAATTAAGAGAAATTGCAAATGGAAAATAGTTATAAAAATGCAATAGATTTATTGACTTCTCAAGGCAAATTTTATATTAATTTAGGACTTGATAGAATTTCTGCGATATTGGATTTATTGGGGAATCCTCAAGATAATCTAAAATGTATACATGTCGCTGGCACTAATGGTAAGGGATCTGTTTGTGCTATAATCGCATCAATTTTGAATTGTGCTGGTATAAAAACTGGACTTTATACAAGTCCTCATATTTTTGATTATACTGAAAGAATTAAAATTAATGGTGTGGATATTTCAAAAGATGATTTTGCAAATTATGTATTTGAAATTGTGAAAATTGCAGATGAAAATAATATACATTTGACAGAATTTGAAATATTAACTACTGTGATGTTTAAATATTTCTCTGATAATAATGTTGAAGTTGTTGTTTTAGAAACAGGCTTAGGCGGTAGATTTGATGCTACAAATGTTATTAAATCAAATCTTTGTGCAATAATTACTCATATTGATTTAGACCATACTGAAAGATTAGGGAATACAAGATCTAAAATTGCGTTTGAAAAGGCTGGTATTATAAAACCAGATTGTCCTATATTCACTTGTGAAGGGTATGAAGAAATAAAAGACAAAGCAGATGAATGCAATTCTTTATTTGTAATGGTTGCACCTTTTGAAGATCCTACAAATTTAGCATTAAAAGGTACTTGTCAGCAAGAGAATTTATCATTAGCATTAACTGCTGTAAGACATGTATTCCCAAATATTTCAGAAGAAATTATCCAAGAAGGAATTAAAAAAGTTAAGCACCCTTGTAGATTTCAAATATGTAAGGACAATTTAATTATTGATGGTTCTCATAATCCAAATGGGGCTATGGCGCTTCGAGAAAGTTTAGATTTGTATTTCCCAAATTCAAAACGTTGTTTTGTGTTTGGCTGTTTAAGAAATAAAGATTATAAAAAAATGATGGAAATATTATTTTCTAAAGGTAATGAAATTTATTTTTATCATTTTAATAATCAAAACTCCTGCTCTATAAAAGAGTTACAGGAGTCTTGTGAGTTTCCTTCTAAAATTTTTAAATCTTTGGATGAATTACCGCAAGATTATTTAAAAATAGTATGCGGATCTTTTTATATGCTTAATGAGATTATCCCTCAATCTCTTGTTCGTTAGCCATTTCTTCAAGTAAATTTGTTACTTTTGCCGGTTCAAAATCAGTACAAGAGTTCCAAATTAGTGTTGGTTTTTGTCCGTTTATTGAGGGGCTTGGATAATCACTGTTACAGAAACCTTTCAACATATTAGTAGAGCCGTCTACGTTTGATGTAAAGTATTTGCAGCAGCTGCATATTTTTAGAACAAAACCGTAATCATATAATTTTTGTCTGATTTCTTGTAAAGCATCAATCATTCTAAGATGTCTGCCTGTTACAAATTTTTTGTTTTTGTACATAAATTTGATTTTAGCAAGTCCTGATTCTGATATAAATTCAAGTTTACAAGGTAATTCTCTACCTGCATTGTTCATTACAAATGCTTCTATAGCAAGTTTTTCAGTGTCTTCTGGCAAATCTTCTCTTTGAGTAATTTTGGCTCTTATAATTCTTATTGGAGGAAGATTTTTTATAATATGGCATAGAGAATATATTGGATATAGACATAATAATACAATTTCTCTAAATCTTAATTTAGAATTGATTAAGCTAATTCCAAATCCTGCGACAAGAATTAAGAATGTGAAAAGAACAATTTTGAAATCTACAAAGAAGTAGTATCTGTAAGAATGTTTCATTATTACAGCATATATAATTAATATCATCCAGATATTAGGATTTAATAGAGAAAATGTGTGTTCTGCAAATATAAAATTGTTTGACCAAATTTGAGAGAAACAATTTTTGAATAAGTCTAATCTTGCTGATAGTCTAGGTTTTCTAAATTCATAATTTGCTGTATCAACATAAGTTTGAATATTTGGATTATATGTGCAAGGACATTTTATTTTTGATAGAAGCATACTATATTTTAATTCTGTATTAATGTCTTTGAAATTAATAGAACCAATTTCATCAACAATATCTTTTTTAATGATGAAAACTCCAGAATCTGCACTAGCTGCAAGTCCAAATAATGAACGTGCTTTTCGCATAAAGTTCATATGATATTTTTGGTAAGCAGCTTTAATTTTATCAACAGGTCCTAAGTTATCTGTTATAATTAATGTTTCACCACTTAATGCGCTATTTTTAATAAGAGCAGAATTTACTGTTGTTAAGAAATTTCCTGGTATACTTCTATCAGCATCCATAAATACATATGAATCAATTGTTTGGTCTTTAGATAATCTTTCAATTAGCATTGAAATTGCTTGGTCTTTTCCAACAGTTCCTACACCTGTAATGTTGATTAAATTAACAAAAGTTTCGTTAATAAAAAGTTGTTCGGAACCATCAGAACAATTATCTAAAATAACAAATACTCTAAAGTTATTAATTGGGTAATCTTGCATCTTTAGTTCTTTGATAAGATTTTCTAAAGTAAGTTTGTTATTTCTTGCATAAATAACTACTGCAAGATTATCTTTTTCTTCATATTGAGAATATCTTTTTTCAATTTTAAAAGGTCTATCATTAAGATTTCTAATAGCTAATGCTAAAAAGTATAAAGAATATACTGCTACGTATAAATATAAAATGTCTAAAATTAATTCCATAATAATCCTTTCACAATAACATTTTATGTAAAAGAATACTAAAAATCCATTACATGTTAATAAATGTAATTAATAATCACTTCTACAAATTGATGATTAAAATTCTAAAAGAAAAAATAATTAAACTGTAAATTTTTCTAATGTCTAATGAACAATTTAAGTAATGATGGATAATAGGAATACAAAGGGGATTAATATGCTAAAAAAAATTTTTTTATATTTAAGTTTTGTAATCTTGTCTATTATGCCTGTTGCAGCACAAAATTATGCTCCGGATGAGCTTATAAATATTAGTGTGTATGAAAAAATAAATCCTGCTATTGTTTCAATTGATGCCAATTTAGATGATGGTTTTTCTGCAGGTACAGGCTGTGTAATAAGAGCAGATGGGGTAATTTTGACAGGATCACATGTGATTGAGGGTGCTAAAGATATTGATGTAACAACATCAGATGGAAAAGTTTATAAAGCTTCTATTTTAGCTAAAATGGGTAAAAATAAAGATTTAGCACTTTTAAAAATAGAACCTAAAAAGTCATTGAGAACAATTGCTTTTGGTGATTCTGAAGATGTTAAAGTAGGTCAAAAGGTTTTAGCTATAGGTAATCCCTTTGGCTTTTCTGGAACTCTAACATCAGGAATTGTGTCAAGAATTGATTATGCAAAAGGAAGAATTCAGACTGATGCTGCAATTAACCCAGGATGTTCTGGTGGGCCTTTGTTAAATTCTCAAGGGGAAGTGATTGGAATTTCTCAATCTATTTATAATCCGGATAATAATATTTCAAATATTGGAATTGGTTTTGCTATTCCTGTGAATGAAGCTAAAAAATTTATTGAAACTGCAAATTTGGGTAATACAAATTTAACTAATAAAAAACGATTTGCATTTAAAGAATAGGTTGTAAAAAAATGTAAAGATAAAAAATTTTATTTAGCAAGAATTTTCATTTTTGATTATTTTTAATAAGGTCTTAAAAATACGGAAAGGTTATGAAATGAAAATATCTAACAATTTAAATTCTTCAGGAAATCAATATTTTGGAATGGCTCTAAAAATTAAACCTCAAGCTAAACGTTTTCTTAAAGATGCTCGAATGTCAGAGATAAATAGTATAGGTGAAGTTGGTAAAAAAGCTGCTAATCATAAACATTTTGATATTATAATTGATGAGTATGGACCTTATATTCAAGCAAAAGAATATAAGAATTATTATAGAGCACCTTTTAGAGTTTCACAATATGATGATAAAGCTTTGACTGTATCTTCTGATTCTGTAAATTTAGAAGGCAAAATAGGTCCTGATTATATTAAATCGTTGAATTTTGATTACCTTAGTAAAGAAGCAGCTAAAGAAGAGTATTCAAAACTTGCATCAATGAATATAATTGATCAAACTGCAGAAGTTGTTGATTTATTAGAAAATAATTTTTTGAAATTTGAAGTAAAATATGCTGGGGAACCAATAAATGTTGCTTCTAAAAATGATACCATAGATAAATTATTCAAAGCTTATGGTGTGGAATAGTTTAAATAATAATTATTAATTAATATTGACTCTGTTATGTTTCTTTCTTTTATGTTATATATAAATATATAAAACTAAGGAGGAATTATGACAGAGTTTTATTTTATGAATGGAGAATATGTTGATGCGACAAAGGCAATGATTCCTGTTCGTACACATGCTTTCCTTTATGGAACAGCTGTTTTTGAAGGTATTAGAGCATATTGGAATGAAGAAGAAAAACAATTATATGCATTCAGAGTGCCTGAACATTATGAAAGACTTCAAAGAAGTGCAAAAATTATGTGCATGGAAAGTCCTTATACAGTTGAAGAATACTGTGATATTACAAAAAAATTGTTAGCAAAAAATAATTACAAACAAGATTGCTATATGCGTCCAACATTATATAAATCAGCTCAAAAAGTTGGACCTGGATTATATGATAATGAAGATTCATTCATGATTATTTCTAATAAAATGGGTGATTACATTGATACATCAAAAGGTTTGAAAGTTTGTGTATCAAGTTGGAGAAGAAACAGTGATAATGCTATTCCTCCTCGTGCAAAAGTTGCAGGTTCATATGCAAATGCTGCATTAATCAAAACAGATGCTCATAATATGGGATTTGATGATGCGATTGTGTTAGATGAAGCTGGACAAGTAACAGAAGGTTCTGCAATGAACTTATTCCTTGTTCAAAATGGTAAACTTGTAACAACAATGAAAACTGATAATATCCTAGTAGGTGTTACAAGAAATACAATTATGGAACTTGCAAAAGATGTATTAGGTATTGAAACAGAAGAACGTGCTATTGACAGAACTGAATTATATATCTCTGATGAAGCGTTCTATTGCGGTACAGGTGCTCAAGTAAGCCCTATTGTAAGTGTGGATAATAGAAAACTTGGTGACGGTAATGTCGGCGAAATTTCTAAATCTCTACAAAAACTTTATTTTGATGTTGTTAAAGGTAAAGTTGCAAAATATAAAAAATGGTGTATGCCAATTTATTAAAAATTTTATGCCCCTCTCTTTTGAGAGAGGGGTATATTTTATAAGAGAAAGAGTATGATTGAATTTTTAGGGTTATGTGTCCAAAATTTAATAAGAAGTATAAAATACTTGTTTCAAGTTAGATTTTCAAGTGTTTTAGCTCAAGCAGCGGAAATTAGTTATGATTCTTTACCAATCTCTTTGATCATTGCTTTTATTGCAGCTGCTGTAATTGCAATTCAAGTATCTAAACAGTTTTTAATGAGTGGTGCAGAAGCCTATATTGGCGGCACAATCGCTGTTGTAATGATTAGAGAAATTGCGCCCGGTTTTGTTGCTTTAGCAATAGGTGCTAGAGCAGGAACTGCTATTTCTGCGGAGATTGCTAATATGCAGGTTACATCTCAAGTTGATGCTATGAAAACTCTAAAAGTTGATCCTGTTGGTTATTATTTTACCCCAAGAATTATAGCAGGCATGTTGACTGTTCCAATGGTTGTTCTTTTGGCTGAATTTATCGGGATTGTTGGCGGAATGTTTGTATCACAAGCAACAATTGATTTACATCCTGCAAGGTATATGAATTCAGCTTGGTTATGGATTTCAACAAGAGACATTTATATAAGTCTATTAAAAGGTTCTATTTTTGGTGGGCTTATAGCTCTTGTTTGCGCAACTCAAGGGTACAGTACAAAAGGTGGCGCAAAAGAAGTTGGTAATTCTACTACACAAGCTGCAATTCTTTCAACTATTTATATGTTAATAGCTGATTTTCTGATAAATTTAGTATTTTATATAATCAAATAAAAATTATGCTAAATATTTTTGGACAGATTCTTTTGTGAACACTTCAATGCTGTCTTGAGAATGTATGAATATCATACAGCTAATAAGTGATTTAAGTGTTTCAAAATCAGAGAATGATAATTTATATCTTAAATCTTCCATATTATTTGCTAAGAATTCCATAATGATAGTTTTATTATCAAATACTAAATTAGCAAAGTAATCAAAAGATTCTTTTGATTTAATTCCTTCAAGATAAATAATGTCAGGGGATTGGAATTCTATAAAGCGTGAGGCTTTATCCATATTAAAACCTACGTTTTCATTCAATTCACATTGATGAACATTTTTGAGATTGTATTTTGCAATGCTCTCAAGTGTCATAATATTTTTATTCTTATCAGCAGCTTCGATTAGCAGTGAATATATGATATGAGTTTTTCCGCTTAATGGAGAGCCGCATACAATTATAATTCCAGGATTATTTAATGCTGATTTAATCAAATTTAAGCTGCTGTTTGATTTAATAATTTGATTAAGATGTCTTGGCGGTTTGTATATTTTTAGAAAAATTCTTTCTCCCATAATAGTTGGGAAAGTAGAGATACTTGCTATTACATTCATTTCATCTACTTTAAAACTTAGTTTGCCTAATTGAGGAACTTCTGATACAGAAGCATCAAGCTCTGCAAGTGTTTTTAATTTTGCAACAAATGATGAGGCAAGAACTGATGGAATATTTCCTTTATTTAGAATTTCTCCGTTCTTTTTAAAGTTTACTCCAAATCCGCTGTCTTCATGTTGGAAAGTTACTTCATGAACGCTTTCAAGGATTGCTTGTTTTAGGATTGCACGAATAATTTTTTGCATATGATTATCAGATAAATCTTCACTGTGTAATTCATCTTTCCAATCAAATTCTATAGCATCTTGTGTTGAAATTTCGCCTACAGATTCATCTGATTTGTAATATTCATCAATTTTTTTTTGAATGCTTGTTTCTGATGAAATAACAGGCTCAATTGAACATTCTGCTGTTTCTATAATTTTATCTATTGCAAATAAATCTAAAGGATCAGACATTGCAACTGTAAGAGTATCTTCTATTTTGAATAGAGGTATAATTCTGTATTTTTTAGCATCAGAAAAATTAATATATTTAAGACATTTCGGATCAAGTGTATAATCGTCCAAATTTACATATGGAATGTGTAATTTAGCTTCTAAAAATTTTAAAATAGCATCTTCTGTGATTACGCCTGAATTGATAAGAGCTTGACCTATGTTTATTTTTTGAGCGTTAGCAATTTCTTCTGCTTGTTCAATTGTCTCGTATGGTACAAGTCCAGCTCTTACAAGGTCATATTTTAATTTTTCTAATGTTTTATTTGTAACTGAGGTTTCCATTTTATTTTAAATATTCTTCTACTTTTTTTACTACTTCATCTAATTCAAAAGGTTTGGTAATGTATTCATCTGCCCCGGTTTCTTCTCCGATTAGTTTATCTTCTTCTTGAGAGCGTGCAGTTACCATTAATATTGGAATATTTTTATATTTAACATCGTATTTTAAAAGTCGGCTAATCTTATATCCGTTAATTTTTGGCATCATAACATCAAGAATGATTAAATCAGGGATAATTTCTTTTGCTAATCTTAATCCGTCTTCTCCGTTATATGCACAGTAACATGTGAAATCAGATGCTTCAAGCACAAATTTTAAGCTTTCTACAATGTCCTGTTCATCATCTACAATTAAAATTTTTTTCATACATTCCCCTATAAAAGTCTTATATATTAGTATTATAACATATCAAAAATCTTCTTCTATATTCTTAATATTTTTTAATAGGAAATGCCTGAAATAGCAATATCTTTTTTGATAGTTTTTATAATTTTTGTGTAGTACTAAAATTTGAAAGGTATAAAATGTCATTAATTAATAAAATCTCAAATGCAGTATCAAAAGAACCTGTTTTCCGTTTTGGTGGTTGGCAAGCAATGGGGGCTCATACAAAAGCTCCAGATACAAGATCTACAGAACAATTATTGGCAAATATTGAATATTTCGCTCAAAAAAATCCAGAAGTAGCGAAATTTAAGTCAGATTTAAAAGCAATGAATCCGAAATATTTAGGATTGGTATCAGATATTTGTGAATTAACCAATAGATCAAATATGTTAAATACTAATATAAATTTAAAGGATCCAAAACAGGTCGGTAAAAATGTTTTTGCTGCTTGGATAGAAAAATTACCAAAGGCATCTAAAGAAAATCCTGAAGCTCTTGAATTTACTCAAGAAGTAATTAATCAAACAAGCAGTGATGCTTCAAAATATTTTCTTGCATCTTCAACTGAATTGTTGGATCATCCTGAATTTTCAGAACACTTGAAAGCTACTAAACCCTTAGTTAAAGGAATTGCTGAAAATGAATTATCTGGCGGGTATACAATGGATTTTTCAAAAGAACAAAGGTTTGTTAATGCTTTGGCGGGGTATGTAAATAGTTCTTCTGATCCTGCTAAAATCAAAATGATACCTGAAATTCTTAGCACTGCAGAAAATGTCCCAGGAGATATTAATATTTATATTGAAGAAATTCCGTTTATTCAATCAAAAGTTCCAGTGGATAAATTGAAAGCAAATTTACAAGTTTTCCCTAAAGTAGCTGAAATGCTTTCAAGTCAAGGTCGTAATGAAATTAATATGACAGATTTCTTAATGAAAAATGTTAATTTAGATTAGTACTTACAGGGATTACAAAATAGAATTTAGAACCTTTATGAAGCTCACTGTCGCACCATATTGCTCCTCGGTGAGCTTCTAATAATTGTTTAGCTATAGGTAGCCCTAGTCCTGTTCCGCCAGCTTTTCTAGATAGCGAATTTTCTATTTGGGCAAATTTATCAAATGCGTGTAGCAAGTCTTTTTCAGCAATACCTATGCCTTCATCTTCTACACAGACCTCTATATAATCCACGTCTTTAAGCTTTATTGAATCTTTAAAATATTCATTGATTTTTATATCTTTAGAATTTACAAGTGATGATGATATTTTAATTGTTTTATTTTCAGGAGTAAATTTAATAGCGTTTGATACAAGGTTTGTTAATACTTGTTCTAATCTTTGTGCATCTGCAGTGATGTCAGGTAAATTTTCAGCTTCTGATGTTATCAAGTTTAATCCTTTAGTTTTTGCAACTTCAGAAAGAGCTGATTTTACATACCCTATTACTGTATTAATGTTTGTAGGAGCAAAATTGAAATCCATTTTCCCTGCTTCGATTTTAGACAAGTCTAGCAAATCGTTTATAATTCCTGAAAGCCTTTGCACATTTCTCATTGCCATTGACAAAAATTTATCTGCAGCTTGTGTAGTTTCTCCGCATCGTCCGCTCATTAGAATATCCAGTGAATTTTTTATTGATGTGAGTGGTGTTCTTAATTCATGAGATACAATTGAGATAAATTCAGATTTAAGTCTTTCGAGTTTTTCCAATTTGTGATTTGTTTCGATTAATTCTTGGTATAGAGTTGCACTTTTTAGAGGTAATGATACCTGTTGTGCTATTGTTTGGAAGCAGGTTGAATCTTCTGCAGTGAAAGCTGTTTCTTTAAAGATTTCTATGCAGCCGAAAAAGTTATCTCCAAGGCTTATTGGTGCAAACATATTATCATATTGGAATAGTGTAAATGTAAATCTGCTTGCAGGGTATTTTATTTGTTTAATTACTTTTAAATTATCCAATGTAATATCTACAGGTAGAGTTTTACCTTCAAATAATGAGTTATAATTTAGGATTACTCTTAATTTTAGAGCAGTAATAAGTTCTTCAGAAAGCTCATATAATGAATTTATTAACAATACTGGTTTGTCTTCTGTACATAATGAAAGTGTGCAAGTCAAAGAAAAGCTGAGAGCTTTATCCATTCCTTCTATCATATATTGAATTAGTTTGGATTTATCAAGAGTTCCTGCAAATTGAGAACTTGTGCTGTATAGTGCATTAAGTCTATATAAACTGTCTGCAAGATCTTTGTTTGAATTTGATAGCATATCTAAAGAAGATTTCATTCTTAAATTAATATTAAGTGTTGATAAAATTAAATCTTCAGACATGTCATTTGTAAAAAATGCATTTGCGTATTTTATTAAATCTTTGTCTACTTTATTGTCAGAAATTAAGAATATTATGATTGTATTTTCGCAAATTGATTTAATTTTTTTATTTAAAGTTTTTATATTTTTATATTCTTCATCAATGATAATAATATCAGGAGTTTCTGCACTTATATAATCATATATAAGTGTCTCATCAGTCATGATTGAAAAATCATAACTGTTTTTATTAAAAATTGATTGAAATTTTTCAGTTTGTTTTTTATTATCTGATACCAATAAAGTTTTTATCATATTACAATTTTATCAGTGTAAAATGAGATAGCAAATTTATTAATTTTTGCAAATTATAATTAAATAAAATTAAGAACTTTTTTTCTTGGTATTTTTATTATGTCTTGGTTTTCCGTTATTTCTTTTTGGTAAATTAGGCGTAGAATAAGATGTTTGAATTCTTTTTACGCTATATACATCAGGAATTGCTTGAATGCTTAATATAACTTTTTTCAATGTATCTATGTTGTCAAGTTCAATGCCAAGTTCAATAATACCGACTTTACCGCTTTTCGATTTAACGTTTGCATAATTTATATTTGTTCCGTTATCAGATACGGCTGCGATAATATCTTTTAACAGACCTTGTTTTTCTGCTGTTTCAACTCTTATTGTAGTGTTATATGTTTTATTTACATTGTCGCCAGACCATCTAATATCCATTAATCTTTCAGGTTCAATGTGTTCTAGCATTTGGCAATCCATTCTATGAACAGTAACGCCTTTTGCTCTTGTAACAACTCCTACAATTGGCTCGCCTGGGATTGGAGAACAACATCTTGCAATTGAATACATAAGTCCTTCAAGACCAATGATATCTTTTTCGGATTTCTTTCTAGTAGTCCCATGAAATGCTGTTCCCGGTGTTTTTACAGGTTCAGGTTTTTTGAGTTTATTTATGATTTTATTTAAAGTTGTTTCACCATATCCTAGTGCAGCAAATAAATCTTCTGCAGATAGATAATTCATTTGTTTTGCAACTTTATCGAATTCGCCTGATTTCATGTAGTCGTCAAAAACAGCTTTAGTTAGTTCATGCTCAAGATTATCTTTCCCAACTTGAATATGTTCTTCTCTATTGTTTTTCTTAAACCATTGTTTAATTTTTGAAGATGCTTGTTTGGTAACTACAAAGTTTAACCAATCAAGTCTTGGTGCTGGTGTTTTTGATGTTAATATTTCTACAATATCTCCGTTATGGAGTTTTGTATCTAATTGAGCAATTCTACCGTTAATTAAAGCTCCGACAGTTTTGTTTCCTACTTCTGAGTGAATTCTATATGCAAAATCAACGGGTGTAGCATTTCTAGGTAAATCAAATACGTCACCGTTTGGAGTAAATGCAAATACTTGATCTGAGAATAAGTCTAATTTTACGGAATTTACATAATCTTCAGCAGAAGACATGTCTTTATCATATTCTACAAGTTTTCTCATCCAAGAAAATTGCATATCTGTTGGGTTATTAGCTTTTTGAGAGCCTTTTTCTTTGTATCTCCAGTGAGCAGCGATACCATATTCTGCTACTTCATGCATTTCCCAAGTTCTAATTTGTACTTCTAAAGGTTTTGATCTTGGCCCAATTACAGATGTATGTAAAGATTGATACATATTGCCTTTTGGCATTGCAATGTAATCTTTAAATCTTCCTGGGATTGGTTTGAATTGAGAGTGGATAAGGCCTAATACTTCATAGCATTCTTTTTCTGTATCTACAATCACACGGACAGCAGTTATGTCGTATAAGTCGTGGAATGCGATATTCAATCGTTTCATTTTGCTGTAGATACTGTAATAATGTTTAGCTCTGCCTGTAATTTGAGCGTTAATTCCTGCTTTTTTGACATCTGCTGTAATTTTGTCAATAAGAATTTTTACTGTTTCTTCTCTGCTTGTTTTTGTTTGAGATACCAAGCGTGCAATTTCAAAGTATTTATCAGGTTCAAGATATCTTAAAGATAAATCTTCTAATTCTGCTTTTATTTTGTAAATCCCTAGTCTGTTTGCAAGAGGTGCAAAAATATCTAAAGTTTCTCTTGCAATTTTTTGTTGTTTTACAGTTGTCATAAAGTTCAGAGTTCGCATATTATGCAATCTGTCTGCAAGTTTTAAAAAGACAATTCTAATATCACTTGCCATTGCAATAAACAGGCGTCTGAAATTTTCAGCTTGTCGTTCCTCTTTGGATTTGAATTGAAGTTTCCCAAGTTTTGTAACTCCTTGAACCAAAGTAAGGACGTCTTTGCCAAATAATTTTTCAATTTCTTCAGGTTGTGTATCAGTATCTTCTAATATATCGTGCAAAAATGCTGCTTGTAGGGTATGAGAGTCAACTTTTAACCCAACTAAAATTTTTGCAACTTCTACAGGGTGTATAATATATGGTTCTTCTGAAATTCTATATTGACCTTCGTGTAATCTTTTTGCGAAAAGATAGGCTTTTTCAATCTGTTCGATTTCTTCAGGTTCTCTGTTTTGTTCAATTAATATTTTTTTTATATCGTCAAAAAGTGGTTTTTCGCTCATGATATAATCATAATACAGATTTTATTTGAATTTTTCAAGTAGAATAAAACAATTTCATTCATAAGGATTATAAAAATGCTTAGAGAAACAAGTGATGGATTAATTTTAAATTTGAGAATATCTCCAAATGCATCAAAAAATGAAATTATAAAAACAGATGATAATTTAAAGATTAAGATAACAGCTCAACCTATTGATGGCAAGGCTAATAAAGCTCTTGTTGAATATTTATCAAAGTTATTTAAAGTTCCGAAATCTTCATTTGAAATTCTTAAAGGACAGACTTCTAAGGATAAAACGATTTTGATTAATATTAATGATTTGAAAAAACAAGAAGAAATAAAAACTTTTTTTAATAATCTTTAAAATATTAGCAAAAAAGATTATTCAGGTATTTTTTCAATAATGAAACAAAAAAGGAGTATTATAATGCAAGTTAACAGTATAGGTAGTTCAAATTATTCAAATACATTTACAGGTGGTATAAATTCAACTTTGTATAAAAAAATAGTTCCTGATTATAAATATCAAGCAGATATATTTAAAAAACTAGATGATGTTTCTAGGACTAATAAAAATCCGTTTGTTCTTTCTGATGCTATATATAATGCAAAAGAAAAGGTTGCAGAATTTATTTTAACTGCTGTGGATACTGTTAGATTTATTCCAGGGTTAGAAAATGTAAAACCAAAGGTCGTTAAATCTTCTGGAAATAATATTACAGAAGCCTTTAAAAATATAGATTTAAAGGATTTACAAAAAGCGAATGAAGAATTAGCGGTAGATTATTCTAAAACATATAAGGAAACTGAAGGGGTAAGAAAAGAAATTTTCGAAAAAAGACAAGCCACTCAAGAAATGTTAAATAAAAAGTTTGAGAATGCAGAAGGTTTTTGGCCTGATTTTTATAGAAATCTTGATGCTCGAAAAAAGTAGTCTTGTAAATTTTTATTTTTTAAGTTAGTATGTATGACGTAAAGGAAATTTATGCAAAAATTTAATTCTTTAAAATTACATCATATTCATCATCATAGCGACCTTGGAAGGCTATGAATTGATGGTTTGCGCTTTTAAAGAATAAAAATAAAATTCAATTCTAAAAAATAGTCTTTCAAGGAGCCCAGATTAAAGCGTTTGGAAGATTATTTTTTTGAGCTTGTGCTCATTTTGTAAAAGAATTGGAGATTTTAAGAATATGACTATATCAAATATAATTTCAGCAATAGGTAATAATAGCAGTGTATACCCTTTAATCGTTCGTGATTGTGGAATAGAAGTACCAACAAAAATCGCTCTTACTTATAATCAAAATAAAAAAGAGTCAAAAGGTATTGCCTATCTTGCAGCAAGAGAACGTTTCCTAGATGAATATGCAACATCTGCAGTTTGGCTTGGTGGAATTCCTTTTGTTGGTTGGATTGCGAATAAATATATTAAGGCTAGAGGACTTAACCCTGATGTAAATTTGAAATTGTTTAAAGAAGAACAAGGTATTCAGGGGATTGATTATAATATAAATAAATTTAAAGACTTAGCGCCAGATGCTGTTAAAGATTTGGTAAAAGCAAAAGAAAATAAAAAATTGTTCGAAAAACTTTTAGCCGGTAAATTTATAGCTTCGACGACTATTCCTATTTTGTTTATGGGATTTATTTTACCTAAATTGATATTTGCATCATCAGCAAAGAAAATTCAAAATTTAAGGGAAAAAGAAGCACAAAGTTTAAAAAATAACGCTCAAGTTAGTTTTTTACAAAAAGATAAATTTTATAAATCAAAAGATGTTAATTTTACAGGAAGTTGGATAACTAAAGCCGCTAATTTTTCAGCTCAAGATAAGATGGCTGTTACAGATGGTGGTTATGCTGTTGGACGTATAGCTACTGCAAGGAATAAAAATGAACGTTATGATTTGTCATTTAAAATGGCAGGTATGATGTTTTTAAATTTCGTTGCTCCAAAGTGGATTGAAAAAGGTTTAAATAAAATTTCAGGAATTTCATTAGATCCAGTTATGTTAGCTGATAAAGATTTTATGACTCAAATTAAGGAAGGAAAACTTCAATTACCAAAAACTGATTCTGCAAAAGATTTATTAGATTTTGTTGATAATATTCAAAATAAAGATACTTATTTTATTAAATATGCTAAAAAATTTGAAAAAATAAAAATGCTTGAAAATGGAATTAGAGATCCTAGAGAATATGTTGATTTGAAAAAATTAGGGAATTTCAGGAATGATATTGAATTATTCTCTCAAAAACTGTTAAAATCAGAAAACATAGATTCTTTTATAAAGAAAGCTAAATTTGCAAAATCTGCTAATATTTTGACAAATGTTGCATTGAGTAGTTTTTTATTGGCATATGTTTTACCAAAAGCTCAATTTGCTTTTAGAAAACTTGTAACAGGTTCTGATTTGGAACCGGGGCTTGCTCCAGCAGAAAAAATCGTAGATAAAAAGGCATAAAAAATACCTCCTCAAATGAGGAGGTATTTTTTTTATTTAGAAAATTAAACCATTGCAATTTCTTTTGGTTCCATATAAACAACTTCGTTGTTGTCCATAGAATGATCAACATCTGCAAGAATTTCATTTTTAATATTAGCTAAATCTTGTTGCATTAATCTTCTTGGTGAACCTTCTGCCATAGAACCATTTCTTAATAAATATGATGGGTGGAAAATAGTTATAGCTCTATAATCTTTTCCATCTACATTTATTGACATCCATTGACCTCTAACTTTAGAGATTGTCTGTTTTTTATCTAATTCAACGAAAGATTTTAATGCTGTAGCTCCACATAGAACAATAGCTCTAGGATTGATAATATCAATTTGAGCATTTAAGAATTTTCTGCAAGCTGATTGTTCTTGTTCTGTTGGAACTCTATTTTCTGGAGGTCTGCATTTTACTGTGTTGATAATATACACATCTTCATCGCGAGAGATTCCTGCTTCTGCTAGGAAATCATTTAAAAGTTGTCCGGCACGACCTACAAATGGTCTTCCTGTTTCATCTTCCATTTCTCCCGGAGCTTCTCCGATTAGTACAATTTTTGCTGTTGAAGGATTTCCGTCAGAAAAAACAATGTTATTTCTTGTTTTTCCAAGTGCACATGCTGTACAGCTTTCACACTTTGATCTTACTATCTCCAGACAATCTTTCTTCATCATTCTCTCTCTCCTCGTTATTTTTAAATAAACCTACGTTATATTTTTTGCAATATCTTTTTAGTTCTTTCATGATTATATCAGATAACATGAATACTGCTATTAAGTTTGGCACAGCCAAGAATAAAGTAAATGCATCAGATAGATTAATTATACTTTTAAAATTCATGGCAGAGCCGATAATTATGAATATACAATATATAACCTGAAAAGTCCTTGTTGTCAATTTTGTATCACCAAATAAATAATTCCAAGCCTTAATTCCGTAATATGACCCGCAAAGCATTGTAGATAGTACAAAACAACTTGCCATAAATGTTAACAAAATAGGAAAAAAAGGACATACACTTCCAAATGCTTTTGATGTTAACTCAATTCCTGCAATCCCTGATGTATGTAAGTATTCTCCTGATACAACTATGACAAATGCAGTTGCTGAACCTACTATTACCGTATCTACAAACGGTTGTAACATTGCAATAAATGCTTGTGCAACAGGGTTATTTGTTTTAACTGCAGAAAATGCAATAGGTGCAGTTCCAAGTCCTGACTCGTTTGCAAACATTGCTCGTCTAAATCCCCATAGCATACACATCATCCATCCGCCTGCTAATGCTTTTGGATGAAACGCTTCTTTTAAAATTAATGCAAATGTATGAGGAACATGTCCAATGTTATAAATACACACAGCAAATGCTGTTAAAACATATAATGTGCACATTACTGGAGTTACTTTAGAGGTAAATTTTCCAATTGCTTTAATGCCGCCTATAATTGTAAAGTAAGTAATAATTGCTACAATTAAACCTAAAAGCCAACTTTGATTTGCAAAGAAACTTTTATCTCCGCCTGTTACTTCAGTAATTTGAGTTGTCATTGCGTTAATCTGGAATAAATTCCAACCACCAATCATTGCAAAAATACAGCAAATTGCATATATTTTTGATAAGTGGGGAGCAAATTTTCCTATATATTTATTGTTTTTTAAGGCTCCTTCAATATAGTACATTGGACCGCCGGCAATTGTGCCATCAGAATTTACTTTTCTGAATTTTAATCCTAGTAGAACTTCCGCAAATTTTAGAGCCATTGAGAAAAATCCTGCTAAAATCATCCAAAAAATTACGCCAGGTCCCCCAATAGATACAGCTGCTGCTGAACCTGCAACGTTTCCTATTCCTGCAGATGCTGAAATTGTAGCAGTTAGTGCTTGGAAAGCAGAAACTTCTCCTTTTTTCTTTTTAACTCTAATTTCTTTATGTTCGTAATTTTTAGTAATTAGTTGTATTGCATGTTTAAACCCCCAGATACCAATAAACCTTGTTCTAATCGTAAAATAAAACGCAGCTATCATTAACAGGGCAACAAGAAATTCAATCTTTACACCATGAATTGTAACTGAACAAAATATTATCCCTGAAATTTTATCGGCTATTGGAGATAAAAATGTATCTATTGCTGTATCTAAATTCATTACTTTTTAATTTTAGCATAAAAATATATTATTTTAAATTTTTAAAATAATCATTATCTGTTAAAGCATAGTAGGCGCATGTAAAACCATTTTGATCTGATGTTGAGTTTTTGTTGCAGAAGCTTTCTCTATAAGTCTTTGTCCCCCAATATGTATCATTTGCACCCATTGGCAACACTCTGCCATCTTTTGTTATTTGGAACATGAATAGATCATATCCCATTTTATTGGGCTTTTTTATATACCCATTTACATCTATAGAAACAAGATAACCGGTTATGTTTTTAGCTTGATTTCCTTGTTCAATAAGTAATAAAATGCCATCTGGGGTTATAAAACCTCCATCATCAATACAGGTTGTCATTAACGTGTTCCCGTTGAATGTTTTATAATAAGTAAAACTATTATCTTCATTTTTCAATATACATCCAGTATTAAATTTTATTGTACCGCAGTCTTTAGTTGATTTGTATTGAGCTGCAAGTCTTTTACTGAAGTCTGAACCATAATTTTCATAATCTAAATCAAGAGAATCCTCAGTTTTTATCATCATAACAGCTTGTTGAAGTGTTGAATATTGTTTTTTGAATGCTGTTTCAAGTTCTCTTTTGTTTGTTTTATTAATTAATGCAGGTATTGTGAGAGATGCTATTACTCCTATAATTCCAAGAGTAATTAAAACTTCTGCTAATGTAAATGCTTTTTTCAAAAGTATGCCCTCCTAAATATTATTCATAATAATTATAACATACTATATAGTAACTTTCAATACGTTTAATTATAACTTAAAGTAACTGAAAATAAAATTTAGGTTATATATGAGCGAAATAAAAAATAAACTCGGGAAAAAAATTAAATATTATAGAGAATTGCGTGGCTTAACTCAAGAAGAATTGTCAGAAAAAATTGATTTTAATTGTCGTTCACTTTCTTTTATTGAGTGCGGAACTAACTTTGTGACTGCTGACACATTGGATAGATTATGTAAGGTATTAAATGTTACACCAAAGCAATTATTTGATTTTGAGTATTATCCCCAAAATCCAAATGATATTGAAAAAGAATTAGAAATATTAATTAAGCAAAATAAAGAAAAATTACTTGATGTTTATAAGATTTTAAAAGGTTTTTTAGGTTAAGAAATTTTGGCATATTCATTTTCTTTAGAATAGTTAACAAGTGCTTTAAAAACAAATGGATGTACTTTCCCATCTTTTACGTCTTGATAAATTATTGTAAGGGCTTGTTTGGGAGACATTGATTGTTTGTATGTTCTATGTTCAGTGAGTGCTGAATATTTATCTGCTACAGATACAATTTGTAAGTTTAAGTCTGCATTAAAATCATTTCCAACCCAAGGGTAACCTGTTTTTTTCGCATTTTGGTGGTGATTTCTAATTAGTTTAAGAGTTTTTTCATCTAAATCTGTTGTTTTTAATAATTCATAACTGAGTTCTGAATGTGTATGCATTATTTTAGTTTCTTCAGGATTTAGTTTTGCAGGTTTATCTAAAATTGCTTTTGGAATAAGAATTTTGCCAAGATCGTGTAAATAAGCAGCTTTTTCAACAGCATTTTCATCGACTCTGCTTTTTAGTGAAAATGGTAAGTTTTCAGTTATTCCTTTTGCTATGTTTTGAACATCTTTAAGATGATTATTTTTTAATTGATTCCATCCGGTAATATTTAATTCTAAGTTTGGATTAAAATCTTTAACTATTTTTTTTATTTTTGGGTTGGCGCTAATCATTTTTTTTATGGCATTTTCAGAAGTGTAGCGATCAATTGAATTATTTTCAAATTTGTCCGCATTAAGTTGATTGCCAAAACCTATATTATAGTTGTTTCGACCTATGTAAATATTCGGTTGAATTGCGCCCACACTTAGCGCTCTAGGTATTTCCAATCCCATTAGCAATACTACACTATAAATTACACTACTACATATTAATAAAGTATTTTTATTGCGATGAATTGCTTTAATTTATTAGCCATGTGTACAATTTTTAACAAAAGTCGATTAAATATTTATAAAGAAAGAAAATTTTTTTTATTTTGCGTGCTAAAATAAAGTTATGAGAGATATCAAAAACGTTTTAATTTGTGGACTAGGAGCAATTGGCAGTATTTACGCCGATAAAATTCAAAAATTCAACCCTGATAGCTTGAGGGTTCTTGTCGATGAGGAAAGGTTTGAAAGGTATTCAAGCAATCCGATAATTTTTAATGGTAATGAGTTGCATTTCAATTATATATTGCCAAATGATGACAACTTTAAAGCGGATTTAGTTATTATTGCTACGAAGTATGATGGTTTGTCTGATGTAATAAAAAATATGAAAAATTTTATTCAGTCTGACACCGTAATTTTAGCATTACTAAACGGTGTTACGAGTGAAAAAATTATTGCAGAAACTTATGGCAGAGAAAAACTTTTATATTCATATTTCATAGGTCATAGTGCAGTTAGAACTGGTAGAAATGTTATTCATGATGATGTGAATACTATTGTATATGGCTCAGAAAATACCGCGGATATTGAAAATGTTCAAAGAGTTAAAAAATATTTTGATTCAGTTGGAATAAATTATAAAATTCCTGAAGATATAATGCATTCTCTTTGGTTAAAATATATGTTAAATGTTTCAGCAAATCAAAGTACTGCAATTTTGAAATTAACATTTGGCGAGATGCTCGCGAATGAAAAATGCATGGATTTTGCTATTAATATTATGAAAGAAGTTCAGCAAATTGCAAAAGCTGAAGGTGTTAAAAATACGGATATTATGATAGATGAGACAATCTCTCATTTGCATACAATGATTCCAGAAGGGAAAACATCAATGCTCCAAGATGTTGAGGCTGGAAGAAAAACAGAAGTCGATATGTTTGCAGGTACGGTAATTGAATTAGGTTTGAAACATAATATTCAAACTCCATATAATCAAATTATTAAAGAAATATTAGATGCTATTTATCAAAATGAAATAATAAAAAATTCACAAATTTTAACAAAAGTATAGTCCTTTTATCAATTTCAATAATATATTTTTTTTATAAATATATGGGGAAATTTGAAAAGGGGATATTATGATTAATTCTGTATCAAATGAGCAAGCATATATTAATGCATTAATGGCAAAATTGCCAGATGTTAATACTAAAAATGAATATGCTTTAAAAAAAGGTGATAGCCTTTGGTCGTTAGCTAAAAAATGTTTGAATAATGAAAATGCTTCTAATGCCGAAACTGCAAATTATATGTTGTTAATTGCAAAATTAAATAAATTAGATACTGTTGAAAAAATGAACGGGCTTAAAGTTGGACAAAAAATATATCTTCCAAATGAGATATTAAAATCCGAAAATCCGACTAAAGTTCGTAGTGATGCTGAAAATACGTTAATTAAAACAATAGATGTTTTAGAAAATGATAAAACTTTAAGGTTAGAAAAATCTAAAATGCAATATGGTCAATGTTATCATTTGTATCGTAAAAGAAATGCTAATGATGATTTTAAACTGGACAGAAAATTAGTATTATCATTCCAAATTAACTCTAAAGGAGAAATAAGTACAGTTTCTCTGGATAATGCTAAGAAAGATCTGTACGCATTTGGTTATGATTATGATGTTGATCAAAAAGGGAATATTATTGAAGCTAAATATCCTCACGCAATAAAAGGGAAACTTTCTAAAGAGGAAAATTTAACGTTAAGATCAAAATTGAAAGAATTAGTAAATAATATGGATAAAAATAAATGTCTTTTTAATTAGTAGTCATTTTGTTCCATTTGTTTATTGTAATCAATTGTTTGTTGGCGCATTTGTTCAATTTCGTTTACAGTTTGGTCTACATGTTCTTGAACACTTTGACTATCAATTGATGAATCTTTCATTTTTATTGATGAAACACCTTTAAATGTGCTTATACCTATTAAAAATATTATCGCTGTAATTACTAGCCCTAAAAGTAGACTAATAGCTCCAAAACCGTTTCTTTTCATCCAGAAAACCTCTTAATTTAGTTTGTTTTTATTTATAAAAAATTTTATGGCATCTTCAGTTGTTTTGGGTGTTTTTAAGATTTCTTCTTCAAGAGAATGAGGTCTGGTCTGGGAAACGAAAAATTTATTGTATATAGTAAGACCTACAAAAATAATTATTGAAGATAATGCAACCCCACCCATTGCAAGACCAAATTTAATTATTGCATTGTGCATAACAGCAGAGCGGGTTTGTTCACACAATCCCGCATTTGCTGTTAAAAATATAAAAGTAAAAATTGTGTTTATTATTTTATTCTTCAACTTTTTCCTCTTTTGTTGCTTTAGTTTTTTTAGTTCGAGGTTTTCTTGTTTTTGATGTTCCTCTATTTGGTCTGCGAGTCTTTTTAATTTCTGTTTCTGTTGTTTCTGCTTGAGTTTCAGAAGTTTCATTAGTTTTTTCTGGTTCTGTTTCAATTTCTACTTTAGGTTCTTCTTTTTCTGCTGGTTCTGTTTTTTCTGAAGCATCTGGCTCAATTATTGGTTTGATTTCTTCATTTGGTTTAAGAACAGTATCAGCAGTTTCAATAGTTTGTTCAACAATTATTTCTTGTTGCTCTTGAGCTTTTTTCTCAAACTTATTTTTTCTTCCACCGCGTTTTTTCTTATTTTCTCGTTTTTCTGTTTCTTGAGAAGCAACAGTAGAAGGATTTTCTACTTCAATTTCAGGTTGTTGTATTTCTTGAATTTCTTCTACTTGAGGTTCTTGTTGCGGAGCTGGTTGACTTTGATTTTTGTTGTTATTTTTATTCTTTTTAAAGTTGTTTACAGGTAACTTCATTTTTGCAGCTTTAGCTCTGTATTCGCCTTCTGCAGTTGGAGTTGAGAAATTGAATTCATTCATAAAGTAGCCTGTTCCCTGACAGTGAGGACATTTTCTTGTAAATATTTCTGAAAGAGACTGTCCTTGTCTATGTCTTGTTAATTCAACCAAGCCTAAATCTGAAATTTGACCTACTTGAGGTTTTGCTTTATCTGGTTCAAGTGCAATTTCTAATTCTTCTAACATTGCAAGTTTATCTGCTCTTGACATCATATCAATAAAGTCTACGATAATCATTCCGCCGATATTTCTTAATCTTAATTGTCTTGCAATTTCATGTACAGCTTCTATGTTTGTTTTTAAAATTGTTTCATCTTGAGTAGATGAACTTGTAAATTTGCCGCTGTTAACATCGATTACTGTTAGAGCTTCTGTTTGTTGGATAAATAAATATCCGCCTGATGGCATATTAACTTTTACGTTTAATGCAGCTTTTATTTCTTTATGAATATCAGTTGCAATCAATAAAGGTTCTGTTCCTTTGTATAGAGTTACTTGAACATTTTTGTTCATATGCCAGTTTTGCAAAATATTTTGAACTCTTTGCATTGCAAAAGCAGTATCTACAACGATTTCTTTTACATCTTCAGTGCAAGCTTCTCTTATTGTTCTATATAGTAGATCTTGATCTCTGTATAAAAGATTTGGAGGAGTCATTGTTTCTGCTGCAGTGATAATGTTGTTCCATTTTTCAAGTAAGATTTCTAAGTCTTCTTGAATATCTGCTTCAGATTGTCCTTCTGCTTCTGTTCTGATAATTACACCTACACCTACAGGTTTAATAAGGCTTACTACTGATTTTAGTCTAGCTCTTTCTTTTGAATTTTCGATTTTTTTACTTATGCTTATACCTGGTTCATTTGGCATTAATACCAAAAATCTACCAGGTAGGCTTATTTCTGTGGTTATTCTTGGACCTTTATGTCCAGTTGGTTCTTTTACAACTTGAACGATAAGTTTTTGTTTTGGTGATAATTTATCTTTTAATGAGCCTTTACCCATAACATCTTGTGCGTGTAAAAAGCCCATTTTATCAAAACCTACGTTTACAAATGCTGCATCAATACTTGGTAAAATGTTATCTACTGTTGCAAGATAAACATCTCCTAAGATTACTTCGCCTCTTGAAATAAAAAAGTCAGTTACTTTTCCGTTTTCTAATACCGCAGCAATATTATCACGTTCTGCAATAATGATTTTCTTTTCAACGTTTCCATTTTGCTGCCCGTTTTTGTTGTGTCTGTCGTTTGCCATAAATAAAAATCCTTTTCTATAATTCTTTTAAATCTCTGTCAAAGAACCGTGTACGTTTGATATCAAATGTTACATCGGGTGCAATTAAATTCATTAGGACATCTGCTCTCAGTGCGGGAATTCCGCTTTCAACTGTTCCATCTTCTTTATTAATTGCGGATTGACCGGTTTTTAGTACTATGTACAGACTATTATTTTCATATCTGTATGATTTAATAGATTGTTTAACGTCTGTTTTTTTGATTAAACCTTTTTTGTTTTTCTTCTCGATAAAAATTTCTTCAGAAGATAAAACTTTGTCTGTATTATATCTTAAAGTTTCAAAATCGTAAAGTGATTTGTTAAAAATATCTATTTTATATTCAGCCCATTGAGCGGTCATATCAATTGCTGGGGCATTTTTTTCTATTTTAACAATACTTATAATTTTTGATTGTTCTGGTAAGACTTTCTCTAACTTTAGTTTGAGTTCTTCTATTGAAAGATTATCAAACAATTCGATATCTACAAGTTCGCATTCGCTTTCTGCAAATAGTGGCAGAGCAATTCCCATTGATACTTTCATTGATGGATTATAACCAAGAGAATATACTATATCTAAATCTGTTCTTGAAAGTGCTTTGAAAAATGTATTTTGCCAATCAAGATGAGAGAAATATTTTAATATTCCTGTTTTGGTTAATTTAATTCTATATTTATAGATTTCTCTGTCATAACCTTGGCAAGTTTTAGGATCCTTTATTTCGATTTTTAAATTTTGAGCTTTTTCACTAGCTTTGAAAGGTTCTGCAAGAATTTTTCTTGTTTTAAGATTTTTGCAGACTCCACAATTTACACAGCCTTTTTCGCAGGTTGGCTTTGTATTTGAATCATTATATTCTTTGATTAACCATTCCTTATCAACGCCTATATTTATAAAATCCCAAGGAAGATTTTCTTCTGTAGAATATTGCTTTTGAGCAAGTTCTTCAAGATTAATACCAAGTTCTTTTGCTGTTTCATGCCAGATGTCTTTATTAAAATATTCTCCCCAAGCATCTAGGTAGCAGCCTTTTTTATATAATTCTTCTATGTATTTACATAAGCTAATATCTCCACGAGTTAATACAGCTTCTATTTGAGAAATTGTGTCTTCGTGGTAGTTAATTTTCAAACCTTTAATATGTTTTGTTTTTTCTTTTAAATATTTGATATGCTCATCTACTTTGTCTAAGTTCATTTGACCGTACCATTGGAATGGTGTGAAAGGTTTTGGAACAAAAATAGATAAAGTGCAGGTTATATCAAGTCCGTGATTTAGACCTTTTTCTTTGTTAATTAGCTTACAGCGATATTTTATTTTGCTTAGTAAATCAGCCATTTCGTCCATATCTGCAAGAGTTTCTGTTGGAAGACCGCAGATAAAGTAAAACTTAAGTTTAGACCAGCCGTTTTCGTATAATGTAAGAACTGCATTTAAAATTTGTTCTTCTGAAATGTTTTTCTTGATTTTATCACGTAATCTTTGGCTGCCTGCTTCAGGAGCAAGTGTCATAGTTGATTTCCTTACACTTTGTACAAGATTTGCAAGCTCAAGATTAAAGCCGTCAATTCTTTGACTTGGCAGTGATACAGAAATTTTCTTTTCATTAAAGTCAACAGCGAGTTCTTTTATTACTTCATTAATGTTTTTATAATCATTAGATGATAGAGAAAGAAGAGAATATTCATCATAGCCTGTATTTTTAACAAGTTCTTTTGCTATTTTTATAATGTCTTCTGCAGATCTTTCTCTTATTGGTAATGTGACATGTCCCGGTTGACAAAAACGGCACATTCTTCCACAGCCTCGTCTAATTTCAACAACAGCTCTATCTTGTACTGAGGTTGAAAATGGTATTGGATAAGATTTTAGAGCTGTTTCGTATTTTAATTGTGCAATTCTTTTTGTAACAGTTCCACCTGTTAGTAATGACCAGCGACCTGAATTTTCACCTTCACAAAGAGCTTTAATCCTTTCTTGTCTTGGAAGTCCTTTTGTTTTTTCTAAAATTTCACAAACTTCTATTATGCTATCTTCTCCATCACCAATCATAAAGACGTCAATAAATTCAGCTACTGGTAATGGATTAAAAGCACAAGGACCTCCAGCTATAATTATAGGGTCTGTGTCTTTTCGCATATCGTTTCTGTATGGTATTTTTGCCATATCAAGCATTTTTAAAACAGTTGGATATGCCATTTCATATTGTAAAGAAAAACCTATTGCATCAAAATCTTTTATGTGTTTTTTGCTTTCCAGTGCATATAATATTTCAGGTTGAAAATCTGATTCAGGGGCATATACTCTATCAGCCATATAGTTTGGCTGTTTATTAACTAAATCATATAAAACTCTAAGACCTAAATTGCTAATCCCTATTTCATATTTATCAGGGAATGCAAATGCAAATCTTACTTTCGCATTGTCAAAATCTTTATTATATGATAGGAATTCGCCTCCTACGTATTGGTATGGTTTGTTGCATCTATATAAGGCTTCGTGATTTTCTCTAAAAAAACAATTCATTTTATTATGCTAAATCCTCTGGAAAATATTTGTCTATTTCAATAATTGTACCATCAAGTGTATTTTCTTCAAATGATTTCATAAATTTAAAAAGAGCATTGTTGGGAACATCATAATTATATAAAACAGTTTCTCCTTTGTATTCTCTCATTACTCTTACAATGTAATGACACTTTTCGGCATATTTAATTAAATGTTCCGAATTAAATTTATTACCATTGTGATCTTTATCTATTCTAACATAACTAAATCCTGCATAATATTTTATTTTTTCTTTGGTCTCAGTTGAAATATTTTTATTATGCTTTGAAAATATATCTATAACTTTTTTGTTAATTTCGTCACTCATATCTTTATTTAACTATAATATTGTCAGGCATGGCTAAATATTAAGTAAATATTACAATTTATTCATTAATCTTGAAGTTCAATAGCTTTCATTGCAAAATTTACTATAAAGTGAGAGGGAAAATAATGTTTTATTTAAAAAGAACTAAGTCTACTGGAAGGTATGAGTTAAATTTGTTTGGGTTAAAAATGAAGTTTCGTATTCAAGATAAAAATGAAATATATAAAGAGAAACTTGATAATTTGTTATATGAACTTGCAGATCCGCGAACTTTAAAATCTGTGAGATTACCTCAAGTTTTGAATGCTCATGATGCCCTTTATACATTGATTTCTGGAGAAAAATCAATGGCAAGATGTGGGGATGGTGAGTTTAAATTAATTATGGGGGAAAATATAAGTTTTCAGAAATACGATCCTGTGTTGTCTGAAAGATTGAAAAATATTATAAAAAATCAAAATGATAATATTTTAGTAGGAATAACTGATGCATTTGGTTATTGTGAAACCGATTATATGCGTAAAGTTATGGTTACTTGTAGAGAGACTCTTTATAAATATTTGGATTTTTCTAAAACTTATATTGATACAAATGTAACTCGTCAATTGATTTTTGTGTCAGAGGAACAAGGGCGAGACTATTATAATAAAATGAAGTCATTGTGGTGTAATAAGCCGGTTGTTATTGTTGAAGGTGCAGGTACCAGATTAGGAATTGGGAATGATTTATTGGACGAAGCATTATCTGTTAAAAGAATTGTATGCCCTATAAAAGATGCTTTTTCTAAATATGACGAGATATTAAAAGAATGCTTAAAAATGCCAAAGGATAGTTTATTTATCATGGCACTAGGCCCAACAGCTACAGTTCTCGCTGAAGATTTGACAAATAATGGCTATAGAGCTTTAGATATAGGTCATTTTGATACCGCATATGAAGCATTTTTGAGGAAAGCTTCTAAATTTGTGCATGTAGAAGGTAAAATTGTTTTTAATGAAGAAAGACATATGACAAGTTTAAAGCCTTGTAAAGATAAAAAATATTATGAACAAATTATTTCGACTATAGAATAATCTTGAACAAGAAAATAATTTTAATGGATAATATATATATTTTCTTTCTTTTTTATAAAATAGTGTGAGTATAGAATTTAAGTATAAGGAATTGTGATGGCGTTATTTAAGTATATATTAATATCTATTTTAGGCCTTATTTTGGTAGCTTTTCTAACTTTAGGCATTATTGATAAAAATAATGATAATTTAACAAAGCTCAAAATGTCGTAAAAAATGAATTTAATACAGATTTTGAATATAAAGCTGAATATAGTTTTGGTGAGCCTAAAAATCAAAAAGAAGAATTAAAGTTATTAGTTTTAGGCAATTCTATTTCGAGTGGTGTTATTGTTTCGAATATAAAAGATGATTATGTCAATGTATTGATTCGAAAGATTTCTATTAAACAAAATAACAGGTTGGTTAGAGCGAGGGTATATAATTTAGCTAATTTTGAAAGACATTATAGTAATTATGATTATAATATTTTAAAGCCTCTAGTAGAATACAAACCTGATATTATTATTTTTCAATTAGGTGAAAATTATAAGCGTGAAAATGATGAATTATATTTTAAACAATTAGTAAAATTAATAAATTATTTTGGTAATGATAATATTAAAATAGTTACTTCTCCTTATTGGGGACAACGTAGAAAAAATAAATTAAATGAGAAAGCTGCTTTAGATACAAATTCGTTTTATGTAGATATTTCAAATTTATTTGCTTATGATAAAAAAACTCGTGCTGATTATAAAAAGAAATATTCTAATGAAGGATTAGGTATGCATCCTGGAGAATATGGCATGCAGAGGATTGCAGAAGAATTGTTTGTGTTAATTAATGCTTTAATAAATAAAAAATTAATTTAAGTAGTTATAGAAAAAGATTTTTTTATGCTTTTTCTTATCGCGTTCGAGAAATAGACATATGGTTAATATAATTAAAAAAAATTTTTTGATATGTTTAAATTAAATAAGGAATATAATAGTGGATTTAATTAAAGCTGGCAGTATGCCACATTCTTATAAAATAACATTCTTTGGAATTAGAATTCGTTTCCGAAATATTTTTTCATTAAAAAACAATAAAATAATATTAGTAAACGAAAAAGGTGAACAGGTAAAAAAAAGAATTAAAGGATTAAATGTAAAATTTAAAGGAGCTAATGCTACTATAAAAATATATTCACCTTGTCCAAAATTTTCTAATACTATTATTGAATGTGGTGATAATGTAAATATTACAATAGGCTCATCTGAGCATAGAATTTTTAATTCGTTTTTTTCTGTTTTGTCTGATAATGCATCTTTAAATATTGGAAATCATGCAAGCATTAGAGGTGCAGGAATAATTATAAAGGAAAATAAGAATCTTTCTGTAAATATAGGAAATGATTGTTTAATTGCTTCTAATGTAAAAATTTGGACAACTGATTTTCATACAGTTATTGATTCTCAGACGGCAAAAGCTATAAATCCACCAAGTAGTATAAATATTGGAAACCATTGTTGGATTTGTGAGGATGTAACAATTGCAAAAGGAGTATCTTTAGCTGATGATACTATAGTTGCATCAAAATCTTATGTTACAAAGTCTTTTGATAAATCAAATATAATAATAGGTGGAGTGCCTGCCAAAATAATAAAAGAGAATACTACTTGGTCAAGTGAACCTTACGATAGATATAATAAATAAATTAAGTTATTTAAGATTTTTTTCGTAATCTTTGTATTCTTTTATAAAATCAATAATTTCAAGAGCAAGTTCTTTTCTAATATCAATAGGACAATTTTTTAGGTATTCCATTGCGTGTGATACTTTAATATTTTTATCATACCATCTGCGCATAATGTAATTATATTGATCGTCAAGAGACATTTCAATATTGAAGTCAATATCTTTCAATCTATCAATAATATAGTCAGCACAACGAACCTGAATATATTCTTCAGCTTTTTCTAGTTCTGCAACAGCTCTGCTAACAGTAGGATCAATATCATACCAACGTTTTTTCATACGTTAATATTACAAATTTTTTTTTATAAAGTCAAGCCCTTTATGCTACTGCCGATTTCATTAATGCTAGTACAGATAATGATACTTCTTTTTGAATAGTTTTGGTTGTTCCTTTTAAGTATGAGAAAGCAGTGGATATTGTTTCATTTTTGTCATACCATCTTTGATATTTTCTTTCCATATTATTAATTGTTGTATTTTTAATGTAACTCATTTCTGTATCTTTTTCTTTTACGAGTTTAATAATATATTCAGCATATTGAACTTGTGCTTTTTTTTCTGCACATTCAATCATACTAATTGCCATACAAACATCTGGTTCAATGTCATACCAACGCATTCAGCTTCCTCCCTAATAATATGCACAAAACTATTATGCCCATATTTTTATAAAATAAAACATAAAGTTTCGTAAATATTTTAATTTTTTGAATTTATAAATAAACTGTTATATAATTAGGGTATGAAAAGATTTATCTCATTACTAATATTGATATCTTTTGTATTTTCAAGTTCTTCTGTATTTGCAGAAGTTTTGGAAGGTCATGCAGAAAAATCTGACGTATATGAACAACAATTGCAAAAAGAATTATTCACAGGTCAGGTTGAGCATTTAGAAAGAAAAGATGTTATAAACATGACTGTATCTCAAGTGCTTGATAGCAATATAAATATCGAAGGTGATGAATTTTTTGCAGAAGTAACTGATGAGGTAAAAGGTGATAAAGGGGTAATTATTCCAAAAGGAACAATTGCTCATGGTCGAATTTCTCAGACAGGTGATCCAAAACGTTTAGGTCGTCAAGGATGGATTGCATTGGATTTCGATTATTTAATAACACCTGATGGTAGGGAAATCCCGATAGAAGGGAAAATGTCAACAAAATTACATCCTGTCGCAGAAGCATCAAAAATTGTTGTACAAGATGTTGGATATACTCTAGCTGGTGGCGCAGTTGGAGGTTTTATGGCTTTGAATTGGCTTGGTCTTGAGGCAGCAATTGCTTCTCAAGGTTACACAGTCGCCGGTGGTGCTGCAGTGGGAGGTGCAATTGGTCTTGGTATGGCTTTGATAAGAAAAGGTCATGATGTATTGATTGCTCCTGGAGATGAAATAAGGGTTAAGATTAATACAACTGTGCCATTACCAGTGTATAAAGAATCTGCTCTAATGCAGCATGAAATGTTTTATCCGGGTTTAGATATTCATATAAGTAACATAAAACATGAAAAAGACCCTTTTGGCGAAGTAAATACTCTTACTTTGACAATTATGATTTCAAATATGTCTGATAAAACTTTCTCAGGCTTGGATATGGCTTTAGTTAATGATTATAATTCAGTATTCAGGCCATCAATTTTTGGGGATACAAAATTAATGTTTAAACAAATAAGACCTGGGGATAAGTTTGCAGGTCAGGTATCTTTTTCTGTTGATAATATAAACAGAAGTTTTTGGCTAACTTTTTATGACAGAAGAAAAGGTACTGCATTGACAAAAATATCTTTGGATAATGCTTATAGAAAAGTTCCAGAAAAAACTAAAAAGAAAAATTTAAAATTAAGAAGACAAAAAACAAACTTTAAAAAAGAAGAGGATCTTCTTGATATTCAGTAATTGTAACTTTTTATTATTAAGTTGTTGAAATAAAAATATTTTATGTTACAATGATAGTAATACGTAGTAGAAAGAAAGTAGAGGAATATATGGTGTGCGGAAAATTGGAAATTGATATTTTAAATTCATTTTGGAATTTGACAGCCAATGATGAAGATAGAGATATTTCCATTCAAGACATTGTAGACGAGTTAGCACTTAATGGTATTGAAAGAGCATATACAACAATAAAAACTGTAATGGATAGATTGACTGTAAAATCAGTATTAGTTCGTTATAAAGTTGGGAAAAAATTCTATTATAAAGCAACTATGAATAGAAATGAAATGGCTATGGATGCTGTAAAAACTGTTGCTGAACAATTCTTTAACGGTAATTATGTTGAATTGATAAAATTTGTTGAAAAAAATACTCAAAATGTTTTAGTATAATATTATGGATTATTTAAAAGATAGAGTATTAGTTTCAGAACTAATTCGACAGGTATTAATTTCTCGTATGTGTGTAAGAGAAGCTATTTTAAGATTTCCGCGTGATACCCAAGATAAAAGTATTCACGCGGCTTATCATGCATTAGTTCATTTTGAAGCTGATGAGGACTTACGCAAAAGAGATGAATTGTATCGTGAAGAACAAGATGATTATCTTGAATTTATAGCACAAGTTCTTGAACGTGGTGAAAATCTGCCGGAAAATATTATAAATAACTATGAAAAATATTATGCTTGTGCTAATATTCCGCATGAAAATAATACAAAAGGTTTCTTTAAAAGTTTTTTACGATTTTTGAATATAAAATCGGAAGTTGCGACATATAAGAAGGAGAAAGAATGAAAAAGTTATTAGCTTTATTGGCAGTTTTAATGCTTGCTGGCGGGGCTGTAATGGCTAAACCTGACAAATCTCTAGATGTATTACCTTTGATGTCATCAAAGTCTATACAACAAAATAGAGTATGGGTAGGTACATTTCAGCTTGTATGGAATGATTTTATGGATGGAATAGTTAAAGGTCCTATAAATTTTGAAGATTATAGATCTCCATTGGCTTTTAAATTAAATAAGCAAAGATTTAAAGCTGATCAATTGTCAGAAGATTCTTATTACAAAACTTATGGAGAAACATCTCCTGAATTAAAAGCTCAAATTGAGAAAGCTATCCAAGAAAAATTTAATGAAACTAGTGATATTTTGGATTCTATGGACTGGACTCCTGGACCTGGTAAATATCTTGTATATGCAATGTTGAAAAAAGATTTTAAATTTTTAACAGCTTTTGATAAATTAAAACCTGCAAGATTTGCTCATTCATTCAAAAAAGTTGATTATTTTGGTATTGATGAAAACAGCGATAAAATCTTAGATGATACATTACATGTATTGTTCTATAATTCATCAAAAGATTTTGCAGTTTCTGTTTATACTCAAGGAAAAGATATCTTGTACTTGTATAGAACTGATGATGATAAAACTTTTGATAAATTATATTCAGATATGTTCATGAAAAAAGTTCAATATGACGGACCTTCTGAATTTTTAGCTAAAGATGAATTTAAAGTTCCAAATATTTCATTATATGCGCAAAAATCATTTGACGAATTGTGCAACCATAAAATCAAAGGTACTGATATGATTATTGGTCAAGCATTAGAAACTGTTGATTTTAAAATGGATAATGAAGGTGTAAAACTAAAATCTGAGGCTTCAATTGCAACAAAAATGTCAATGCCGATTATTCCTGAAGATATAAAACCAAGAAAATTCTATTTTGATGACACATTTGTTCTATTCTTGCAAGAATCAGGTAAGATTAAACCTTATTTTGCTTTAAGAGTTGATGATGTATCTTTAATTAATGGAACAGCAAAAAAATAAAAAAATGGTGGGTATATACCCACCATTTTTATACTATAATATTTGTATGGCTAGAGTTAAATCAAAATGGATATGTCAGGAATGCGGTTATGAAACAGCAGGTTATTTAGGAAAATGCCCGGAATGCGGTGCATGGGGCAGTTTAGTAGAAGAAGTTCAATTTGCCGCAAAGCCTCAGCAGGCAAGTGTGCATGATGAGTTTATAAATCGTGAAAAACCTGAATTATTAAAAGATATCCATATTGGAGAGGAATTAAGAGTTTCCACAAATATTTCCGAATTTGACAGAATTTTAGGCGGTGGTTTAGTACAAGGTTCACTTGTTTTGATTGCAGGAGATCCTGGAATTGGAAAATCTACAATTTTGCTTCAAACAAGCGGGGAATTGTGCAAAAATAATAAAAAAGTTTTGTATGTATCAGCAGAAGAAAGTGCAAGTCAATTAAAATTAAGAGCGCAAAGACTTTCTATAAATTCTGATAGCTTATATGTCTATCCGCAAACATCAATGGAGAGTATAAAATCTCAAATTGAAGAAATTATGCCTGATGTTGTTGTGATTGATAGTATCCAAGCTATTTATTCTCAAAATGTTGCAAGTTCAGCTGGTAGTGTATCTCAAATTCGTGAATGTACAAATCTTTTAATGCATATTGCAAAATCTAAAAATATAACCGTTATTGTAATCGGCCATGTTACCAAAGAAGGTAATATTGCAGGTCCAAAAGTTCTTGAACATATGGTAGATACCGTAATTTATTTTGAGGGTGATAAATACAAATCTTACAGAATGCTTCGTTCGATGAAAAATCGTTTTGGGAACACTTCTGAGGTTGGAATTTTTGAAATGCATTCAGATGGTTTAAAAGAAGTTAAAAATCCTAACGAATTATTCTTAAATGAGCGTTCACAAATTGCAACTCCTGGTAGTGCAATTATTGTAACAAATGAGGGAACTCGTCCTCTTTTAGTTGAAATTCAGGCACTTGTAGGTACAACTCCATATCCGTCACCTCGCAGAGTTACAAATGGTGTAGATACAAGCAGAGTTTTGCAAATTCTTGCTGTACTTGAAAAAAGAGTTGGGCTTAATTTGTCAAAACAAGATGTATATGTGAATGTAATGGGCGGAATTGATGTATATGAACCGTCAGCTGACTTAGGAATAGCACTTGCTGTTGCTACATGTGCTCGTGATGTTGTGGTTGACTCTCAAACAGTAATAATTGGTGAAATTGGTCTATCTGGTGAAATTCATCCTGTTAATAATATTGAAAAGCGTTTGAATGAAGCAGTTATGTCTGGATTTAAAAAAGCTATAATTCCTTACGCAAACAAAGTAGAAGATAAAAGGATTGAAATTGTTCCTGTAAAACGTTTAATGGATGCAATAAGTGCTTGTATATCACCAGTTGAAAAAAAGTAAAAAATATTTTATAATTAAAAAAAAAGGAGCAAGAAGTATGAAAAATTTTTGTATTTGTAAAACGCGGGGGGGGGGCATAATTTAAGCTCCAGACTGGCTTTTACCCTGGCAGAGGTATTAATTACTTTGGGTATAATTGGTGTTGTTGCCGCAATGACAATGCCTGCATTAATTGCTAATTACCAAGAAAAGGTCACTATTACAAGATTGAAAAAGGTTTATTCAGTTTTGTCGCAATTATATGTTTCTGTGACGCAGGAAGAAGGTTATCCTAATGAGTGGGATGTTGTGTATAATGATTCCGGTAGTCGTGATGGAACAATGACTTTTTATAATGTATTAAAAAATTATACTAAGTATTTGAAAATATGTAATAATTATGATTGTCGAGTTGAATATAAATTATTGAGTGGAAGTTATAATGGAGATTCATCTTACAGAGTTGGTAGTTTACCTATGGTTCTTGCAGATGGAACGTTTTTGAGGGCTAATTTTACGGATTTAGGAGGAGCTAATGATTGCAACCTGGTAAGAGGGAGTTCTGATGCCTTAAAAAGTGTTTGTGCTGAATTGTATGTTGATATAAATGGTAAACAATTTCCTAATACTTTTGGTCGAGATACTTTCATTTTTTATTGGACTAAGTATGGGATTGTTCCAGTAGGGACAAAAGAAGAGTCATCTCATATAACATTTGGTTCAACGTGTTCAAAAAATAAGTCCAGTTTGTATAGTGGTTATGGCTGTGCTGCTTGGGTTTTAGTTAATGAAAATATGGATTATATGCATTGTGACGACTTATCTTGGTGGGGGAAAAAAACTTGTAAATAATCTTATTTTTTAGTTGCAACACCCGGGGCATCTTTTATAATAAAAGGTCTAACAAAAGCCCAAGTTCCATATAAAGAAGCCAAAAGACCTGCCCCCATAAGAGTTTTATTTGTCTTTGGGTGCTTGTTAAATAATCCGCCTAATGTTACTAAAGTTGTGCCAACCATAATCCCAAGATATCCTTTGAAAATAGTTCTTGGTACAACTATTGTGTCAGTCATATCAGCAGAATTTTTGGTTTTTGTGTGAAATTTTTCTAAAAAAGATTCTTTCTTATCAATTTGTTTATTATTGAAAGAAATTTGATTTGTTTTAGGTACACATATCTTACTTACTAGCATAGTTAAATAATACTTTGCAAGAAAAAATTTTTCAATAAAAATTAACTATTTCTTAATATTTTAAAAGTCTATAACTACTTGATTAGTTTTTTTGTTAATGTTATAAGATACATGTTAAAGGTTTTACAAAAGAAAGGGAGTAAATACTTATGACAAAAAGAAAAGTTGCTATCAATGGTTTTGGTAGAATCGGCCGTAACACATTACGTGCTGCTATTAGAGAAGGTATTTTTGATGAAATCGATTATGTAGCAATCAATGACCCAGGTCTTAAACCTGAAGATGCTGCAAGAATTTTCAAATATGACTCTGTAATGGGTAAATTTGATGGTGAAGTTGAAGCTTATGAAGAAGGTATCATCATCAACGGTAAAAAAATTAAATTCTTCGCTGAAAAAGATCCAGCTCAATTACCTTGGAAAGATTTAGGTGTTGAAGTTGTTGTTGAATCAACTGGTTTCTTTACAGATGCAACAAAAGCTCACGCTCACATCGATGCTGGTGCTAAAAAAGTTATCATTTCTGCTCCAGCTACAAACGAAGATAAAACTATCGTTTTAGGTGTTAACGAAAAAGAATACGATCCAGCTAAACACAACGTAATTTCAATGGCTTCTTGTACAACTAACTGCTTAGCTCCTGTCGCTAAAGTTATTGATGAAAAATTCGGTATCGTTAAAGGTTTAATGACAACAGTTCACTCTTATACTGGTGACCAAAGAATCTTAGATGCTGGACACAAAGACCCTAGAAGAGCTAGAGCTGGTGCTTTAAACATCGTTCCTACAAAAACTGGTGCTGCTAAAGCTGTTGCTCTTGTATTACCTCAATTAAAAGGTAAATTGGATGGTTTCGCTATGAGAGTTCCTACTCCAGACGTATCATTAGTTGACGTTGTATTCGAACTTTCTAAAGACGTAACTGTTGAAGAAGTAAATGCAGCATTAAAAGAAGGTGCTGATGGACATGTTCTTTGCTACACTGAAGAACCATTAGTTTCTTCTGACTATGTAGGTACTTCTCAATCATCTACAGTTGATGCTTTATTAACTCGTGTAATGGGCGGAAACCAAGTTAAAATCATTTCTTGGTATGACAACGAAATGGGTTACTCAACTCGTTTAGCTGAAACTACTAAAATGGTTGCTGAAAAATTATAATTTTGATTATAATTAATAAGTACAAAAGAGTTCGACATATGTCGGACTCTTTTGTTGTATATTTGTCGGATTAAATTTTTCCCATAATGCTAAATACTAAATATGAAAGCGAGGTTAGTTATGCATGTTCTAAAAATCATTACTTACATATTAGTTTTAGTCGGAGCTTTAAACTGGGGGCTTGTGGGGCTTTTGAATATTGATTTGGTTGCTTTAATTTTTGGTGATATGACTTTATTATCAAGAATTGTCTATAGTCTTGTTGGTTTAAGTGCTTTAACTTATATTTTCTTATCTTATAAAGATGTTTTATAAACTATTTTTTAAAGTTTCAAAATATTCTTTATTAGCATTAATTGTGTCTTCTGTTGCGAGTATTGAGTAAGTCGGCTTGCCGGAGAAGACATAATTTGCTGCGTTATAGATATCATCAGCTGTTATCTTGTCAATTTCATCAAATAATTGATTTTCTTTTGAAATTCCATATGGGGATTCCATACCTTGTATTAGACTCATTATTTTTCCAAATGGAGTGTTATTAGAATTAAGAATACTGTTTTTTAGGCTTAATTTTGCATTATTTAGTTCTTCATTTGTTACTTTTTCTGTTTTTATTTTTTTTATGTGTCTATTAAAACTGTCAATAGATTTTTTTACGTTGTCAAAACTTTGTTCGCCAGTTTCTTTATTGTCAGTTGTTGTTCCTATTTTTAAAGTAAATAGTCCTATATTGTTATTCGTTTCATAATTTGATCTTACATGGTATGCAAGCTTTTGTTGTTCTCTAAGGTCAGAGAACAATCTTGATGATGGGTTGCCTCCTAGAATTGTATTTAAAAGTTCTAGGGTCACTCTGTCTTTTATGTTTTGATTAATTTTAAATTTGTATGCTTCAATTATTTCTGCTTGATTTTTAAAATCAGTATCTGTTAAAACCTTTGTTTCTTCGACTGGTTTGTATACATCTTGTAATTCTCTAGTGTAATGAGGTGTAACTGTTTTGAACTTTCCAAGAGTATTGAAAAGAATTTTATTTAGTTCTGGTTTTCTTTCAAATGGTGCAGAAATTGATAGTTCTCCTTTTCCATTTTGAATCAGGTAATTATAAAGAGTTTTAACATCTTCAATTGTTAAAGTTTCCAAGTCTTTTAAGATTTCTTCTTTAGAGTATCCTGCTTGCAAGCCTTTATATAATTCATTTGAAAGTTTATCATATGCAGATTTATCAGCAGTTAATAGAGCTTCTTTAATTTCAGCTTTTGCATGTTCAAATTCTTCATTTGTAAATCTTGGATTTTCTATCACTTCTTGTGTACTTTTTAGAGCTTTTTGCAAATCGTCACTGTTGCAGGTAATTGCTGCTGAAATTGTATCATAGGCAGTCCCTATTGAACTTTCTATGCCATCTTTTGCTATATCTGTTTTAAATTCTTCTTGATTTTTGAATATTGAACCTTCATCTAAGATTTTATCAAGAACAAATTCAGCAGAAGGTTTACCATTAAACGTTTTGTCAGTTGTAATTCTGAAGACGATATTTGCATTGTTAGTTTTAGAATTTATTGTTGTAATTCTGTAATTATTTGGCATGTTATATTCTTTTACAGAAGCCATATTTATTGCTTCTTTTTTAGCTCCTGAAAAAGAAATGTTTTTGTAATTTTGTTTTATGCTTTCTTCTGTTGCTGAAGATGGGTGAATTAGGGTTACTGATGCTTTATTTATATCTAAATATTTTTTTGCAGCATTTGCAAGATCTTCAGAAGTCATAGATTTTACAATATTTTCAAAATTATTTAGAAAATCTTCATTGTTTTCTAAAATAGATGTTCCTATTGCATTATTTGTATTAAATGATTTTTCAAACATATTAGAAAAAGCATTAAGCATTTGTTTTTTGACAATTTGTAATTCTTCTTTAGTTGGAGGATTATTTGCAATATTGCCGATTTCATTGAAGATTTCTTTTAAAACTTTTTCAGAATTTTCGTCAGAGCATTCTGACATAATCATTAATACTCTACCATCTTTAGGATTTGTGCTTATTTTTTCTTCTTCTGCCCAAGTACCTGTATTATATGGTTTAATTTTTTTATCAATTCTTGAAGTCGCAGATCTTGCAAGTACTCTAGTAATTGCTTCTGCATAAATTCTATCTTTTGTGTTATCAGATGAAGGCCCGTTGAAACCGACTACAATAGTTGTAGAATTTGCTTTGTCAGAAATTAAATCTTCTCTAATCGTTTTTTGAGTTGGTACAAGTTTTTCTAAGTGTCTTTGATTTGTTGGTTGTTTTTTTGATGTAAAATATTTTGATATAAGTTTCATTGTCTCATCAGGTTTTACATCTCCTGTAATTACTGTTACCATATTTGCAGGGTAGTAATTATTATTAAAATAGTTGACAACATCTTCTCTTGTCAGATTTGTAATGTTATCAGTTGTCCCTCCTATTATATCAGTTGAAGTTGTATTAATTCCATACAAATTTTTAATCATTTTGTTAACAGCAAGATTTTCAGGATCAGAGGTAATCATGTTAATTTCTGAATTAACAATCCCTTTTTCTTTTTCAAGTTTTTCAGTTGCAAAAATTGGTGTTTCAAGCATTGATGCGTGAAGTTTTATTTTTGTTTCCAAATCGCTATCGTTTAAAAGATTTGAACTTATATAATAGTTTGTTTCCGCAAAGCCTGTTGATGCATTTGTAGAGGCTCCCATTTTATCAACTTGCTTAAAGAAATCTCCTTCTTCTAATCCTTTAGAGCCGTTAAATAAATTATGCTCAATGTAATGACTTATTCCACGCAATTTATCAGGTTCGTTCATCGAACCAGTGTTTACATATGTCCGAAGGACAGTTTCGCCTTCTTGAGGAACAATAATTACTTTTTGCCCGTTTGCAAGCTTATAGCAATAAGCTTTAGTGTCATAAGGAAAATTCATTTCTCCAGTCTTTGTATAAGCCATAGGAGTTTTAACCGTATAATCTGGTTGAACGTTAGATAACTTATCTATTTGAGGATTTGTTTGATTTTCGTTCCCTTTAAATACGATCTTTGAATTTCTTTGATAATTATTTACACTATTGATTGAATTTATTCTTAACACATTTATATAAAAACATGAAAATTATAAAAATTGCTATTTTATTGAATTTGCGCAAACTATTTTGATTTAAAAATAGTTTGTTCTCTATCAGGCCCTACACTAACTATAGAGATAGGAACTTCCAGCAATTCTTCTAATCTCGCAAGATATTTTTTTGCATTTTCAGGTAGTTTTTCGTATTCTGTAATTCCTGTGATATCTTGTTCCCAGCCTTTGTGAGTTTCATAAACAGGTTCTAAATATTTGTGGATAAATACATCTGTTGGGTAACTTGTGTAGATTTTACCATTTCTAGTATCTTTATATGCTGTACACAATTTAATTTCATCAAAGCTGTCAAATACATCAATTTTTGTAAGAGCAATTGATGTTAAGCCTCCTACTAATACCGCATATTTCATTGTTACGGCATCGAACCAACCACAACGTCTAGGTCTACCTGTTGTAACACCGTATTCATGTCCGATTTCTCTAATTTTATCACCTGTTTCATCTGTAAGTTCTGTGACAAACGGGCCTTCTCCGACACGTGTTACATATGCTTTTGCAACACCTATAACTTCATCAATCATAGTTGGTCCATAGCCTGAACCTGTTGCTGCGCCGCCTCCTATTGGGTTTGATGATGTTACAAAAGGATATGTGCCGTAATCAATATCAAGCATTACTCCTTGAGCACCTTCAAATAGAACAGCTTTCTTTTCGCGTTTAGCATCTTCTAAAACTTTTTGCCAATCAAAACATACATATGGTCTGAATATTTCTGCATATTTTTTGCATAATTCAAGAACTTCTTCTTTTGAATATGTTTTTAATCCGTATACTTCTTTTAATGTTTTGTTTTTTAAAGGAAGTATAATATCTAATTTTTCAGAAAGTGCATCTTCTGAATACAAATCTTCGATTTTTAAACCAATTCTAGCCATTTTATCTGTGTAAGTAGGCCCTATACCTTTTTTAGTTGTCCCAATTTTCCCTTTTTTAGCTGTACTTTCAGAGTATCCGTCAACCTCTGTATGATAAGGCATTGTAATTGATGCAAGTGGATTGATTTTAAGTCCTGAGACGTCAATGCCTTCATCAATTAAACCTTTTATTTCTTCTTCAAAATATTCAGGTAGAATAACAGTTCCAGCACCTATAAAGCAAGTTTTTCCTTTATATAAAATTCCAGATGGAATTAAATGGAATTTAAAAGTTTTGTTATGTGCAACAACAGTATGACCTGCATTGCATCCGCCTTGATATCTTATGATTAAATCTGCATCTTGTGCTAATAAATCAGTAATTTTTGCTTTACCTTCATCGCCCCATTGAGCGCCTACTACAACCTTATTCATATCCCTTAATCCTTTCTTGAAAATAGGTTTATTACTTATTTATTTTAGCACAAAGATTGTATTAAGGGAATTAAATTTTTAAGTTTTTCCAGTAACTTTTTGATTTTTCTTGTGGGTTTATATTTTGTTGTGCATATTTATAGCATCCATATGAATATATTTCATCAGAACAGGTATTTGCATTCCAATATCCTGTATCATAAATAAATATGTCATACCCAAATCTATTGGGGCCTCTGAATGCCCCATTTGTATCAAAAACTACTTTTATTCCATCATGCACTCCATGTTTTTGAAAAATCATTAAAGAAACAGACGTTCCATCATTTAAAATATATTTTTGTCCAAGATTATAAACAAAAAGTGGGTAAATTTGTTTTCCAGTAAGAAAACCATATACAGGTTTTAAATTTGCTTTATGTGTAATTGGATCAGCTCCAACGTTAGCTAATTTTAATTTATAAGTGTGACCTATGTTTAATTTAGAAGAAAAAGTTTCATTCATTTCATTTCTTAGTTCATCTGGAATTGTTGCGTTTATATTTTCATTTGACTTCTTTGTCAATAAATCATCCATTGCATATTCAGTTACAGTAGCTATTACAGCATTTTCAATTGTAGATGATGCTTTTTTAAATCGATTTTCAAGTTCAACTTTTTTGTATGATGATATTATCGCGGGTAAAGTCATTGCTGCAATTACACTAATAATTCCAAGCGTAATTAATACTTCTGCAAGAGTAAAACCAAGAAACTTATTTATATGATAAACGATATCATACTTATGGCAAATATTTTTACTAAAGTAAATGTGTGTGTTAAAATTTCTTGCTATAGCTGTGTTTTGTGGGGGGGGGGCACTCTCAAAGCCTTATTATATACCATTTTTAAACTCCTCTTATTGCTTCCAACTTCTTTATTATTTGTTATTTATAGTTTTTTGTCAAGAGTTAATTTGTTCGTTATTTGATTTTTTTATTATTTTTATTAATTCTGGAATAATTTCAAAAGCATCGCCCACAATTCCGCAGTCACAATGTTCAAAAATCGGAGCTTTTTCATCTGTATTGATTGCTATAATTTTGTCACTGTCTTGCATTCCAACAATATGTTGTATTGCGCCTGAAATTCCGCAAGCTATATATAGTTTTGGGGTAACAGTTTTACCTGTTTGTCCTATTTGAATATCTGCTGATGCAAGTCCCATATCTACTGCGCCTCTGCTAGCTCCAACACAGGCTCCTATGCTTTCTGCAAAGTTTTTCAATAGTGCAAATCCTGCTTCATTTTTTAGCCCTTTGCCGCCTGCTACAATTATTTCTGCGCTATCAAGTTCATTAATTGTAGTGTTTAATCCTTTTACAAATTTAATAAATTCAATTCTTTTTTCAATATTTTCGATTTCTGGTTTTATGTAGATAAATTTTGTATCTTTAACAATATTTTCTGGAGCTGGTTTGAATACTTTAGGTCTTACTGTTGCCATTTGAGGTAATCTTTTGCATAAAATTGTAGCCATTAATTTTCCCCCAAATGTTGGACGAGTAGCTGCAAGCTGTCCGTTTTCATTTATATCAAGTCCTATGCAATCAGCAGTAAGTCCTGTGTGTAAAGATGCAGATATTCTTGGTGCAATATCTCTACCTTGTGTTGTAGCTCCAATTAACATAATATCCGGTTTAATTTCATTTATAATATCTATTGCAACTTTTGAATATAATTCTGTTGAATAATGAGTAAAGCTGTCATCTTCTGCAATATAGACATAGTCAAAACCTGAATTGATAAATGCTTCTTTAAAACTTTCAGAAAGCCCTGTTTTACAAATTAAAAGAGCTGATACGTCTGCATTATTCATTTTTTTTGAAAGTTCTTGAGCTTTGTATGAAAGTTCAAATAGCACTGTGTGGAGGAAGTCATCTTTTGTAACTTCTGCGTATAACAAAATATTACTCATTATTTAATCCTCCAAATTCTTTTATTTTTAATGCTAATGTATCGCAATCTTTGCAGATTTCACATTCTCCTCTTGTATTAATTGGCCTAAATGCTTTGCTGACATATGTTGGTGAGCCTTTTATTCCGACATCATCAGGTGTTAAGCCTATATCTTCCATAGAATATATTGTGATGTTTGTTTTTTGAGCTTTTATAATACCGTTTATTTTTGGTCTTGTGGGTTCATAAGTCCCTTTTAGAACACATACTAGTGCAGGCAGATCAACTCTTAATGTTTCAAAGCCTTCTTCAATTTCTCTTGTTGCATAAATACATTTGCCGTCACATCTATCTAAATCTTTTACGTATGTAATTTGAGGAATTTCAAGATGAGATGCAATGCTCGGACCAGTTTGGGCTGTATCACCATCAATTGCAAATTGTCCGCATATTATTAAATCGAAATCATTTAGTTTTGATTTGATTGCTGCTGCAATTGTTTTGCCTGTTGCATAAGTGTCAGCTCCTGCGAATTTTCGGTCAGAAATTAATACTCCGTTATCACAGCCTATTGCAATAGCTTTTTTAAGCATATCTACAGCTTGTGAAGGCCCCATTGTAAGTACTGTAATTTCAACATTTTCTAAATTCTTTTTAAGTTTAAGTGCTTCTTCCAAAGCATATACATCAAAAGGGTTGATGACACTTTCGACACCTTCCCTTTGAATTGTATTATTTTCTGTCCACTTGATATCAGTAGTATCAGGGACTTGTTTTATGCAAACAAGTATTTTCATATAAAATCCTTATCTGTGTTGTTGTGCAGCTTTTTGTCTAGCATTTGTTTCTAATAAAGCATTATATGCTAACATGTACATTGAACATTTTCTAACACTTGGGATATACCAAGCACAACTTTCTAATGTACAAACTTTGTCGATATCTGAGCCTGCACTCATAAGCGGACAATATGGAATATCTTTAGCCATTTTTATTTTCTCCTTATTTATTTAGATATTTTTTCTGCTTGTTTTAACAAGTTGCAATTTTCATCGCGTTTTCTTTCCTGATCTTTATAAATTTTTGTTCGATTAATTACTTCATCAAAGTCAATTTTATGAGCATCAAAATCAGGACCGTCTACACATGCAAATTTAGTTTCTCCGCCAACAGTTACTCTGCAAGCACCGCACATACCTGTTCCGTCTACCATAATTGGGTTCATACTTGCTTCAGTATAAATGCCTTTATCACGAGTTAAATCCGCCACTGCTCTCATCATTGGCATTGGCCCTACAGCTATTGCATAGTCGACTTTTTCTTGTTTCATAATTCTTTCAAGAACTTGAGTAACAAAACCTTTTTCACCTAATGTTCCGTCATCTGTTGTGATAAATAGTTCTGTACAAGCATCTTTCATTTTTTCTTGCCAAAAAATTAAATCTTTATTTCTTGCTCCCATAATCATGTATACTTTATTGCCAGCTTCTTTAAAGGCTTTAGCAATTAAGTAACATGGAGCAGCACCATATCCACCTGCTAAACAAACTACTGTTCCATATTTTTTTATGTGAGTTGGTTGTCCAAGTGGACCAACTATATCATGGATTTCATCTCCAGCATTTAATGCTGCAAGTTGTTTTGTTGAATATCCAACAGCCATAAATACAAGAGTTAATTCTCCTTTTTCTTTGTTAACGTCTGCGATTGTGAGTGGAACTCTTTCGCTGTTTGCATTAGCTCTAAATATTATAAATTGTCCAGCCTTAGCGTTTCTTACAACATAAGGTGCATCAATTGTTATTTCATATTGGTTAGGACAAAGCTCTTTTTTGGATAATATTTTATATCCCATAATTTTCTCCTTCTTATATATTGTCATTATACTATAAAATGTGAAAATAAGGGAATTTTTTTAAGGAATGTTATATAACTATAATTAACTAAAATAAATTAAAAAAATTATCTTTTCTGCTAAGGTAAAATTTTTTTTATGAATTATTATAAAAATGATTTTGATTATTAATAATGAAGTTTTATAGTTATGTTTAATAAAAAAGATGATGATGAAAAAAAACGTTTTTATGAACGTATAAGATGCAAGGCATTATGTCATAAGTATAATTCGGTTTCTCCTGAGATGATAGGTATCCGTTTGGATTTATTGAAAAGTATATTAGGAAAAACAAAGTCTATCTTTCTACTTGAGCAGTCTTTTATGTGTGATTATGGCTATAATATCGAAATAGGTGAAAATTTTTATTCTAATCATAATTTGATAATATTGGATGAAGGTAATGTAACTTTTGGGGACAATGTTTTAGTTGGACCTAATTGTGCTTTTTATACTTCAACTCATCCTTTTTCTGCTGAGATAAGAATGAGTGGTAAGAAGATTTCAAAACCAATTAAAATTGGGAATAATGTTTGGATATGTGGTAATGTAACTGTGTTGCCAGGTGTTTCAATTGGGGATAATTCTATTATTGGAGCAGGAAGTGTTGTATCAAAGGATATTCCCTCAAATGTTTTGGCTTTAGGAATTCCTTGTAGAGTTATTAAAAATATATAAACTATTTTCTTATTACGCCATTAATGAAGTCAAAACAGTTGTTTTTTATTGCTTCAATGACTTCTTTGGCTTGTAATTTATTTATATCACTGACATGTTTATCAGGTGTTGTGTAGGCAAAATGTGCAATAAATTTTTTACTTTCTTCTATGGCATCATGTACTATGCCTTTTTTTGTTTCAATCATTGAATCCAATAAATTGTCAGCATTATTTCTAAAATGAGCTTCAATCAGTGAACGAACTTCTTTATATGGTTTATCGTGTTTTGGGTATGATATGAAATTATATTGTTTATAATTTTCACCAATAAAACTTAATAAAGGTTTGGTATCATTATTAGTTGATATTAAAATTTCTGTTGTAGGTTTTTGCTCTTTAGGAAGTGTAAAAACTCCAGCATAATCATATACTTTAGTACCATCTCCTTTATATTTATATTCATTTTTATATTTGTTTTCAACAGATTTTTCAATAGATTTTAAATCATTGTAAGAACCTGTAATTCTGTATAAACCGGAAAATTGCAGTTGATTATAATTATTTTTGGGTATATTCATATTAAAATGCTCCTTATTATATGAATATAAAATCCTCTAAAAAATTATTTTGCTATTTGATATGTATATTCCGGATGTTCTTTTAATTTTTGTTCTATTTCTTCAAAAGTTAAAAGTCCTTGAGTTGCTCCAAATTGAGAAACAACACCTGCTGAATTTACAGACGCATACATTAATGCTTTACCTATATCTATTTTGGTCTTAGCAAGTGCAGCGCATAATGTAGATGCAAATGCATCTCCTGCTCCTAGTGTAGATACTACTGGACTGTTAAATACCGGACAATAATAATATTTATGACCGTCATATGCATATGCACCATGACCGCCATCTGTTATTACTATAATTTGATAGTCTCTTACTTTTAACTTTTTAAACATATCTTTAATATCTGGATGAATTAATTCATCTGAAAATTTTTCATCTCTTGTATCCGGTCTAACTTGTATTTGTGTAGCCATTGATGCTTCTTCTTTATTCATTACTACAATATGTGCATTTTCCAAGATTTTCTTAATGTAGTTAAACCCTTTTTTTATACTTGATGTTCCTGCGTTAAAACAAACTTTGACATTATTGTCTTTTGCAAAGTTTACGATGTCATCAAGAACTTTTGTACTATCTCCATTTAGAGGTGCAATATATAGAAGTCTTGCGCTTTTTATTGCATCAAAATTAATATCAGATTTTTTTATTTTTGCGTTAGCACCTCGATGAGCAAGTACTGTCCTATCTCCTTGAAAACTTACAAGAATTATAGAAAAACCTGTACTAAGGTTTTTATCTTGAATTATGTTTGATAAATCAACTTTTTTTTCTTTAAAGGATTCTAAAATCCCATCAGAATATATGTCGTCTCCTATTTTGAAAATTGCGCTTGTATTAAGTCCTAAATTAGCGAAGTTACATGCTGTATTGACTCCTCCTCCGCCAACTTGAGACGCAAAATCAGTTATTTCAACCTTTGCTCCATATGGATAACTCATGAATTCTGATTTTTTATTTTTAGTATATACAGAAACGATATTTGCATCATCACTTTCTACAAATACGTCCATTGTTGCACTACCAATAGTTATTACATCGCACATTTTTCTTCCTCCAATTGATTTCAGCTTAGCACAAAAAAGTTGATTTGTTAATTTATATTAATAGTGAGCAAAAATTTTTTTGTTTTGGTTTAAAATATCAAGGTAAATATACATTAATTCTGAAAGGTAATATGAAAATAAATAGCATTTCCCCAATATCTTTAAATAAGATATTATTAATACCGCAAGATAATAAAAATTCAAATAAAAGTTTAGGAAATAATTCTAGTAATAAATACTCATATAATCCTATTTCTTATAGAGATTATGGAATAACTTTTGCAGCAAGACTCTTTAGAACTCCTGCAAATTTCTTTGAACAAGATTTTAATAGAAATGGTATGCCTGAAACTATGAAAAATTATCTTTTTGATGATTATGAAGATAGACAGAATATGCCTCCTGCTCAGATGATGCGTCTAGTGTTTGATGATATAAATGAGACAAAGTCTTTAGAACAAGTAAAAAGAATATACCCCAAAGAATCTTTATTCAGTAATTTACGAGATATTCCGAATAGAAATGCCAGAACAGGTGTAATTGCTGAAATTGAATTAATGAAGCAAGATGATAAATCTCTGTTTAAAAATGGACAAGATAATCTAGGTTTGTATTTATTAAAGAAAATTTATTTGGAAGGAAAAACATTAAAAGAAATAAATAAAGATTTTCAAAAGGATATTTCTGTTTATTATAAAGGATTAAGCCCTATAAAGTATGAAACATTATCTGCATATGGAATAAAATTTCCAAATAATGCTTTTTGGAAATCCTTTATAGCAACAAGAGAGGATTTTCCATATGAATACAAGCCAAGAAAAGTTATAGCTCCAAGAAATAATGTTTCAAATAATATTCATAAAGTAGAGAAAACAATTGTAGAAAAGAAAAAATTTGATAAAGTAAAAGATTGGGAAATTGATAAACTTGCCGATGCAATGATTAAAGGTATGGGCAGTCAAGAAGAAACCAAAAAACAAATAAAAAGACATAATGTTCAAGATAAAGAAACTCTAGGTTTTGTTGCAAAATATATGAGTGAAATAAATTCAGTTGTCTTAGAAAAGGTTCATGCTTCTGATGAAATGAAAGATTTTTTTGAAAATTATGATACTTTATCAAATTCTCAACGAGAAATCTTTAAGGCATACTGGAATAGTGATCCTCAAATTAAAGCTCAACGTTCAATTGCGATGAAAGATACTATCAAATTATTTATGGATGCATATGGTGAGGATGGTAATAATGATGAGTTTAAAGATTTATTAGATTATGCTCACAGTATTAAGCCATTGAGAATAGAAAGACAAAAAGAACATGATAAAATTCAAGCTGAATATGATAAGCTGTTTGGACAATTTAAAGATGTATCTGATTTCCCTTCCAATCAAGCCGCTAATCAAGAAAATTTAGTTAAAGAATTGAAGAAAAATCTTGAAGATAGTAAAAATATAAGGTCTTATTCTATTTCTAAATCAAAACGTGAAATTAATTATAATGGTGATTTGACAGAAGATTTTAAAAAGGAATTACTATCTCAAATGCATCTTTTACCAGATGCGTTTCAAGGTAGATATTTAAAATATTTTATTTCTAATCCAACAGTGAATGATAAATATAAATTATCAGTTTTAGTTTCAGATACAATTCAAGAAGAATATAAAGATTTAATATATTCTAAAGAAGAAGTTGATAAGATTTCTTTAGGAGTAAATAAGAGTTTCACTCTTAAATATCCAAATGTAATTACTGCGTGTAATCAGGCTGTAGTAGAATTATTATCTGATTTAAAACCAAATGAAGCATCTAAAATGTTGTTTTTAGAGACCGATCAATTGATGAAATTAGCGTCATTAGCAGGATTAAATGATTTCGATAGGGTTCAAAAAGCTAAACTAAATCAATCTTATCAAGATTATTTACGACCTATAACTTCCAAAGAAGACATTAATAAAATTAATAATATGCTTGTTAACTTTGTTTCTAATTATAATGAGAAATCAAGTAATGAATGTGCGGATATATCTGCATTAATAGAATTATTGAAAGCAAATATTAAGGCAAATCCTGAATTAAAAAAAGATTTTACCAAATTATTGAGATATTCTAAATTTGTAGAAAAATATGGCGGATCAGCAAAAATATTATTAAAAAATAATGTAAGCGAAGATTTAAAAAATGCTAAAATGGAATTAATGTTAGGTGATATGATGTCTCAGTATGTGATTGAAATGACAGATATATTGTCTGATAATGTGTATAACCTTGAGACAATTTTAAGACCAGTAAGTTCTGAATTTTATTATTTGTTAAAGCAAAAACATGATCAGAGAAATTATTAGTATTTAAACAATTAGATATATAAAAAAATCACCTGTGTATTATCACAGGTGATTTTTTATGTTATTTTTGCCTAATTTAGTTGAGCTTTTTCTTCTTCAGATACTCCTTTGATAGTTAGGTTTACTCTACCTTTATCGTCAATTTTTATAACTTTAACAATAACTTCATCTCCAATATGTAAATGAGGTTCAATAGATTCAATTCTTTCATTACATACTTGGGAAATATGAACCATACCATCTTTACCAGGAGCTAATTCTACAAATGCTCCGATAGGTATAATTCTTACAACTTTACCTTTTACAACCATTCCTGGCTCTGCTTTGAATGTTAATTCCTTAATCATTCTTTTAGCAATTTCAGCTCCTTCTTGGTCATTAGAGGTAATTGTAACTACACCATTATCTTGGATATCAATTTCAGCGCCAGAAGCATCAATAATAGCTCTGATTTGTTTTCCGCCAGGTCCAATTACTGTTCCAATATCTTCTGTAGGAATTGTCATTGTTGTAATACTTGGAGCATATGGAGATAGATGATCTGCTGGAGCAGAAATAACTTCTCTCATTTTACCCAAGATATGTAATCTACCTTCTTTTGCTTGAGCTAAAGCACGACGCAATGTGTCATTAGCAATACCTTTAGCTTTCATATCCATTTGTAAAGCTGTGATGCCTGTATCATTACCTGTAACTTTGAAGTCCATATCACCTAAGAAGTCTTCAATACCTTGAATATCTGTAAGTACAACAGGTTCTTTGCCTTCTTCTGTAATCATACCCATTGCAACGCCGCCAATCATGCATTTTACAGGTACACCTGCATTCATTAATGCCATTGATGAGCCACAAGTAGAAGCCATTGA
>FR899627.1:224209-278923 GCA_000437435.1 Clostridium sp. CAG:768 | reverse complement strand
GCAATAGGTAGTTATGCCGCATCAAATGGAACTACTACAGCTTCAGATAATGCTGCTATAGCAATAGGTGATGGTACTAAATCAGAAAAAACCAATGCAATAGCCTTAGGAACTATTGCTTTAGCTTCAGGAAGTAATGCAATTGGTATAGGCTATAATTCTCAAGCAACTACAAGTGATTCAATTGCAATTGGTAATAGTTCTATAGCTAAAGGGTCTAATGCAATAGCTATTGGTAAAAGTGCAAGTGTTGCAGTAAAATCTGGATATGCTGCTTTTTCAGATGGTATAGCTATTGGAAAAAATGCAAAAATAGAAGGTACTTCTTGTGGATGGGGGACTTGTACTTACAAGGCAGGTATTGCTATTGGTCAAGATGCTTATACAATGTCTTCAGATGGTATTGTAGTTGGAAATTCTGCAACATCTGAATGTAATTCAGTCGCAATTGGTTATAGTGCAGATGCATTAAGACATGCTGTAGCTATTGGGCATGAGGCACGTGCAAATGATAAGTCTGTAGCAATCGGTTATCAAGCTTGTAAAGATGTTACAGGTGATTATGTTGTTTGTATAGGAGCGGGATCTGGACCATCATATGATGTTGATAAATCTCAAGATCATATGGTATATCTTGGAAGTTCATCTGATACAGTATATATTCCTGGTAATTTGATTGTTGGTAAATCAACTTTACTTGGATCTAGAGCTGTTAATGATGGTCATACTTATCCAGTTTTCTTAAAAGCTCATAACAAAGATCAATGGAGTGATTGGGTTTATCTAGGAACTGACGACTATAAAGGTGGCGATGATAACTTTTATCGTACTAACCCAATAACAGTTGGTCCGTTTACTTTAGGACCATCTGATAGTTTCTCAGATAGACGTTTAAAATTCGTTGGTAAAGAATTTTCTTCAGGTTTAGATAAAATTAAAGAGTTAAAAGTATACAACTATACTTTCAAAAAAGATAAATCAAAAACTCCTCATGTAGGTGTAATCGCTCAAGATTTACAAAAAGTATTTCCATCAGCAGTAAAAAAAGGAACTGACGGCTTCTTAACAATTCGTATGGAAGAAATGTTCTATGCAATGATTAATGCGATAAAAGAATTGGATTTGAAATATCAAGCTCAAGAAAAACGTATTAATGATTTAGAAAAGCAATTACAAAAACAAGATGCTCGTTTAAAATTATTAGAATCAAAAATTAAATAAAATTTCATACTGAAAAGTAAGTAAGTCATTATTGTAATAATTTACGATAATTAGTAAACGGATAAACCGTTCGACTTACTTGACTTTCATTCCTTCTCCCGCAAATCAGCGGGAGTTTTCCTTTTTTTATAAAATTATTATTCAACTTCTTTTAATACAACAATAGTTTGTTCAATTTCTGTTTTTAAATATTCTAATTGTTGATCAATAACATTATCATTATATAAATATCCTGCACCAGTATAAGCAAGATAAGGACGATATTTTTCAGCTTCTGCACGTAAGTTTGCAATTGATTGAGTATGAGAGCTTAATTCTAACAATTTTTTAAATGAAATATAACTACTTTCTGGCAAACCTTTATATTTATCACGTAAATACTCAACACTTTTATTAAAAAAGTATGCTTTTGCGTTAAACTTTTGAACATCAGAATTATTTTCTATGCATGAAAGCAAGTTTTCTAATTGTGGTAATAGTTCATTAATATCATTTAAGTAAGCAGATGTTTTTTCACTTTTTAAAATAATGTTTACAAAAGCCGGATTATCTCTAGGTATAGGTGTAATTTCATCAGCACTGTTAAAATCTTTTGTTTTTTCAAATATAGGTTTGGTATATTGCGGTTCTGTTGTAGCAAAACCTTTTGTCAAATCAGGTAATTTGCCGACATATCCACTCCCGGAATTTTCTATTTCAATATTAGATTGAGTTGAATTACTTTTAGTTTTGTCTTTATCTTTATTCCAAAACCCCCAAGCAAAGCAACTTGATGTGCTTAATATTAAAGCTAAACTTAATATTAATAATTTTCTCATACCATAATTATAATGATTATTGGTAAAAAATCATCATTTGTTTAATTTATTTGATTTGAGTTTCTTCTAATTTATGTTTATATCCGAAAAGATGCCATTTTTTATGTACAGGACAAAGTACGTTATTTTGTTCTCCGTAATACATTTTTTCTCCAAAAGGTCTTAATTTTGGATCTCTTTTATAAAATGCTTTATTTTTAAGACAATATTTAATTTCTTTTTTTTCCATTTTTCTTACGGAATTATATTTTGCTTTTTGTTCTGAATTTAAAATTGATTTGAATTCTTTATCGTATTTTTCACCAATTTCTTTCATGCATTTTTCAATATTTTTAACAACTTTTTCTTGTTTTTTTATTGCCTGTTCACTTGCGTTATGTTTGCACATATTATCTAGAACATATTTTTCCTGTTCGTATTGTCTAAATTGAACACCTAATTCTTCATAACGTTTTTTATCAATAACATCTTTGCATTTTTGTTGATCGTTTGAAAGATTTAAAACATTATATAAAGTAGCTCTTTCATTGTACATTGATGTCATTAAGTCAATACATTTTGTTTGTTTACTGCAACCGCAATTAGGTTTTTGATTTTCTGCAAAAACTTTATTTTCTTGAGCTAAAACAGAACTATTTAGCATTATGATACACAATATTAAAGTTAATAATTTAATTTTCATAAATCCTCTCTCCTGCAAAAATTATCTCATAAGTTTTTACTTTATTCAATATTTTGTAGTACACTTTTTTTATGGAAGAAATGAATTTAAAAAATTATGCATATATTGGTGATGCTGTTTGGGAAATTTTTATTAGAGAAAAAACAGTAAAATTAACAGAAAATGCAAAAAAATTACATAAAATTACAACAGATAAAGTAAAAGCATCCTTTCAAGCAGAATTGTTACACAATATTGATGATCTTTTAACCGATGAAGAAAAAGAAATTGCAAGACGTGCAAGGAATTTATCAATACCTATTGCGAGAAGACAAATTCAGGCAGAATATAGACAAGCTACTGCTTTTGAAGCTTTAATAGGTTGGTTATATTTTTATAATAAAACTCGCTTGCAATTTGTTTTAGGGGAGTTGGAAAAGTTTTTGATATTTTAATAAATTCAAAAAAAACATTTAACCGGAGGATATATTTATAAACTTTATATGTATATTATATAAATATAAAATTTGGAGGTTTTTTTATGAAAAGAGATTATCAAGAATTAATTAACAACTACCAAGGTGGCGATTTAGATTTATCAGGCTGTGAAATTAAAAACTTAGAATTAGGATCAATCAGCGGAAGTCTAAATTTATCAAAATGTGTTATTGGCAAATTGTCAATCGGTTGGGTATCAAATACTTTAAATATGTCAGGTGCAGAAATTAAAAAAATTGAAACTCCAATTGATGCAAATTTTGTAAATATGTCAAATGCAAAAATTGGTAAATTACCGGAACACATTTGGACAGATTCATTAAATATGGAAAAAAGTAGTATAGAAAAATTAAATACAGATATCAGAGCAAATGTATTTAATATTAGAGGAACAAAAATTTCTTCATTACCTAAGAATTTAAGAGTACATAAATTAATTACAGATTCAAAATCAGCTAAAAATTTATCATTAATGACATTAAAACAATGTGATGAATTAATTTTAGATGAAAGTATTTATTTTGAACAAAGAGATTTGGTAGAAAACTACAATTTTTCAAATGTAGTTTCATCAAACGAAATTGAAATGGTTTGTTCTATGTAATAGAAGAAATACATATAAAATAAAGAACATGATTTACAATATTTAGTAAATCATGTTTTTTTTATAAAAAAAATAAAAAAAGTGCTTTACAAAAAAAAATTAGCATGTACAATAAATATTGTGACAAACAAATAATGACCTCGTGGGGGTTTAGCTCAGCTGGTAGAGCACCTGCTTTGCACGCAGGGGGTCAGGAGTTCGAATCTCCTAACCTCCACCATTTAAAACAAATAGAACTATTGAAAACAGAGCCTTCGGGCTCTGTTTTAATGCTTTCAATACATTTATCTTTTGAAGAAATTATTGCAGACTTGAATTCAGACAATCCCATTTCTGAAATCTCTTTTTTAGCAAATTTTAATAGAGTTTCAATCGTTGCAAAAGGTTCTTTAAATACCATTTTAACCTTTTTATTATTAATTGTTACACTTAGGTACGTAGCTCTAATAATTTGTGCAACTTCTTCTTCTGAAAGTTCGTTTGCTGGTAAACTTGCTTTATGACAAAAATCAAGGATTTTTATACCTGTATCTAAAAAATTTGTATTAGCTATAGTGTGTTTTTGCAAGTCTGAATTTAAACGGCTTAATTTTACCTCATATTCGTTTTTCAAATTAACCCACATAGCATAATCAAGTACACCGTTCACCTGATCAAGATACATCTTTTTCAAAACTTCTTTGTTTTGTTCTATTTCTGAGTTAATTCTCTCAACTTCACTTTTATGATATTCCTGTTCATCTCCAAGACATTCTGTTAGTGAATATTTTACTAACTCATACAAATCTTTGTTTATACCAATTCTTTTTAGGTGCATTCTGAAAGACTGAGTAAGTTGTTTTTCTGAAATATATGCTGTGTTTGGGCAGCTTCTGTCAAAATGTGAACAGCGATAATAAATATTGTGTTTTTTCTGTCTTTCACCACAAAAAGAGTATCCGCAAATACCGCATTTTGCAATCCCAGGGTATAGAAAATCAAAGTTTTTACGGACTTTAGATTTATCAACTTTTAAAAATGCTAATTGTGTCTTATCAAAAATATCTTGAGAGATTATAGGAGGATGTTTCCCTTGATAAATTATGCCGTTACAGTTCATTTGCCCTACATAAATAACGTTTTTTAGCATAGATTCAAGAACGCACTGTGTTATTTTAGGTCGCTCATTTTTGTAATAGTAACCTTCTATAAATAATTGTTCAGAAAGTTTTCTAAGAGAGTATTTCCCTGTTGCAAATAGCTCAAAAGCTCTCCGAACAAAAAGAATCCTTGATTTATCTATAACTAAATTCTTTTTAGCTCCTCTAATATACCCGTATGGTGGTTGAAATGGCCAGAAACCTTGTTCTAATCCTTCATGTAATCCTTTTGAAATCTCTTCTGAAAGATTATCAATGTAGTTTTTAGCCATTAAAACCTTAATTCCATGGATAAATTTGTCATGGGATTTAGAATTTTTGCTGATTATGCTCCCTTCTTTTACTAAATGTACTTCTAAATCGTAATCTTCAAGAGTAACATAGTCTTTGAAATTACGGTAAAGTCTATCTGTTTTTTCAACAAGAACAGTTTTAATTTCAGGGTTTGCTTTAAGATAATTAAGCATCTCATTGTAATTGGTTCTACCTGCCTTTTTAGCAGTTTCTGCATCAGAATACTCTTTTACTATTTGAAAACCATTTTTAAGAGCATATTCTTTGAGTAGTTTTAACTGTGCAGGAATAGAAAATCCATCACGCTCTTGTTCTCTGCTTGAAACTCTTGCATAAATAACAGCTTGATTATGTTCCATATTTGAATTCCTTTATAATTTTCTGAACTTTGTATTTTAATTTTTACTCATTTTCCAGAAAAGTAAAGTAAGGATTCCATACGACTTCCCATTATGATTTGCTGAATATACACTAAAGTAAGCTATTATCAATATACATAATATAACTGCTTGTCTAATTGAAATATGTATTTTTTGTGTTTTCATGATCAAAAAGGAGTATGAAAATGACAAAACCTATATGTTTGAAAAATGAAGAAATGGAAATTAATAAAGAGAATATTTGGGAGGGAGATTTATTCAGTAGAAATAAGGTTGCAGAAGATTTTACTAAGATTATAACCTCAATAGAACAGCCTTTTGTTTTGTCTATAAATTCAAGTTATGGTAGTGGAAAAACTTTCTTTTTAAAACGTTGGGCAGAAGAACTTAAACAAAAAGGAGAAACAGTTGTATTTTTCAACGCTTGGGATTGTGATTTTGTTGAAAAACCACTACTTCCTTTTTTATATAATTTTATAGAGCAATTAAAAGAGCAGAATTTAGTAAAATATGATTTAATTACAGATATTAAGAATTGCGGAGATATTCTTTTTACTTGTTTTAAACATTTTATTTTTGAAGGTTCCAATGGGATTCTTGATATAGATGAGTTAAAACAAAAAACAGATGCTAATTCAATGAGTTTACCTAAAGTAGAAAACTTATATGAATATAATCAACTGAGAAATATATTAGCTGAGTTCAAAAAAGATATAGATAAACTAGTAAAAACATTATCGGGTAAGAATATATATATTTTTGTAGATGAATTAGAACGTTGTAGACCTATTTTTGCAATAGAGTTACTTGAAGCAATAAAACATTTATTTAATGTTAAAGGACTTGTATTTATCTTAGGAATAGATCGAAGCCAGTTAAAACATACAATAAGTAATATCTATGGTTGTGGTATGGACGGAGAGGGGTATTTAAGAAGATTTATTGATTTGGAATTAGAATTACCTAAACCTGATATACAAAAATATACAGAAAATCTGCAAAATATTTTTGATATACATAATAAAGATAATAGTGTAGTAGGAAGATGGACGACAGGATATGATGAGTTTAATACTTATTTCAATTTATTTGCTAGCATATATCCAATGCAACTAAGGGATATTGAGCAAATATATGCGAAATTTAACGTAATAACTAAAATGTTAGATGAAAAAGTAAATAAAATTATGCCAATTTTAGCCTTATTAATGATATTAAAAATTAAGGATATTAAATTATATAATCAATTTACAATAAAAAGTTTATCAATTGAAAATTTCGAGAATTTTATTGGTGTAAATATTTATTCTAAATTTAATAACTTAGATGAGAATCAACAATATGAGTTAGATAAGTTTTTACAAATATGTAGAGCGATTTCTAATAATAATTATTATGAAATAGTACAAAAAATACAAAAGCAATATGAATCTCCTGAAACTGTGCCAATTGAAGTAAGAGCTAAAATTAGTGGATATAACAATGTAATAGAAATACAAAGAGCTTTAAGGGCTTATAATAGGGATTTAATACAATATTTAAAAAATATGATAGGATATATAAGATAAAAAGAAAACCCGTACATTTTTATGTACGGGTCCGAATTCAGATTACATATCTCATGATAATTTAAAGTAAAATTATCGTTTTCTAATCTTTCTAAATGTAGATTTGAATGTTAATTTTACCTTTTTGCTTTGCAACTCAAACTTATTTGTAACAAGTTCAAGAATCTTTCTTTGGTTCTTTGAATCAAGTTGAATATAAATGTCGTAAAGTCGTTTTTGCATTACTTCATAACATTTTTGAGTTAGTTTTTGAATTTGGTGTTCCTTTTGCTCTATCTTTTCAGGTAGATTAGAGTAAAGCATTTCGATATTTTCAAGTTCTTCTGTTATAAAATCTTCATCTTCTATAGAATTTGTTTCTATAAAGTCGTGAAGGTGTAGTTCTTTATGATATTTGCGACTTTTATTGCGTTTTAGAGATGAAAGTTCTTTCTTTAAAGGCATTAATTCTTCTTCTAAAACCTCATCAATAATAGTTTTTGGTATCATATTAAGCCGAATTTCTTTGAAATAGCTTAAAATTGCATCAGTAACTACATTTTCATTTATCGAATGTCTTACATCATCATTATCAAAGGCTGTGTAATAGATGTATTTATCTTTCTTGATATCGCCAATCATAAATTTACCTGTTTCTTGTAATGTTAAAAGTTTTGAGTAAAGAAATTCATGTTTTCTTATCTTTTCATATCCAGAAACACTAAGCATTTCTTGAACTTTATCATATAGATTGCGATCAATAATAGCTTTATGAGTTCCTTTTATCTCTTTTTCACAATCTGGGAATGTGTACCATCCAGTGTAAAATAAGTTTTTAAGCATATTAGCTAAAGTTGCTCTTGGAATTTTCTTGTTAGGTTGTTTTGAATAGTAGAAACCTTCTTCAAATAACTCTTCAGTTAAAGAATTTATAGAAAATCTTCCAGTTGCATACAATTCAAATGCTTTTTTAACAAATTTTGCATCTTTAGGTACAATTACCACTTTCCCATTATAGGATTTATAGCCATGGGGGAGTTTAGATGGTCTTTTCCCTGTTTTAGCTCTTGCAATTAGCCCGTTTTTACGGATCTCATTCATATGAGCTACTTCAAATTCTGCGTTTGCTACTAAAATGTTAAATAAATATTTTTCATAACTTTTAAAAGGTTTTTGAATGATCATATTTTCTTTAACAAAAATAATTTTAGTATTGAATTTATCAACTAACTCTCTAATGTAATAAAAATCAGGATGATTTCTTGTTAAACGGTTTAAAGTGTAAACCATAATAACATCAACTCTATCTTTTGTCTTTTGCCGAGCTATGAGATCTTCAAAAACTGGTCGATTATTAGGAATCATTGCACTTTCATTTTCATAAAAAATGTTTTTGACAATAATTCCCTCTTTTTCACAGTACTTTCGACATTCGGTTTCTTGGATTTCTTTAGACATCCCATCTTCTTGTTTTTTACTTGATAATCTAAGATAGATATTTGCTAAAAGATTTTTGAGGGAGTTATTCATCATTATACTCCTCTTCATCTTGAGTTTTTGTTATCCTATTTAGGATATCAAGTAAGATTTCATTGTTTGAAATATCTATTTTAACAGCTCTACCTATTGGTTTTAGATCTGAACCTTTTAGACAAACTGCTCTTTTATCATTTGCAAGTTTTAGTTTAATCTGTCCAGGGGTTAACTTTTTGTTTGGATTTATGCTATTAAAAATATCGCAATATTTAGTAAGATTAATTCTTAAAAATTTACTCTTTGTAATAACAAAATCTCTACCATAAAGCAATTCTTTACTACAGAAAAGTCTATATACACTTGATAAGAAAACATCTCCATAAGACAATTCTGTATCAATATATTGTTCAAAGTAGTCAAGGTAGTTTGTAACTAAATTTTCAGTATTTATTACTTCTTCTTCTAAGATTTCATTAATTACTATCCATATTGACATTCCAATAGCAACATTGTTGCAAATTCTAGCAAAACTACAATATTTTTGAGCAATTTTATATTGTTCTTGGTATATATCAAATATTTTATTCCTATAAAACAATATTTCAGGTAGAAAACAAGAAAGTTTTTTAAGTTCATCTATTGAATGGTACTTAAAATCTGTTAAATCAAATTTCCCTCGTCTTAAATTTACAGGAATACATCTTGAAAAATTTGCAAACGTCATTTCTTCAAAGAAATGATTTGTTCCAACACAAAAAGAAGTATTTATTTCAGTGATGATTTCTTTACCATCCTTTGAAGATTTTTTTCTTGGAGTAGCAGAAAATCCATCTTTACCTAAATCTTCTATGTAATTAATCTTGCAACGGTCAATTTCTTCGTAAAATACGAGAAAATTGTTGAATTTTTCAAGTTGATTTCTTAAACTTACTCCGGTAGAAGTTCCACTTGTTAATGATGTCATATTAGTTATACCGAAGAAGGCAGCTAATATGTGTAAAATTGTAGATTTACCCGCATTAGATTCTCCATAAAGAATAATGTAAGGAAAACCTTGCGCCTTTGAAATAAAAATATCAAAGAAACAGCATGCAAATCCTACAGCTATTGCCATTAAAATTGGAGCGTCAAAAGTTTTAATCATTGATGCTACAAAGTTCTTAAGTACAATTTTAGGATTTTCACTCTGATAAAGCATTGGAACAATGCCATTTGCAGGGAGAATTTGGAGTTTTTCATCTTCTGTAAGATGTAAATCATTAGGTAAATTTGGATAATTTTCGACTTTTTTATCATCAATAAGTATTTTTGAATTGCCTAAAATATACGAATTTTCTCTTGGTTGATATCCAAAATTTGTATAAATGGTTATAACCCGAAGATTATTGTATAGCATTTTTAGTAGCAATAAATATTTATTTTTGTTGAAATCCTCATATAGCCCTACTATTCCTCGATGAATAGCTTTGAAAAATGTATTAAAGTCGCATTCATCATTTCCTTCAATAAGTCTAATGTATCGTTTCTGTGCTTGTTGTTCCTTAATAACTCATAATACGACTTTTTCTATGATCTTATGATTGTTTTTAGTGTTAGTTATCAATTTTATTATAAATAAGCCTTGAATTGCATAATTTGCAATTTTGTTGGTGATAAATTTGTTGTTTTTGTCTTGGTAACTGTACGTTAAGCAGTTATTTACATTAGTAATTTGTTTCATTTAATTTCCTCCGGTTTAATGAAAAAAAAAAAAGAACGCTCAAAAAACTTGAGCGTTCTGATAAGAATTTCTTCTTATTCATCAGATATTTCAATTACAATATCGTTAGGTTCCATTGGAATTTCATTACTTGGGGATACTACAATTTGATTGTATTTTGTCATTTTAGCATTGAAAAGGTGATTTTTCCAATGTAAAAAGACATTATATCGTGCAAATTGTAACGAGAACGGAATATATTCATCCGGAAGTTGGATTTCGTAAATGTTACTTAAAACATCTTCTTCTGGGTAGGAATTTAAGATGGTTCCAATGTGTAAATCAACAAGAAGTTTTATTTCTTCTAATGAGTCAATATCTGAAACTTCTAAAAATTTACCCTTTTTGTTGTAAAATTTACTATTTTCTAACTTTTCCATTACGGATGGTACAATTCCGATTTCTTGTAATATGTCAAAATCATATGCACCTAACATGATATAATTCATTGTTTCTAACATTTTAGTTACTCCTTTCATTATACTTTTATGCCAGTAGAGTTTAGATTGTGTTTGTACTAAACTGTTAATATATGGCATAGTTCTACGGATCTGCTATGTGGATGGAGATTAAATCTCCGATTAAGAAGAAGTTAAATTGGTTAAAATCGTATCTGCGAAAATGATTTTTAGTAACCGTTTAATTTCTTCTTTTTCGTAGTGGGTTCAACTTGTATTTTGATTACGAAAATTGAATTTACAATATTCTGTTGTCATTTGTTTTAACCTTTCTCCTGTAATTAACTATAACAATCAAAATAAACAGGATATTTTGACTATTCTACCCAAAATTCTTCATACTTTTCCAAATCGATGTCAAAATTTGACTTTTTCCCATATAATGCTAATGCAATGTCGTACAAAAACTCATCATTTGGATCTGTAGCTATTCCAGAGTATGAAATTTGTAAATGCGATGCACTATCATTCCATGTTACGGAAAATATGTATTGAAAAATTCGGAATTCAAAATTTAGATTGGATATAGTAGGCATTATTTTTTGAAAAGTAATTGGTAATTCTAAAATAAAATCGGTATTTTGTACATGAAAAAATCCACATTTTTCTCTAATACTACTTGCAATCAAAAGCATTAACCTTTTATCTAAATTTTCAAGTTTAGGAATAATAGAGTAAGTGCCTTCTTTTTGATTTAGTTGGATGAATTTTTTTGATCGTTTATCTCTGTACCAAAAATCATCAATCTCCACTCTAAAATTTCCGTTTTCTACTGAAATATCAATTTCATTTTTTAAAAGCATTTTTTACTCCTTTCTTGTTTTAATAAGTGTTATATAGTTACATCTATTTTTTTTTTTATTCAGTTTTCAATGTGCAATGTTAATTTTGGCATTATTGTTTTTTCGTAATAAAAGTATATTAGCGAAAAATAAAAAATAGATTTTGTATTTCAGTAAAAAGAGAAAACAAAGAAAACCCGATATAATGGCTTTTTGTTTTCTCTCAAATCTTGAAAGTATTATAAGAAAGCGATTTAGCAAAATAGGTAAATCGCTTCATATATGTTTACATTTATTTTATTCTATTAAGTATATCTCTTACTATTTCACCTTGAAAATTACTTTTAATTTCGAAAATATTGTTTTTAATAATTTTATCTATATACTGATAACAATTATGTGTGGATAGTTCATAACACTTTTCTGTTTTCATTGGATTGTCAATATGGACAGGGGATTCTACTATTAATCCTAAAGCTTTCATGTCATTTAATTCTCTAGACAAAGAGCTTCTATGTAAAATTTTGCAAAGCTCCTTTTGAGTTATGTCTTCTTGATTTCGATATAACTCTCTTAATATTTGCCATGTAATTTTTCTTCCAAAAACTTTGAATACTGCAATAATTAAGTCTATTTCATCATCAGATATTTCTTCAATAATTTTCAAATCAAACATGTAATTAACCTTTTATTGTATTAACGATAATATCAAAAGCAATCAATGTTTATTTTTGCTATTGAAATACTAATTTATGTATTTTGGGAAGAGAAATTATGTAAAAATGAATATTTTCTTTAAAAATCATAGAAAGGTTTTCTAAAAAGTCAGAATGTTTAAACCTTTTTATTTGCTATCTTTTTTATTTTTAGATGAAATTTTAAATAAACAAGAAAAAATAGTTTAGATTATGTTAAAACTAAGATTTTCAAGATAAAAAAGAAACATGCCTGTATAATTTTTCTGGTATGTTTCTTTTTATTGAAAAATATAGAATTATATATTAAAAAATTTTTCGGACTCAGTTATTTTCGATAATTTTGATTTCGTCTTCTGTTAAATTGTATAATTTGTAGACTTCTTGGTCGATAGTTTTATCAAGCTTGTCAATTTCTGATTGGGTTTGGTTTAACTTTTCTGATTTTTCTTTGTACCAAGTAATAAGCTCTTCTTTTTGAGAAAGCGACAGTTTAACTTTTTGTTTTTCAAGTTCTTCTATAAATGGATGAACCCCAAGCGTGTAGAATTTTTCGAGATTTTTGTTTATTTTTTTAGGCTGATATTCAGCTTTTATAAGCTCAATTGCAGAATCAATACCATTATGTAATTGTTTGTTCAACTCAATCATCTGTTCTGCTTTTTGTGCTAATTTTGCTTGATTAATTAATGGAGTTTCTATAATTGGTAATTTTGCTATATTTATAGCTTTTACTTCAGCAAATACTCTTCCTGATTCTGGAACTAAGAATTTATAGACAAAATCAATTAGTTTTGAATTTAAGAGAATTAACAAATATTTTAATTCGTAATTATCAACATTTACTATCAAATTATGGACATTGTTTAAATCATAATATCCATCTTCATCAATTGCAGCTATGATTTTATCGGACGTTTGACGAATTACAATTTTTCTGGATTTGAAGTTTAATGATTTTCTAGGTTCTGCTAACCAATCACCATATTTAATATATTTATTAATTGGTTTTTTGATATGATATTTAGTAATATTTGAACCAACAATGTATGGTTGATAAAGTTCATTAATCTGAGTTTCTGAATCATATATACGATTCTCTACATCTTTTTTTGATTGTTTTGGTGTTCCTTTGTTTGTTTGATATGGTTTAATTCCTACTGTAATAGATGCAATCTTATTTATAGTAGTAGATTTTTTATATATTTGTTCTACAAGATTTAGTTTTTCTTGACTGTATAAAACATTAAAACCAGTTTCATAATTTTTTTGCCAATAACTTTGAGAAATTTTTTGATATTCAATATTATTGTTTTGATTCAACGTGTCAAGAGAAGCTACTTTTATTTCTTCATTTATTTCAGAAGATTTAGAACAAATAAAAATACAAGTTTCAGCTGTTACATCTTCAAAAACTTGGTACCTATACAAAATAACTTGTTCTATTTTAGTTTTTGAAACTAGTAAATTTCTTATTTTTGAAAAATAATGCATGTTTAACCATGTGGATGGTACAATAAAAGATAATTTCCCATTTTGGCTTAATAGATTTAAAGCTCTTTCTATAAATACAACATATGTGTCAATTTGATATTCTATTGAACTATATTTATTATAAATATAATTTTTTGATAAGTTATCCAGTTCTGCCCCATACGGCGGGTTCCCTATAATTATGTCAAAACCGCCATTGTCCATTATAGCTTTAAATTCTTCATTCCAATTAAACGCCTTTTCGCCTGCTACATTTGGATCATCTATCAGTGAATTCCCGCATTTTATATTTGCATCAAGGTTTTGTAAGGGTTCATCTTTTTTTGCTGTTTTTAACCATAGCGCAAGTTTTGTTATTTCTGTTGATTCAGAGTTTAGGTCAACACCGTAGATATTATTTAATAAAATTGAGCGATCAACCTCTGCCATGTTTTGGTGTTCAAATAGGTTTAATTTTACAAACTCTTGACCGCCTCGTTTTAGAGATTTTTCTGAATTAATTTTTTCTTCTGTGCGGATTTTATACTGCTTTTGCAAAAATGTATGCGCTTGATTCAAAAATGCACCTGAACCGCATGCGGGGTCTAGAATTTTTATTGTTTCCAATTTGTCGGGATTTTCTTCTAAATATGCGCCGATTGTTTGTTCGACAATGTATCTTGTAATATATTCAGGTGTGTAAAAAATTCCGTCTTTTTTACGTTTTGATTTTTGTTTATCCTGTTCTATTCCGTCAATTTCTGCTTTGATTTGTTCCAAGTCATTCAAGGATTGTTCAAAGATGTGACCTAGAATATTTACATTCAAATCACTTTCAAAGTCATAATTTGCCAGTTTTATTACTTCTTCCCAAGCAGAATCTTTAATTTTTATATTATCTAAAATTTCATCGTAGGCAAAAAGTCCGCCATTATATCTGTTAATTGGAGGTTTTACGTCGCTATTACCTTTATCAATAGAGGTAAAAAGCCCTTTGATAATCGGCCAAATTTTTTCATCTGTCGGTATTGGTAAATTTTTGCCTGTTTCGTAGTAATTTTTCAAAGTAAAAGGCGGCAAAAGTGATATATTGGAATCTTCGCAGAACATTACAAAAACAAGTCTGTCAAGTAATTTTTGTGTTTTTTCCAAAAGGCATTTTTTATCAATATTTGGATTATGCTCGCAGATATGCTCAAATAAAAACTTACGTAAATTTTTATAATCTTTGTAAAAATCCTTTGTTATTTCTTCTTCATTTTTGCTTGTATCTTTTACAAGTCTGTCAAGTAGAGAATTTCTGTTTTCATCTAGTAAGTTTTGTTTGGACAGGCAAAAATAAAATCTTTTAAACTCTTTTTCATCATCAAGTTTTAGGATTTCAAAGCTTTCATAATACCCTTGACCTCTGTCTTTATTATAAAGTCTGATTTCTTTAAAGTTGGATACTATAATCCAATCACATCTATCAAATTTTGAGGAGTAGCTGAATGCTTGGCTTACTGGAGAATCATAATCTTTTCTTGTAGATTGTTTTTTATCAAGAGAAGTATTTGCGTCTTTAAGTTCTATAACAGCTCTTGTTATATTTTTGTTTTTTGAAAAATACCCTAATGCTCCATCTGCTTTTGTATCATCTATTTCGGTTTTAGCTTCATTAATTAGATACCATTCTTCTGGGGAATCATGCATTTCAGAATAACCTAGAATGATTCCGAAAAATTTGCTTAAAAATGCTGATTGAACTCTGGTTTCTTTGGTTTTATCGTAATTCCCATTTTTGATTGATTCTTGCCAGTTGCCAAGAATTTTTTGAACTCTTATAAAATCATAATCTTTTGGAAGATCAAAGTTGTTTAAATGATTTTGTAATAACCGTTTGTTAAATAACATATTCCATACCCTTTATTTGGTTTGTAATTTGTAAGCATCCATAGATGTTTTACTTATAATCGTTTGTTTTCGTATAATTATATCTTTTTTACTAAATCACCTATTTGGGGGTCATTAAATGGTAATATTTCTGGTTCTTCAATTATTTCTTCTGTTCCCATACTCCAAGGTAGTTTTTTGATTGTTTTGGATTTAGTTTTTTTGGTTTTGCAAGAAGTCAATGTTGCTATTGTGTCTTGAACGTGTTCTACTTTTCCCATTCCTACAACAATTTCAAGATTTCCTAGATTTTCTTTTGTATCAGGGTCTATAATTTCATCTCCTAAACGATAAATAAGGAATATATCACCCTTAAAAATTTTGTTTTTAGTACCTTTGTTAATTACAATAGTATATTCATCAACGATTTGAGCTACCTTTGTAGGTTTTGGTGTGTTTTCTAACATTATACAAACTCCTCCCTGCATTCAAAATTTGGTATTGATGGTTTTATTATGATTTTATTTTTTATTTCGTCTAATTTATCCATATCCCATTTGTCATTTACAAATTCTTCAACTATTACTTGAATATATCTCGTAGATGTTGTTATTGTTTCAATTGTGCCATATGCAATAAATTCTTCGATATCATCTTTATAATAAATAGCAACAGGCGTTTGTGGAGCAAATAAATCTGATGGTGTAAAAATAAGTCTTTCTCTTTTTATTGCTTTCAATTTTGGTAAACTTGAATAATTGCTCATGATCATATGGACTGTTGTTATTAATAACTTTATTGTGTAAGCCAAAGATATGAATAAAATTATAATTATTGTAATAAAAACTTTTGAACTTATGTTATTTAAGTTACCTAAAGGATACCATGTAAGGACTAAAGAGATAATAGTTGGAATAATTAAGGCAAACCATTCCCATACATGCGTCAAACTATTTATTAAAATATCCTTCCACATAATTGTCACCTTGCCTTTATTTCGTATAAATCTTGTTTAAATGTCCAATCTTGTAAGAATTGCTACTTGCACAATCTTTATTCTATCTAATCCTATCATAAAAAACATAATCTGTGAAAATATACTAAATTTGTGATATTATACAGAAAATAAAGGAGTTGTTATGTCTGAAAAGTATGAAATTGTATACGTACTAAGAAATGAAGCAATGCCAAATCTTATAAAAATTGGCAAAACTCAACGTAAAGATTTACAAGCAAGAATGTCAGAACTATATTCAACTGGAGTACCTTTCCCTTTTGAGTGTTTATGGGCTGGCGAAGTGAAAGATTGTAGTAAAATCGAGAATATTATTCACAATGCTTTTAGACATAATAGAGTGAATCCTAAAAGAGAGTTTTTTAATATTGAGCCTGATCAAGTAATTCCGTTATTGCAAGAATTAGCAGTCAGAGAACTTACTTCTGATGTTGATAAAGCCTTAAATAAAGGAATTTCAAAGGAAGAACAAAAAGCATCTAAACAATTTCATAGGCCGATGTTGAATTTTGAGGAAATGAATATTTCGATTAATGCAATATTAGTTTATGTTAAAAATCCCGAGATAATAGCAACTGTTGTTGGAACTAAAAAGGTTTTATTTGATAATACTGAATTTTCATTAACGGCGTTAACAAGAAAATTACTTGATTTACCTTATAATGTAGCTCCATGTAGATATTGGACATACGAAGGCAAAAACCTACAAGAAATCTATGATGAAACATATACAAATATTGTTGAATAAAATTATTCTTTATGCGAAAACCTGATTATTCAAAATTTTCTAGTTATAAACATAATGCTTTTAGTATGGAAATGGAAAGCCCTATTAAGGCATTAATAGTAATTAATGATACGCTATATGCTTTTTGCGAAACTTGTATAGCTAGAATTATTATGGGGACGGAAAGGGATAAAAATGATGAATTTCCTTTATCTCCAAATACTAAAGTAAAAGTTTTACACAAAGGAACTAATGATGCGTTAGTTAATCAAGTTTTTGTTTTTTTGGAGGGTATTAATCAAAAACATTTTGGAGAATATCAGGCAATAACTTTTTCAAAAAATGCAGATATGGAAGAAGTTAAAAGTATTATTTTTGAAATACTATTAAATTGTTCAACATTTGCTGATTCGTATGCAGACCTTGTAGATTCTTTTAATGAACAACTGAAAAAATTAAAAGTTCCTTTAACGGCAAATAATTTCGAAATAGAAGCTTTTATCCCGAATCTAGAAAAGAAAATTAAGGATATAATAATTACAGAATGCGGAGCTTTGTTGAACAAACTCTCTCGATTAACGATTGCTTTTTACAAAACTTCTTTATCTAAAAATAGCAAAACAACGATTATGAATAATGATAAACGAATAGACAAAGCAATTGAGGTTTTAATAAATAAAAAATTGATTAAAAGTGATAGTAATTTAGCTCAATTTGTTAAACAACAAAATGAAAAATTTTTGTCTAAATTTGTTACTATAAGAAATGTTTTAGAACATCCAGATCATAAAAAATCCATTCAAATCAATAATTTTTATTTGTTGCCAGATAGAACTTTTGAATATCCGAATTGGGAATTAAAACTCCCTGATTCTTATGAAAAACGAGCTTTGATTAATGATATAGAGGATAATTGTAAATCATTAATTGATTTTATTCTGTTATTTATTAGTGAACTTTTGATTGAGTCATTTGAACAGTATTATTATTATTTAGATGGCAAAATATGGAGATATTCTAAAAATAATATAGGCAAAATGTAAACGAAGATTTTAATCTAGTATAAAGTATTACATTTATTATGTAATATTGAAATGTTAATTTTTTGTGATATTATACGAAAAGATGGCAAAAATATTTTTTTCAAATTGTTATATTCTGTATAAAGATAAGAGATAAAAGATAAGGAACTTTGTTATGGTTTTATATGAACCTGTTATCGGGCGTATTGGATTAAGTGATATTATGAATTGTCCAGAATTAATAAAATTCATTCAAAATACTGATTTCAAAAAAGAATATAAAAAATATACAACTGAGCAAAAAGTAAAGATGAGAAATGGAAAAAACAAAAAATAGCAAACCTCATATTTTGATATCAAGAGAGCAAGAGGTAAGAAATTTATTTAGAAGTAAAAAATATATTGAGGTAATTACTGTTGTTAAAAAACTTCAACGAATGATAGATTTAACTTTTTTAGATTATTCTTATTTTAATAACAAAGTTGTCTGTCTTATATATCAAGGTTTAAGCTATGTTGAATTAGGGTTTTATAAAGAGGCATATTTTGTTTTTAACCAAATTAGTGAAAAATTTGCAAAATTAAAACAGGATAAAATTACATTAAAAAATATCATTAGATACACTATTGATAAGTACCAAGCTAAAATGGCTAAGGAAGCTTTAGACATGCTTGAGGAGCAATTTTTACTTTTTTACCATTCGAATTATGTTAATTTTTTATCTAATTTTGCATATATTTGTTATAAATTAGAAGACTATGAAACAGCTATTATTTACTATAAAAAAGCTTTATATAAAAGAAGCAAAGATATCCAATTAAATCTAGGAATTGCTCAGGCACAATATTATGCTCATAGAAAACACTTCAAATTTAATCTTTTGAATAAAATTTTTTATAATCATACGCCATCTGATATTAAAGTCCAATATAAAAAGACAATAGAAATGTTTTTTAGGATGGAAACTTCTTTTGATACGTTATTAGCAATTGGCAAAATGTATTATTTTTGTGAAGAATACTCCACGTCTTTAATTTTTGTTCAAAAAGCTCTTGAGTTAGCTAAAGATCAACCGAATGCCAGAATTCATGCATATGATTGGTTATCAAGAATTGCCTTTAAGACAAAACATTATGAAGTTGCCGCAGAATATTACCACCAAATTATTAGTGAACTGATTAATTGTTCTGATTATACACCGGAAGTAATACATCCCAAACCTAATTTATATAAAATGTTAGAATATTTGACTCAAAACAAAGAGCAAATAAGGAAACATGATGTTCACTATATTAACAAATCTATTTGGGGGGGAATAATAGCTGCAGTTATTCTTGAAAGTTTTGAAATATATTCGAATGGACAAGAAGGGATTTTATTCCTTACTCTTATGGTTATGATAGTTTTTATTGTTTCTCTATGCTATATTAACATATATAAATAAGTTAAATGAAAGAAGTAAAGTTTATTTGAGTTTCGTATATCAAACGTCACAACCTTTGGTGAATATTACTAGGTATTATTTTCTATAAGGTTTAATAGTGATTTGTATATTTCAGTTTGAATCTGTACATTCTGGCATTTTCTTATTTGTTCCTAGCTCGTGTTGCTCAAAATACTCAAATATTTTTAATTCAAGTTTTGTTAAGTTATTTCTGTAATAATTTCAAGAAAAACACTAATCAATACTTATAATAAGTACATTCAAATGATAAAACACAAAAACCAGTTTTGTATGCTAATTAAACATATTTAATTTACAATTTCTATTCTTGATTTAATATATTTCATAAAATAATGTTACAATTTTAGCATGCAACCTCATAAAATAGGGTGTTTTTTCACATGCCAGCTAAAAAATTGCTATAATTGTTATGTAGGTACGAACCCAATAGTCGTAAGGGGGATAAAATTTCGAGGAGAGACAAAAATGACTCAGAAAAGAAATTATAGAGACGCAGGAACTGGACAGTATGTTACTAAAAAATATGCTGAGAGTCATCCAAAAACTACAGTTTCAGAACCACGTCCAAATAATAAACCTTCAAAGAAAAAATAGTCTGCTGAATTAGACGCTCGACAGACTATTTGACGAACCCTCTATTTTTAGAGGGTTTGTTTTTATATATTACATGATTGTCATGTCAAAATCAAGAGATTTTTTAATTTCATTTTTGCACTTTTTTGCATTATTTTTTAACAGATATTTGAAGAAAAAACTGTACTATCTTGACATGCACAAAACTAAAGCAGTTAAGCTATTTTGATAATTTGTTGTGTTAAGCTGTATGTTAAGGTCCACCATTTAAAGATAAGAGCCGTAAGGCTCTTTTTTTAATACATTTTACTGCATTTTGTTAAATTTATTATTAAAGGAGAGGGTAATGATAAGGTTAGTTGATTTTTTAAAACTACCATCAGATAAAGCAAAAATTAAATTTAATATGAATCCTTCAGATCCAACCAAAAGAGCGTGGGATTTATTATTAGATGATTCGATTGAATGGGATAATATGAATGCTTATAAAACAAAGCATGCTAGTAATAATTTGAGTGATGCTGAATATTTAATTTCGTTTGCACAGTATTATCCATATGGTCCAAATTATTATATATTTGGAGGGATATATAAGATAACTAAAATAGTTCCTGAAGTTTTTGATAATATTGGGTATAAACTTGAATTAACAAATTTTTATAGTGAATATCGAAAAAGATTAATTATTAAATTAGAAAATCCAATAGGGCGTGATATTTATACTCGTTGGTATTCAAATGTTCAAGAACAATTACAACCTGAAATATATGAACTAGCTCCATCAACAAAACTTGGAGACTTTCCTGGGTATAATAATATTTTACTTACTCATAAAGATTTACAACATATTGTCGAAAATGATGCTCCAGAATGGCGACAAGCATTATCTAAAGTAAAAGGTGTTTATGTCATAACAGATACATCTAATGGGAAGTTATATATAGGTTCTGCCATTGGTAATAATGAAGGTATATGGCAACGTTGGGCCTCTTATGCAAATTTGAATAATCTAACTGGTGGTAATAAGTTTTTTGAAGACCTGAAAAGCGAAGCAATTGATAATATTGTAGATAATTTTACATATTCAATATTAGAAATTTTTGATATGAAAACTGATTCCAATTATATTTTAGAAAGAGAAACTTTTTGGAAAAAAGTTTTAAAAACTAAAGAGTATGGAATGAATTATAATTAAACTTAAAACAATTTTTGTTGTTCACATTTAATAATTAATGATTTTTGATTGCTTAATTGTATTTCATCTGTATTTTGTAAATTACCTAGGATTAAATCAAAATTAGGATTATGTTTTTGATAGTTTATTTTAGCAATTTCAGGGTTTTGATTTGCATAACAATATTTACAGCCGTTCGGACAAGTATCATAATCTCCGATATTACGACTTTCGATACATTGACAATTTTTGCGATTGACTGAATGTTTTATTGATTTGAATTTTATACTATTTGCTTGTCCTAATATTTCAGAAGTTAAACAACCTGAATGTAAAATCCCGAATTTTTCGTAATTTGTTTCAGTCGCACAGGTTTGTATTATCATGTTATATTTTTTTGCAATCAATCCTATGTTTTTTGCAATTTCGATTTTATCTTCATTTGTCAGTAATATAATTTCAGGCATATTTGTTTTTAATTTTTTATACATCTCTACAAAACTAAAAATACATCTATCGATATGTGGAGATAATTTTTGAGCCATATAGTCAAAAGTTTTATAATGCAGTTCTTTTGAATATTTTTTTGTCAAAAGAATAGGATCATAACGCCATGCAATTCTTTGTTTCCCAACAATATTCGATAATTTTATTAGTGTTTCAATACTTTTATCTATAGTAGGGACATTAGGTTCAATATCTTTGTCATATGCTGTGATTGTGTAATGAAAGTATGTATTGAATTTATCTGTAATACTTTTTATGTAAGGTAAAATTGGTTCATAATTTTTCGAACAGAAAATAATACAGTCTACAGTTTGAGGATCCAATTCATATTTTGTGACTTTATTTGGAAACATTGGATTTCTGGAGTAAACAAAACCTTGTTCAAACCTTTTTAAAAGCCATTCTGTATAATATTGAACAGTATCTGTTCTTGAGCCTGTATTTAAAATCATAAAAGTATTTTACAATAAAAAGAGAGTCCGAAAGTTTGATATTTTGTCTTATAATAAAGTTAATGAAAAAGATTTTTTTAATAGTAACTTTATTAATAAATATTATAACTTTGCCAGTATCTGCATCTGATAAGAATATATTAATTAAAAGTTTAACTAATCAAACTAAGTATTCATATTGTCAAAACTATTTTGTTATACCCGATTTCAAAACAGAAAATCTTAGTTTATTTTATATTGACGGCTACAAATACAAAAGACCATCTGCAAAATCTAGAACAAAAGCTGCTAAAGCTTTAATTACTGAAATTCAAAATGCAAAAGAGAGTATTTACTTTGCAATATATGGAATAGCTGAGCAACCTGATATTGAAAAAACTCTGATTAACGCTAAAAGAAGAGGGGTTGAAGTCAAAGGTGTTGTTGATATGACCCAAGACAATAAAAATATTTATTCAGGTACTGAAAAATTTATAGAAAGTCTTGGAAATATTCACAATGACTATGAAATTGCAAACCTTTATACAAAAGAATTTGAGCAGATGTATGACTTAAAATTTCATACAATAAAAGAAGAACTAAAAAATAATAAAAACATTCAAATTGATAAAGATACAAAAGTTTCTGTGTTTTTTGCTCCAAAAAATAAGGTATTTGCAAATGAACTGCATTATTTGCTACAGTCAGCACAGAAAACTATTTATGTTGAAATGTTCTATCTAACTAATAAGTATTTAGTTAATGATTTAATCTTCGCAAAACAAAGAGGAGTAGATGTAAAAGTTATACTCGACGCCTCAAGTGCTAATAATGAATTTTCAGCTCATAACAAATTACGTTCTGCTGGAATTCCTGTAAAAATTGAAAATTGGGGCGGGAAAATGCATACTAAAGCTGCAATTATTGATAATGAATATTACGTAATTGGTTCAATGAATTGGACTGGTAAAGCTGAGTTACATAATGATGAAAATCTTTTAATTATCCAAAATTCTGCACTCGCAAAAAATGCTACGAAACATTTTAATCATCTATGGAATATAATTCCTGATAAGTATTTGATAGAAACCCCAAAAGCTGAGGGTAGTGATTCAAAGTATTCGTGTTTTGATGGAATGGATAATGACCACGATGGTAAGGTTGATTGCAATGATGATGATTGCTTAGACTGCTGCGGAGCTAAAATAATTAAATAGTGTATCAGGAATAATTTCTTTTTCTGATTTGTGCATTTTTAAATATTTTTCCTTTATTTTTTTTATATTTTCAGGTTTTATCATATCCTTAAGTGAATATTCCATATTAAATCCCATTCGACCGCTTTTTATTTTAGCACAGTCATTATATTCATATTTCATAGCTTTTTGATATAAGTCAGGATGATTTTCATACAACTTCAGCCAATCCATACAAGATTGATAAAAGCAAAAGTAGCATCCCGAGCGTTTTCGCCATTTGTAATAGTCAGACATTCCTATACCAGTATTTTTAAGAATATTTTCTATGTCATTTTTATAAATATTATTTTCTACAAAAGGGAATACTTCTGTTAAAAGAGGATTATTCCCAGCTGCTTTAGTTCTAAAAATTTCATCGCTCCTAATTCCAATATATAGTTTAATTTTTGAATAGCCATATTTTGACTTTAGATTTTTTACATATCTCTCTAGCGAATTGGTTTTTAGCAGTCCTGTGCACCACCTGTGTTTGTGTGAAGGGAGGAAATTAGTAGTTGCAAGAATATCTTCAAAACTTCTTTTAGGTTTTAATCTGGTAATTTCCTTGTTTAAAAATAACTCTATTTTATTTAAGTAAGCATAAGTTTCAGGAATTTCATGTTCTGTATCACAAAAAACGAGTTCCAGTTTTTCAAAAATCTCAGGCATGTTATCCCGCATGAAAAACGCTAAAGCGGTGGAATCTTTCCACCTGAAAGCGACAAGATATGGTATTCTTTTTCCATTTTTTCTCCTTATACACAACACAAAAGCACAGTAAAGCATCTGCTTCACTGTGCTTAAAAATCTTTCAGTTACTCCTTGCAAACACTCAAATCATCTAAGGATTTGGCTTGGCAAGAGGTTTGTCACCATTTACATTATTCCTTATAATTTGTAAGAAATCTCTAAACTTAATTTTTTTTTAAGGATTTTGGCGGAATCAATATTTATTTTATAATAGTCGTAATGAAAAAGATTTTTGTATCACTAATATTATTTTTCATAGCTATTGGTCTGCCTGTTTTTGCTGCTGTGCAAGATAATAGTATTGATTTAATGTTTAATTATCCTTTTTACAAAAAGCCTTCTTCAAAAATTAGAACTCAATCAGCTAAAGTGCTTTATAAAGAACTAAAAAATGAAAAAAATTCACTTGATTTCATGATGTATGGAATATACAAACAACCAGATATATTTAATCAAATAATAGAGTTATGTAATAATCCTAAAATAACAGTAAGAGGTATTGTTGATGTAAATACAAAAGGTATGAATGATTATCCTGATACACATAAGTTAAAAGCTCAGTGTAAAAATATTAAGACTGATTTTGCAACAAGAGATGAAATGCAAGAATATTATGATAAACAAAAAAAATTAGGATATTTAATGCATAATAAAGTTTTTGTATTTTCAAATGACCATGTATGGACAGGTTCAACTAATATAAGTTCTACTTGTTCCGGTGGTTTTAATGCGAATGTATCATATTTGATAAAAGATAAAAAAGTTGCTGATCTTTATCGACAAGAAATTTCACAGATGTATAATGATGAGAAATTTCATATAGATAAACAAAAAATATTTTCTAAAAATATAGTCTTAGAAGATAGTACAATACTTGATATTTATTTTGCTCCAAATGAAAATATTTTAAATGAAGCAATAATCCCGAGTTTTCAAAATGCAAAAAAGTCCATATATGTTGCAATGTTTTATTTTACTAATAAAAATATTTTAGAAGAATTAGTAAAAGCCAAAAATAGAGGTGTTGATGTAAAAGTAATTGTTGATGCTTCTTTTGCAAAAGATTTTAGTAAATATATCAAATTAATGAGAGAAAATGACATTCCTGTAAAAGTAGAAAACTGGGCAGGGAAAATGCATTGTAAATTAGCTGTTATTGATGATAATATAACTCTTACAGGTTCTTTGAACTGGACAAATTCTGCAGTAAATTTCAATGATGAAAACTTTTTGAAAATCCAAAATCCTAGAATTGCAAAAGAAACAATTAAATATTTTTATACTCTTTGGAAATCCATACCTGATAAATGGCTGTATGCTATTCCAGATGCAGAAGGAGTTGATTCAAAATATTCTTGTAAAGACGGTATTGATAATGATCATAATGGATTGATAGATAAAAATGATCCTAAATGCCAATTATAAATTATCAATTAATTTTAATTCAATATTTTCACTTTGTTTTTTTGTTGATTGATTTTCTTTTATTTTTTCTAAATTTTCTTTTTTAATCATTTCCCTAAGAGTTCCATATGAACACCATCTAAAAATTTCTCCACGAGATTTTAAGCCTGTTTCTTCATAATACATTGCTTTTTTATATAATTCAGGATGTTTCTCATAAAGATTAATCCAATCAATAGGTTTTTGATAAAAACAAAAATAACAACCGTTTCTTGCTCTCCATTTGTAATAATCTGGATAAAAAATTCCCTTATTTATAAGAATATTTTCTACATCATTTTTGTTGATTTGATTTTCTATTAATGGGTATTTAGCTATTACAAGACTTTTTTCTTTTTCTGTTTTTGGAGAAATTCCTTTTCTCCAAGATTCATCAGCTCTTATTCCAATATAAAAATAAAAAATCCCTTTTCCTTCTTTTTCAATTTTTTGATAAATATATTTCCAAGAAGGTTTAACTTTAAGTTCAATAGTACAATATCTTCTGTGTGGTGCAGGTATTAAAAAATTTGTGTGAAAAATATGGTCAAAGTTTTTTTCAGGTTTTACTCTAGTAATTTTTTTATTTAAAAATATTTCAATTTTGTTTAAATAATTATAAGTTTCAGGCAAGTCGCACCCTGTGTCATAAAAAACGAGTTCCAATTTTTCAAAAATCTCAGGCATGTTATCCCGCATGAAAAACGCTAAAGCGGTGGAATCTTTTCCACCGCTTAAACTTAAAATATGGTATTCTTTTTTATTGTCCATTTCAAATTCCTTATTAATTATTGAGCGTTTACAATTTTTCTTACAATAACATTTTGTTCAGGTTTTGTAAGTTCTAAAAGTTGTTTTAAAACTTTTTCAAAACTTTTACTGATTCCGATTTCTGATGTACCGACTGTTGCTTCAATTGTATAAAATTTTAGTGCTAAATCTTTTACTTTGATTTTAAAATCTGCAACATCTTCATCAGACCAATCTTTTGGAACTCGGGATTTGTTGATAAATGTTGCAATACGATTAATCCACAAAATATCATCAGCGTCTTTTTCAACAACGTTATTGAATAGAATTTTTAATTCTTTTTCTCCAATAAATTCTTCTACTTTCTCAAATCTTTGAGCTAATTCTTTGCGAGATTTTGCGTGAAAACTTTCAAAGAAGAAAGTGTTAATTTCTGATACCATATTATGTGTTGCATTTTTCAACTCGTTAATTGATGCTTGGTAATTTTGTAAGAATTCATCATCACACTCAGGCAAAAGTTTCCCTGAAAGAACTTTTGGAATATCTCTATAAAACAGACTTATAGGATCTTTTGCATTCATTATAACATTTCTGAAACGGATTGTTTTTTTAGATAATCTTTCTGTATGCAGAGTATATTTTTCTAAATCCCTTATGAAATATATTAACGTTTTTGTGATGTCGAGGATATTTTTTGTTTTAGTGTCAGAGAGAATTAGCGAAATTTTTTCTAAAATCGGTAAATCTTCCATAATTGTTTTTTGAATTTCAAAATTTTGAGGACAGAAAATCATTCTATCAAACATCAATTGATTTAGCTTTAATTGGAATTGTAATTTTTCATAGATTGCAAGAATATCTTTATTTTTTGCTAAGACATCAAGTAATAAAATTCCGACAATTGATTTTGTAAGTCCATATGATATGAATTTTTCAAATAAATCAGTAAGTTTAATTTTTTTACCTTGCAAAATATATTCTGAAATTTCATTTTTAATATCTTTGCAGGTAGAATTTTCGCTCAATAATTCATTTTTCAAATAACTTTCAATTGAATGCTCTTTTAATTCTTCATTTTCTAACAGGTGACGTGCAAGACATCTCATTGCTTTTGTTAAGACCGGAGGCATTTTTTCAAGTTTTAAATATTCAAGATTAATCTCCGGACGTTTGGGAAATTCGTCACAACACCAAGATTTGACAGGGTTGTCTTCTAGATATTTTTTCCCTTTTTCAGTCAAGAAAAATTCTCGTTTTTCTTCTTTCATCAGCTCATTTGTTGTCGCGAATTTTTTCAAATCCTTAACTTGGGTATTTGTAAGCCCGATTACATAGTTCAAATCAGGATTTTTAAAAATTTCTGAATCTTTTTCTACACAAGAGAGAAGTTTGTTTAAATGTTCCATAAAAATTCCTTTCTACTGCTTTCCAACAAAAAACAGACTCTTTTTTATTGAGTCTGATAAAAAGCAATTATTTTGCTACTACAATTTTAGATACAGCTATGCTATTACTTCGCTTTAAAGAGATTTTAATTAATCAAATCTCAGCTACTCCTTGCAAACACTCAAATTATCTAAGGATTTGGCTTGGCAAGAGGTGTGTCACCACTTACATTATTCCTTATAATTTGTAAGAATACTCTAAACTTAATCTTTTTTTAAGGATTTTTGTAAAATCAATATTTGTTTTATAATAGCCGTAATGAAAAAGATTTTTGTATCCTTAATATCAATTTTTATGATTATTGGTTTGCCTGTTTTTGCATCTGTCAAAGAAAATCCAAATATTCAGATTTATTTTGTCAATCCAATTAATAAGTCTAAACCTGCAAAAAGTGGAGATGGTGAAGCAATTAATGCCTTATTGAAATTGATAAATGATGCACAGGAAAATATTGATTTTGCTATTTATGGAATTAGTAATGAAGATGAAATTTTCCAAGCATTAATTAGTGCACAAAACAGAGGAGTGAAAGTTAGGGGCATTGTTGATATGGATAATGAAAAGAAAAATCCATACAAAGATACTTATGATTTATTGAAACATTTGACAAATATAAAAACTGATTATAAGCAATTAAAGGATTTCAAATCTTCTAAATCTGATTATGTTCAACATGTAACTTATAACATCGGTGGAAAGATTGTAGAGGCTTCATTTGTAAATGAAGGTATTAAAGATTATAACGATAAAATAATGCATAACAAATATTTTATTATTGATAAAAAAATTGTATGGACTGGTTCTATGAATATTAGTAATACTTGTGCAAGTTATAATTCAAATTCCAGTGTTGCTATTAATTCAAAGGAACTTGCTGAAATTTATACAGAAGATTTTGAACAAATGTTTATAAAAAATAAACATCATAATGAAAAACAAAATAATGTCAGTACAAAATATATAAATATAGATGACAATACAAAAGTTGTTGCATTGCTTTTACCAGAAGATAAAGAAACTTATAATATCGTGAGCGGTTATATTAATAGAGCTCAAAAATATATCTATGTTCCAATGTTCTTTTTTACACACACAAAATATTCTCAAGATTTAATTAATGCACATAACAGAGGTGTAAAAGTAAAAGTTATATTAGATGCTACTTCCGCTAGAACTGGTTATTCAAAACATGAAATTATGAGAATGGCAGGTATTCCTGTAAAAATTGAAAACTGGGGCGGCAAAATGCATGAAAAATCTCTAATCATTGATGATAAATATTTATTGATTGGTTCAATGAATTTTACAAGTGGTGCTCATTACCAAAATGATGAAAATAGTCTATTAATAGAAAATAAAGAAATAGCAATAAAATCACGAAAAAGATTTGAAAAACTATGGAAATCAATACCTGATAAATGGTTGTATTCTATTCCAAAACCTGAAGGAGAAGATTCTAAATATTCTTGTTTTGACAATATTGACAATGATCATGATGGATTAATTGATTCAGAGGACCCAGACTGTGCGTGTTTTTATAAGGGAAAACAAAATAAATATATTTATAATCAAAAAGGACCTATAATTGATTAATTAAGTAATTAGTTGTAAGATTTTGAGTTTCTTTTTTGATTTTTACATAATTTTCTCTAATTTTTTTTATATTTTCAGGCAATATCATATCTTTTAGACACATATTAACATTCCACCCATATATTTTAGCTTGTTTATCGTTGAATTTTTCATATTCCATTGCTTTAAAAAATAAATCAGGATGATTTTCATATAAATTCAACCAATCATTTGGAGATTGATAAAAGCAAAAATAGCAGCCTGAACGCTTACGCCACCTGTAATAATCTGGTAAATTTATTCCTACGTCATATAAAATTTTAAAAATGTCACCTCGACTAATACAAAATTCTTGAAACGGATATTTTACAATAATTCTTTTATTGCTATTACTTATTCCTCGCCCCAATTCATCTGATCTTATGCCAACATAAGTATAGATAATTGCATTTTTATTTTTTTCTAAATATTTTGATTTAATATATTTTTCATAAACTCTAATTTTCAAATCTCCTGTACACCAACGATTTACAATAGAAGGTAAAAATTTTCTAATATCATATAAATGGTCAAAAGATTTTTCAGGTTTGAGGATTGTGATTTTTTTATTTAAAAATATTTCAATTTTATTCAGATAATCGTAAGTTTCAGGAATTTCCTGCTCGGTATCGCAAAAAACAAGTTCCAGTTTTTCAAAAATTTCAGGCATACTTTCTCGCATGAAAAATGCGAGAGCCGTCGAATCTTTACCGCCTGAAAGTGACAAAATATGGTATTCTTTTTCCATTTCCCCTCCTTATCCACATAACACAAAAGCACAGCAAAGCATCTGCTTCACTGTGCTTACAAATCTTTCAGCTACTCCTTGCAAACACTCAAATCATCTAAGAATTTGGCTTAGCAAGAGGTGTATCACCACTTACATTATTTATGATAATTTTAGAATTTTCGACTTTTTTAATCTTTTTTTAAGGATTTCAAATTTTTTTGTAGAAAACTGTTTAGTAATATTTGCGATGTGAAATTTTAAATTTTTACTTATATTCACAAAATGGTTAGAATCACAAAAAATAATTTATTAAAATATGTGCCTTTAGATTTTTCTGTAGAAAGTTTTGTAAATCCTTTCAGAATTTATGAATTTAATAATAAAGAAATAAAACAAGGTTCTATTGTATATTTAATGGAGCGTGAAATTAGGATAATAGACAATTTTGCACTGCAATTTGCTATTCAAAAATCAAATGAATTAAATCAACCGCTTAAAATTATCTGTGCAAGACCGTTTTATGAATACAAGCCAAAGCAAGGTTTTATTGACAATCAAATTAATGAGGTTAAAAAAAATTTTTTAAAATTCGATTTTGATTTTGAGATTTGCGAAGAAAAAGATATTCCTGAACATCTTTCAAAACTTGATATAAGTTTGTTAATTTTTGATTTTAACCCGTTATTAAATCGAGATTATTTAGCAAATAAGGATTATAAAATTTACGAAATTGACGGGCATAATATTGTTCCTGCAAGGTTTTTATCAGACAAGCAGGAATATAATGCAATGACGATGCGAAAAAAAATTTATTACAAGATTTTTCCGTTTTTGACAGAGTATGACAATTTTGCAAATATCAAAACCGAAGCTGATTTGCTGTTAGACGATTTTATTCAAAACAAACTTCCTCAATATGCTGAATTTAAAAATAATCCGTCAAAAAATGTTTTGTCAGGTCTTTCTAAGTATATGAATTTAGGTTTTATTTCATCGCAACGAGCTGGACTTGAGGTTATCAAATCTAATGCAGAGGATATTAATAAAGAAGTTTTTTTAGAAGAATTAATTATTCAAAAGGAATTATCAGACAATTTTTGTCTTTATTGTAGAAATTATAAAACGCTTGATTGTATACCATTATGGGCTAAAAATTCATTGATGGAGCATGAAAATGATTTGAGGGTTTATAATTACAAATTGACCGATTTTGAAAATGCAAAAACTCATGACAGACTTTGGAATGCTGCACAAATTCAATTAATAAATGATGGCGGTATTCATGGTTATTTGAGAATGTATTGGGCAAAAAAGATTTTAGAGTGGTCGCAGAGTCCTCAGACAGCTCTTGATATTGCGATTTATCTTAATGACAAATATTCTTATGATTCTCCATCTCCAAGTGGTTATGCAGGAATTTTGTGGGCAATTGGAGCTTTGCATGACAGAGCATTCAGGAATTTCCCTGTCACAGGTAAAATCCGCAGAATGACTTATGATTCTTTAAAACATAAGTTTAATATTAAAGATTACATTTCTCAAAATGCGGAAATAAAAAATATTTCTTGATACAAATTTTACTAAGAATTCTTAATAATTAATGAAAAATTGTCAATAATTTTTATTAGAGGTTTTTACAGGAGTATGGAAAATAGTTCAGTCTCATTTACCTCAAATATTTGTTTTGTTGATAGAATTGCGTATAACAAAATCAAAAAACGAAATTCTATCGGTTTTTGGCATACTGTGCCAAATATTTTGAAAGCTGATGAATTTTATTCTGAAGGGATAAAAACTTGTACAGGCGGAGGTGTTGTTATTCCTTTTAAAGAAGCTGAAGGGTTCCATTTTTGGGACGATATGACAAATAAGAAAAAGTTTCCTGATATAGTTAATTCGCTATTCCGTTTTGTAAAAAATCCGCAAAGAGCATTACTTGTAGGTAGTAAAAAGTTAGATGATTCTCCATATTCAATTGAACAGTTTGAGCGTTTCAAAAAAGTATTTACGGAGCGAATAAAAAACGTATCTTTATTTGAAAGACATAGATATGAAAATGCACAAACTCATTATATATATTCACTTGATAATGATACGTGGACTTTATTTTCTGAATATCAAAAGGGAAAAAATATACGCTATAATCAGGTAAAAAGTTTAAAAGCATTAAAAGAATGTTTTGAAAATATATCTATCGCTGATGGTGACCGCTTATTTATTAATAATAAAGAGATTACGAAAGCTGATGCACCTGAATTGTTTCAATAAAAATTTTATTCATCTATTTAAAAAATAAAATGCTTGACTGATAGTTGCTATCAAGTTTTATAATTTTTTGTATGGAGGAAATTATGAAAAATATTGTCGAAAATAATAGATTAATATTTGTGCTTGATAATGGATTTGAGATTGAAGAATTTAATAATGAGGAAATTGAATTAATAGAAAAATTTCCTTTATTTTTAGATGGTGAAAACAATGCAGTAAAAATTAAGGTGAGCAAAAGAGAAGATATTGCAAAATTTTTAAGTAAATCTGGTTTGGCAATATATGTATATGGATATAATAATTCTGTAAATATCGGAAAAATTCTATGTCCTGCAAATCCGTCTATCGGTCTTACAGGGCTTATAATAAATATCGGAAATCCCCCAGAAGATACAATAGAGCCTGGGGTAAACAGATATGCAAGTAATTGTAAAATTGATATAGGCGATAATGTAATTATTTGCGGTGCAAGATTATTTTTGCAGGATGACAATTCATCAATTTCAATAGGAAATGATTGCATGATTTCTTGGGGTATTGATATTTGGTGTACAGATGTTCATACTATTACTGATTTAGATGGAAATCCTATGAATTTTGGAAAAAGCATAGAAATTGGCAATCATGTATGGGTAGGTAAAGATGTTAAAATAGGTAAAAATACAAAGATTTCAAATGACAGTATAATTGGTTGGGCGAGTGTTGTAACCAAAAAATTTGAAGAATCAAATGTAATTTTAGCCGGTAATCCTGCCAAAATTGTAAAAAGAAATATAAATTGGGATTTTCACGATTTACAAAATTACCAATTGAACAGAATAAAAAAATCATAATAAATTTAAGAATTTTAAATCAAAGATTTTAATTTCTTATTGCTTAATTCATTTGGGTTAAACAATTTTATCACCCCATATTCCCCGTCATAGCCTGCTTGTTTTATAACTTGGCCTTTTCTCAGCCGTGCAATGGCTTCTGCTAATATTTCGGAAGTTTTTGAAATTTCTTCTGTCGGAATATCCTGGAGTATAGATAGTTCTGTTCCAAATTTATTTATTAATTTTTCGTATTCATTACAAACTGATTTACTGCTTGCACTTACTTGCATAATTTCAGAGATTATTTCTTGCAGAGGGATTAGGCTGTATACTTTTCCTGCGGTTTTTGGCAGAGTGTTTAAATCTTTTTTATCTGCTAATTCATTCACTCTGTAGGAAACTCCAATTGTCATAGGTTTTCCGCATACAGGGCAGATTCCGTTATGTTTTTTTGTTTCTTCTGCACTCATGCAAATATTACATTTTCTATGGCCGTCTTCATGGTATTTCCCTTCTTCGGGGAAAAATTCAACAGTTCCCACATATCCTTCACCTGTTTTTAAGGCATTCATAATTGAATAATAGTTAGGGTCAATGTTAAAGACAGTAGCTTCTCTTGCGAGTTTTGATGCTGAATGTGCATCAGAATTTGAAACAAGTCTGTATTTATCCAGTTTTGATACTCTCCAATTCATTTCAGGATCAGATGAAAGCCCTGTTTCTAATGCAAAAATATGTTCAGATAAATCTCCATAGCAATCTTCTATTGAGTCAAAGCCTGATTTTGAGCCTAATACAGAAAACCATGGAGTCCAAATATGAGCAGGGATTATGTATGAATTTTTTCCTGATTCAAGAACTATTTCTAAAAGATTTCGAGAATCAAGTCCTAAAATTGGTCTGCCGTCTGATTTTATATTACCGATTGCATCTAACTTATTCCTAAAAATTTCTGCTGTTTTCAAATTTGGAACAAATACAATATGGTGAACTTTTCTTGTTTTATCCCATTTTTTATATATTGTGGAAATTTCAACAGTTAAAATAAATTTTACTGAAGCATTTATTTCTTTTTCAATTTCGGGTTTAAGTCTGAATGTTCCATCATCTGAAGGGATTAATTTTTGTTTAATTTCTTCAAACCAAGCAGGATGTGTAAAATCTCCTGTGCCAATAAGGCTTAATCCTTTTTTCTTTGCCCATATCGCTAATTCTTCCAATGTTAAATTTTTACTTGTAGCACGGGAATATTTTGAATGGATATGTAAATCTGTATAAAAATTCATTAAAATCCCCTTTTGTTCTTTTTATCAACTTGGTTAAGTTTAGCAAAAATTTTTTTATTAATCAAATTATAGATTAAGAACAGGAACGGGTTCTTCTAACTTAATTTCAAATACAGTATTTTCAGGGATTGAAAGATTTTCTCCTTGTACAAACAAGCACACTATAGGGCTTAAAAGTAAATCTGCGAATTGTAATAATGCCCCGCCAAGATAATAAAAAGGTCTTACAACAGGGGTTGTTATTTCACAATTATTGTAATCGCAAGGGTCTTTATATATTTTGTTTATTGTGATAGTTCCATTATTTGCAACATCTCCAAGATTTGAAAGATATGCAGAAGTTGCTAATAATCCTCCTATAGTTCTTTTATCTCCCATTCTTGAAATATAGGCTTTTGCAGGATATGTAACATTATCTACTTTCATTTTATCAATCATAAGTTTTATAGAACTGCTTTTACCTGCAGGTCTTGGTGGGTTATTTTCAACTACTGTGCCTGAAAAATTTATTTTGGAAGGTTTTTTTTCTGCAAAAATTAATTCATCAGAAATAGCAGTAAAATTTATATTTGTTCCGATTGGTGTCGAAGAATCCAGCGGAGTGTCTGATTTTACTTTAAATGTTCTATCTTTTTCGATATTTACTGCTTGTAGTTCTTTATTTTTATAATAATTTGAACATTGATGTTCACCTGTTAAATTTATATTGCAATAACTGATAGTTTCAGCCGGTTGTTCAGCCGAAACAATATCGTTGCCCATTGCAGAATTTGAGAACAACACAAGGGCAACAAGTAACCATAATCGCTTCATAATAGATTCCTTGTAATATGTATATTTATTGTATATTTATAATATATAAGATGGACTTCTATTTTAACTTAATGGAATATCATTGTCAATATAATTTTAGTAGTACATTGGTCTAATTTAAAAATTAAATTTTGTGGAAAAGTTTAATTGTGACCTTGTAGGTGCACTGTTTTCAGAATATATTTGACTAGCTCCTAAATCAAAATTCATTCTGTCATCTTTGAATGGTTTTAAGCTGAATACAAATTCACTTTTATGATTTTTATCAAGAAAATTTGTTGAATAAATGCTCTGTAATGATACATGATTATTTAATTTATATTCAGGAGAAAAGGCTAGAGTTCCCTTGCTTTGTTGAGCAAAAGATGTTAGTGCATTATTTGAGTATGATGTGTTGAAAGAAAATTTATTTTTTTGATACTTTGTGAATAAAGTATTTGTTTGTGAATAGGTATTAGGGGCAAAAGAGCTGTTATATTTTGTTCCTAATGTAAAATTTCCATGTTTTTTCTCTTTTGTGAAAGATGTGGATTTTGTTGAATATGGATTTTGGTCTGTGTATTGATAAACATTTTGTGGGGAAATTCTAAAATCTTTTTTCTGTTGTAAATCAATATTATTTAATTTTGTTGTATCTTTTCGTTTTGTATTAATAGAAAAAGTTTGATCGTCTTTCAAATAGATTGTATCATCATCAATATCATTTTCGTCTGCAATAGCTGTATTAAAAAAGAAAGATGCAATCAAAAATAGGTATACTAATAGCTTTTTCATTTCCATAATCAAATTATACCCTAAAATTATTTCACATGGAGTGCGATAATCATTCCAAGTACGATAGTTAATGATATTATGCAGGAAATTCCGACAAATATCCAGTATATAGAAATTCTCTTTTTAGGAGTTTTGCAGACCATTACAGAGGATTGTTTTTGGAATTTTTTCTTATTGGTTGTATTCTTTTTAGCTTTAGGTTTAGTTGTAGTTTTTTTAGTTGTTTGTTTTTTTGCTTCAGTATATTTTTCTGCCAAGCTTTTTTCTTTCTTTTTGCCTGTAACTAACAATTCTGTATCGTATCTAAGTTTTAAAATATTAGAACTTGCACTGCGATTATATACAGAATAATTTATAGCGACTTCAAATGCTCTTTGAAGGCATTCCAAAGCTTCCATACCGTCTTTTTTTACACTTGATGAGTGGACAGCGTTATTGCCATGTTTTTTTAGAAAATACAAATCGTCAATAAATTCTTTTTCTACATCTTCACCTGTTGAACAGTCTTTTAAAGTTGCAAGCATATCATCAAAAGTTTTTTCTGTAGTTCTATTTGCTCCTAAGACTTTTTTACAGACATTTTCTCCAAATCTTCTAGTCTGTCCCATGCATTGTTCAAAATATTCATCTCGATACAATTTTTCAGCTTCCGAGATTATTTCAAACAGGTTTGTATCAACTTTTTTTAGAAAATCAAAATTTGTCGCCATATAAAAAATAATACCACATCAATTAAAAAAGCGGGAACATTTTCATGTTCTCGCTTTTTTATTTCACTTATTTAGCTATAATAAAATAAGTTGTTACTCTTGCTAAGAGATTCTTCCAGGAACTACAACTCCACCTTTCAAATTCTTTTTGTAGAATTCTACGTGTGGTTGCAATACGCTGTCAAGAACTTCTGGGAATGATTGATTACCCATAATTTTTTCAACAATTTCTTGGTAAACTGTTGCAAATGCTCTTAATTGAGTTAATGTACCTGCAGCTTCAGGAGTTAAGCCCATTTTAAGAGTTTTAGCTGTTTCTAAGAAGAACGCACCTGTTACTTCATAAGATTTTGTTAATGCATCAATATAGCTTTCAGCATTTTCTCTGCATACTCCGTTATCTTGTGGAACAGTTAGAGCAAATGCAAATTTGTTAGCAGGATTGAAGTGAGCTTCTGCTGAGTGGTGCATTGCATCTGGAACTTTTGCTACTTGTTTTAATGTATCTTTTATTGATTCATTTTGCATTTGAGCATGCCAGTATACTGTATTTTCAAAGATTGAACCCATGTATTGATGAACAGTTGTTAAAATCCCGTTCATTTTAGCGTGTGCCCAGAAGATACCTTCTTTTAATGCATCGTTGATATTTAAGTCAGCTGTTAAAGATTCTGTAGAAACTTCTTGAGCTGCATTTAACATTTTTACCATATCTTCTTTTTTCATGCCTGCATATGCAAGAGTGAATAAAGCGTGATCATCAAATGCTGAGAAACGTCCGCCTACATCATCGTGAATAAATAAATCGCCTAACCAGCCTTTTTCGTTAGAAGTTCTTCTTAATTCACTTTTTTCAGCGTTGCCGTCAGTTACAGCAATAAAGTGTTTGTGAGCTAATTTTTCAGCTTCTTCTTGAGATTTTCCTTGAGCTTTGTAAGCATCAATTAACATATCAAGAACTCTTAAGAAACCGTCTTTTGTTTCGAAAGTAGAACCTGATTTTGAAGCGATCATGAAGTTAGATGTTGTAACATCGTTTCCTAATCTGTATAAAAATCTTTCTAAACTTGCAGAATCAACGTCTGAATAGAATTCTACAACATCATGGCAAACATTTAAACCATTGATTGATAACATATGTTCTACAGTATGTTTAGAACCGCCAATACCCATTACGCTAAGTTTTTTAGCACCTGTTTGTGCTTTTAATTTGTCTGCTAATGAATAAATTTCATCTACTCTTTTAGCTTGTTCTTGTGGTAAGTTTACCCAATTTAAAAATTGACCTTTTTGGTTTGCACGAGATGAAAATTCTTTTACAAATTCTGAAACTTTTGCAGAATAAGCACCGAAATCAACCCCTGTAAATTTTACTGTTACGTTTGAATTTTTAGTTAACATAATAACCTCTTTCTTAAGTAATAAATTTTACATACAATATTATACTAGAAAAGTACAGATTAAAACAGTTTTATGATTTTTTTGCAGGATAAATTTATCTAAAAATGTGTTATAATGATAGTATAAAGAATAATATTATTTTGGAGTGTTATAAAAATGCTTGATTATGACAGTTTGCTCGAGAAAATTCCGAAGGTAAAAAAAATACTCGATGACGGGAGTAATAGTATTTTATACCATTATACAAAACCCGAAAAATTGTTGAGTATTTTAGAATCAGGTACCATAAGATTTTCTAACGCTTTATATCTTAATGATAAAGAAGAGGTTACATATTCCTATAAATTAATTTTTAATCTTATAGACGAGATGCCTGAGCTTAATCAAGATTTATTTTCAAAAATTAAGGAAAATTTTTATTCAAAATACACCAATATAATTAATGGCTCTAATGATTTTGGTTATAAATATGAATATTACACAATTTCTTTTTCTACGGAAGCTGATAATTTAACTCTATGGAATAATTATGCTAAAGGTCAAAATTATACCGGTTATAATATTGGTTTTTGTAAAAAAGACTTGATTGCGGATATGGTTAAAATCGGTTTTAATTCAGTATATGGCAATATTATTTATGATAGAAAAAAACAAATTACAGTATTAAAATTGATTTTTGAAAAATGGAACAAACAATACGAAAAAGCTCTTAAAAGTTCTAAAAATCAAGATAAACTTGTAGATATTGTGTTTGAATTAATTGATATCCTGAGCATTATAAGTTTGTTCTTTAAAAATCCTCATTTTAAAGATGAAAAAGAATACAGAATAATTTTTATTAATAACTTTGGCACAAATCTTGCAAAGCAGACAAAAATCTGTGAGAAAAATGGTTTGTTTGTACCTTATATTGAATATAAATTTTTGAAAAAGACAGTAAATTCAATAAATATCGGACCAACATTAGATGAGAGTATTTTTTATACAAGTACTTGTCGTATGTTATCAAATTTTGGGTATGAAAAGAAAACAGTTAATCGTTCAAAAATTCCTTTAAGATTTTAATTGTCTGTTAATCCATTCCATTATTATATTAACGATATAATCTTGCTGACTTTGTGTAAGTTCTGTGTTTTGTGGAATTTTGTGCCATTTATATAAGCAGCCGCGACAACAAGTTGCAGTTGCATGTTGCGCTATAAATACAGGGTGACCTTTCATAGGTGTTTGTTTCCCATCATTTGGAATATCTTTTGGGGCTAAACGTTTTGAGATAAAGTCGCAGGCATGAGATCTTATTACATCAATTCCTTTTTGAGTAATGTAATCTTTTTCTTTTTGTTTAAGTTTAAATTTACTTCTGAAGTTAGATTTTGCAAGTTTTTCAAATATATTATCCATTTATACACCGATAATATTTTAATACAAAATGTAAATAAATGTAACATATGATAAAAGATTTTTAAAGGTTTTATTTGTATTTGCCGATAACAAATTTGTAGAAGCTATGTTTAAGGTGTGTCAAAAAAATCTTAAATAAATGTGGATACAAATACTTTATATATACTAAATATATATAAAGTATTAACAAATGTAACGAAAAAGAATTCTCTAAAAGCCTGTAAAATCAACAATTTTACTAAAAAATACAAATTAAAACTAACAAGATAGGCAATTTTTAGTTAAAAAATGTTTTTACATGGACATAGAGAAGTATAAAAGCAATCAATTTTCAATGCAAATAATTGAAAATTGAGAGAAAGGGTTCATTATGAGTGTGCAAATTAACAATACAGGAGCAACAGTATTTACACCTGAACAACAATTAGAATTACAAAAGCGTTTAAGTGCTGCTAAATCACAACAAGAAAAACAAGCAATCTTTGATGCTTATAAAAAAGAAGTTGGTATTGTAGACAATGCATCAGCTGTAAGCGGTAATGAGCCTGCTCAGCGAGCAAATGCTGCAGAAAAACCCGTTATGGGAACTGCTGTTGAAAAGACGGTAACTCAAACTCCAAAAGGTGAAGTTATCGGCCAACCTGTAAAATCTTATTCAGTTTCTTCTTCCATGATAATGGAAAGAATGGGATTAGCTGATGATAATTTAAAAACTGAATTTATGAAATTTTTAAGTGAACAGAAGAATTTATCATTAGATCAAGACGGAAATGTAAATTTTGATAGCGCAAATGCAAATGCATTGAATGATGCATTAAAAGCTTTTGCGGAAAAACATAAAGCTAATTTTGTTAATCCTAAAGCTGAGAAATATATCCAATTTACAGAAGATTCAGCTCCTGAAGTAATTAGTACATTAGGAGAAGAAGGGACTATTAGTGAAGCTCCTGTTTCAGATAGACGTTATGCAGTAAAAAATGAAGAAGCATTACGTGCAAAATTGGATAGACAAGTAGGTGAAACTGCTTATCAACAAACTGATGCAAGATCTGCATCTGTTGAAGCTGGTTTGACAACAACAACTACAACAAAAGAAAATATTCTTGATATTCCGGCTGATTTACGTGAAAACAGAAAAGAACGTAAGCAACTTCAAGAAAATGCTGAAAGAGAATATGCTAATTTGGCTGCAAATGCAGATCCTGAATTGAGAAATGCAATCGATCTTTACGTTGCAGAACGAAAATATAACAAACAAATAGATAAAAAAATGGCAGAAATGTTGCAATATAAAACAACAATCGGCGGTACAAAAGAAAAGAAAATTCAGCGTGATGATGCAGATATAATACAAATGTATATTAATAAATATACAAATGATCAAGATAAAACAAAATTAAATGCATTAGTAGATAAAATTCAAAATTCAACAAATGCTGAAGACCAACAACAAATTATGGATGCATTAAAGGATTCTAATGTAATTGGAATTCCTGATAGTTATGCTAAATTAACGCCTGAATTAAAGAGAAAAGGTGCTCTTATAAGTATGGCAAAAGCATGTGGTTATGATGCTAATACTTTGTTGAGATTAATGGCGACTTCTGATGTTTTGAAAAGTAGAACTCCAAAGGAAGTTGCAAATGATAATGAATACTTTGCAAAAGAACAAGCTAATGATTTTGTTAAAAATCAACAAGTACAACAAGATGTTCCAAATACAACAGTACATTTTTCAAAAAGTGCAAGAAAAGATGCATCTGAAGATGGTAAGGTGCATACCGACATAGGTAAAAAAGGTCGTGCACTTGTAAAAGCTTGCCCTACAATGTTATGCGATGAAATTACTGATCCTAGTCAATTTAAAGAAGATGAAGATAACGGATATTTTAAAGCAAACATTAACGGAAAAGATAGATATTTTAAATTTAGTCAAGATAAATGGAAAACATTTATGGGCATATGTTGTGATCCTTCAAGAGCAACAGATGCTGAAATGAAAGTTTTATTCGGTGATGATAAAAATGCTAAAGAAAATTTCTTGAAAGATTTGAATATGACACTTCAAGAAGGCAGAAGCGTATTAGATATGAAATTACCATCACCTTATGGAGAAACAGGTACATTAAAATTCGAAAATATAATTGGGAATTCAAATAATTCTATCGGTAATAGAGAATTGAATTCTTTAAGAGATATGGTCGAATCTGCAGGTTATAGTGTTGATAAAAATACTACTGCAGGTAAAAGATTGTTACATGTACTGAAAAATGCAGGTATTGGTGCTGCTATTGGTATTGGTACCGGTGGATTAGGCTCTTTATTATCAGGAGCTGTTAATGTTGCTGGTAAGGTGACTGATTTAGTAAGTATTACCGGTCAAGCAACAGTAAGTGGTATGGGAACTGTTAATGGATCTTTAACGGGTGATGCTTCTTTGCCTTATGAAGTTGTAACCACTGATAAAGTGACAACAGTTACACCAGGTGGAACTTTTTCAGATACAACAACCCATGTAACTACTGGTAATGCTACAGGTCAAGTAACTTTATCTGGAGATGTTACAGGACAAGGTACTATGACTGGTGAGGCTACTTTACAAAAAAATCATGATTCCTATTACAATGATAACGGTCAAAATTATTTGGATAATGCAAAAAATGCCGGTATTTTAGGAGCTATTGGCGGAGCAGCTTCAGGGCTCGCAACAATGGGTGGAGTTCATGAACGAGGACGTAATGTAGATGATGTTTTTGCCCTTACACAAGAAGTGTCAAATACTGAGCAAGGTGATGAAACTTTATCTTTAGAAATTCCACAATTTACAATAGTAGAGACAAGAAGCTGTCAAATGGAAGTTGGCGAAAATGTTGAAGCATTACCTGCTGTAAAATGGCAAGGGCCTGCAGCATACCATGTATTATATAAGTATGAGGATGGTACACCTGTAAGTGCAAGTGATTTTGCCAAAGCCTATAAAGGTAAAATAAATGGTGAAATGTCAAATCGCAATTTCTATTTATTTAGAGATTTAGAAGTCAACGGTAAAAAATTAGTTCCGGTTGATAATTACAAAGACGTTTATAAAACAATTCCTGAAGGTGTTAAAGGAACTGTTGCCGGAGTAAACGTAAATCCTCAGGGCAAAAGACTTGTAAAAGCTCAAGGTACTATAAGTTCATAAAAATATTGGGGAGATATTTCTTCCCAATATTGTATAAAATATAAATTTTTGTAAACATTTTATAAAAAATAGTAAAGAATATCGGGTTAAAACCGTTTATATACATGTAATATAAAGTGTTTACGTGCAATAAAAAAGAAATTTGAGGTCAATTATGAAGACACTGGGAATAAAGAAAAAAAGAGTGGTTGCATTTATGTTAAGTTTGCTTCTGATTATGCAGCAATCTTTAACATATCAAGTAGTTGCGTCAGAAATTACCAGTGCTAATGGAACACCAATTAAAGGTGAAGGTGGTGTTTGGAATATAAGACCTGATGCTGCAAATGGTGATGTCGGATTTAAACAATTTGATAAAATTGATTTGTCCCAGGGCGATATTTTAAATTTTATTTATAATTACATGTCCCAAAAAGAAGGTTATACTTGGAATGGATCAACTTTTGGAAAAGATTATGTAGAATCCTATGATAATCCAATTAATACATTTGTAGCATTGGTTAATCAAGGTGTTAAAATAGATGGTATTGTTAATGCTTTACAAAATGTAGGTGGAGCATTAAAATCTGATGGAAATTTAATGATTATATCACCTGGAGGTATGGTTGTTGGTGCATCAGGTGTTTTGAATGTTGGGAATCTATCTGTTATTGCTCCGACACCAAGTTCATATGATGCTTTAACAAAAAATTTAAACTTACCTCAAGAAGAATCATATTGGATATCTGATGTTAAAATTACTGGTGAAAATGGTGATTCAAATATTCACAATTGGCAATTTGATAAAACTTACGATTCTAATAGAGTTATTGCAATAAAAACTGATAAGACTATAGATACATCAAGTTTAGTTTCTGGAGCTGAGTCTGGTGCTATTTCTATTAATGGTAAAGTTGCAGCTCGCGGTGATGTAAATATGCAGGGCGGACAAGTTAACGTAAACGGACTTGTTGTTGCAGGAATTGGTAACAATCATACAGAAGCATTAACAGGTGATGTTGCTGCTAATGCTTTATTTGATTCACTTGTAAATACTGACAATATGGGCTCAGGCAATACATTTGTTAATAATAACGGAAATATTACAATTACGTCTGTAACAGGTACATCTATTGGTGATGGTGCTAAAGTTAGAAACTATGGTAAAGGTAATACTACAATTACTAACACAGGTACATTAGGTGTTAATATTGCAGGTGAAGTTTCAAATGCAAAAGGTAATTTGACTGTTACAAACTCTGCAGGAGATTTACTTGTAGATACAACAGGTTTAGTTAGAAATAACGGTACAATGACATTTAATAATAATGTTTCAGGTACTAAATTAGCTTTAAACGGAACTGTTAAAAATGATGGAGATTTGCTTGTAACTAATGAAACAGGTACTAATGGTTTATTAGTTGGTGGTAATGTTACAAATAACACTGGTTCTGCAACATTCACAAATAAAGCAGGATTATTAAATGTTACTAATGGCGGTACAATTACTTCTAACGGTACGTCATTAACTATGCAAAATACAACCGGTACTGGTATGACTATTTCTGGTACTGTTAATAATAATGCAGGTTCTGCAACATTTACCAATAATAAAGGTAAATTGCTTGTAGATTCAACAGGTATTATAAATTCCAAAGGTTCTAATTTATTAGTTTATAATGATGGAACATCTGGCATGGATATTCAAGGTAAAGTTAACATCAACCATGCTAACAAAACTAATACAGTTCAATTTACTAATAAAAATTCTAATATGACTTTAGGTCATACAAGTAATAAAGACAATATTTCATCAAATGCAGATGTAAATATTACTGTTACAGATGGTAATTTATTAAATAATGGTGTAACTCACAATTTAATTGCAACTACAAATGGTGCTAATTTAAACTTAGATGTTACAAATGGTGCAATTGGTGAAGAAGTTGGCCCTAATGATGGCGTTTATACTGGAATTGGAACAAATGCAAGAGATTTATCTAAATCAGTTAACGTTTCAATTGATGGTAAGATTAAAGCTACAAGTACACAAGGAACTAATAAATCAGTAATTAACCTTGCAAGCTTAGATAAAAATATGAATGTTGATCAAATTAAAGCTGATGGTAGAGTAATTTTACTAGCAGATGATTCAACAAACAAAGGTGAAACTCCATATTATGATATTATAAATGCTTCATCAGATCCTAGCAAACCAAATGTTGAAGGTGCTGGTATTTCAATAATTGCTAGTGGCAATATTGGAGAAGATGGTAATGCATTAACATTCAGACAAAATAACGGAAGTTATGGTTCTGTAGATGACCAATTAAATTATACTGATAATGCTCAATATGGCGTTGATATGCTAGCTATTAAAAATATTAACATTAAAGGTATGGATGCCGATAATGGTGATAAATCAGAAACTAATGTTGGTGGATTAATTTCACGTGAAGGCTCTATCAATGCTGAATTTTCAGGTGATACATTTATACGTGAAACTACTGCGGCAAATGAAATTAATATTACAACTCGCGGTAAGAATATGTATATTGAAAATTTAGGTGAAGTACCTACTTATCCTCAAGATTACTATGGACCAAATGAAAATGTTCATCCTGATAAAGTTAAAATTACAGCTTTAGATTTAGGAACATCTTGGGATAATCCTGATGATCATAGTAATGCAGCTGATTCTACAATCATTATAAAAAATGGTAAAATTGAAGGTCAAGGTCAAGGAAGACCTGCTCATGAACAAGATTTAACACTTGTTGCAGATAATGCATATGCTGGTGGTTATCACTTCCATATGGGTAAAGATAGAGGTGTTAAATCTGATGATCCGCTAAGATTTAATCTTTCATATGTTGAAGAAGATGCAAGAACAAATAAAATTACAACACCTGAAGGTGAAACAGTTTCAATAAGAGCTAAAGCTGTAAGACCTGATGATGTTACAGCAATAGGTCAAGATGAAGCTGATCGTAATTACTATTATGGCGGAAGTTCTCAAGGCGGAGATGAAGGTTACGACGGCGTAAAAGATGATGATGGTAACTATGTAGATAATCCGAACGGCGATGAACAAGGTGACGAAAATGATGATGACAACTTAGTTGTACCTAAAGATGATGAAGAAGTTGTTGATACTGATGCAGATTCAGATACAGATATTGATACAGATACCGATACAGATACTGACACTGATACTGATACAGATGTTGATACAGACACAGATACAGATACTGATATTGATACAGATACTGATGTAGATACTGATACAGACACTGACACTGATGTTGATACAGACACAGATACTGATACAGATACTGATACTGACACAGATACTGATGTTGATACAGATACCGATACAGACACAGATACAGATACCGATGTAGACACAGATACTGATACCGATACAGATATTGATACAGATACTGATTTAGATACAGATACTGATACCGATACTGATGTAGACACAGATTCAGATATTGATACAGATGTTGATACTGACTCTGATACAGATACCGATATTGATACAGATACCGATACAGATACTGATTTGGATACCGATACTGATACAGATACTGATACAGATGTTGATACAGATACAGATATTGATACCGATATTGATACTGATACTGACGTAGATACAGATACCGATACAGATACAGATACTGATATTGATGAACCTGATTTTCCAAATATTGATTTAGGACAGGCTGTATATAAACAACGTGTTGTAAGTGATAGAGTCGATTCTATTGATAAACGTCAATATATGAGATTTGGCGGTGAAGAAGCTCAAGATTTAATCACTTTTGAATCAACAGATGATGTAATTGCAATTTCCGATATCTCAAGAGGTGGCGTATCTCTAAAACATAATAAAAAATTAAAAGTTGGAGATGTTGTTCCGGTACATTTAACATATGGAGATTTAGAAATCAATGCAAATGTAAAAATTGTATCAGCAAGTGATGTAAAAGCCGGAGGACAATTCATAGACTTAGATCAAGCTACAGCAAATAAACTATTATATTTAAGTTTACTTGAAAAAGATCAACCGATTGCTCAGACAATACAAAACAGCAATATTACAACAACAATTGAAGAATAAATAAAAAAAGCCACCTATTATCAGGTGGCTTTTTTATTATTTACAAATAACATTTTCCGGATTAATTTTTACAAAATCCCATTTTTTTGTACTAAATAAACCTTTATCAGTAATTTTTAATTCAGGGATTACAGGTAATGACAAGAAACTCATTGTCATAAAAGCATCGTCTAGTGTGCAACCTAAATCTTTTACTGCTTTATTCAAATCATCACAATGTTTAATGATATATTCAAAATCTTTATCAGAAATTAAGCCGGCAATTGGAAGTGGTAGTTTTGCAATAACTTTTCCGTTATTTACAACGACTTTTCCTCCTTGCATTTTTACTAATTCTACTGCTGCTGTGTACATGTCAAAATCGTTTGTACCTACAATTATCATGTTGTGAGAGTCATGTGCAACGGTTGATGCTATTGCTCCTGATTTTAAATTAAAACCTTTTACAAAGCCTTTTCCAATATTGCCTGTAGCTCTATGACGCTCCATCACAATAATTTTTAATGTATCTGTATCAATATTGCTGTATAATTTTTCATTTTCAAATTTCGCTTCACATATTGATGATTTTGTAATCAATTGATGAGGTACAATTTCAATTGTATTTACATATTCAGATGTTCCTTTTATTTCAAAATCTTTTTGTTCAATCCAGCGAACATTGATAGAACTTCTTACTGATGGTTTTTCAAATTTTGTAAAAGCTTTTAAAAGTTGTCCGTTTTCTGCAACAATTTTCCCGTCTTTTATTACAATATCAGGTTTGAAAGTTTTTAAATCAGGCAGAATCAATAAATCAGCTTTGTATCCTGGTGCTATTGCACCTTGAGTTTTTAAGCCAAAATATTCTGCGGTATTTAAACTTCCGATTTGAACTGCTTTTATTACATCAACACCTGCATCTACCGCACGTCTTACCATATCATTAATATGTACACGTAAATCTTTTGGATGTCTGTCATCTGTTACAAACATGCATTTTCTTGTATTTTTTTCTTTCAAAACTGGAATTAATGCGTCTAAATCTTTTGCAGCTGTCCCTTCTCTAATCATTACATACATACCAAGACGAATTTTTTCAATAGCTTCTTCAGGATTTGTACATTCGTGATCAGATTTTACGCCACTTGCGACATAGGCACATAAATCTTTTCCGCTTAAAAACGGTGCGTGTCCGTCAATTCTTTTACCTTTTGATTTTGCAAGATCAAGTTTTGCAAGAACATTTTTATCAAGATTTAAAAGTCCTGAATAATTCATCATTTCTGCAATTCCTAAAACCCATGGACTATCGATTAAAAGAGCTAAATCATAACTGTTTAGATCAAATCCTGATGTTTCATAAGGAGTTGCAGGAACACAAGATGGTAACATTGTATAGACATTAAGCGGTAAATTTTTAACTGCTTCATGCATATAACTTATGCCATGTAATCCTAAAACATTAGAAATTTCGTGAGGATCGATTATAACTGTTGTAGTACCGCAGGGTACAACTGCTTTTGCAAACTCATCAGGCAGCATCATTGTACTTTCGATATGAACGTGCCCGTCAATAAATGCAGGGCATATGTAGGCTCCGTTTATGTCAATTTCTTTTTTACCTTCATATCCATCTCCAATACCTGCAATTACTCCGTCAGAAATTGCAATATCACCTTTGTGAATTTCTTCTGATAGTACATTGATTATATTTGCATTTTTTATTACTAAGTCTGCTTTTTCAAGCCCGCGAGCTATTTTAATTAATTTTTCTTGTCCTGACATATTTATCCTTTTTTTATTATTTTATAAACTTTCTTCACTGAGGTCAAAGTTTTCAACATTAACCTCTCTTAAAAAGTCTATCCAGCATTTATAATAATCTGCAAGAGCATAAGTATACCCTGCAACTATTGATCTGTATGATTGTTCCATTACGATAAGAGTTGTTAGAGTTGATTTTCCTGTTGAGTAATTCTTTTTAGCGACTTTTATTAATTCATTTGAATTTTTTAGTAAATTGTCGTTATAGTAATTTAAGTTTATCTTTGCTGTTACAAATTTTTCATAAGCACTTTGCAAATCGTTCATAGCTTTATTTTGTACAGACATATAGTGTAATTCAGCTTGATTAATTTGCATTTTTGCATTTTGAATTTCAGGTTTGTATGAATAAAATAGTGGAATATTCACAATATTAGCAGCTGCGTAAGCACCATTTGTGAAAGCGCCTGAATCACTTGTAGCTTTTGTCATAAAGCCATATCCGCCTTGTAACTCTAAATCAGGAACTCTTTGACGACTTACGTATATTAGATTTTTTTTAGCAACATCAATTTCTTGTTTAGCTATTTTTATGTCATATCTGTTTTTTAATGAATTTTGAGAAATTTCATCAAATGATGGCAATTTATCCATTGGTTTGGGGCTTAAAAGGGCTATGAAATCATCTTTATCCGAAAAATTATCATCTTCTGCATCGTATTTTATTGATGATTTATTATTCACATTAATTGCTTTGTTAAAATCATACATTGCACTTTTTACGTTTGCTTTTTGAGTATTTACTTGAATTACAAGCTGATTTAGTGCAATTTCTGTTTGAATTACATCAATTTCTTCAACTTCTCCTGCTGCAACACGTTTTTTTGCAATAGCAAGCAAGTCGTTTAAAAGTTTTCGTCTTTGTTCTAATACAATTAAAATTTCTTTAGCAGCTACTAAATTAACATAAGCTTCTCTTACGTCCATTTTTAGATCAAATTCAGTGTATTCCAAATTTTGTTTGGTAAGTTCTAAATTTGATTGAGCTAATTTTTTTCTTGCATCACGTTTTGCGATTTCTATTTTTTCTGACAATCCTGCCATTTGAGGATTACCTTTTGCGATGTCTCCGATATTAAAGAATGCATTAATTTCAGGATTTTGCAATCTGTTTGATTCTTTAACCTTATTTTCTGCAATTCCTACGTTCATTTTAGAAGCCTGATAATCAATATTATTTTCTAAAGCAATATCAAGTGCTTCTTGCAAAGAGATTTTTTTCAATTCTTGCTGTGCAAAACAAGAGGGGCAAATTAATAATATTAAAATAGAAATCAAAAATTTTTTCATAAAATATCCCTGTCTGTATCAAAAAGTATATCATTAATTTTTTTCAGGGTAAAGATAATTTATTTTATGTATAATTATTAGGTATAAAAATTTTGTAGGAAGGTAATTATTATGTTTGAAATTGATGAAAGCAAATGTATCCATTGTGGTCAGTGTATTAGAGATTGTTCAGTAAAGGCTTTGAAATTTAATGATAAACAAATGCCTGAGATAGATGAAAAAAAATGTTTCAAATGTCAGCACTGCTTGGCTGTATGTCCTGTTGGAGCTTTATCTGTATGTGATAAACGTCCTGAAAATTCTGATAGAATTTATTCTCAAGATTCTGAAATGATTTTGAATTTAATCAAATCTCGCAGAAGTGTAAGACATTACAAAAAAGAAAATGTTTCTCAGGAAAAATTGCAAAAATTAAAAGATATGCTTAATTATGTTCCTACCGGAGTAAATTTTCACAAACTGCATTTTGCATTCATTGATGATATTTCAGTAATGAATGAATTTAGAGATCATGTGAACGGCAAAATAAAAGAGGCTCTGACTACAAAACCTGTAAAAGTTATTGCTAAAAAATTGAGTCGCTATACAAAAGCATTTTTGGATGGCGAAGATATACTATTCAGAGGAGCACCGCATATGGTTGTTGTATCTGCACCTTTTAATGCTCCTTGCAAAAGTGTGGATCCGTTTATTGCTTTGAGTTATTTTGAATTGTATGCTCAAAGTATGAATCTTGGGACTTGTTGGTGCGGACTTGTTGAGTTTTGTATTTTAATGATGCCTGAACTATCAGATTATTTGAATATCCCTCAAGGTTACAAACCTTCTTATGTAATGCTTTTTGGAGAACCTGATATTAAGTTTGCAAGAACTATTCAGCCTGAACCTTTTATGATTGAATCGGTTAAGTCTAAAGAGTTTAAAAAATTTACATTTGTCGATAAAATCAAAAGTTATTTTTCAAATTTAAAGTAAAATAGAAAAAATAAAAAATATATAGAAAAGACCGAAAATATTTTTCGGTCTTTTGTTTGTTTCCTTAATTTGCGTATCTTCGTGTCATAATTATTTTACCGTTTTCATCATAAGCATATTGACCTTTCCAGTGGGCAATTAATTTGCCTTTTGGGGTATAAATAAAAGTTTCTGCTTTTGACACTCTTAATCCCATGTTAATCAATTTGCCTGACGTGTCATATTTGTATGATTTATATGGGTAATCCAATTGATTTTTTTCTTCTGCATAAATTAAATTACCGCTGTTTGTGTAGTACCAGACGTGGTATTTATCATTTTCATACATAACTGCATATGTCGAATCAGAAAAGAATGCTAAAGTTCTGTCTTTCAGTTCAACATTACCGGTCAATAAATATTCCAAATTTTTATGATTGTTTTTGTCAATCATATTTTTAGAAATTAAATGCGGACTTAATTTTTTTGTCCCGTCTTGCAAAAGCTCTTGTCTTGCAGAATCGACATTATAATCTATTCCGCCTGTCAAAATAGTTTCTGCGCAAGCTGGAAGAGTTAATAAAATACATAATATAAGAATTATTTTTTTAATCATATATGAATATTAATTATGCTAAGCTATTTTGTCAATGTTTATACTACAATATTATTGTAAACTTATTTTGGAGAAAAAGAAAATGGAAAAAGTAATTCAATACAATACTCAAGGTACTTGCTGTAAATTAATGCAGGTAAAAATAAATGAAGATGAAGTTATTACAGATGTAAATTTCTTAGGCGGTTGCCCTGGTAATTTGCTTGGAATAAGTCAGCTTGTGAAAGGTATGAAAATTGATGATGTAATCTCAAAATTTTCCGGTATAAGATGCGGTGACAAACCAACAAGCTGTCCTGATCAACTGGCAAAATGTTTGAGTGAGTTTAAAGCTAAAGTATAAAAGAAGAAATGACGGGTGACCGTCATTTTTTTTATAAAAATTAATCAATTGGGTAATTGCCATAATCGGTAAATCCATATTAAATATAATTAAATCTTTTTCATACTTCCAGCTATTCTTAATTCCAATGGAGCTTTTTCTCCTCTGTGGAGATTTTCAAACCAGTTTGAAAATTTTTATCGGAGAGTTAGGCTCCTTTTTTTTATGCTACGCATGTAGACATATTAGATTTTGGATATGCTTATACTGTCTGCACTAAAGAAGGAGCGTAGCCTCTTCACCCACCACTTAGGTCTTGCATAAATTTTAAAATTTTTATATTAATATTATAATTATAAAAAACAAAGAGGAGTTTATGAAAAATTTAATAATTATTTTGGGTATTTTATTAATGTGTTCACCTGTATTTGCAGGGGATATGGAACCTGTATTAAATAATACAAAACTTTTTTATTCGCCAAAGAGTAATCTTTTTTCAATTGGCAAATCTAATGATGGTGATATTTCAATATCTAAAAAAACATCAACAGGCACTGGCAACTATTCAATCTATTCTTTTTCTGACAATAACGAGCCTACAATGCTTGGATCTGATTATGAATTTGTATTTAATGGACGTTTGATTACGTGCCATAATGCTGAATTAAAGATTTATGAATTAGTTTATAACGGCAAAAATTTTGAAGAAAAACAATTAACAGATGAGCAAATTCAGGAGATTTTTCCAAATGCTAAAATAATAAAAATTTCTCAATTTAACCAAGATAAAAAGCTCACTGTAAAAAAACATTTTTTGAAAAAGAAAGATTTTTTACTGCTGAATGATACAAAAGAGTATTTTCATAAATATTCTTTCCAGCCTCAAAGTGTAAAAATTTCTCCTGTAGGTGGACTTTTTAAAGCTTCGTCAATCGGGAAAATTACATTTTCACATTTTGGTCAAGACAAATATACAATTTATGTAAAAAATGATTTTAAAAAGGAGGACAAATGATAGAGCCGATTTCTCCTTCTTCTGTAGTGCAAAATGATAATAAAAGAAAATTACATAAAAAACTTGTATCTTATACAGGTTATACTGCAATGGGGTTTGGTACTGTCTGTGGAGTTACTGGCATGAAGAGTGTAAAATTCGCAAACAAGATGACTGTGCATAAAGTATCAGCATATCTTGCAGGAATTGCAACTGTAATCCACTTTGCAATTGCAAAGGGTCTTGATAAATTATTTCAAAAAGATAAATAATTTTTATGCTCCGTAGATTTCTTGACGTTTTTTGATTACTACAGGATTTTTCAAATATTCATCATATTTGTTGCGCATATTGATGTAACCCTTTGGAGATATTTCGATTATTCTATCTGCAACTGTCTGGATTAATTGGTAATCTTGAGATGTGAATAGGATTGTACCAGGGAAATCAATCATTGCGTTGTTTAATGCTGTAATAGCTTCCAAATCAAGGTGGTTTGTAGGTTCATCAAAAATCATTACGTTTGCTTCAGCTATCATCATTTTGGCAAACAGACATCTAACCTTTTCTCCGCCTGATAAAACGTTTACTTTTTTATCGGCATCATCGCCTGAAAATAGCATTCTGCCCAAATATCCGCGTAGAAAGTTTACATGCTGATCCGGTGAATATTGTGCAAGCCATTGCATAATTGTAAGATTGTTTTCAAAATAAAAGTTATTGTCTTTTGGGAAATATGAATGAGTTGCTGTAACACCCCATGTAACTTCTCCGCTGTCAGGTTTTACGCGGTCTTCCAAAATATCAAAAAGATTTGAAATTATAAAAGGATCACGTGCAATAAATGCGACTTTTTCACCTTGATTAATTTCAAAACTTAAATTTTTAATCAGCAATTCTCCATCAACAGATTTATATAAATTTTTTACATGAAGAACATCTTTACCTGGGATTTTGTTGTAGGTAAATCTAATTCTTGGGTATTGTCTTGATGATGGTTTAATTTCTTCCAAAGACAATTTATCAAGCATATTTTTTCTTGATGTAGCCTGTTTTGCCTTTGATGCGTTAGCACTGAAACGGGCAATAAAGGCTTTTAATTCTTCCATTTTTTCTTCGGTTTTCTTATTTTGTTCTTCTTTTTGTTTTTTAATCAACTGGCTTGCTTGTGACCAGAATGTGTAGTTACCTGTGTAGAGCTGAATATTTTTGTAATCAATATCTGCCATATGTGTGCAGACATTATCCAAGAATTTTCTATCGTGTGATACAACGATTACGAGGTTTTGAAAATTGATTAAAAATTCTTCAAGCCAAGAAATTGTATTCAAATCCAAGTGGTTTGTAGGTTCGTCAAGTAACAAAATATCAGGGTTGCCGAATAGTGCTTGAGCAAGCAATACACGAACTTT
>FR899627.1:209346-224150 GCA_000437435.1 Clostridium sp. CAG:768 | reverse complement strand
CATAGTGTAATTCATCAGGAATTCCTAAATCTGATAACAATGATGCTGCCATAGCTTCTGCCTGCCAGCCGTCAAGTTCTGCGAATTGTTCTTCTAAATGTGCAACTTTAATCCCGTCTTCATCGTTAAAGTCAGGTTTTGCATACAAAGCATCACGTTCCTGCATAATATCATACAGCTTTTTATGACCCATAATTACGGTATCAATAACTTTATAATCATCAAATGCAAAGTGGTCTTGACGAAGAACAGCAATTCTTTGTCCTTTAGTGATATGCACTTCACCTGATGTCGGTTCGATATCCCCTGCTATAACTTTTAGTAATGTACTTTTTCCTGCTCCGTTTGCACCTATGACGCCATAGCAGTTACCTGGGGTAAATTTTATGCTTACATTTTCAAATAATGTTTGAGATCCGAATCTTACGGTCAATTTATCTGTTGTTATCATACTTGTTTCCTATTTATATAATCAGCTGAATTTCATTATAATATAAAAATAACAAAATTTCTGTCCTTGTGTCTAATGTATTTATTCATAAAAAATAAGAGAATATTTTTATGAAAGTACCGACAGTAAAAATTAATAATGTTACCCCAAAAGCATCACAAATAAAGCCTTTGAAAAAACAAACTCCGATAAAAGATGCATTAATCGTATCAGGTTACTGCTCTTTACCGATTGTTTTTTATGAGGCAGCTTGTTTGGTTGCCAAAAAATTGAATAAAGAAAATGAATCAGATTTTTTTGAATATCAATGATGTGTTAATTCCACCAAAGGCAAAGTTATTTGACATTACATAATCTGTTGTAATTTCTCTGCCTTGTCCTTTGATGTAATCCAAATCTCCGCATTCAGGATCGATTTCATTAAGGTTTATTGTTGGGTGGAACCAGCCTCTGTTCATCATTTCGATACTTAAAATCGCTTCAATGGCACCGCAAGCACCTAGAGTGTGACCTGTATAGCTTTTAGTTGAGCTTATTGGAACTTGTCTTTTGAAAACTTGTTCTGTTGCATAAGTTTCGGCGATGTCACCTTGCAGGGTTGCTGTTCCATGGGCATTAACGTAACCGATTTTATCAGGTGAGAGGTTTGCATCTTTTAGTGCAAGTTCAAGTGCTATACCCATTGTTTTTCTGTTTGGGTTTGTAATATGAGTACCGTCTGTGTTTGTGCCAAATCCTATAATTTCTGCATAAATTTTTGCTCCGCGTTTTTTAGCGTGCTCATATTCTTCTAAAATAAGAGTTCCTGCACCTTCACCAATTACTAGACCATCTCTGTTTTTGTCAAAAGGTGATGGAGTTAGTTTCGGGGTATCATTTTTTTGACTTGTTGCATAGAGAGTATCAAAAATCGCAATTTCAGTTGCGTGGAGTTCTTCTCCTCCCCCTGCAATCATAACTGTTTCATATCCGTTTTTTATTGTTTCATAAGCATATCCTATTCCCATAGAACCTGAAGTGCAGGCAGTTGAGCAGGGAACAAGACGTCCTATGGTTTTAAAATACAATGAAATATTAACAGCTGTTGTCTGAGGCATCATTTTTACGTATGAGCCTGAATTTAGACCTCTTACAATTTTGTCAACTTGCATTCCGTAAAAATCAATAATTGCATCTAACGAGCCTGAGGATGAACCATAGCTGACACCTGTCTGGCCGTTTGTTATAATTTCGTTTCCTAAAAGTCCAGCATCTTCAAGAGCCAGTTCAGCTGTTCTTACTGCCATAACCGAAAGAGGTCCCATTGTACGGAGGACTTTTCTGTTGTAATTTGGGGGAATTTCAAAGCCTTTTGTTCTTGCTGAAAGTCTTGTATTTAATCTTTTGTATTGGTCTAAATCTTTGTTGTATTCAACGCAGTTTTCCAATTTTTGCAAGCTTTCAAATGCGGTATTAATATCGCTTCCTAAAGGGCTTGTCAAAGACATTCCTGTGACTACAACTCTTTTCATAAATACATACCTCCGTTTACGGAAATTACTTGACCGGTTATGTATGAAGCATCTTCACTCATCAGATAATTTGCAAGGCTTGCGACTTCACGTGCTTGTCCGAGTCTTTTCATCGGGATTAATTTTTTGATTTCATCTACAGGGACATCTTTTATCATATCAGTTTCTATAACCCCTGGGGCTATACAATTCACAGTAATTCCTCGTTTTGCAAGTTCAAGCGAAAGTGCTTTTGTAGCTCCGATTATACCTGCTTTTGATGCGGAATAATTTACCTGACCGCGGTTTCCGCAAAGCCCTGAAATTGATGATAATGTAATAATTCTTCCTTTAATTCTGTTTGAAATCATAGGCATTACAAGAGGTTTTAAGACATTGTAAAAGCCTGTAAGATTTGTGTTAATTACATCGTCCCATTCATCACCTTCAAGAGTCGGGAAAACATTATCTTTTGCAATACCTGCATTTAATACGATGCCGTAATAAAGTTTGTCAGCTAAAACTGATGCGCATTCTTCTCTGTTTTTAATATCAAATTTTAAAATTTGTGCTTCACGTCCAAGAGCTTTGATTTCGTCAGCTGTTTCTTGAGCTTTTTCCTTGTTGTGAGCGTAATGAACATCAATATCATAACCGTTTTTAGCTAGATATAGTGCTATTTCTTTTCCTATACCTCTGCTTGAACCTGTTACTAATACTTTTTTTTTGCCCTTTGGATCAATTTCCGCAGAATTTTTTAAATCTTTTTCAGTCACTTCGCTAACCTATCCTTTTTATAAAACTTTTTAAAATTTTTAATTACCGCTCGTTCCCGTTTCAGTTATAAATTTTTCTGCATCTACCGGTTGAAATGCATTAATAACCGCTTTAGCCACCTCTTTATCATCATTATAAATTAAACATTCGAATGAAACAAGTTCGTTGTCCCCGTAAATTTCTTTTGCGGTGATAGTATATGTTTTACCGTTTTCAAATTTTTCTAATGAATTTTCATATAATCTTGTTCCAAGTAGAAATCCGATTTTAGGTATTGTTTCTCCGGCTTTAAAATATGCATAACAGCCGATGGTCTGAGCCATAAATTCAATTCCGACAAGTGGGGAAATCCCGTTAATTTCTTTATCAAAAAATACTTTATCTTCATTTATTGTGACAGAGGCTTTTGCAAATTGGTTTTTCATATCAATTTGCAAGATGTCGTCAATTAAAATCATTGGTTTTTCGTGAGGTAAAATATTTGATAAATTGTATTTTACATCTTTATTTTTTTTATTTTCTTTTCCTAATATAATTACTGCATTTGTTCCCCCAAAGCCGAATGATGTGCACATGCAGGTATTTATTTCTCCATGTTCGGTATTTTCATTTACTAAATTAATTTTAGGTAATTTATCATCATATTCACCGTCAAAATTATGTATTGGCAATTTTCTTTTGCCTTTCAAAATTTCGTAGCAGATGAAAGTCTCAATAGATGCAGCAGCACCAAGACAATGACCTGTGATTGGTTTTGTTGAACTTGTAGGGACTTTATCTTGGAAAATTTTATAAATAGCGTTTGCTTCCATTAAATCATTTGAAATTGTACCTGTACCATGGAGATTTATGTAATCAATGTCATCAGGTGACAACTTTGCTTCATCAAGAGCTTTTTGAATTGCGATTGATGCTTGAGTACCTTCAGGGTCAGGTGTTGCAGAATGATAAGCGTCAGAGGTTTCTCCGATTCCGAGAATTTTTATCCCGTCAGATTTTTTAGTTAGAAGAAATAGTGCTCCGCCTTCGCCAAGACTTATGCCGTTGCGGTTTTTGGAAAATGGATTTGTTTTTTCATGTGATAATACTTCAAGAGCGTGAAACCCGTATGTTGGCATACTTGCTAATGTATCCACTCCGCCTGCGATTACTGCTTTGCAGATATTATTTTCTAAAAGTCTTATTGCTGTTGCAAATGCTTTAATCCCTGATGTGCAGGCAGTTGATACGCTGGCTGCATAGTTTGTTGTGCCTAAATACCATTTTAAAAATTCAGCAGGGTTTCCAAGTTCTGCGTGGTGCTTATTTTCTGTTGTTTCGTATTCTTCTATTCCTGAATTTGTAGTTCCTATTACAATCCCGATTTCTGATTTTTCGTATTCTGACAAATCAAGTTTGTCAACAAGAAATTTTAAAAGTCTGTTGCATCTCAAGTTATAGTTAGGTTCTTGGATTTGATCAAAATCTTTTTCCAATTTGCCGAAATAAAATTTACTGCCTTTAACGATTTTCTCATCAGGCGTTAGTTTATCAGCGAATAATGCACAGGCATCTGTAATATAAATCTCATTCATGATAATATGTTAGCATGAATGGAATTAATCTGGAATTTTTTATAAAAAAGATTTCTTATTCTGTCGGTGAAAATATTGATTTGTCACAAGTGCCGATGCTTATGAGGAGAAAATTATCTCCTGTTGGCAAAATTGCATTGAGTACAATGTTAGAATGCTATGATGGAAGTGATGATTTAAAATTGTGTTACGCTTCTCGATATGGCGAATTAGAAAGAGTTTTAAAACTTATAACACAAAAAAATGAAGAAAATGAAATATCTCCGACAGGTTTTAGTTTTTCTGTTCATAATTCTACAATCGGATTTTTTTCACTTTTGAAGAATTTGCATCATTCTTATAATTCTGTTGCTGCAGGGGAAGATACTTTCGCTTGTGGACTTTTAGATGCTGTAATGAATAGAGGAAAAACTCTTTTTTGTTATGCAGAATCAGTTGACAGATATGAGAGTGTTTCAATATTAATAGATGAAAAAAACGGTGAGCGTGTAAGGCTAAAAAGCAATAATGAAAAATTGGAATCTAACAGTTTTACCGAATTTTTAAAGGGCGGTCGATATATTTGTCCTTTATACATTATGGAGAGGGTAAATGATTAGATTTTTAAGAGGTTTTGGCGTTGTATTATTATTTTCCATATTCGGAGTTTGCTCATTTTTTCTGGGTTTTGTAGTATTGCCATTGTTGCAAATTTTTATGAAGTTTGAAAAAACTGAGGATTTAGCTTCTCATAATGATAGTGAAAATTCAATAAAAAACGATAAAGAAGACAAAAGAAAACGTGAAAGATTTTCAAGATTAATCCACAAACTTTGGCATTTTTATACAAATCTTTTTGTTAAACTCGGGCTTATCAAAATTGATTTAAAAAATTTTGAGCAGGTAAGAGGAAAAATAATTGTTTCTACTCACCCGACATTTATTGATATTATGATACTTATCGGGCTTTATGACAATTCTTTATGTTTGGCGAAAAAAGAGTTATTGAACAATATATTCTTGAAAAATATTATAAAAAATGTTTATATTCCGAATAATGTTGAATTAGATGAATTTAAAAAAATTTCTACTGAAGTATTAAATGACGGCTATAATATTATAATTTTTCCAACAGGCACAAGGACTGTTGAGGGCGAAGACTTGAAAATTCATAAAGGTGCAGCAGCTTTGCAAATTGCATCAGGTGCAGATATTGTGCCCGTAATTATTAAGTGTGATTACCCGTTTTTGCAAAAGGGGCAGCCGATATATGATGCTTCTGACAGATTAATTACTTATACAATAAGTCAGCTTGACCCCATAAAATTGTCTGATTTTGATGAAAAATCAGAAATTAAGCTGAGAAAAGCTATTTCTGAAAAAATCAAATTTGACTTTACTAATTAATTAAGTTATAAATATTAATATAGGTGAATTAAGATGTGTTTGGAAAATGAAATTAAAACTCTAATCATTGAGTCGCTTGAATTAGAGGATATAACTGTCGATGATATTAAAGACGATGAACCGTTATTTATCAGTGGGCTTGGTCTTGATAGCATTGATGCGTTGGAACTCGGTATGGCATTAAAGAAAAAGTATAATGTTGATTTGAGTGACAACAAAGAAGAAAATAAAAAATATTTTTATTCAGTTAAAACAATTGCTGATTTTATAAGAAGTAAGGTTAGTTAAATGGCTAAAAAATACACAAGAGAACAAATTTTTGATAGATTAAAAAGTATTCTGGCTGATGATTTTGAAATTGAGCCTGAAAAACTTGTATTGGATGCAAATTTGTTTGAAGATTTGGAACTTGATAGCATTGATGCGGTTGATTTGGCTGTAAAATTGCAAGAATTCACTGAGAAAAAGATTTCTCCTGAAAACTTTAAGCAAATTAGAACAATTGATGATGTTGTCTCTGCTATTGAAGAATTGCTGTAAGCTGACAGATTGGAAGGCAGGATGTCAGGCGGGCAAATGGGTTATATAAAGAAAATTAAGCCTTTATTGCCGTTTGTCGGGACTTTGTTTATTGTTTGCCTTTTTCATTTTAGTAAAGTGTATGTTTTAAAATTTTACCCTGTCATTGTGAACAGTTTTATTTTTTGTGTATTTTTCTCATCACTTTTTTGCAAAGAGACAGTAATCCAAAAAATTGCAAAAAAAATGGACGGTGAATTGTCAGAATTTACAAGAAATTATACAAGAAAACTTACTTATGTATGGTGTGTTTTTTTATTCATAAATTTGTCAATTTCTTTTACAACAGTTTTTATGTCCCCAAAAATTTGGACTTTGTATAACGCTTGCATTTCATATGTTGCCTTAGGTTTAATGTTCGGGGTAGAATATATTGTAAGAATTATTTTGAGAGCAAAATATGACAGAGGGTAAAAAGGGAGCATAGCGACTGACTGGGATATGACAAATTATAAGATAATCAACGAAGAGGGTAAAAAAACGTTTATTTTTAATACATCAGGTTCTACAGGTGAGCCAAAAATTATAGAAAAAAGCTATGAATGCGTTTTGAAAGAAGGGCAGGATTTAGCAAAATTGTTTAATTTTTCTGATGATACTGTATTTGTATCGACAGTAAATCCTGATTATATGTATGGCACTACTTTTACGGTTATGCTGCCTAGAGTTTTAGGCTGTGTTGTCGATGGTGAAAGAGTTTTGTATCCTGAAGATATTAAAGATTACGAGAATTATGTGTTTGTGTCGACACCGTCTTTTTTGGAAAAGCTCGCAAAATATAATTTCAAATTCAAACGTAAGCCAAAGATGATTTTTTCTGCAGGTGCCCCTTTAAATGATGAATTATTTGAGTATTTGCAAGGTATTTCAGAGGCTGTGACAGAAATTTATGGAAGCACAGAAGCTGGAGTGATTGCTTACAGACAGTTTGCTAAAGATAATTTACGTTTTTTTGAAAATGTTCATTACTATGACGGGAAAATTTCATCACCATATTTTGATGAAGATGAATTGGAATTGAGTGACGAACTTGAATTTTTTGATGATGGTTTTAGGGTAAAAGGTCGCAAAGACAGGATTGTTAAAATTCAAGAGAAACGTATTTCTTTAAATGAGATAGAAAATATTTTAAATTCCGATGAATTTATCGAAAAATCATATTGCTTAAAGCTTGATGATAAATTGTGTGCAGCAGTTGTATTGAACGAAAAAGGCCGTAATTTTTTAGAAGAAAACAGGAAACTTGAGTTAGTTAAGAAGATTAAAAATAACTGGATTGCTTCGCATACGCTCGCAATGACAAAATATGAAAGAGTATTGCCAAAGAAATGGAGATTTTTGTATGGTTTACCGGTAAATGAAAGAGGTAAAACTGATTTAGCAAGAATTAAGGAAATTTTTAATACCAATGTGACATATCCTTATGTTGTTGACTTTAATATTAATGGAGATAATGCTTATTTGGATTTGATTTTCCCTAAAAACAGCAACTTCTTTGAGGGGCATTTCCCTCAAATGCCTATTTTACCGGGTGTTGTTCAATTATTTTTTGCAAAAGAATTTATAAAAGATGTTTTTCATCTTGATTTTATCCCGCAAAAGGTTAAAAAAGTTAAGTTTTCATCAATAATTAGGCCTGATATGAAAGTCCGATTGACTTTATGCAAAACTGATAAATCTGTTGAATATAAGTTTACGAAAGATGAAGTTATTTTTTCTTCAGGGACTTTTGTTTTATAATAGTGTTATGAAAAATATTTTTGCAGAAACTTTTATTGATGTACCTTTTTATGATTTAGATCCTATGAATGTTGTCTGGCATGGCAATTATGTGAAATATTTAGAGGTTGCTAGATGTGATTTGCTCTCAAAAATAGGTTATACCTATGATGATATGAGAGCAGATGGAGTTGCTTATCCTGTTGCTACTATGGATTTAAAATTTATTAAATCGGCAAAATTTATGCAAAAATTAAAAGTTGTATCAACTATTGTAGATTATGAACCTGCTTTGAATATCAAATATGAAATTTATGATTGTGAAAGTGGAGAAAAAATCTTTAAAGCTAAGAGTATGCAAATATGTGTAGATACAACGACAAGAGAGAGTGTATATACTGCTCCAAAAAGATTTGTTGAAAAATTGGAGGCTTATGCGTAAATTTTTAATATTATTGATTTCAATATTATGTGGAATAAATTTGTGTTTTGCTGCCGAAGATGTATTTAATCATCTTTCTACAAGCAAAGCGATAGCTCAGCAGATGCCAAAGTTAGGGGATGCATACTGCAAATTTACCCAAGAAAAACGAATTGGGGAAACTGTTTTGAAATCAGGCGGAAACTTCCAGTTTATAAAAAATAAAGGTGCGATTTTTGAAACACTATACCCGATTAGATCTACTGTATCTTATACATCTTCTCAAAACAAACAAATTAATGATATTATTGTTGCTATTTCAAATAAAAATTATTCTTATTTAGATAAGAATTTTAATTTGTACTATGAAAAAACTAACGGCTTATGGACTATTGGTCTAAAGCCTAAAAAGGGTTCAGTTGCCTCATCTCAATTACATGATATTATTATAAAAGGTAAAGAGGATATACAAAACATAAAAATATCCACTATAAAAAACGGGGTTACGGATATTTCTTTTAAATGCGAAACAAATTAGAAAAAACTTTTAGAATATTATTTATTTTTATTCTTGTAATCTTAGGATTACTGGTATTTTTCAGGCCTGCACATACGGAAACTAATATTTTAAAAGCGATTTTTTCATCTTTGCAGGACAATATTTTAGTTGATTTAAGCAGTAAGTTTTCTGCAAAAATTAATGTAATTGTAGAAAGCGACAGCCCTGAAAAATCTGAAAAGATTGCAAAAACTCTTTATTCAAAACTTGATAAAACAAAGATGTATACATCTGATATGAATGTAAATGCAGTTTTGACAAATTACGAAAAATATCATAATAATCTGCTTTCAGGAAAAATGCGTATCAGTTTAAAAAATAAGCAATACGATATTGTCGAAGAAAGCGGACTTGAAACTTTGTATAACCCGATTATGCCTCCTGTAGGTTCTATTGAAGAAGATCCGTTTTTGCTTTTAACGGATTTTGTAATGAGTTTATCTCCAAATAAGCAGGTAAGTAATTTCACGCCTTTTGAGCATAGTATGGATAGCGAAAATTCAAAATTTTTCAGTATTATAATGCTTGATGTAAATAGTGATATTGCGCTTTCTCCTACAATTTTGAATGATGAAGTTAAAAAGCTTATTTCAATAAAAGATGAATTGTCAAAAGACGGTGTAAAGATTTATCTTACTGGTGCACCTATTCATTCTTATTATGCAAGCAGTCATTCAATATTTGAGATTAATTTAATTTGTATATTATCTACGTTATTTGTAATTGGGCTTGTGTTCTGGTATTTTAGGTCATTCAAGCCATTATTGCCGATTATTTTGAGTATCGGGTTAGGAATTTTCTCTGGATATTGTATGACATCTTTAATTTTTAAAGATATACATATTCTGACATTTGTATTTTCGACAACTTTGATAGGTATTTGTGTCGATTATTCTTTGCATTACTTTGTTTCAGACAAAGGTGAAGATACGATTGGGGAGATTTTTAAGAGTTTGACTGTCAGTCTGCTTACTACTGTGAGTGCATTTATTGTTTTGTTATTTGCAAATTTTGTATTACTAAAACAAATTTCTGTTTTCACAATTACAGGACTTACGGTTGTATATCTTTTTGTTGTTCTTTTTTATCCTTTGTTACCTAAAAATTTTGTGTTTGAAAAACGTGAAATAAAACCTTTTAATATTCCTCACAAATGGGGTAAAATAGCAGTTTATGCGGTTTGTGTAATTGCAATAATAGGACTTTTCAGAACTCATTTTGACGACAATATAAAAAATATGTATGTACCGCCAAGACATCTTATGAATGCCGAAAAACTCTTTGGTGAGTTGGCAGGTACAAATGGTGATACTTCAATTTTTGTTGTTAAAGGGGAAAATCTTGAGGATTTACTCCAAAAAGAAGAAGCAATAGAAGATAAGCTTGATTTAGAAAATATCGAATACCAATCTTTAAGTCGCTATATTCCATCTGTTAAAAGACAAAAAAGCAATCAGGCTCTTAGAAAACAGTTATATAAAGATAGAATTAACAGTTATGCTGTTTTTTTGCCGCCTGCACAGCGTATAAAGTTAATTAATCAAGATTATAAAAACGGATTTTTGACTTTAAATAATGATTTTGAATTTTTGAAAAAGAATTTCTTAATTGATAAAAATACTTCCATAATTGTTGTCTATGATTATGATGGCGGGGAGATTAATAATGCACGTTTAATAAATTTTCAAAAAGATATTTCAGCTCAAATTAGGAAATGTAGAAAGATTTGTTTAGGTCTGCTTTTACCTATTTTCGGAATGTTGTATTTAATTCTTTCAAAAATATATGATTACAAATCAGGATTTAACATCATACTTCCGTCTATTTTGTCAGTTGCATTTATTTTTGGATTTCTTGGGATATTTAGTATTGATTTAAATCTTTTCCATTTGCTTGCAATGTTTTTGATAATCGGTTTTGGACTTGATTATTCGGTATTCAGATACAATAATGCCGGAAAAGCAGGTGATGCAGTTTTATTGTCTTGTTTGACAAGTGTATTTTCTTTTTCACTTCTTGCCTGTGCAGGATTTAAGTTGATTAGTTCTTTGGGAATTGTATTAGCACTTGGACTTTTGTGTTCTTATATTTTTAGTTTAATATTAATAAAAGAAACCGCAGAGAGAATTGAAATTTAATATAATAAGGTACAAAAATGAAGTATAGAAGAATTAAAAGACACATATCACCACAAGTTAAGGCATTATCAGAAGCTCAAAAAATTGCATTTGCACCGTTGACTTTTCAAGCTGTCGGGGCAATGTTAAATTTTGGGATTTTGGACTTTTTAGATGAAAATCCGTCTACAATTGAGCAAATTATTGAAAATTGTAATGTATCAAAATACACTGCAGAAACTTTGTTAGAAGTTGCATCAGCTTGCGGTATTGTTATTAAAACAGGTGATAAGTTTGCAAATTCTTTAGTTGCTTCAGCATTTTTACATAACGAAATGACAAAGGTTAATTTCAATTTTGTAAAAGATGTATGTTATCTTGGTGCATCTGAACTTGGAGAATCATTTGTAAAAGAAGAACCTTTAGGCTGTCATAAATTTATCGGGGATTATGAAACTATTTATAATGCGCTTCATAAATTGCCGAGTGATATGAAAAAAAGTTGGTTTGATTTTGACCACTACTATTCAGATAGGTGTTTTGAAGAAGTTTTAAAAATTATTTTTGAAGATGAGCCTGCTCAAATTTTTGACATTGGCGGGAATACAGGCAAATTTGAAAGAGCTTGTTTGGAATTCAATAAAGATTGTATTGTCAATATGATTGACTTGCCTGAAAATATTGAGGTCGCTAAAAATCATTTGCATAATGACAGATTAAAATTTCATGGTGTTGATGTTTTGAAATCTCAATTCCCCAAAATTTCAGGTGCTGTATTTATGAGTCAGTTTTTAGACTGTTTTTCAGAAGAGCAGATTATTACAATTTTAAAGAATATAAAAAATGCTATGACTGACGATACAAAAATATTTATTTTAGAACCTTTCACAGATAGACAATTATTTGACGGTGCTACATATTCACTTGTTCATATCTCATTGTATTTTACTTGTATGGCTAACGGAAAAAGTAAGATGTATTCTGAAAAAAGAATGATTGAACTTATTGAAAAAGCCGGATTAAAGCTCGATAAAAAACATGAAAATATCGGAATTCACGATTATACTCTTTTATCGTGTGTAAAATGCTAAAATATAAATTGATTGGAGTGTAATTTGTCAGAGAATTCAGAGAATAACGAATTAAAATGGTATGAGGTAAAAGAACAAGCAGCAGGGCGTAAAAGACTTATGCTGTTATGGTATATTTACAATATCGCAGGTAAGGCTCCTGTTAAATTTATTGTATTTTTTGTAACTCTTTTTGCTTTTTTAGGTGCACCTGAAATTAGAAAATGCTCTCAAAAATATTTGAAAATTGCGACAGGTAAAGGTGATATATTCTCATCATTCAGACATTTTTTAAATTACTCATATAGTCTTGTAGATAAAATTGAAATGTTTACGGACAATTTCAGTTTTAAGAATATATTTTTTGCTGATGAAGCAGAAAAGAAAGTTTTTTATGATGATTTGCTGGATAAAAAAGGAATTTATTTTTTATGCTCACATCTTGGAAATGTCAATGCTATGAGAACATTTTTCCGTTCAGGTGAAGTTATTGACGATACAAGAGTGAATTTGTTTTTGGAAGGAAATCAATGCAGTATATTTAAGAATTTTTTAAATTCAATTTCCTCAAATAATCCTATCACTGCTTATCCTGTTGAAAATATTGATGTTACAACATCAATAGAGATTAAAGATAAATTAGATAAAGGCGAAGTCCTTTTTATTGCTGGGGATAGAGTTTCTGCTCATAATAAAGATGCTGTATTCCAATCTGATTTTTTAGGTAAAAAAGTTTCTTTCCCGATTGGAGCTTTTAAATTCGGGCTTATGCTTAATTCTCCTATTTATTTTATAGCCTGTACTTTGGAGAAAAACGGAAAATATTGTATTCATTTGAAAAAATTTATATCTGAAGGTGCGAGAAAAGAAAAATTGGAAAAATTGAAATCAGAATATGTTGAATTTTTGGAAGCTTTGACTAAAAAATATCCGCTTCAATTCTACCATTTTTATGATTTTTTCTGTGATAAAATTTGAGTATGATTAAAACTGTAATTTTTGACTTGGACGGAACTTTATTAAATACTTTGGAAGACTTGAAAGATGCAACAAATTTTGCACTTTCAGAATTTGGCTATCCTAAAAGATCACTTGAAGAAATCAGGTGTTTTGTGGGTAATGGAGTGAAAAAACTCATTGAAAGAGCTGTTCCTGAGAATTGTGAAAATGTTGATGAATGTCTTTGCGTTTTCAAGAAAAATTATTCTGAAAATATGTGTAATAACACTGTTCCCTACAATGGTATCTTAAAGATACTAAAAACTTTACATGATGATGGTGTCAAAATAGGCGTGGTATCTAACAAATTCGATTCTGCCGTTAAAGGATTATGTAAAAAATATTTTGGTGATTTAATCGATGTAGCTATAGGTCAAGCTGATGATCTACCTAAAAAACCCGCTCCAGATGGGGTGTTTAAGGCAATGAAAGAATTGGGTGCAGACAAACATTCTACAATTTATGTTGGAGATTCTGAGGTTGATGTTGAAACTGCTAAAAATTCAGATTTGCGATGCATAGGAGTTTTATGGGGATTTAGGGACCGTAAAGATCTTGAAGGTGCTGATTTCATTATAGACAACCCTTGTGATATAATAAATTTAATTAGGAGTTTGTAATGGAAAAATTGTCTGTAAGTTTAGAAGATTACATTGAAGAAATTTATAATCAAGTTTTGAAAAATGGTCAAGCTAAAGTTACTGCTATTGCTTCTGCTTTGGATGTTAAAAAAGCATCTGTGACAGGAGCTTTGAATATTTTAGCTGAAAAAAAACTTATTAATTACGCCCCTTATGCCCCTATTACTTTGACAGCTGCAGGGGAAACTATTGCTAAAAATATTTTGATGAAACATGAAAATTTATCGAAATTTTTTATGGAAGTTTTGGGAGTAGAAAAAGAAGAGGCACTTGAAACAGCTTGCAAAATGGAACATATTGTATCTGATAAATTGTTTGAAAATATGGTGAAGTTAACCGATTATATTAAAAAATCAGATATAGATTTGAAAAAATTGTATAAATAATTAAACAAATTTAAAAAATCTAATCGGCTGGATTGCTTCGCATTCGCTCGCAATGACAAAATTTATTGTACTGTCATTCCGAACTAGTTTCGGAATCTTAATTTCATCTTGAGATTCTGAATTAAATTTAAGGTGACAAATTTAATAGTCATTCTGAGGGCTTGTCCCGAAAGAATCCAGCTTTTACAACAATAAAATCTAATTGGCTGGATTGCTTCGCATTCGCTCACAATGACAAAATTTATTGTACTGTCATTCCGAACGAGTTTCGGAATCTTAATTTCATCTTGAAATCCTGAACTAAATTTAAGGTGGACAAATTTTATAGTCAAAAATTTTTCAATCCCTCTTGACAAAAATAATTATTTAATATAAAGTTAGTCTAGACTAACAAATAAGGATTAATATGAAAATCTCAACACTCTGTAAATATGTAGACCAGCCTATGATTTTGAATAAATTGGATCAAAAGATGCCTGCATTATTGATCGGAGCAGGTGGTGCTTATGGAGTAGTTGATTCTTTTCGGAATGCTAAAAAAGATAAAAAACATGCAAAACAAAAATTTATTCAAAACGCAATAGTAATCTCAAGTACAATTGGTGCATCATTACTGGGTACAAGAGGATTAAAAA
>FR899627.1:92612-209289 GCA_000437435.1 Clostridium sp. CAG:768 | reverse complement strand
AATGGAAAGAGTGCATTTCTCTGAATTGCAAAAAGTTCATACAGAGGCTGTTGAGGGATTTATTAAAAAAACGAAAATTAAAGATGAAAAAATCTTAGGGATTTTGCGTACTGCTAAATTAAAAGAATTATCTCCAAAACAAATAGATACATTAATCAATAAACTTCCTGAATCTCCTGCGAAAAAAGAACTTTTCAGTGTAATTTTACCTGAAAAGAAAAATCTAAATTCAAAGGAGATTTTTTCTGAAATAAAAAGGTTGTCTCTTTTAGGTCTTATACCGGTAGTTGGTGGTGTGACAGGCGGTATTATAGCGGATAAAACTACACATAAAATCACTAGAAAAGGAACGGCCGATAAGGTCAAAGAGGGCTTATACCAGTATCTTGCAAATATCTTCCTATGTAATGTAGGTGCCGGTAGTGCCCTTTTTCTTTCTGAAAAGTTAGAAAAAGCAAAGAAAATTAAACCGCTTACTCCTATGAAAAAATTAGCTGTAATACTTGCAGGAATTACGGCAACAGGAATTATTGGCGGAAGTTATATTGCAAATTTTGTGAGCAAACATTGTATTAATCCGTTATTTGGTGAAAAAAATAATAAAAAAGGATTGTATAATGAACGCAGACCTGAAGCTTTAGATATTGCTCTGCACGCTGATGATATAGCAACTGCAGGAATTTTATCAGGTTTTAAATGGATTGAGCCTGCATTACCTTTTATGTATTTTATATCTGGTTATAGGGCAGGTTTCGGATACAGAAATGCGGGTACAAAAACAGTTAATAGCTGAAACTTAATCATAAATACGAATCTTTTCTACACACCTTCTTATACAAAAAACAGCCTCTGTATTTTACAGGGGCTTACATTTATTTTAAAGTCAGTTGCAGAATAAGCTGGCTTATGCTTCCATAATATAATCGTCCATTACAAAACCTGAGCCTATATCGGTTACAACTGAATCTATTGTTTTAAATCCCCATTTTTTATAGGCATTAATGGAATTTGTATTATGTTTGTTTACTGTGAGTTGAATTTTTTTGCCATTTGCAAGTTGTTTTATTTCTTCAAAGGCTTTTGTTCCAAGCCCTTTATGTCTAAAATCTTTTTGTATGTACAATTTTGATAAAAATAAGTAATCTTTTTTGTCTGATATTCCAAAATATCCTGCTTTTTGACCATCTTGGATTATAAAATAATATGTGTAATTTTCGTTTTCAATTTGCTTATTTATAGCGTGTTCTGATTGAAAATTTTCTACCATGTAATCAATTTGTTCAGGAGAAAGAATGCAAGTCCAGTATTCATGCCAAATAGCATAAGCTAGACTTGCAAGTTCTTTTATATTTTGTTTTTCAACTTTTTCAATTTTAAAATTCATTATCCAATAACAGGTTGTACAAATGTTCTTGTAGCTAAGTCTTTATCAAGCATTAATAGAGCTTTTTTATCATCTCCGATAAGTTTTAATGTAGCTAATACATTACCTACGTTATCTTCTTCTTCAACTTGTTCTTTTAAGTACCAGTTTAAGAATGACATTGCTGCACGATCTTTTGTTTCTTCTGCTACATCCATTAGAGCGTTAATTCTTGATGTAACATATTCTTCATGTTCCAAAACTTGTTCAAATACAGCAAGAGGAGTTTCCCAATCAGTTTCTGGTTTGTCAATAGCTTCTAATTGAACATTTCCACCACGTTGGTTCAAATAATCAAACATTCCTAATGCATGTGCATGTTCTTCTTGAACTTGTACAGACATCCAGTTTACAAAACCTTTAAGATTTAATCTTTCAAAATATGCTTGCATTGAAAGATATAGATATTCTGAATATAATTCTTTGTTAATTTGGTCGTTAAAAGCTTTTTCTAATTTTTCATTAATCATTTTATGCCTCTCTTTCAATTCTTAATTTTATCACTAAAAATTGATTTATAAACTTTTGTTAATAAAAATTTTATTTTTAGGCAATTTTAAAAATTCATATCATTTATAAAAATCACTATGGCTATTAATATTCAAAACAATTATATGTATCGCTATCAATGCGGAAATTTACAATCAGGTAATGGAAATGTAAAATTAAACAAACCTTCTTTTACAGGTGCAGGAGATATTCAACGACTTACTCATATGAATATCGGAATGATGGGTGAGGGTTTTATCGGGCATGTTCTATTAAAAAATGCTACAAAAGGTACAGATGAATTTGTTAATGTATTTAAGCATTTTGATTGTGGAAATGAACGTTATTATTTGAAAAATAATAAAGATGAATTAATTGGGGAAGTTTTAGCTAAAATTAATAAATATTTCGATTATGACAGAATTATGTATAGGGAAGATCCAAGTCATGTTTTAGTTGATGATTTAAGAAATTATTCAATGCCTAATACACCTTTTTGGAATAAAAATTTAGATTATTACAAAGGTGTTGGAACAAGATTACTACAAATTGCTCAAAGACGAAGTGATGAAGCTCAATGTGTCGGAAATATCAGATTAAATGCTATGCCTGAGGCTAGAAGATTTTATACAGAAAAAATCGGAATGGTAAAAGATCCTAATAATCCGTATAGTGGAATGTTAATTATTCCTGCTGACAAAAAAGAACCTCTTTCAAAAATGTATGGCGGATTATAGAAAAATTTAATTAATATTTCAGGGAATGAAAATTTTTCCTAAATTGGTTATAAATAATCATGTTATGGGAAAAAATGCTGTAAATAATTTATTAAAAGCTCTGGGTGAAGATACAAAATTAATTCAGGATTCTTTTAGTAATTATATTGCTTTTCATGGGATTGGCAGTGCTTATAATAAACGCTGGCTTGGGAATGTTGTACCATCTGACGTTTTAAAATTGTCTGTAAAACAAGCTGTGAATATTATTATGACGCTTGTCGAGGATGGAAAATTCTGTGATAATTTCCCGGATGAGATAAAAACTCCGAATTATGGTGATAATTGGGGGCGTTTTGCAAATTATATTGAAATTAATGACAGAGCAATTGCAACTATGGATAATGGCTGTACTTGCAGTGGAATTTTGAGTTGTATAAAACTTCTTTGTGCAATACCACCGTCTGCAAAAAGTTGGGCAAATTGTATTATTTTATCTCAAATTTGGCAGAATATTTATGGTGATGCCTATGAAAAAGGTCCTTTTGAAGAAAATTCTATATATGGACTAAGATTAAATACATCATACAGTGATAATGTTATAGATTATTCTATTGCAGATAAAATTTCACCTGAGCAACAATTAAAAGCGTTTGTAGATTTAGCACATTTTAGGGGAATAAAAGTGGGGTTTCGTCATGTAATTTCTGCAGATCAAATAAAAATTGCGAGAGATTATAAAGATGATGAAACTTTTAATTGGGAGAATCCCGAACATGTTGAAATTTATATAAATGAATGTGTAAAATTAATGAATTTAGGTTTTGAATGTATGTTTATAGATTCTGCAAAACATATTGGCGGTTATGATATGGAAAATTATACAGGTGTCGGGGCTTTGCCTGAATATCAACAGATGCAGTATATTTTGAATGAAATAAGATTACGTTCAGGAAAAACTGATATTAGTTTTGTAGGCGAAAAAAGTTCTGATGATTTTGAAAGATTTGAAAATATGGGACTTAATGCAGGAACTGATTATATTACAGGAGATAACTTTGATGCGGTTAAAGAATTGTCCGCAAATTTGAGTTATTCAAGAGATTATGCGCCCGGAGTCGAAGTTACAAACGATAATTATATTGGCGGACTTTCATATGATCAAAAATTAAATAGAATTAATACAGCTCTTTTTGGGTTTAATCAAGCGAGTGATAAATTACCGAGTTTTATGCAAATGGATGATTTATTCCCGCTAAGATATGATACAAATACTCATCATCTTATGATGACTAATCCTTCATATTCTACAGATGGCAGTGCTTTGAGCCATTGGGAAAATCTTTTTGCCAAAGATGATGGGAGATTATACAACAAAATGGTTGGAGAACTTTTTGCTTATGCGTTAGGTATGTGAAAATTTAGGAGTTTAATTATGGATAAAAATTTGAAAAGTATTTTAAAAGTTACTGCATATGCAGGGATTATGACCGCAGGTATTATTGCATTTTTAGTTTATATGGCGAAACAGCGTAAGAAAGATATGAAAAATCGTATGATTTTAATCGCAAGACAAATTGATGCAGATATAGTAAATACCCAAAGAAAAATTTCACCTAGATACCATGAAAAAAATCAAAGAAAATATGATGAATTATGGGGAAATGGGAACTTGAATAATTAATAAAAAATGCGTCATATTAGACGCATTTTTTTATTTTATAAAAGGTTTACAAGTCCTGTTGAATGATCAAAATGACATTTTGCTATTCGCAATTTTTCATTTTTGACCGCTTCATTAATAATTACAGAATGTTTCATCAAATAATTTTCAACCCATTTTGTATGTTCTTGAGCGAAGAAATTGTGACATGAGATATCTTCATCTTTATCAAGTACAGGATATACACATTTAAGAATTGATGAAAAATCTTTCATAGGTTCAGGATAATGCTCTTTTGCGTATTTCATCACGCCGCAGTCATCGTGGCCTAAAAGTATTAAAAGCGGAACTTGCAGTTTTTTTACAGCGTATTCAATACTTTCGATAATGTTTGGTCCTGTAGTCATTCCCGCTACTCGAACAACAAATAATTCACCTATTCCGCAGTCAAAAATAATTTCAGGAACTACTCTTGAATCTGAACAGGTAAGTACACAAGCATAAGGTTCTTGATGAAATGCGTATTTTTGTAATGTTTCAAGACTCATGTTTTTAGTTGTAGGAGTCCCGTTTACGAAATTTTTGTTTCCTTGTAATAATTTATCCAGTTCTTTTTGTGCTTTTTCTTTCATAAGTGATATTATAACTTATTTTATCTAAATTTCAAGTTGTTAATAATATTAGTTTTTAAGGCAGTTTTGTTTATGTTAGAATAGAAAAAGTGATTAGGAGAGAAATTATGGAAAAAACAATAAATTTTATAAAGAAACATAGTGATTTATTCATATTTTTAGGCTTGTTACTTATTTGTTACTTTGTATTTTTCTTTAACATAGGTAATTATGCTTTGATGGATGTTGATGAAACTCGTTATGTTTCTATGGCTAGAGATATGTTTCACAGCAAGGATTTTTTGACTTTGTATTTGAACGGGGAATATTTTTTTGAAAAGCCTCCTCTTTATTTTTGGGGTGAATGTTTGTCATTCGCAATTTTTGGAAAGATAAATGAATTCACTGCAAGATTTCCTGTAGCTTTGTATGGAACATTATCTACTTTAATAGTTTATTTTACAGGTAAAAAGATTGTATCAAGAAGATTTGGATTTATTTCTGCCGTAATTCTTGCTACTACTCTTGAATTTGTAATGTTAGCTAAATTTGCAATATTAGATATTGTAGTTACAACTTGTGTTGGATTTTCTGTAATGTTTGGATTTTTGACACAGTTTGTTCATGATAAAAATAAAAAATATTTCTGGTGGTTATTTTATATCTTTTCAGGTTTGGCTGTTATGGCTAAGGGAATTCCTGGATTTGTAGTTCCGTTTGCTGTTATGTTTTTTGTAACTATTGCAAACAAAACTTTTAAACAGGTATTTAGACCACAGTATATTTTACCTGGTTTTTTATTGTTCTTTTTAATTGTTGTACCTTGGCATTTGATTATGTTCAAGATTCACGATCCTCTATTTTTTAGAGAATATATTATAAAACATCATTTGGAAAGATTTTTGAATTCCAATGAAATCAATAGAGAACAACCTTTTTATTTCTATTTTATCACTGTATTATGGGGATTAATTCCTTGGGTATTCTCTGCAATTGCTGTTGGAATTACTAAACTTAAATCATTTAAAAAATTTGCTGTTGAGAATTTATCTGATAGACATAAATTCTTGTTGTTTAACGTAATTGCATTTGCGGTTACAATGTTATTTTTCTCCTCATCAAGTACAAAATTGATTACATATATTTTGCCTGTATATTTCTTTACAGCATTTATTATGGGTGCGTTATGGGAAAGTTATGTATTTGATGAAAAATATAAAAAGCCTGTAAATTTATCGGTTTATATTTTAGGCGGAATTTGTATTTTTGCAGGTGTTGTGACTTGTTTTGCAAAATATGTGCTTCCTGCTCAAGTATATTCTGATTTGCTTATCATAAAATGGTTTTGTATAAGTCTTGTAATTATTTTTGGTATTTCAAGTATTTTGTGTGCAGTGAAAAATTGCAGAAAAGGTGTATTTGCCTGCTATGCTCTTTTAATAATAATTACATCAGCATTTGGTACAAAACTATTTTATAATATGGACTATGAATTTGGGCAAAATGATTTGATGCAATTTGCAAAATACGCAAAAGAAAATAACAAAAAAATTGTTGTTTTAAATAATGAACGTAAGTATTCTGTTTTATATTATTACGGTTCTCCTGTAGATAAAAATACAAAAAGCAGAGTGTATTTTATTTCTCAAGACGATAAAGAAGAAATGGCAAGACTAGGACATATTCTTGATGATAGAGATGTTGTTGTAGTCGTAAGAGAAAAACAAATGCCACAGGTGGATAAAACTCTTGATTTTGATATAATATTAGATGGAAGAAAGTATTCACTTGTGAAAGTTCATTAATGTTAAAAAGATACGAAAAATTTCTTGAAAAATTAGATAAAAGATTTGAGCGTTATTTTGAAGAACAGTGCGAGTTTATAAAATGTAGGCCGGGCTGTTCTGCTTGTTGTGAAATTGGTCAATATCCATTTTCACGACTTGAGTTAGAATATTTGATGTCAGGATTTGTAGAGCTTCCTTTTGGGGTAAAACATAAAATAAAAGAAGAAATTAAACGATTGAAAAAAGAAAAGCCCAAATGGTATAAATGCCCGTTTTTAATCGATAATATGTGTTGTGTGTATAAATATCGCGGGATTGTTTGCAGAGCCCACGGACTTGCTTGGTATGATGAGGAAGCAAACAGAATAAGATTACCTTACTGTGTGAATAAGGGATTGAATTACAGTAAGGTTTTTGATAGAGAAACAGGCGAAGTCCTTTTGCAAAATCCGATTAAAGAACGTTTACGCATTGATACCATATTGAGAAGTCCTGAAGCAGAGCAATACGAACTTGAATGCGGTGAAATCAGACCTTTAATCGATTGGTTTTAAATTTTTTAGTTTATTTGTCTTCAACAAATTCAATTCTGTAACCAAGTTCTTTTAATATTAATTCAACATCTCTAATTGTAATAGTTTTTCTGGATATTTTTGATGAGAGATTGTTGCTATTGAATGTTGGATTATTAGTTTTTTCACTAATGATTTCACAAACTTTTTTAAAAGTTTGTCCTTTTTTGGAAACAATACTATTTATTTCGTTTCGGATATTCATAATAAACATTATAATTTTAGTTGCATTACAATGCTATATATGTTATTATTATGATATATAGCATAATCTAATGAATTAAAGCATAATAATGTAAAGGGATATATGGAAAATAAGGACAAATTAATACATCAAATACTTGCATTTGATTTGATTAAGCTGAATAATGATTTAAAGCAATTTAATCTTATGATTTCGGAATTCAGACAATATATCTCTAATACTGATTTTACACAGGATTTTTCTGATGAATCAATACATACTTTTACTGATATAGCTGTGTTACTGTCAGAAATGATTAATGCTATTGATAATTTTGAAAATAACTTAATCAAATTGGCAAATTCAATAAAAGATAAAGCGTCTTAATGCAAATATTTTATGTATAAATAAATTGAGCTAAGCAAAAGTGAAATAAAAGTGATAAGTGCACCGTATTTCATAAATCTCATAAATGAAATTGGATGTCCTTTTGTTGCTGATGTTTCACTTACGATTACGTTTGCTGCTGCTCCTATGATAGTTAAATTCCCGCCAAGACATGCACCTAAAGATAATGCCCACCAAAGAGGGTGATGCCCTTCTCCTGCATAAGGCAGTGTGTGTTGAACTTGAGCGATTAAAGGTGCCATTGTGGCTGTATATGGAATATTATCGACAATCCCTGATAGAATTCCAGATCCCCATAAAATGAACATTGTAGCAGCTGTCAGACTACCTTGTGTGAATTCAATAAGTTTATCTGCTAAAAATCCTATTCCGCCGTTTGTTTCAAATCCGCCTATGATTATGAATAAACCGACAAAGAAAAAGATTGTGAGCCATTCTACATCTCGATAAATTTCTTTTGGTTTTTCAAATAGAAGTAAAAAAGATGCACCAGTCACTGCAAATACATATGCAGGAATATGTGTCATATCATGTGTTACAAAACCTAAGATTACTAATGCTAATGTAATCATTGATCTTAGCATTAGTTTTTTATCCGTAATTGTTTTTGTATTATCGAGATTTGCAATATGTTCCATTTTTTCTTTAGTTGCTTTTAGGGATTTTCTGAACATAAATATTAAAATTCCGATACTTGCAATAAAAATTAGTGTAATAATTCCTGTAAGTTCATATACAAAATCCATAAAACTTAAACCTGCTTTTGCACCTATAATAATATTTGGAGGGTCACCGATTAATGTTGCTGTACCACCGATGTTTGATGCAAGAACTTCTGTTATTAAAAAAGGTATCGGATCACATTCAAATTCTTTAGCTATAACAAATGTGACAGGCATGATGAGTACAACAGTTGTTACGTTGTCTAAAAATGCAGAGGCTATCGCTGTAAAAGCCGCCAGTGCAAATAAAACAAGTTTTGGGTGTCCTTTTGTAGCTTTTAAAATTTCTATTGCCATCCATTTGAATACACCGCTTCTGCTTGCTATATGTACAATAATCATCATACCGATAAGCAGGAATATAACTTCAAATTCTATATAATCAAATACTGAGCGAATGTAATTCCCTGTTTCAGGATTGATTTTCCCATGAAAAGGTAAAAGTCCCAAAATCATAGTTAATGAAGCTCCGACAAGTGCAACTACTGATTTTTGAATTTTTTCTGTTGCAATAAAAATATAGGCAATCAAAAGAATTGCACCTGAGATAATCATTCCGTGGTTTTGTACTAAATCACTTAACATAAATGTCCCCTTATAAAAAAGTAAAGTAACCTTTTCTTTTTCGAATTGAACCCAAAAATTATCTGCACTCCAAAAAGAAAAACTTCCTGCAAACGGGTATTTTTTTGTTAAGTATATCATGAACATTAATTTGTGTAAAAAATTGTAATAAAAGGGTACAAAAGAATTAAAATATGATTTATACTACAAATGTAGTAAAATTTGTGTGGTATTTATTAATTTAACTTATATTGTGCTGTTTATTATAAACAGTAAATTATGCCGTCTAAATGGCGTATTGTTTTTCATCGGAATTATTATAAAATAGTTTAAGGAATGTAAAACAAAACATCAAATTCGGCAAAAATGATTTATCAGTTGTTTTATAGAAAATGTGTGTAAGCAGGTGTAACTTTTGAACGAAAATCAGGAAAAATTAACGGAAGATATAAAGGCTAAAACGCCTAATAAGAAAGTGAATAAAGCTGTTTCAAATCCATTATCGAAACAGTTAAATTCGCTTAAAAAACCTGCTTTAGAAAATTTATCACCTGTAAAAACTGAAATAAAAACACCTGCAAAAAAAGAAGAAGAAAAGCCTAAAGAAAAAGTTATAAATCCGATTAAATCTGAAACTTCAAGTATTGTAGCTCGTATTAATAACTTTAATACGAATAAAACATCAAACAGAATGTATTCAGGTTTTATGAATAACGCAAATGCAAGTTCTCATAAGGTAATTGATTATACAGAGCTTGTGAATAACTTAAATAGTGCACTTTCAGATAAGTCTAATGTTCATGATCTTTTTGTAGCTGTGCATGAATTGTTTACGGAAAAATTGAACAGTTTGTATACAGCATTTGGAATTTTTCATGAAAAATCAAAATGTATTAACTTAAAATTGTTCAATAATTTGGGTAGTTCATATACGTCAAAGATATTTTTATCTGATCAAGACAACCCTGTAATTGAATGTTTTAATAACTGTACACCTGTAATTAAAGATGATAACAGCTTTTTGAATATTCCTTATTTACAAAAAACATCATCTTTAGTTCTTCCTTTGATGTCTGTAAGCGGATGCAAAGGGGTTATGGTAATAGGAAAAGATATTTTTGAAAATCGTATCGGTCTTTTCTCATTTATTGCAAATTATTGTGCATTGTTTATGCATAATATCGAGCTTTTGGAACAGACAAATAAATTTGCCAATACCGATACTTTGACAGGTTTGTATACACACAGAGGTTTCCAAGAAATATTAAAATCAGAATTGAAAAGAGCAGAAGAAAATGAAACTAATCTTTCAATTATCATGCTTGATGTCAATAATATTTCTAAAATTAATAGAGAATTAGGTCATGCCAAAGGTGATGAAGTTATTAAACTTTTAGCAGACAAGGTTAAACAAAATATCAGAAGTACTGATAGGGCAGGACGTTATGGCGGTGACGAAATTGCAATTATGCTTCCTGATACAAATACTCCTGATGCAAAATATCTTGCAGAATATATAACTTATTGTCTGTCTTGTTGTTTTGTTGATGATGTTGGCCCTGTGAAAGTTTCTGTAGGTATAGCAACTTATCCTGAATGCAGCAGAGATCAGGAAAAATTGTTGATTTTAGCAGAACAAGCGATGTACATCTCTCAGGCAAAAGGTTATAAAGAGGGTATGTCTGCAATTATCAGTTCGACAGATTTTAATTTCTGGGATGATGATGCTTTAAAATCTTATGCTGAAGTTATTGCTAAAAGACATTCTCAATTAGGTGTTAATTTTGAAGATGAAATTGTTCATAAATTTAATAATGAACAAATTGTATCTCAAAACCATTTAATGGAACTTGCAAATTCTTTAGCAGGAGCAATTGATGCAAAAGATCCTTATACAAAAGGTCATTCAACTTCTGTTTCAAGATATTCCGAAGCTCTTGCTCGTGCAATAAATTTACCTGAAGATGAAGTTCAAAGAATTAAATTAGGTGCATTATTACATGATGTCGGCAAAATAGGTATTCCTGAAAATGTACTGAAAAAACCTGGTAAGTTAGAGGGTGAAGAATGGGAAATTATGAAACAACACCCTGTAATTGGTGCAGAAAAAGTATTAAAGCCAAATGATGCTTTAAGAGATTTAATTCCTATTGTAAAATATCACCATGAACACTTAGATGGCAGTGGTTATCCTGAAAAATTAAAAGGGGATCAAATCCCTCTTGCTGCAAGAATTGTAGCTGTTGCTGATACTTATCATGCATTAATTTCAGATAGACCATACAGAAAAGGTATGAGTGTAGAAAAAGCTTGTGAAATCTTAAAAGAAGGTGCCGGTAAACAGTGGGATCCTGATTTAGTGCGTCAATTTATAAGTATTGCACCTTCATTGTCTACAAGTATTTAATTTTTTAAAGAGATAAAAAAATAGACAGTTGCATAATTTCGAAAATAGTGTATAATGATATGAATTAAAGGAATTTTGCAAGAGGTTTCTTTAACGTACCACTTAAAATCAGGAGAAGAACAATGTACCAAGACGAAAAACTTGTATGTGAAGATTGCGGCGCAGAATTCGTCTTCACTGCAGGTGAACAGGAATTTTATGCTGAAAAAGGTTTAGTAAACAAACCAAAAAGATGTCCGGAATGCAGAAAAGCTCGCAGAAAAAATCACAGAAAACAAAGAAGAATGTATGAAGCTGTTTGTTCAAAATGCGGAGCTCAAACTCAAGTTCCTTTTAAACCAATTCCAGGAAAAGAAGTTTATTGTAAAGAATGTTTTGCAAAAGAACAAGAAACTGCTCAAGAATAAAAATTTAATAAAAATTTATAAAAAAATAAACCGGATATTATTTAATATCCGGTCTATTTTTTTTAAACACCTATACAACTGTTTAAATATTCGATTGTGCTTATTTTTTCGTCGTACAAATACTTTATGAAATTCAAATATGCGGCATTGTGAGATGTAATTACTAAATTAATTTCAAATCCGTCTGTACAAAAAGGTTCGTAGTCATATACAACATAACTGTTATATTTACTTTTCCATTCTTTTCGTTCGATACGGCTGTTGTTTTCTTCGATGACATCTTCAAGCCAATCAAGAATGTCTTTATTCACATTTTTCATTTCCAAGCGATTGTACTTACCGCAATCTTGGCAATCATTTCCCATTAACATGTTAAAATTACTCCACAAATATGTTATATGTAAATTGTAAATCTTTTTCTATGTAAAATAATCCCCTTTAGGTATAAGGATTAAATAGTGAAATGTGGTGATTTATTATTTTTTATTTAGTTTTTATTTCTTTATAATTAATTGCAAAATAATGCGTATTTTTATAAAATTAAAAAAAAGGATTTAGTTTGCTAAAGAGGATTTTTTATGACTATTGAAAAACGTATTTTGATAGCTGACGATGATGATGAAATCAGAGAACTTTTAGAATTTGATGTTAGAGCAAGCGGATATTTTGTAGATACTGCAAAAGATGGTATGGAAGCTTTGAATAAAGCATTGAATAATACTTATGATTTGATTTTGTTGGACGTTATGATGCCTAAAATGAATGGTTTTGATGTTTGTAAAAATATCCGTCAAGCAAAACTTGCTATTCCTATTTTAATGCTTACTGCTAAAGGTACTATTGATGATAAAACTGAAGGTTTTGACTGCGGTGCAGATGATTATTTGGTAAAACCTTTTGATATTCAGGAAGTTCTATTGAGAATAAGAGTGCTTTTGAGAAGAAATCAGATTGAAGATAAGACAGTTTTGTCAGATGAAGTATTGAATGCTGGAGATATTGAAATTTTTCCTGAAACTCTTGAGGCAGTAATCGTTAATAAAAAAGTAAAATTAACTCCGACAGAATTTGAAATTTTATATTGTTTAATGCAGCATTTTAATAATCCTGTAACTCTTGCTACATTGTTAGATGAGGTATGGGGATATGACAGTAATGAAGATGTAAGAATGTTGAGGGTTCATGTAGGCGGTTTGAGAAATAAAATAGAGCCTGATACAAAACACCCAAAATACTTACATACAGTTACAAATGTAGGGTATAAACTGACTCCGTTCGGTGAAGGTTAGAAAATTATGTTTGGTAAACATTTGAAAATTGTAGAACAAATTGCAATCGTATTTATTTTTGCGGTTGTAGTTCCTATGTCAATTAGCGGATTTATCATAAATAATATTAATCAGCAGTCAATGAGATATCAGCTTAGAGAATCAGCTGTTTTGATTGCTAATATGGTATCTGATGAGATTGATTTTTTTAATAAAACTGTATCCAGTAACTTGGAACAAATTGTTTATTCTTTAAATTATTTTCCGACTAAAAAAGCAAAAAGTGATTATTTAAAATCAGTTGTAAAAACTCTGCCTGATTGTGAAGAGTTAAAAATTGCAACTAAAGCTCAATTAGATGAAATCCATGAAAGAAATAAAGTTAATAAAAAAGCTACAGTTCCTTTGAAAATAAATGAGGATTTATATCTTGTAGCAACATATAAGTTAGATGCTATAAGAGATGAATTATTCAGATCAATTGCAGATGATAAAAGACAAATTTATGTATTAACGAATGATGGTGATTTGTTAGCAGAACATAATTATACTGAAGATGCTTACAAAAAAACTATTGCGTTACTCCCTGACAGGTTAAGAAAAAATAAACCTGTAATTTTTGGTGATACTAAAAACCAACCTTTAGTATATGTTTCAAAAGATGATCCTAAAATTACGATTATTGTTAATACAACAGAAAAAGTGACAAGGAAAGCTATTACAAATAATAGTTTAAAAATTATTTTATCTTGTCTATTTGCAACATTTACAATTATTTTTGTTGTAGCTTTGTATACATATTATTTGTATATCAACATAAGACAATTATTCAAAGGTATTATAGCTATTTCAAAAGGTAATTATGAACGTCAAATAAGACTTTTGACTACAGCTTTTACTCCTCATGAAATTATATTTTTGGCTTTTGAATTTAATCGTATGGCAACTGAAATTCATAAGTCTTATATCCAGTTGAAAAAGAATAACGTTGAATTGAAGCAGTTAAATGAATTCCGTTCAAATCTAATTGATACAGTAAGCCATGAATTAAGAACTCCTTTAACAAGTATCCAAGGTTACACATCTCGATTAATGCGTCAGGATATAAAAATTGATGAAGAAACAAGGCAAAAATCTTTGAGAATTATAAAAGAGCAGTCTGAACGATTGAAACGTTTAATTGAGGATTTATTGACGATTCCTGATATTGAGGGAATGCGTTTGAGAACTAAAGTTGAGCAGGTATATATTCCTGAATTGTTAGAAGAATCAAGAATATTGATAAAAAATAAAGATAATAAAGAAATTATATTCAATGTAAGCGAGGATTTCCCGCTTGTAGAAGCTGATAAGGACAGATTATTGCAGGTATTTGTAAACTTACTTGAAAATGCAGCGAAATATGCAACAGAAAACACACAAATTGTTGTAGATGCTGATGTTAAAGATAATAAAGCAAAGATATTTGTAAAAAATGATTGTGAGGTTATTCCGCCGAAAAAATTGAATAAATTGTTTGAAAAATTTATCCGTCTTGATGATAATACGACAAGAACTACACGTGGTACAGGTTTGGGGTTATTTATCGTAAAAGGTTTGGTAGAAGCGATGAATGGAGAAATTTCATTGCATAGTGACAAAATTTGCGGTTTCTGCGTAGAATTAACTCTAAATCTTTCAAATGTATCAGAGGTAGTTGAATGAAAAGAGCTATAGAACTTGCGAATAAAGCAAACGGAGAAATCCCTGTCGGGGCTTTGATTGTGAAAGATGGAGAGGTTATAGCTGAAACTTTTAATCAAAAAGAAATTACAAATGATGTCACAGCACATGCAGAAATTTTAGCGATTAGAGAGGCTGAACAAAAGTTAGGCAGATGGCGTCTTGATGATTGCGAAATGTATGTGACCTTAGAGCCTTGTCCAATGTGTGCTTGGGCAATTGTTTCTTCAAGAATAAAAGCTGTTTATTTCGGATCTTATGATAATAATTATGGAGCTTTAGGGTCTGTGATTGATGTAAGAAAGCTTGCAAATTCCAAAATGAAAGTTTATGGCGGAATTATGGAAGAAGAATGTGATAAAATATTAAAAGAATATTTTAAAGGTTTACGCAATGATAACAAAATCTGAAATTGATAAATTGGTTGAAAAATATGAGAATATTGATTTTATAAAGGACGACCCTGTAAGAATTCCAAATAGGTTTAGTGAAAAAAAGGATATTGAAATTGCAGGTTTTATTGCATCTCTTGTAGCTTATGGCAGGAGAGATGTTTTTTTGAAAAAATTGGACACCCTATTTAATATTGCTCAAAATGAACCGTTGAATTTTATTTTAAATTTTGAGCCGAAAATTTTGGGTGATTTTAATTATCGTTTTGGAAAACCTGAAGATTTTGCGCAAATTTTTACTATAATGCGTGATTTGTATTCTAAAAATAGCAGTTTAGAAGAACTTTTTAAATTCGGTTATGAAAAGCCAATAGATGATAATATGTTTATACCTATTACAGATTATTTTTATGCAAATGCAAAAGATAATAATTCACAAGGTTTCAAATTTATGCTTCCAAATGCAAGAAAAGGTAGTGCAATGAAACGTATGTGTATGTATCTTAGATGGATGGTAAGAAAAGGTCCTGTGGATTTTGGGATTTGGGATTTTATGAAACCTTCTGAATTATTAATTCCCTTAGATACTCATGTTGCAAGATTATCAAGGGAAATGGGCCTTTTGACTAGAAATGCCAATGATTTTAAATCAGTGCTTGAAATTACAGAAAATCTTCGAAAATTCGATTCGGAAGACCCTGTAAAATATGATTTTGCAATGTTTGGCTATGGAGTTAATAATAAAGGGTAGATTGTGAAAAAGAGTTTAATTTTTAATAATTTATGTATTATTTTTATATTTATATTATTTTTGTGTGTGGCAATTTTTTATCCTTGTAAAGGGTATTTTTCGTGTGATAAGTTGCAAAATAGTTGTAAATATAAACGTGTTTCTGTTTTTAATAAAGAATACATTAAAACAGCAAAATTAAGTTCTCTTTCAGCTCCTCAATATACTTCATTTTCTGCTAGGATGCGACATGATTCTTTAATGTATCTTATTGATACTGACAAAGAGCGTGATAATAATATATTTGTCCAGTTTAATTTTCCAACATTGCATGAAGCAAAAGATATAGGAATTAAATTTAATAATTATTTGAATTCTGGTGAAAATGAATTTAAGTATGTTGATATGGGATTAACAAAAACATTTCGAAATATAATGATCTTTTTATTTGTTTGTTTGTTAATCAGTATTGGAAATTTTTATTTTAATCCTCAAAATAATTAATTTACTCACCTAAGTTAATTTGTGAGAATTGAACAATCTTATTTTTTCCGCGTTTTTTAGCGTTATACAATGCATGTTCTGCATAGCGAATTATTGTATTTGCATCTTCTTCTGTATTTTCAATACAAGGATAAGTAGCTATGCCGCCTGAAATTGTAATAGGATGTCTTTCTTCTTCACCTGCAGGAATAAATTCCATTCTTTCAATATCTTTTCTGAATCTTTCTGCAAATAAAAATGCGTTTTCTTCAGAAGTGTTAGGCAGGATAAGTAAGAATTCTTCGTCACCGTAACGAGTTAATATATCTTCTTTTCTAATAAGTTGTTTTAATTTATCGGCAATAGAGCGTAAAAGTACATCACCCCATTCATAGCCGTAAATATCATTTACAACTTTGAAAAAGTCTAAGTCAAATAACAGACAAGAAAGTTTTGTGCCATAACGTCTTGCACGAGAAATTTCTTGATCAAGTCTTTCTTGCATATATTTTCTGTTGTGAAGACCTGTCAATTCATCTGTTGTAGATACAACTTTCAATTTGTCACGTAATTCTTTATATTTTAAAAGAGCATTAGCTCTGATTACAAGTTCCATGTTATCAACAGGAGTTTTAATAAAATCAAATATAACTGCTCTTACAGTAGTTCCTTTAAAGACATCTCCGATAAATAATGTAGGAGCTTTAAATTTTGTTGTCATAAGAACATCTTTAATGTTTGGAACACTTTCTACAACTACAAGTCCAGGATTTAATGTTTCATAATCTTTAAGATTTTCTGCACTTTCAATTCTTACATTAGTATCATCAATCTGTGCTAATACATCTGCCAGTTTTGATTCATTTTTATCTGTATAGACAACAATATTTTTCATTTCTCTATCCTCTTTAACAATAATTATCGGATTTTATAGCATTCCTCGTGTATTTTAGCATATTTCCCACTTTTTATCAATAGGTAAATAAAATTTAATAAAGCATTTGCCATTGTTTTTCTATGCTAAAATCAATATATGTTCAGTGCTAAAATAAAACCGATGCAAAAAAGTGATCTTGATGATGTAATTTCTATTGAAGCAAAAGCTTATGGTGAGCATCACTGGTCTAAAGATTCTTTTATGAGTGAGCTGTCAAATGATTTAGCCAAATATTTCAGTGTGTTTAATACTGATGGACAATTAATCGGTTATTGTGGCTGTTGGCAGATTTTGGAAGAGGCTCATATTACAAATATTGCTGTATCGCCTGATTATAGACGGAAACATATTGGGGAAGCTTTGCTTACAACAATTATTGATGAATGTTATCGAAATATGGCAAAATATATTACTTTGGAAGTTCGTGTAGGTAATAAGCCGGCTATTGCTTTGTATGAAAAATACGGGTTTAAATCTTTAGGCGTGAGAAAAGGTTATTATCAGGATAATAATGAAGATGCATTAATTATGTGGACAGAAAATATTTTTTACGATAAATTTAAGTCAGGATATGAAAAAAATATTTCTGTTTTAAAGGGGAAAATTGATATTTTATGACAGAAAATACACCCAAACCTCGTATAAGAGTTATAAAAAAGCAAATTGAAGGGATAAGATTGTCTTTTGGAAGTTTACTCCTGATTTTGTGCTGTACTTTTTTAATTATTTTATCAACTTTTATTCAATTTAATGTAAATCATTTCATAATACCTATGGGATTATTTAAAGGAGAGCAATTATCCTTGAGTGATTACATTTATACTTACAAATTGATTCCTCAAATTCCTGTTGTAATGTTTGTTGGAGCTTTTTTAGGAAGAAGGTATGGGATTACAAGTATATTATTGTATATTTTATTAGGACTATTTATTATACCTGTATTTGCATTAGGTGGAGGTCCAAGTTATGTTTTAGAATATAGTTTTGGGTATATTTTAGCATATATTCCTGCTGTATTTTTTGCGGGTTCTATTTTAAAAAGTGGTTATACAAATAGAAATATCTTACATGCAGTTCTTGTTGGTGTTTTAACGATTCATCTTATAGGCATTTTATATATGCTTTTTATTGCTGGATTAAAACATGAAGGTTCTGAATTTATTTATGGTTGGGTTACTGCTCAAAGTGGTATTAAAATTATTTATGATTTAGTTTTTAGTTTTGCTGCGGTATTTATTGCGAGATATGCAAAAATTATTTTATGGTTCTTTATGTAAAAGGGGTAATTTATGAAAATTCAATCTGTTAATATGTGTGATCAAACATTTGGTAATGGTCGTAAGAAGTTTGATGTGCAAGGACATGTTGGTAGTATGTTTGATAATTTGCATCATTGTGAGCAAAGTTATAATCCTCAAAATATTATAGATACAGTTGAAAGTAATAATGTAAAAAAAATCTTAGTCAGCTCATTATCTGGGTTAAACCCTGAAGGGAGTGATTTTTTTCAATCTGAATCTAATGCTGCGAAAGATATTGAATTAATAAAGGGGAATGATAATGTCAAAATGTATCCATTAATTTCTTGTCAGCCTGGGATTGTAAAAGATAGTACAAATATTGAAAAATTAGTATCGAATGGTAAATTTTATGGAATGAAATTCCACCCGACTAATACAAATCAATCTATAAAAGATAATTTTGAAATCTATTCACAATATTTTGATGTAGCAGAAAAAAATGGTTTACCTTGTGTTTTCCACTCAACTACTGATGGGAAATCTGATCCGCTTGAAATTATAAAATTGGCAGAGAAACATCCAAAACACCCTGTAGTTTTATACCATGTTGATTTAATGGCTTCTCCTGAACAAATGTCAAAAACTATTGATAATATTTCAGATTCTCTAAAAAATAGCAGATCAAATCTTTATGTGGATATATCTTGGCTTACTGGATTGTTTGATAATGCTGAACAGAATAAAAATACAATTAAACAAGCTTTAGAAAAAATAGGTTCTGATAGAATTCTTTTCGGATCTGATGCTCCTATTGCAGAAATGGGTGATAAAGAAAAATATGGTAAATTTGCAGACTTTGTAGAAGAAACTGTAAAAGAATTTTATAAAGATAAACCTGTAGATGCTGAAAAAGCACTAAATGATATTTTTTATGACAATGCAGAAGAATTGTTTATTGATAAAAAATGGTTTAAAAAGCCGATTAATGAAACTTTTGGAGAACAAATTAAAAAATCACCTTCTTCAAACAAAAAAGGTCTTTGGATAGCTGCAGGTATTCTAGCTGTAGGAGTTTTAGCCTTAGTTGCAAAATGTTTTAATGCGGAAGATAAAACAAAGAGTTAGTTACAAAAACATGCTGAATAATGATTTATTCCTACATTTTCTAATTCAGGAATTTTTTGAGTGCAAATATCAATACATTTAGGACATCTTGGATGAAATCTGCATCCAGAAATATCTTGTTGTATTGTAGGAGGTTGTCCTTGAATTGTTTCTAATTTTGAATTTTTATTAGATGGTAACGACTTTAAAAGTGCTTTTGAATATGGGTGTTTTGGGTTTGCAAAAAATTCTTTTGAAGGTGCAGTTTCTACAATTCTGCCTGCATACATTACTGATATATAATCAGCATTTTCTCCAACTAAAGCTAGATCATGTGTGATTAACAGAATTGAGGTGTTTCTCTCTTTTTGAATTTCTTTTAAAAGTTTCATAATTTGAGCTTGAATAGTTACATCAAGTGCAGTTGTCGGTTCATCGGCAATTAAAATTTCTGCATTGCAACATAGAGCCATTGCAATTATAGCTCGTTGTTTCATTCCGCCTGAAAATTCATGAGGATAGGCTTTCATTCTTTCTTCTGCACAAGGAATTTGAACAGCTTCTAATGCTTCTATTGCTTTTTTATAAGCTTCTTTCCCTTTTAGATTTTGATGAATTTTTATAACTTCTAAAAGTTGGTTTCCAACTGTATATAAAGGATTTAAAGATGTCATTGGATCTTGTGGGATTAGTGCAATTTTATCCCCTCTTAGATGTTGTAAATCTTTTTTTGATGTTTTTAGTAGATCTTTGCCTTTATATAAAATTTCACCATCAGTAATTTTTGCATTTTTAGGTAGTAGTTGCAATATACTCATTGCACTCATAGTTTTTCCGCAACCCGATTCTCCGACTAGTGCATGCATTTCTCCTGCATCAAGTGAAAAATTAACATTATATAATGCTTGTCTATAACCGCATTCGCAATTAAAACTTAAGTTCAAATTTTTTACATCTAATACTGACATATGCATATAGTACATCATAATCCTTTTGGTGTGAATAGTCTTATCGGGGATTTTTGTTAACAAATGTTAAGATATTTTATTCAAATCATGCAATTTTGGATTTCAAAATTTTTTTATAAAAGCATAGGGGATATTTAAAATTTTAATTTTCTTGTCACGAGGAAAATTAGAAAGGGAAAAAAATGACAGACGTAAAAAAAGTTGATTTATTTACTGCACAATCTGCTCAGTCTAAAGCAGTAACAAATCCAGTAGAAAAAGAAAAGGCAGAAAAAGAAAGATTAAATGCTGAAATTCAAAGAGAATTAGCAACTAAAGAAGACCGTCAAAAAGCAATTGAAGAAGCAAAACAAGCTTATTTGAATTTTGGCACAGTTGAAGGTCAAAAAGTTGAATCTGAAAAAGAAGCTGAAAAAATGGCTAAAAATTATGTAAAAGACCAACAATATAAAGAAAATTCAAATGCAACTCAAGTATTTATGGACAAGGAAGCATACAAAGCTGCTGAAAAAGCTCGTAAAGAACAAAGAAAGCAGTTGATTGAACAATACAGAAATGAAGGCTTAAGCAAAAAAGAGGCTAAACAAAAAGCTGATGCTCAATTACCTGAAAATGAATATTTGAGAAAAGGTCTTTTTGGTCAAAATAAAACTCGTAAATATATTGAAAGTCACAAAGAATTGTTCTATGACGAAAATGGAAACTTCTCAAGTGATAAATTTAAGCAAACTGCATTAAAATTCGCAAACACACATACAGAAGAAGGCGAAGCTGAAAACCATTATTTAAGTCTTAAAGAAAGACGAGAAGTTGCAGAAAAAGAAAATGTAAAAGCAAGTGTAATTAAAAATATTGCTAAAAAATCAAATTTAGGATATGAAAAGGATAATACAAATTTATACAGAGGCTTGTATGTTGCAGGTATGACAGGTGTTGGTGCAGGAATTGGTGCAGCACTTGGAGCATCAGGTATTTTAGCAGGAAATGTTATAGCAACAGCAACATCTACCGCAACATCTACATCAAATGCCGTTGCAAATATCTATGATGATGCAGGTAATATTATTGAATCTGCAACAGCAACAGATACAGCAACTTCAACAGATACAGCAACTGCAAAAGCTAAATCAGGTCTAAGTTCTGCAGGTCAAGGTGCTCAAGCAGGTTCTTTAATGGGCTTAGGTTTAGGTTTGGCTACAATGGGCTTTATCAAAGATAGAGGTGGAAAAGAAGCTAAAATTTATACTCCGGGTAAAGGTAAAGAGTCAGATCCTGTTCCTCCAAAACCTCCAGTTGATGAACCAAATGTACAGGAAGATGATATTCCTTGTGATGATGAATGTCCGTTAACTCCGGATCAAGAATCTCAAACAAATAGTATTGATATGCCAATTTGTCAGTATAAACCTAAAAAAGGTGAATATTGGGCAGGTATTGTAGCAGCTAAATACGGAATTAAAGATCAAAAAGAATTAATGAATGCAGTTCACGAATTGAAAAAACAACACGGTATTACAAACTTCAAATTAAATGTTCAACCAAAAGTTTTAAATTTACCTGAGGAACTTTTAGGACATAAAATTGATTGTGATGCTGAAGTAAAAGTAAAAACAAATAAATTTAAAAAACAAACAAAATATACAGGTAAATATACAAACCCACAAACTCAAGAAACAGTTACAGTTTACTTCTATACAGATTGTAACGGAAACAGAAGTAAAACATATTCAACACCTGAAGCTCGTGATGCAGCAATGCAACAAGCAAAAGCAGCTCAAAAAGCAGCATAAATATCAACTAAAATTACGTCTCCTTTATAATAAAAAAAGACCTTCCAACTGTCAGGAAGGTCTTTTAATTTGCGACACAAATCCCTTGTTCTGTACTTACAAGGTTATTTGCAGTCCAATAATCATTTGTGGGGTAAAACTCCCTATTAACACTAAAATAAGTAGAACCAGAACCTGACATAATCGATTCTGGATATAAGTCTTTTATATCTTGTAATTCTTTATAATCATCTATTAAAGCCCATTCAAGGTCGTTTTTGAAATTATCTTTTGAACCGTATTTTGATTGGAAATTTTGAGAGTTCTTTTGAGAATATTTTGTATATGCTTCTTTTGCACTTATTCCTAAATTTTTAGGTTTAATTAAAGAAATTGACAATTTTTCAAAATGAAGTCTTTCTAAAATTTCTCCTCTGCCTTTTGTCATTTGTCTTCCGCCTTCAAGACAGAAATTTAAATCAGATCCTAATTGTGCACAAAGTTCATGTAATTTTTCTTTTGATAAAGGTTTATCAAAAATTCTATTTAATCCGTATAAAGTTCCTGCTGCATCTGTGCTGCCGCCAGCCAAACCTGCTGCGATAGGGATATTTTTATCTATATAAATTTCAATTTTATGTGGTTGCAGATTTGTATTGTCTATAAATAGTTTTGCAGCTTTATATACCAGATTTTTTTCATTGTACGGGATTTCATTATTATTACCTGATAGATTTATTTCAAATTTATCTGATTTTTCAGCGTTAATAGTTAAATAATCATAGAGGTTGATTGTCTGCATAATGCTTTCAATGTTATGAAATCCGTCTTCTCTTTTGCCTAAGACTTTTAGAGTTAAATTAATTTTTGCGGGACATTGAATTTTAATTTCCATTGTTTAGCAATGCCTCCGACAATTTCCCGAAAGTTTCTATTGAGAGTTTTTCACCTCTTACATTTTCATCAAGATTTAATTTTGCAAGAGCGTTTTGAATATTTTCTTTTGCAAATCCTGCAGATAAAAGGCAATTTTTAATATTTTTTCTTCGTTGTGAAAATCCTGCTTTAACAGTTTTTCTAAAATGAGAATAATCTGTTAATTCAAGCAGAGGTTTTTCTCTCACATCAAGTTTTACTAATGCTGAATTAACTTTTGGAGCAGGATAAAAAGATCGTCTTCCGACTAATTTCATAATTTTTACATCTGCCCAAAATTGTGAAAGAATTGTCAAAAGCCCATATTGTTTTCCTGAAGAATTTTCATTTGCAGCCATTCTTCTAGCTACTTCTTCTTGCACCATTAGTAAAATATCTGTTATTTTATTTCTGTTTTTGTTATTCAAATCATCTACTTCACCAAGTAAATGAGCAATAATAGGACTTGTAATGTAGTATGGAATATTTGCAACGACTTTTACTTTGCCTTCACATAATTCTGACAAATCTTGTTTCAAAATATCATTATGGATTATTTCAAGATTTGGAGCATCAAGTTTTTGCAATTCTTTTATTGCTTCTTCATCAAGTTCAATTGCAATAACTCGTTTGGCATGCTTTACTAATTGTTCTGTTACAAACCCAACTCCGGGTCCGATTTCAATTACTGTATCATCAGGTTTAATCTCTGCAAAGTCAATGATATCAGCGATAGTCTGCCCGTCAATAAGAAAGTTTTGACCAAGTCTTTTTTTAGTTCTAAAGTATTTTGCCCGTTCGAAGTAGTTCATCTTACCTATAATAATACCACACACAGGTAAATGTTTTAATAATTTTTTTTTGTTAATTTTGTGGATGTTATAATTGGATAGGGGGTTAATGTGAGTAACATTCAAACACAGGAAAAATTAGACAAAAAAGAAATTTTAAAATTGTTCAAAAGCGGTTGTAAATCACGAGAACAATTCAGAATTGGTATTGAATATGAAAGACTGCCTATTTTTTCTGTGACGTCAAAAGCTGTTGATTATTCTTCAGATAATGGTGTATGCAATTTTTTGAGAAATTTTGCTAAGGAAGAAAATTGGGATTATATTACTGATGATTATAATATCATTGGGCTAAAACAAGAGCACGATACTGTGACACTTGAGCCCGGATCTCAAATTGAATTGAGTTTGAAACCTGAAAAAACTATTGATGATATTAAAAATAAAATTGACGACTTGAACAAAAAAATGTCTCCTATCTTGGATAAAATGGGAATTACACTTTTAAATTACGGAGTATCTCCATTATCTACTCATAAGTCAATAAATCTTATTCCTAAGAAACGTTATCACATTATGGCAAAGTATTTGTGGGGTATTTTATCTGATGTTATGATGCGTGAAACAGCAGGGGTGCAGTGTTGTATTGATTTTGAAAGTGAAGAAGATGCAATTGACAAATTCCGTGTAGCTAATAAATTAACCCCTTTTATGACAGCTATGTTTGCAAATTCTCCGATAAGAGGCGGGGTAGAGACAGGATATAAAAGTTTTAGAGCACTAAGCTGGTTAAATACAGATAATGACAGATGCGGTTTTGTTGGACAAATTGATGATAAATTTTCTTTTGAAGAATATTTGGATTATGTATTTGAATCTCCAATGATTTTTATTAACAGAGAATCAGGTGCTATTCCTATAAACGGGAAAATAGATTTTAATCAGTTTATGCAATCAGGTTATGAAGATTTTCAAGCTGATATAAATGATTTTATGCTTCATGCAAATTTATATTTTCCTGAAGTTAGAATGCGTAATTTTATAGAAATCAGAAACCATGATTGTGTCGGGAAAAATTTGCAATATTCAATCTTAGCGATTTATAAAGGTATTTTATATAGTCATAGTGCTATGCAAGAAATTGAAGAATTGTTTAAAGATTTTGAATATAGGGATTTTTCTGAACTAAGATATAATGTTCCAAAAAGTGCTTTGAATTCAAAAATTGGAAAATATTTAGTAAAAGATATTGCAAAAGAAATTTTATATATTGCTGAAAAATCTTTAATAGAGATGGATACAGGCGAAGAAAAATATCTTGATCCAATAAAAGAATACACATTAAACGGCATAAGTCCTGCTGATGTAATTATAAGAAATTGGAACGGGACTTGGAATAAAGATATTAAAAAACTTATAAAGTTTGTAAGTGAATAATTATTTTTCTGGTTGCATATATAGAATTATGTGATAATATTTCACTATATTTTCATATATGAAACCTAGAAAGAGAGTAAAATATGTCATATTTTATAAAAGAGATTGAAAAAAAACTTACAAAACAAGAATTTGCTATGGCAAAATTAATGGTATTTGGATATAGAAATTATGAAATAGCAACAAAATTAAATGTAAGTGTCAGTTTAGTAAAAGTTGTTTTATCAAATGTTTTTAATAAATTAAATGCAAGAAATAGAGCTAATGCTTGTTATATTTTAGGTTTAGGAACTATTAAATAGCTATTTTTCTATTAGTGAAAAATTTTCAGGTAATTTATTTTCAAGTTCTTTTATTAAATCTGACAGTTTTATATCAAGAGCTTCGCAAATTGACCATAAGGATATTAGCTTGGGTTCGTTCTTGCTGTTTTCAAGTCTGCTCAATAAAGATTTTGGAATATCATATTCATATGCAAGTAATCTTATAGATTTATTTTTCTTAGCTCGTTCTTCTTTTAGAATTTGTGCTAATGTTTCAAAAATTATATCTGATTTTTTGCTATTAATATGTTTCATATATAGAAATTCTACAAATAATTTAATTCAATATATTTTCATACATAGAACCTATGCTATTTATAAAAAGACACGGAATGCCACTATATCTACATCCCGTGTCTTAGTTATCGATTACCGTCATTTAGGTTTTAGATTATGCTTTCCGCTATATCCGTTGTTGTTACGGAGTTGAAGAGAAAAGGGTGTTTTATCATCAGACAATCAATTTATGTCATTCATAATCTTTTTCCCTATCGGGTAACCGTTCGTATCCCGCCGCTATTTCTTCGGGAAGTTATGCAGATTATCACTATCATCTGCTTCGAAATTAGAACGTGAATGCATTTTCATAATGTTTTATGACACGTCCCCCCGAACCCGAAAATATCTCGGATGATTCGGCTTTGAGATACGAAGTTTTGTTTAGTCTTGCGTAGTTTTTATTACACAGACTTTTTTATGATTATTTTTCTTTAATTTCTAATTTTTTAGGTTCTTTATTTTCTGTTTGAACTTTTGGGATTGTAATTTTTAAAATTCCTTTATCATATACAGCAGTAGTTTCATCTATTTTTATCGGCTGATCAAAAGAGATTGTTCTTTGGTATCTTCCATAGCGAAATTCTGATGTGTGATAGCGTTCATTTTTGGCTTTTTCTTCTTTTTCTTCCGCTTCTTCCTTAATTTCAGCGGAGATTGTCATAAAATCGTTATCGAGTTCGACTTCTATATCATCTTTATTAACTCCTGGAAGTTGGACTTTTACTTTGTAGTTTTTGTCATTTTGCTTGACTTCTATTGCAGGACGCCAAATTGATGTCTTTTTTATATTAAGAGGGTTTGCCATTGAATGTATAAGCAAGGTATCTCGTAAAAAATTGTTTAATTCATTATGGATACTATCAAAATATAATTCAGGCTCGCGAATTATTAAGTCGTGTTTCATTTTTACTCCTTTCACATTTTTAGAATAAACTTTTTTATTTTTGTTTTCATTCAACTTTTTATTAATTAATTATTCTTAGATTATGTACTTTCGAGTAATAGAATAAATGATTGTTGAGTAAATAATTCATAAGGAGAGCTTTTATGCTTTTTAGGATATGTTATGCAAAGTAAACAGATAAAAAATATAAGGGGAACTTATGACAATAAAAATGTTGGTTTTTGATTATCGTGACAGTGAAAAAAATTTTTTTGGAACTCATGAGTTAGAAAATTTTGAGATTACTTTTTATAATGACAGCTTAACAGAGGAAACAATAAAATTTTTGCCAGAAGAATTATTGGATAGTACTTCTGTAATCAGTGTTTTTGTAAATTCTCAAGTGACAAAAAATGTCATAAAAGCTTTTAAAAATTTAAGGATTATTTCTACAAGATCAACGGGAATTGATCATATTGACAAAAGTTCAGCAGAAGAAAAAAATATTTCTGTCATAAATGTAGAAGCCTATGGTACAAAATCTGTTGCACAATTTACAATAGGATTAATTTTAACATTAGTTAGGAATATTATTCCGGCCTCAAGATTTTTTCTGGACGGAAATATTGATTGCAGGGATTTTATCGGCAGAGATTTGTCTGAATTAACTTTAGGGATTGTAGGGACAGGTAATATCGGGTTTGCTGTATACAAAGTAGCTAAGGCTTTTGGAATGAAGGTTTTAGCTTATGATTTAGTCCAAAGACAAGAATTAAAAACTAACGGGCATGATATTGAGTATGTAGATTTTAATACTCTTTTAAAAAGATCGGATATTATAACTTTGCATTTGCCATATACTGGTGATAATTATCATATGTTTTCTGCAGGACAGTTTAAGTTGATGAAAAAAACTGCCTATTTGATAAATGCTTCAAGAGGAGAATTAGTCTGCATGAAAGATTTGTATGATGCTGTATCTGAGGGAATAATTAAAGGAGCAGCATTAGATGTGGTTACTTGTGAAGATGTAAGTTTCAGATGTGAAAATTTCGCAAAGATGGTGAATAATAATTTAAAATGTGTCGAGGAGACAAAAATGTTACGAGATCTTGCAAAACTTGATAATGTAATAATTACCCCTCATATTGCTTATGATACAAAAGATGCAATAGATTACATTTTAAATCAAACCTTTATAGCAATCAGCGATATTGTCAAAGGCGGAAATTCATATAGGATTTAATTTTTATTAAATCCTATTTTGTCATAATTTGTGATGATATTACTCCGAATATAAAATCCTGACGTTTTTTTAATTTAAATCCTTTGCTTTCAAAGTCTTTGATTAAATCTTCAGGAGATGGAAAATTTTGTTTTGATTTAATCAGGTATTCGTAAGAAAAATAATTTTCTGTAAATATCTTTGCCAAATTTGGGGTAAGTTTATCATATATTTTCCCAAGATTATTATTTTTCCCAAAATCTAAGTGGAGAAAACTTCCGTTTGGTTTTAGAATTCTATAAATTTCTTCTACTGCTTTTTCAGCATTCAAAATATTCCTTAGACCAAATCCCATTGTTACTATATCAAAGGAATTATCTTCATAAGGCAAATTTGTGATATCTCCTTGCAGGTATTGAATTTTGTTGTTTGGAGTTTTATTTTTTGCAATTTTTAGCATTTCTTCTGAAAAATCAATTCCAGTTACAATAGCATTAGGTTCGATTTTTTTTGCAATTCTTGCAAGGTCGCCTGTTCCGCAGCATAGGTCAATAATTTTTGTGTGCGGTTTTATATCCAAATTTTTTACACTTTTATATTTAACAAAATTGTGAGTCCCGAATGACATTAAATTGTTCATGAAATCGTACTTTTTTGAGATCATATTGAACATTACATGAATTGTTTCAGGATTTTTATCAATTATTATGTAGCTGTCCTCATAATTTTTTTGAGATTTATTATGTGTCATAATTGTTACCTTTTTGTTTAAATTCAATATTAACATATAATAGTTTTATGAACATAGCTTTTGTACCAATAGATAATAGACCTGTATGTTATACTCTTCCTGAGCAGATATGTGCTATGGACGGTAATATCCGATTGTATATGCCTTCAAGAGAATGGCTTGGAGATTTAACAAAATACGCTGATGTGGATAAAATTTTTCAGTGGCTCAAGGATTTGCCAAAAGTTGATGCTATTATTTTGTCTCTTGATACTGTAGCTTATGGTGGTCTTATTTCTTCCAGACGTTCTAATGATTCTTTTGAGAAAATTAAGGAAAGAATCGAAAAATTAAAAGAGATTTTGAAAGACAAACATGCTGAAATTTATGCTTTTTCAAGCATTATGAGAATTTCAAATAACAATATAAACGAGGAAGAAAAAGAATATTGGAACAAATGGGGAAAAAAGATTTTTAATTATTCATTCTGCATGGACAAATTCGGTACGATTTGCAAAAATGAAGTTCCGGAGGAGATTTTAAATGATTATCTCTCCACTCGTAAAAGAAATTTTGAAATAAATAAGATTTACCTCGAATGGCAAAAAGAAAAAATGTTTAACACACTTATTTTTTCAAAAGACGATTGTGCGGAATATGGCTTTAACGTTCAGGAAGCACGAGAATTAGAAAAATTAGGTGGATTTGTAAAAACAGGAGCTGACGAAATTCCTCTTACCTTGCTTGCTCGTTCGATTAAAGGGAAATTGAAAGTCGCTCCGATATTTTTAGAGCCTGATTGCAAGGATTTGATTTCGAATTACGAAGATGTATCTATTGAAAAATCTGTAAAAGGTCAATTAAATCTTGCAGGCTGTGACATCTGTGAGCCATGTGAAGCAGATATTTTATTGTATGTTAATAACTTTAAAGATAAGCAGGGCGAAATTGTCATGAAAGTCCCTACAGAGCAATTTGGAGGAGAATTTAAAACTCCTGATCAGAATTTCATGATTGCAGATGTGAGATTTGCTAACGGTGCTGATAATGCTTTTGTTAAAAAGTTATTTGAAAATGATTTGCATGAAAACTTTTATGGTTATTCAGCTTGGAATACTTCCGCAAATTCTTTAGGAAGTCTTATTTGCGGTGCAAAAGTAAAATATTTTGCTAAAAGTTTTGATAGGTCTGCATTTCAAAAACTTCAGACAGTAAGATTTTTAGATGACTGGGCTTATCAAGCAAATGTTCGTCAAAATCTAAAATCCCCTGATGTTGATAAAATTACCGCTGAAATGAGACATTATGAGAATGTTGTTTTTGACAAATTAAAGTCAGAATATAAAATAGATTATAAATTCCCTTGGAATAGATTATTTGAGGTAGAAATTTGCATTTAGTTGAAATATTATTCTTAGCTGTTGCATTAGGGATTGATTGCCTTGTAGTATCGTTTTCACAAGGTTTGATATTTACCCATAACAGGGTTAAAAACTCTTTGGCTCTTGCTTTTACAATGGGATTAGCTCAAGGGTTAATGCCATGTTTCGGTTACGTTTTCACAGGGCTTATAAGCAGTTATATTCAAGCTTACGCAAAATGGCTTGTTTTTATTATATTTTTTATTTTAGGTGCAAAATTTATTTACGAAGCATTCCAAGAAAAAGATGAAAAAATTTGCTGTATAGATTTAAAATGTTTAATAAGTCTTGGTATAGCTACAAGTATTGATGCGCTTGCCTCAGGGGTAAGTTTGAATTTGACAAAAACTCCGCTTTTATTATCTGTTTTATTAATCGGTTTTATGTCATTTTTTATGTCGATGGCAGGTTTTTGGTCTGGGAATTTTTTCAAGAAATTGCCCTCGAAATATCTTGAAATTTCTGGCGGTTTGATTTTGATTATTCTTGCGTTTAAGAGTGTTTTTTTCTAAATTGGCATGCCCAAAACAGGCATGAATGTTAAATGTTTTACAATTCTTAATACGAGTTTAAATCATGGAAAACCATGGCATGAGCATGTTTACATGATTTAAAATCTGAAAACCATGTAATAGCTTAATTTTTAGCATGATTGACTTTTGAAAAACGGCTGTATCGTGCTAATTACGGGGTTTGTTACAAATATTCACAATCTCATGTTCTGCCCTTGAAATAATTCCCTTATTTTTTATAATGTAATTAAGGACGAGTGGAGAGGTGAAAAGAGCCTCTGATAAGGGGATTGTGACAGGTTAACTCTGTCTGATTTGCCGTACTTGGGTAAGATAGTTAACAAGTGGAGATTATATAAATTGTTTAGAAGTAGGGATATGGGAAGAGCTGTTGCAGTGAGAAGATGGACGCCTACGGCTCTTGAATGTTATAAAAGAGGATGCAACTGTGAAGGTTGTTTTTATAAAGATTTTTTCAGCGGATCATCTCAAAAATGCCAGATGAAGGCTTCTGTGCTTGAATTAGTAAGAGTTATCGGAACTCCTAATGTAGAATTACAACAGTTTATTATTGAAGATTAGAGCGCTTTTACAGAAATTAAAAACTTTATTTTTTAGAAATAATCTTGAAAAAGGCTTTAAAAATCAAAAAAAATATGTTATAATATACAAGCAGTATGTTATAGGAGGTTCCACATGCACATTTATGTAAACGGAAGAAACATTGAAATCACTGATGCTATTAAAGCATATGTGAAAGAGAAAATTGGTAAGGTAGCTACTCACTATGATCAAATCCAAGGAATTGATGTAGTGCTTTCAGTTATCAAAAATCCTGCTGCTTCCGGAAAACACGTTGCAGAAGTCAGCTGTAAAATGTCAACAGGCGTTGTTCGCTGTGAAGAAGCTGCAGATTCTATGTATGAAAGTATTGACTTATTAGCTGACAAATTAGCTAGACAAGTACAAAAATTTAAAGATAAAAGCATAGGTTCTGATAAGTCTTCTATTAGAACTGAAGCAAAAGTTGAAGAACCGGCTGAATCGGTTGAAGAATAAAAATTCCTAGAGGCACTTGAAAAGGTGCCTCTATTTTTTAGTTTTGAATTTTTGTTTTATAATAGATTTATGATAAATAATAAAAAAGTAGTAATAATTATGCCTGCATATAATGCAGAAAAAACCTTAAAACAGACTTATGAAGAAATTTATAAGCCGTTTGTCGATGAGGTTATTTTGGTAGATGATAATTCTCAGGATAATACAAAATTAGTTTCAAAAGAGTTGAACATAACAACTATTGTGCATAAGGAAAATAAGGGTTATGGCGGTAATCAAAAATCTTGTTATAAGGCAGCTTTAAAAGCTGGGGCTGATATTGTTGTAATGCTTCACCCTGATTATCAATATACCCCAAAACTTATTCCTGCAATAGTTTGTATGATGGCTTTTGGTCAATATGATGCTGTATTAGCATCAAGAATGCTTGGAAATTCTGCTTTAAAAGGCGGTATGCCATTTTACAAATTTGTTGCAAATAAATTTTTAACTTGGTTTGAAAATGTTTTTACAGGTGAAAATTTAACTGAATATCATACAGGTTTCAGAGGTTTTACAAAAGAAGTATTGGAAACTTTACCACTAGGTGAATGTGATGATGATTTTATTTTTGATAATGAAATGATTGCATTGCTTTTCTATAACAAATTCAAAATAGGTGAGGTTTCTTGTCCTACAAAATATTTTAAGGAAGCATCATCAATTAACTTTATGAGATCTTGCAAATATGGACTTGGAGTTTTAGCTGTAAGTTTAAAATACAGGTTAGCTAAAATGGGCTTGAAGTCAAAAATATTCAAAGATAACGCTAAGAAATTGGATTTATCTACTGAGATTGAATATTATTTTAAATAAATTTACTTGGGTAATTTTTTAAAGTAATCATTTTCTGCAATTGCTCTATATGCGCATCCAAATCCGTTATATATAGATGTTTTGTTTGATTTAGAACAGAACTCTTCAGAGTCCATGTCTGTTCCTACTGCTCCACCTGGGAGTAATTTGCCGTCATTTGTAACTTGGAATGTGAATAAATCATAGCCCCATCTGTTTGGTCTTTTTTTTAGTCCGTTAACATCAACAGTAATGTATAACTTTCCGCTTTTATATGGAGATTCTATCATTATTAGCATACCGTCAGAAAGCATTATTCTGCCATCATCAAACCAGGACAGGTTCATAAAGCCGTTAGTATAAGATTTATAATCTCCACTATTTATCGTTATATCAGAATATGTATCTTTGAAATAAGTTTTGAATTTGGGAGCAAAAGTTAAACTCGGGTAATTTTCATTGTTTATAATTTGACCTTCATCATAACTCATTTTATTAAAGGCTGTTTGTATAATTGAGTATGCCTTTTTAAAACCAGCTTCTAATTCTTTGTTTCGTTTATCATTAATAAGAGTTGGTAGTGTCATTGCCGCAACAACTCCTATAATCCCAAGGGTAATTAATACTTCTGCCAACGTGAAAGCTTGCACTGTACGCATAATCTCCTTTCTATTGAGATTTCTCAATGAATCTATTAGTATTATATTGCATAATCTCAATAAATGCAATATTCAGATTTAGGAAAATATATAAAATTAAAACGTCAGGAAAGCGGGTTATCACTGAATAAATTTGCAGTAGAAGCAGAAATTGATCCTGCAATTTTGTGTCGTATAGAAAATCTTAAACAAGGTATAAAAATTAATGTTTTAGAAAATATTTCTCATGCTTTTGGGATGACTCCGGCAAAGTTTTTAGATGAATTTGAAAAGTATAAATAAAAAAACACCTCTTATATTAAGAGGTGTTTTTTATAATCCTTTTTGTTTTAATTCTTTAAGCTGCTTTATTAGAATGTTGCAGCAGGTTTTTTCTGAGCTGTAGCACCTGGGATTGATTGCCAGTTTGCAGCCATAATTTTTTTGAATGATTTTAATGCTGTGTCTTCTAATTCACCTAATTCTTCAGCTTCCATAATTAATTCTCTTAATGGAAGTAATGCTCTTTGGTCACGAAGTACACCTAATGCTGCAGCTGCACCAGCTCTTACAAGTTCGTTTTCTGAACGGTTTTTCATTACATCGATTAATGCAGGAACAGCTTTTGTATCATTTAATTTACCTAATGAAGTTACTGCATAAATTCTAACGTTTACCCATTCGTCATATAACATATTAATTACTTTATCAACAGCTTTTTTGTTTCCGATTTCGCCTAATGCACGAGTTGCATCACATCTTACGTTAACTTTTTCGTGGTCTAAAGATGCGATTAAAGCATCTGTTGCAACATCACCGATTTCGATTAAAGCATCTGTTGCTGTGATACATACTTGAGGATTCTCATCATTTAGAGCTTCAACAAGAGGTTCTACAACGATTGCACCACCTAAACGACCTAATGCACGAGCTGCACGAACTCTTACGTCTACGTTTCTGTCTTCACGTAAAGATTCGATTAAGTGAACTGTTGCTTTTGAATCTCCTAATTCACCTAATGCACGAGCTGCATATAATCTTACAGAACCGTTTTTATCATGTTTTAAAACTTCAATTAATGGTTCAACTGCTTTTGAATCGCCCATTTCACCAAGGATACGTGCCGCGTTATATCTAACTTTTTCTGAATTGCTTGTTTTAAGATCTGTCAATAATTCTTCAAAAGATTTTTTAACTTGTTTTTTCTTGCTGTTAACACTAATTGTCATTAAATTTTTCCTCCGACACACAATATTAAATTCTACTACACCTTATGAATTTATAAAAAATTTCGAGAATAAAATATTGCCTTTTTTACCTACTTATATTAATTTTTGTTAAATTATATTTTTTTGGGATTTTATAAGTGCAGTTGTATCGAATTTTTTAAGGGTAAAACTAACACTTTATATTAATAATATAACATGTTTTTTATTATTTGTCTTAAACAGGAGCAAAAATTTAAAAAAAACGAGTGTTTGTTTAATTAAAAATTAGGGTCTTTCAATTATATTAAAACCAAATTTGTAATAAAAATTCACAAATACTACTCACTACAGATAGTAATAATAAACTCGCTACCCTTGCCAACCTCACTATTTACAATGATTTCACCTTTATGTTTTTCAATTATTTTTGAACAAATGGCTAGTCCGAGTCCTGTTCCGACTCCTATTCCTTTGGTTGTAAAACCTGCTGAAAATATCTTGCTGAGCTGATCTTTGGGGATACCTTTGCCTGTGTCTTTGATTTTGACAATGAGTTTTTTATCTTTGTATTCTGTTGTGATTGTAATTTTCCCTTTGTCTTCGATTGCTTGGCAAGCATTGATTAATATGTTTGTGAATACTTGATTTAGCATGTTTGGAAAGCATTTAATAGCAGGGATTTCGCCGTAATTTTTTATAACTTCAATTCTGTTTTTTGTTTCGTGTCTAATGAGTTCTAACGTAAGGTCGAGTTCTTTATTTATGTTTGCTTCTTGCAATTCTGCTTCATCTAGGCGAACAAATTTTTTCAGAGAGGTGACGATGTTGCTTATCCTTGTGACTGCTTCTTTATCTATTTCATTTATGTCTGTAAGCATCTCTTTTAATTCGGTGTCTTCTATTGATGGGAGCAGTTTTGCAACTATTCCGTTATTTGATTTAATTGAGGCTACTGGGGTATTAATTTCGTGTGCTACACCTGCAACTAATTGACCTAAAGATGCCATTTTTTCTGAATTTATCAGTTGAATTTGGGTTTCTTTAAGTTCTTTTAGGGTATTTTGTAATTCGTTTACCGTTTGAATATTTTTTTGATAAAGTTCTGCACGAGTGATTGCGTTTGATAGTTGAGATGAGATTGCATCTAGAATTTCAATTTCTTCTGTCAATTCTCTTTTTTGGTGGCTAAGTAAAACTATTATCCCTGTTATGTTTTGCATATGATGCAGAGGGATTATTACTCTGAGTACAGGTTGTTTAAATGGTTTTGCATTAAGATATTCAATTAAAACATTATTAGCCGAAATCTCTTTTGCAGTGATAGTTTCAGTAGTTTTTTCGTCAAATTGAATTGCTTTTAAATTTTTAGATTTCTTTTCTCCGAATACTTCTTCAATGACAAATTCATTTCTATCAGCTTTAGCGTAATAGGCTTTGTATGCACTGAACATTATAGCTAATTCTTTTAGTGTTGATTGAAGAATTTTTGAGATATCTATACTTTCTCTGATTGTATTGGAAACCTTGTTTATGAGGGCGATTCGGATAGCTTGGCTTTGTGCTTTTTGTTTTACTTTTTGCAAATCTTTGTTTTCTTCGATTAATTTATTTATTGTGTTTTTTAATTTTTCATTTTCTTTGAATGAATTATCAAGGTTATTTTGTGCGCTTACATCACTAAAGAAAATTATTGTGTAATTCCCTTTTTTTATTGCTTGCAAGTCGTAGTAAAAAATCTTATTTAATTCTGATTGATAAGATATTCTTGCAAAAAAATCTTCTTTAGAATTGATTGCATGATAGATGGGAGAATAGATTTCGATATTTTCAGAATTAAGCGGGCAGATATCAAAGCTTGTGTGATATGAAAATTTTTTGATATTTGCAAAATCAGAAAACCACCTTTTGAAAGTGTGGTTTCTGTAAACAACTTCTTGTTTGCTATTCACAATGATTACAGCATCCCTAAACTGTCTGAAAATATCAAATTTTTTCATATAAATATTATATTTCAATCTCTAAAAGTGGGCAATTTCTTTAATATATATCAATATGTTGTTGTGATCTTTTATGTAAAGCCGAAAAAATTTAAGAGGGGTTATGAGCGGATTTAAAAAGTTAGGAGAAAAAATAAAATATTACAGAGAAAAACGAGGACTTTCTCAAAAAGAGTTAGCTAAAAGAACTTTTATGACAGTCTCCAAGCTTAATGAAATTGAAAATGGGACAATAGTATATCAGTTTTGGACTTTGCAAAAGATTGCAAAGGCTTTAGATGTTGATTTGCCTGAGCTTTTAAATTTTGAGTAAAAATAAAAACCGCCCTTTATAAAAAGAGCGGTTTTTAATTCTATATTGTGTATTGATTATACAGCTGCTAAAGATTTTGATCTTTCTAATTGTAAAGTGCAAGTTGTAACATCGCAAACACAAGATGGTCCAAAGTATTGGATAGCACCTGGGAATAAATATCTGTCATTTAATGCCCAGTCTTCTCTGTTTTCTTCTAATTGTTTGAATACAGGGCCGTCTAGTTTAACTAGAGCTTTTTGAATAACAGGTTTCATTTCACCATGACGTTTTTCCATGTTCATCATCATTGTAAGAGGAACACCGCCTGCAACCCATTGATCAGCAGGTTGAGTTAAGTTTCTTACAGATGATAAGTAACCAGTTAGACCAAAGTTGATTAAAGCAAATGCATTAAATCCTAATGAATAGCAGTAATCAGCATCAAAGTTTGATGGGAATGCACATCTTCCTTCATAACCGAAGAAGTGAGATTGAGCATTAAATTTACCGATGTATTCACCTTGAGATTTTAATTCATCTAATCTTGTAGAAATCATTTCGATTAACAATTTTTCAGTTTCAATTTTAGAAACTTGAACGTTACCATGTGGGTCACGATCAGCTAATAATTGACCTTTGATTAATGCAGGTAATGAGTTGTAAACTTTTGCATTCGCAGGATCTAGTCTGTTTTCTACGATATCAAATTTATCGCGAATAGTTGTAGCATTTACGAAATCAGGATCATTTTCTAATGTAGCCATGATATCGTTTAAGTTTGAAATCATAGATTTCATTTCAGGAATGAATTCAATCAAACCTTCAGGAATAACTGCGATACCAAAGTTTTTACCCATGTCAGCACGTTTAACGATTATGTTGCACATATAGTTAATAATGCTTTCAAGTGACATTTTCTTTTCTTCAACTTCTTCAGAAATTAAAGTAATGTTAGGTTGAGTTTGTAAAGCAGCTTCCAATGCAACGTGAGAAGCACTTCTACCCATGATTTTTACAAAGTGCCAATATTTTTTAGCTGAATTAGCGTCACGTTCAATGTTTCCGATAAGTTCAGCATAAGTTTTTGTAGCTGTATCGAAACCGAAAGAAATTTCGATTTGGTCATTTTTCAAGTCGCCGTCGATTGTTTTAGGACATCCGATAACTTGAATACCTGTATTATTTTTTACAAACCATTCAGCTAAAAGTGCAGCGTTAGTGTTAGAATCATCTCCACCGATGATTACAACAGCAGAAATATTTAATTTTTTACAAACTTCTAAAGATTTTTGGAATTGTTCTTCAGTTTCAAGTTTAGTTCTGCCTGATCCAATAATATCAAATCCGCCTGTATTTCTATAAGCGTCCATGAATTTGTCATCGAATTCAACATATTTTCCATCAATAATACCTGATGGGCCGCCTAAGAATCCGTATAATTTATTAGCAGAATTAGCTTGTTTTAAAGCGTCATATAAACCTGCGATTACGTTGTGTCCGCCAGGAGCTTGGCCACCTGAAAGGATTACACCAACGTTTCTTACTTCTGAAGATTTAGCAGAAGAAGCTTTTTTGAATGTAACAACAGGTTTTCCATAAGTGTTTTTGAATAAATTTTGAATTTGTTCCTGATCTCTTACTGATTGAGTAGCGGAACCTTCAACCATTTCTAAGCTGTTAATGCCGTTAGCAAGGCATTCAGGAAGTTTTGGTTGGTACTTTAATCTTTCGATTTGTAATGGTGAAAGTTTTTCCATATTTCTCTTACCTTTCTTAAGTAACACTGTTTACAATAATATATTACAATAAAAAATATATTTTACATAATAAATATTATATTATTATTTTGTCATTCTGCAGGGTTAAGCAAGAAATAACAAATCTAATAAAATAATGTTAAATATAATTTTGATAATAGTTTGATTATAATATTAATTTGAAACTTAATGTTTCAATTATAGTTTGGATATTAATATTCAAGCGATATTCTTTTTTAGCTGTCTCAACTGCTTTTATGTCAGAAATCAATTTTACTTTTAAAGCCATGTTATCAAGATTTGATTTTAATAATGCTTCCAAGTAATTTTGCATTTGAGTAAAAACTTCTAAAGGATCAACCATTTTTGCAATATCAAGAATTTTGTCATTAAAATCTAAAACTTCATTACGTTCCAATTCCAAATATCCGTCCATCGCATCTTTGACTAAAGAATAATCTCTATCCTCATCTTTCATAGATGGGACATAAAAACATTGTGCCCTTGATACAACAGTTGTAATAACATCTGATTTATCTTTTGTTAGGAAGAAAAATGTAGTATTTGAAGGCGGTTCTTCAAAAGTTTTCAAAAGCGCATTTGCAGCATCTGATTGAAAATTCTGCTGATTTAACCCCTGCAAATTTCCCTCTTTATCTTTATCACAGAAGATTAAAACTCTATGATAATCAGAGGTTACAAGCAAATCATTTTTAATCATTCTTGCCTGATCTATTGAAATAACAGTTTTTGATGTATCGTCAGAAGGTTTGTTATCAACTTTTGAGATTGTCAAAACTGCGGGGTGATTATTTTCTCTAATCCATTTGCAATTCAAACACTGACAACTTTCAGTATGATCACCCGTACAATTTAACATTCTTGCAATTTCAAGTGCCAAATCATACTGAGCTTGAATATCTGAACCATAGAATAAAATACAGTGTGCAATATTTTTTTGCCCTGCTTTTATTCCATTATTAAAATATTTCATCAAAAACGGATATTCTCTATCTAAAGAGTGCATTTTCCACCTCTTTTTCAACATCGAAGGCAAGACCTGACTTAATCCGATATTCAGCATCAGTCAAGTTTTCTTTTAGTCTTACTAAATCTTTAAGATTAGTTTTTTTTAATTTTTGCAAATTCAATTTAACTACATATTCATGCATTCCTGTCATTCTAGACAATTCCATGGGCGTAGCACTTTGAGCCTTTGCTTTAAGAATTATCCAGCGTCTTAGCATTGTCTGTAACGTAGATAAAATTTCAAGCGGATAGCGAGTATCCAATAATTTTCGATACTCCAAAAGAGCTCTATCTTTTTGGTTTTCCATCAAAAAATCAGAAAATGCAAACAAATCTTCATTGGAAATACAAATTTCCCTCACCATAGGAACTGTCACTGTATCATTTGGATATGCGAAAAGTTTGAGTTTATCAAGCTCTCCGTCTATTTGACGAAGATTATTTCCTATTTGGGCAATTATTGCAGTAAGCGCATCTTTTTCAAATTTTATACCCTTTGACTTACCTTGTTTAATAATCCAACTTTCCAATTCAGCTGTTTTATAAGTTGGAATTAAAGGACATTCCATTGAATTAAATTTTTTCAAAAGTTTAAAAAACTTTTTACGGCTGTCGAGTTTTTTCCCCTCATTTCTTGGTAATTGTGCCACAAAAACAATGTCTAAATTTTCATTATTACCCTCTAGTGCATTTTCAATTTCTTTTATTTCTTTGTCTTCAAAAGATTTTGAAAAATAATCAAGGCAATTAATAACAATAAGCATTTTACCAAACATCATAGGCTGAGAACGAAGTATTGAAATTAAATCGGGAAACTTAGGGGTATCGTAAGTTTTGAAAGACATTTCAAGAAAATTCTTATCGAGCCCTTTTTTTAATTTCCCGATTTCCTGTTCAATATTATAATCTTCTTCACCGTAAAAAAAGTATACTGCCATAATTTTTTTATGATTCAATTAAAAGACTTGCACCTATCACACCTGCATTATTACCAAGTTGAGCCGGTACAACTTCTACAACAGAACCTGCAACTTTCATTGCACGTTTCAACAGTGTTTCTTTAAGCGGATTTAGTAAGAAATCTCCAGCTTCAGCAACACCACCGCCTACAATAATTCTTTCAGGGTTAAGCAAGTTTACAACACTTGCCATACCGATTCCGATATATTCACCCATAATTGTGAAAATTCTTTGAGCAACAGGATCACCTGCTTTTGCAGCTTCGCAAACTATGTAAGGAGTAATTGCTCCACCATTTGCCATTTCTCTGAATTTAGCAGATTTTCCGCCTTTAATATATTCATTTGCCATAGCAACAATTGAAGGACCTGAAGCAAATGCTTCCAAACAGCCTGTATCACCACAACCGCAAAGAGGTCCGCCATTCATTTCTAATTTGATATGACCGATTTCTCCGGCAGCATTTGATGCACCGCGTACAAGTTTTCCGTTTACAATCAAACCTGATCCGATACCTGTACCGACTGTGATACAAATAAGGTTTTCACAACCTTTGCCTGCACCGTAATTTAATTCACCTAAAGCAGCACATCTAACATCATTATCAACACGTGTTGGAATATGGAATTCATCTTCAATTAATTTTGCAATAGGAACTTCAACCCAACCCGGAATATTTGGAGCATTTCTTACAATCCCTGCTTTGTAATCAACTTGACCAGGGAAACCAAATCCAATACCTTCAATATCTTTTGTAGACAATTTAGTTTCAGTTAACAAATCATGGATAGCTTGTTTTATATTATTAACTGTATATTCATAACCTAATTCTGCACGTGTAGGCACCGAATTTGAATAGATAATACTTCCCTTGTCATCAACAAGAGCAATTTTAACATTAGTACCACCTACATCAATTCCAATTCTATTCTTTCCCATTTTATAATCTCCCTTTATCTGGCTGTAAATATTATATTACAAAAACATGCATTTTTCATAATAAATATTATAGATACATCAAAAATAAAGTCCGTATTGAATAGTAAAAATTTGACAATTAATAAAGAAAATAGCCAATATTTGGAGATAAGTTCAAAGTCTATTGGTAATTATTATTGTAAAGTAATAGGAGAAGTAAGATATTTATTCTCTAATTGGATGAGTTATTTATTAGATAATGTTTTTTTGAAAATTAATGTATTGATTTTTTTGTTATTTACAATACATTCAAATTCTTTAACGAGCGTAAAATTATTTTTTTGATAGTAGTCAAAATCACAAGTTGTATCAGTCCAAAGATAAATATTTTTTATTTCGTTAGCAATTGCGGTTTCTTTGAGTTTTGAAAGAAGCATTTTCCCGCCGCCTTTTTTTCTGCTTATGAAAAGTCCCATCATCAAATCATCATTATTCATAACTTTTTTAACCTCTTTGCCTGTATTTTCAACGTAATCAAAGAGATTTAGAGCTGTTTTTCTGTCTTTTTCATTGAATGATGAAATTTTATTTTTATATTTATCTGTTACTAAATTTTCATCTGTTTTTGATGAAGCAAAGATTAGTCCGCACAATCCCTCATCATCAAGTGCAAAGGAAAAATTTTTATTCAAATAGTAATATTCAAGTGTAAAATCATAAATAAGTTTTTGTAAATCATTACTTTCAGAAGCATACAAATTACCCCAGACTGTGTGGGTAATTTGTGATGCTTTTTCAATATCGCTATTTAAAAAATTTCTTACTATCATATGATAAATTTTCCGTTCTCATAAATCAGTTTATCATCTGCATATATTGCTGAATTATGTTTCATGTTTTTAATCATATCCCAATGAAGTCCTGAAACGTTTTTCCCGCCTGTCTCAGGGTATGATGCTCCGACTGCCATATGAATTGAACCTCCGATTTTTTCATCAAAAAGGATATTTCCTGTAACTTCTTGAATTTCATCATTAGTTCCGATTGCAATTTCTCCAATGCCTTTTGAACCTTCGTCCATGTTGAACATTGCTTCAAGGTAATTTTTTCCTGTATCGGCTTCAAATTTTACAATCTGTCCGTTTTCAATCCATAAATGTACTCCTGTAGCAGAGTTTCCGCGATAATTTTGAGGGAAATCAAAATAAATTTCGCCATTTATATCATTTTCTACAGGAGATGTAAATATTTCACCGTCAGGATAATTATTTATTCCTGAACAGCTAATCCATTTTCTGCCTTCGACTCCGAATGTAATATCAGTTTTCTCGCCGACTATTCTTATTTTTTTGACATTGTTTAAATAATTTGCTAATCTGGTTTGTTTTTCATCAAGTTCACGCAATTTTGCAACAGGATCGTCTAAGTTTAAGTAGCAGGAATTGAATAAAAATTCTGAATATTCATCAAAAGACATTTTAGCCTCTTGAGCCAATGCGTGAGTTGGAACATCTGCTACAACCCAGCTTGCTTCCCCTTTAGCAGAGCGTTCCATAAGAGTTTTTGATAATCCTTGAGAGGCTTTTGATCGTCTTGAAAGTTTTGTTAAATCAGCACGAGCCATATTTTTTGTATTCATAGGAGCTCCGATTGAAATGAATTTATCAATAGTTTCATATTCCATTTTTACAATCGGGTCGATGAAATCAAGTTGTTCATCTGAAGCGTATTTAATAAAAATATCTGACATGTCTTCAAAAGATGTTCTTACAATCGGATGAGCACCTTTTTGAATTACTCTTTTATAAACAGCTTTTACCAAATCTTTTGCGTAAATGCTTGTTGCTCTTATTTGTACTAAATCGCCTTTTTGAACGTTAGTTGAGTAATCGACTAAAACTTCTGCATATTTTTCCCAAATTGTTTTTTGCATAATTTCTCCTATTTATATTAGTTTAAAAAAGCATCATTATAATTTTATATCAAAATATTTGAGATTTATAACGATGCTTTTTAGTTATTGTAGTATTCTATTTATAGAAAATTTATTCATCTTGTAATGATTCATGCCCTGATTTGTGAGTTTTTAAAAGCACTCCTCGTTTAGATGTTTGAATGAATTCAATCATTTTTTCAATATATTCATTCATCGGAATTTCAGCTTTAATTTTTTCGATAGCTTGTGATGTGTTGTATTCTTCAGAAATTAATAATTTGAAAGCTTCATTTGTAGCAGTTCTTATTTCTTGAGGAACTCCACGACGTTTCATAGCTATTACGTTTAATCCACGTGGAACAGGTGGTCTGCCTTCACCTTTTGAATATGGAAGAATATCTTGACGTGAAGCAGAGAAACCGCTGATAATTGCCATATCACCTATTCTGATGTTTTGGTGGAATACGCTCATTCCGCCTACGAATGCTCCAAAGCCTACATGAACGTGTCCGCCTAAAGTTACTAAGTTTGCTAAAATAACTTGATCATCTAAAACACAGTTATGAGCAACGTGTGAGCCAACCATTAAAAGACATTTTTTACCGATTCTTGTAGTAAAATCACCGCAAGCTGCACCTCTGTGAACTGTTACGTTTTCTTTAATAATTGTTCCGTCTCCGATTACAACTTTTGTAGCTTCGCCTTTGTACCCCAAATCTTGCGGTTCAGAGCCGATTGTTGCAAATGGTGAGATTGTACAATCATCGCCGATTTCTGCAAATTCAATATGAGCATTAGAAATTACTCTTGTTCTGTGTCCGATTGTAACGTTTTCACCTATTACTACGTATGGTCCGATAATTGCATCATCTGCAATTTTTGCTGATGGGTGAATAATTGCGGTTTTGTCTATCATCTTTTTACCCTCTTTATCAATTTTGTGTTACTTGTTATTTTTTAGTCAGAGGCTTTGCCTCCGTTTTTTTTATCCTCTCTTGTAATTTTTGTTGAAATTTTTAAGTATTTTTGTTAGTCGCTCACAGATGTTCGCTCCCGTTTTTACCCTCTCTTATACTTAATGTTTCAATTATAGTACAAAGTTGAGGAAATGTCGTGGATTTTTATATTATTTTAATACGCCTACAAGCATATCTTTATCTATCATTATTGGTTTACCTTGACGTTTTTCGACAGTAATGTATGCATTATCAAGATTTTTCTTAAATAGTGATATAAATTTATCTGCATTATCTAATTTTAAAAATAGAGTTAAAATAGATCTGTATATTTCTTGAATTTCAGTGCCATCAAAAGTTCTGATACGTCTTTGAAGTCCTTCACCTTGTTCAAATAAAAGTTCTTTAATAAGATGTCTTGATAATTCGATAGTTTTTTGTGTTTCTGATGATAAATTAGGTTTTTTAGATATATTTTTTAGGTCTTTAGATAAGTTCATTAGTGAAAGCATATAAGTATTAGCCATTACACTGCTTTGATCAATATGAACTTTTTCTGAATACTCATCTATAAATGCTGGTGTATATTTACTTAATTCAGCTCCATTTCCGGAATTAAGTTCATGTTTATGTTTGTATATTTTGAAATTGAAATCAAGGTTATCTAAATTTAGATTTTTTTCTTTGGCCCATTGATAAAATTTTTGCTTGAAGCCTTCAGGGGTTATGTCGATAATATAAAATTTATCCATATCTTCTTTTACTTTTTTCCAAGCAAATTCCATGTTTTTTGAGAAAGATTTTCTTGCCCATTCATTTGTTCCCCAGAATTGTTTTAATAATTTGGATTGTTCTTTAGGCATATCTATAGGATTTCTTTCAGGATCAAATGATTTTACTCCTTTAGATTTCATAAATTTGCTCATTGCAGCTTTAATTCTGTCAGCCCCAAAAATATTCCAAGCCTTGTTTAACACAAGGGTTAATTCTTCTGATTTTTCAGGATTTTGGCGGTAGAATTCTTTTTGTCTTTCAGACATGTCGTAAATTCTTTCAGGGTTTTGCTGGTAGAATTTTTTTAATCCTTCTGAAATTTTTTGTCTGTGTTCAGCAGATAGCGGACCTCGTTTAATATATATAGGTTCTCCGTCTTGCATTTGTGCTTTTTTATCCAAAGCTGCCAAACGTTTTTCTGTCATTTCGCGAGTTAATCTTTCATTATATTCTGGATCTGAGAATTTTAGTACATGGCCATAATCTCTGTTAGCTGTCGGAATTTGTAATTTTGTCATTGTGTAATATAGATCTTGACCGTCTGCATATTTTTTTAAGTCATTAAGAGAAAATCCTTCTCCCCAGTATAATTTAATTAACTGAACAGATAAATCTTCATCATTATCAAAAAATTCAAGTTTACCTTTTTGGAATTTGTCTATAAATGAACCTTTAGAAATTTTTGCATTATCTGAAGAAATTACGTCTTTAAATTCCGGAAATTTAGATTTTATTTCATCTAAACTGAAACATTCTTTTAAATTAGCAAAATATTTTTTGTGGATAGAAATAAGGGTTTCTTTAGTCTTATTCCCTTCATCTAAAATCATTCCAGCCCATTCCCTGATGTTTGGTGGGTAAACTGATGAATTTTTTTGAGCGAGTTTGTCTAGCTGTTTTATAGTTTGCCCTAAGTCCAAGCTGTATCCGCCGGTGAATGCTAAATATTGACTGGTAGTTGGAAGTTTTCCGTATTTTTCTGCTTGAGTATTATTAATGACATTTGTTTCGTGTTGTTTAATTTTATTATTTATAATATCGAGTTTTATAGGGGTAATATTGTATATTTTCATAATTTTTCTCCTTTTCATAGAAAAATCCTAAAAAATTTTTTTGCTATTTGGGCAAAAATTTTTTTGTTGATATTTTAATTAGATTATGAAAATTCAGAATATTAAGTCTAATTATATTAATTTTGCATCTTCAACAAATAATACAGAACAAAATCTGAAATTAGAAAATACAAATAGGCAAAAAGAAAGAAAACAAAAAATTATTAAATATACTCTTGCTGCAACAGCTGCTGCTGCAATAGTTATTGGTGGTTTGTATTATTTAGGTCGTCACGGAGGAAGTGGTTTAAAGAAAACAAATTTGGCAGAAGATGTAATTCCTAATTCAAAAAGTCCAAAGCCTGAAACTGCTGATATCAATGTTAGTGGAATTAAAAATTCAAATGTTGATACAGTTGAAAATGTTTCTAATAAACAAGATTTAGCAGAACAAGTTATAAAAAATGATGATAAAAATATTTCACCTGAAGATAATATTATTGAAGATATAGCTCCAGAAAGACCAAAAACTAAAAAAAGTTCAAGAAAAAGTGCTGCTAAAACAAGAGAAAATAATATGAGTTTATCGAAAATCCCTGATAGTAAAAAGCCATTTGTTTTGGATAAAAAATATTTTGATTTCTCTAAAATTGAAGGGCAAAGATCTGAAAATGTTGTTCAACAGTTTGAAAATGGAATACTAAGTAAAGAATTTGCGTCGAATGATGGTATTCATTTGAATTATTATTCTGAATTTGATGATACTGGGAACCGAATTAAAGATGTTGAATTTAGAGATAGTTATGCAATAAAATCTATAATAAATTATGAAGAAGGAAAATTTTTAAAAGCTTCTATTTTTGATAAAGATGGAATAACTATTGTTAAAAATTTTGATAATGAAGAAGAATATGTAAGATTTAGTTTAGATTTTGAATAATAAAAAAGACTTGAGATATACTCAAGTCTTTTTTTTATTTATTTTTAATTATTGATTTCTATTTAAGAGCAAAAGTCATATCTGCTTCTACACATACTTTACCGTCAACTTTTCCGATACCGTGAGCTTTGCAGATAGGACCTTTAACTTTTGTAAGTTCGATTTCCATATCAAATCTGTCACCAGGTCTTACGATATTTTTAAATCTTACACCGTCTATACCTGCATAAAGAGTTAATTTGCCTTTGAATTCAGGCATTGTCATTAATACAGGAGCTGAGCATTGAGCCATAGCTTCTAATTGCAATACGCCAGGCATGATTGGGTTGTTAGGGAAGTGACCTTGGAAGAATTGTTCATTCATAGTCATATTTTTATACCCTTTTGCGTATTTACCTGGTACACATTCTGTAATTCTGTCTACAAGTAAGAATGGGTAACGGTGTGGAATCATTTCCATAATTTGCATTGTGTCAAATTGCAAAACTTCTTGTTTAGTTTCTTCTGTCATTTCTGTCTCCTTATTTACATTCTATTAATTTATCTTTTAATAATTTGGCAGTTTTGATATGTACTGCATGACCTGCTTCTTTAACTAAGATTTGGCATTTCAAATTTAGCGGATTTACACCTGTTAAATACAAATCACCAATTAAATCTAAAATTTTATGTTTAATAGGCTCATTTTCAGAACGTAATTCTGATGTATATCCATCTTCTTTAAGTCCTAATGTATTTTCAATTGTAACACCTTGCGCAAACCCCAACATTTGGAATTTTCTTAAATCTTTATAAAATCCAAAAGTTCTTGCTTCAATGATTTCTTGTTTGTTTTTCGGGTTATATGCAACCCAGCGTCTTGTTAGATCTGGGTGATCATAATTTACTGCATAAGAAATATATAAATCATCTGCAGGTAATATTACTAGACTTGTTTTCCCATTCAAATAATATACAGGTTCTGTAACTGTATAATGTTTTGTTTTTTCAAATAAATGTTTTTCAATCCCAGCTTTTTCAAAAAGTTCAACCCATTTTTTAGAACTTCCGTCAAGTGCCGGTACTTCCATTTCGTCCATACAAATATCAATGCTGTCTATTCCGCAAAAAGCTAAAGCAGCTGTCAAATGTTCTGTCAACATTGCTTTAGATTTTTTGTTTCCTAAAACGACACAATGATCTGTCGCTAATACATTATCAACACAAGCTTCAAATGGTTCTGCACCATTGATGAAGTATCTTATTTTGCCTGTTTTTGATGGAAAAAAGTTTACAGTGCAGGGCTTATTTTTCATAAGCCCGTTGCCTGTTATTGATGTCTCTTTAAGAATTGTGGTCATTATTGATATTATCCTCAAATTCTTTTAGTAATGGTTCGTATTTTCTGAATTTTGCAAAGATTTCTTGAGCATCTTTTAATGTTTTAAGTTGTTTAATGAAATCTTTTCTTGGCATTGCAGGAATACCTACAACGATTGATTTTTCAGGGAATGATTTTGTAACACCAGCTTTTGCTGTAATAATTGTATCTGAACCGATTTCGATATGATCTGCAAGACCTGCTTGACCTGCGATAACAACTCTATCACCGATTACACAACTTCCTGCAATACCTACTTGAGATACGATTAAACAACCTTCGCCGATTTTACAATTGTGACCAATCATTACAAGGTCATCAATTTTTGTATTATCACCGATAGTTGTATTTTCAATTGTTCCTCTGTCAATAGTTGTGTTAGCTCCGATTTCAACGTTGTTTCCAATTACAACAGCACCAATTGAAGGAATTTTAAAGATAACATGTTTTGTATTTGTTTCTTTGATTTCCCCATCTTTTCTTGCTTGTTCAATGTTGTCAGGATTTTCTGTTACAAAGCTAAAACCGTCAGCACCTAATGATACACCATGATGTAAAATTACATCATTTCCAACTTGAACTCTATCTCCAACATTTACACCAGCGTGGAAAAAGCAATTTTTACCGATTTTTACACCGCCGCCAATATATGAATTAGCTGCAATTTTCGTATTATCACCAATTATAGCATCGTGTGACACAACTACATTAGGTCCAATTTCTACATTTTCGCCTAATTTAGCTGTTGGATGAATAGTTGCTGTAGGATGAACTCCTTTATATACTTCCGGTGCAACATAGAAAAGATTTAACAATTTCATCATTGCAAGTCTTGGTCTTTCAACTTCAATAGTTGTAAAACCCTCAATTTGAACTCCTAATGGCACTAATGCCGCTTTTGCTTTTGATTTTGCAAGGTTTGCAATTTCTTCTTCGCCCAAAGCTAAAGCAAGAGTATTTTCATCTGACAATAGCGGAGGTGCAATTTGTGAAATTTTTACGTCTTCCACCTTTGTTAGCATACCACCTGTGATATGTGTGATTTCTTCTAATGTAAAGGTTTTCATATGTTATCTCCTTTTTGTGTAATTTGTTTTTTGTCGTGAAGTTTTGCTGATGTATTCCATATTTTTAAAATAGTATCATGCAAATCGTTCCATTGTGGATTGTCTTCTTTTATTAGACTTATTAAGTTTTCTTTAGAAAGATTTTTTAATTCATTTTCTCGGATTATTACTTGTGAAAGTTCATCAAATTTTTCATAATATGCAAGTTTGTTTGTTTCATATTCATTTTTGTAAATATCGTTAGTTTTATTTTTGATTTCATGCATATGCATTAATAAATTTGAAGTTGTTCCAATTATTAGATTTTTCTTTGGCTCATCAAAGAGTATGTATAAATATTCGCTCATAATATTTTAATAGAATTATGCCTCCTTCATTTTTTCAATAGTTTTTGTAGTAGATTTTCCTTCTACAAAATCTATGAATTCAACTCTGGTGCCGTTTTTTTTCATAATATCGGCTTCAGGGAGAGTTTCCATAGTATAATCTGCGCCTTTTGTGTAAACGTCAGGTTTCATTTCATCTAAAAGATTTCTAGGACTGTCTTCATCAAATAATACCACATAATCTACACATCTCAAAGCACTTAATATTTCTGCACGATCCATTTCGTTATTAACTGGACGTGACGGACCTTTGATGCTTTTAACTGATTTATCGGAATTTAATAAAACAATTAAATAATCACCAAAAGTTTTAGTTTTTTCCAAATATCTGACGTGACCAACGTGCAAAATATCAAAACACCCGTTTGTAGTAACAACTGTTTTCCCTGCATGATGGATTGTATCAATTAATGCTCTTAAATCTTCTCTTTGTACTAACATATCCCTGTTTCCTTACAATAATTGTACCAAAAACAGGTTAGAAAGTCGCACCGGTTTAACAAAAAGTAATATTATACTATTTTGTTAAGGGTTTTTCCTATTACATCTCCAATTTTATATGTACCTTCTTTAATTTGCATATTTGGTTTTTGGTTAAAGTATTGGTTAATTTTAACCATTTTAATTTCTTTTTGGATGTCATCAAAACGAGTTGGGACTTTGTTTAGATGGTTTTTAGTAATTGTTGTAATTTTCATATAATTTTCTCCTGTTATATTGGTAAAGCAGGATGAAAATAGAAATTGCTTTTTTTGTAAAGTAATATTAATAAAACCCACATTTTTGTGGGTTTTATTTTAGTAATATGTATTAAATTTTCTTTCATTTGAGACTTTGCTTTGAGGGTTTACTAAATCTTTTAGAAATTTAGGTATTTTTCTAAAAATTTTTGCAGTTTTGTGATCATAGTAACTTCCAGTGCTTAGTCTTTCTTTGATAAATCTTCCTGCTACTTCAGGAGAAGGTTTGTCTATAATTGAAGTATAACATCCTGATGTAAGCGGGGTAATTGTTAATTTAGATATTTGCATTTTATTAGTATAACTCCATTTCTATAACTTTTTGACAAATTCTGACAGTATTTAATGCTGCGCCAATTCTTAAGTTATCAGCTACGCACCATAGTGAAATACCGTTATCAAAGGCTAGATTTTTTCTGATTCTGCCGACAAATACAGGATCAACTCCTGATGCATCACGAGTTGTAGGGTATTCAAAATTGTCAGGATTATCTATAACTTTTATTCCGAAAGAATTTTTTAAGATTTCTCTTACTTCATCAGGAGAAATTTCATTTTCAAATTCAATATCAACAGCTTCAGAATGCCCGTTATAAACCGGTACACGTGCAGCTGTACAAGAGATTGGTAAATCTTGCGGTAAGTGAAGAATTTTTTTAGTTTCTTTCACTACTTTCATTTCTTCTTTTGTGTATCCGTTATCACAGAATACATCAATTTGCGGAATTACGTTGAAAGAAATAGGTTTTTTGAAACATTTATTTTCAAATTCTTCTCCTGCTAAAGTTGCTTTAGTATTTGCTGTAAGTTCATTAATTGCAGCAAGTCCTGCGCCTGATACAGCTTGATATGTTGATACTATTAATCTTTTGATTTTAGCTTTTTCATGTAATGGTTTTAATACTAGCATTAATTGTGATGTTGAACAATTTGGATTTGCGATTATACCTTTATGCTTTTTCAAATCTTCATCGTTAACATAAGCAATTACAAGCGGAACATCTTTTTCCATTCTAAAAGCACTTGAATTATCAATTAAAACTCCGCCTCGTTTAACGATTTCAGGGGCAAATTTTTGAGATGTAGAACCGCCGGCTGAAGCTAGTACGATATTTACACCATCAAAACTTTCAGGTTTAGCTTCTTCTACGGTGTAGGTCTTTCCTTGGAATTCTAATTTCGTTCCTGCAGATTTTGCACTTGATAAAAATTTAATTTCGTTAAATTGAATTCCTAATTCATCAACTATTTTTGTGATTTCTCTACCTACAACGCCAGTTGCGCCTAAAATTGCGATATTTGGTTTTCTCATATCTATGCTCCCTTTTTAATGTGTAATATTTAGTTTATCAAAAAAATAGATATATTGTATAAGTATTACAAAACGTAAAAAAGCGGTTTAATTTAATAAACCGCTTAAAGTTTTTATAAAAATTAAATTACATAATATTGTCAAGTCCATAGACAAAGTCGTTTTTCTCTGCGACGTGTTTTACTGCAAGCAATACTCCTTGCATATAGCATTTTCTGTCCATTGAATCGTGACGGATTGTCATAATTTGACCTGATGAACCGAAAATTACTTCTTGTGATGCGATGTAACCAGGCATTCTTACAGAATGTATGTGAATATTTGAATAAGAATTTCCGCCTCTTGCACCTTCTATTGTTTCAGTTTCAGGACAATTATTTTTTGTAAAATCATCTTTGACTTCTGCCATCATTGCAGCGGTTTTAATTGCAGTACCTGATGGGGCATCTTTCTTTTGGTTGTGGTGAAGTTCTATGATTTCTGCATTATCAAAATATTTTGCAGCCTGACGAGCAAACATCATCATCAAAACTGCTCCTGTTGAAAAGTTTGGAGCAATTAGACAGCCTGTATTTTTTTCTTGTGAAAGTTTTTTCAAAAATTCGATTTCTTCATCTTTTAGACCTGTTGTGCCTATTACAATTTTTATTCCGTTATTTAGGCAGTATTTTGCATTTTCAAAAATTGATTTTGGTTGAGTAAAATCAACTAATACATCTATATCTACAACTCGATTTGCGTCTTCAATATGGTGGTACATTTCATCGCTTGCAATATCTATTTTTGCGACCAATTCGGTATCAGGACAGTCAAGAACTGCTTGGCATACTTCTTTGCCCATTTTACCCATTGCTCCGCATACAGCTACTTTTATCATAAATTTTCTCCTTATTTTTATTTAAACTTTAACATAAAAATGAGTTTTCTGTGCTAAGATTAAAATGTAACATTTAAGTAAGGAGAGATTATAATGGCAGACGCTAAAATTTTGGCTACTATTGAAAGAAGTGAAACTGAACAATTACAAATTTCTGTTAGTGAATACAAAGGAAGAAGCTATTTGAATATGAGAATATTCTACACAACTGATGATGGTGCAACTTGGCTTCCTACTAAAAAAGGTGTAACTTTTTCTCCTGATCAGCTTGATTTGTTGGAAGAAGCTATTCAAGAAGCTCGTAAAGAATTTATGGAAGAAGCGTAACGCTTCACCTGACACAGCTTACGATCTTGTATGGGGCGCTTTTACAGATTAATATAAAATTTATTATTATTTGTATTAGCGCTATGCAAGATTAATGTACTCGGGTAGATTTGTTCTAATTTATTGGGTATCTTAAGTATTGTCCCTCGCATCTGTTTTGCTTTTTAAGGAGGTTTTTTGAGCAAATACGCATCAGCACTTGTGAATATAAAAGGTTTGGGAGTTAAAACTTTTAGTTATTTAATTCCTGATGAAATGCAAGATAAAATTAAAATCGGGCAGGCTATACTTGTGCCTTTTGGAAGACAAGGGCTGATTAATGCTTTTTGTGTAGGGTTTTCTGATTATTTACCCGGGGATTTTAAGGTAAAAAAGATTAATAAAATTTTAGATGAAACTCCGCTTTTTTCGATTGAATATTTAAAACTTTTAGAGTGGGTTGCAAATTATTATTGCTGTGATTTGGTAACTGTTTTGAATGCTGCAATTCCTATGAAATTAATTGAAAAAGCTTCAAAAACAGAACAATTAATTGAATTTGTAAAATATGACGGAGCTACAAAAAGACAAATTCAGGTTTTGGAATTGCTTCAAAAATCAGGTAAAATGCCTCTTATTTTGTTTGAAAAATATGCAAAAACAACAAGAGCTACAATAAAAAAACTTGAACAGCTCGGTTGTGTAAAACTTATACAAGAAGAATTATACAGAAATCCTCTTGATATTTTAAGGATTACTGAAAGAGAAGCGTTATTTGAACTTTCAGGAGATCAAAAAAAAGTTTATGAAGGAATTAAAAATAAAATAGATACTCCTAATGAAATATTACTTCATGGGGTTACTGCATCCGGTAAGACTGAGGTTTATTTCAAACTTATAGATGATACGATTAAATCAGGGAAAAATGTTCTTTTCTTAGCTCCTGAAATTGCTCTTGCATCTCAGTTGACAAAACGTCTTGCAAAAAAATTTGGAACTGAAGATGTAGCGATATGGCACAGCAGTATATCTGACGGTGAAAGATATGATGTTTGGCAAAAACTTTATAAAGATGAAATTAAAATTTTAGCAGGTGCAAGATCTGCAGTTTTTGCTCCATTGAAAAATATCGGTTTGATAATTATTGATGAAGAACACGAAAGTGCTTATAAGCAAACTACCCCTGCTCCGCGTTATGATGCGAGAGTAGTAGCTAAAAAGTTATCGGAATTTCACAACTGCCCGCTGCTTTTAGGCTCTGCAACTCCTGATATTTCAACTTATTATAGAGCTGTTAATTCAGGTAATCTTTTTGAAATGAAAAAAAGATTTAATGATGCAAAAGTTCCACCTGTGACTGTTATAAACATGCAAGATCATGGTAGAGCTGCTTATAAAAATGTAATTTCTATTCCTTTGCAAACAGAAATTACAGAAACTCTTGAAAAAGGACAACAAGTAATTCTTTTGATAAACAGACGCGGTTTTTCGACTTTCACACAATGTCAGGCATGTGGTCATGTAATTGAATGCCCGAATTGTGCAATCCCAATGATTTGGCATTCAAAAGATCAAATGCTTAAATGTCATTACTGTAATCATACGGAATATTTCCCTGATGTATGCCCTGAATGTGGTTCTGATGCTTTTAAAAATAGCGGTACCGGGACTCAAAAAATTGAACAATACATAAAAGATATTTTCCCAGAAAATAATGTTGAACGTATAGACAGTGATATTCTTGTGCGTAAAGGTGAACATATTAGACTTTTGGAAAAATTCCAACGGGGTGATATTGATATTTTAGTTGGAACCCAAATGATTGCAAAAGGTCTTGATAATCCAAATGTAACACTTGTAGGTGTAATCTCTGCTGACGCAAGCTTTAATTTACCTGATTTTAGAGCATCAGAAAGAGGTTTCCAACTGCTTACTCAGGTCGCAGGACGTGCAGGACGTGGAGAATTTGCAGGAAAAGTTCTATTCCAAACTTACAATCCTGATTTCTATGCACTAGAAAGCGCTAAATCTCAAAATTACGGAGAATTTTATGCAACAGAAATTGCGGCACGTGCAGAATTTGACTATCCTCCATTCAGCCAAATAATCAGACTGATTTTGAGTTCGCAGAATAATTTTAGAGCAGAAAAATCAGCTCAGGAAATTGCATTACGATTATGTACTATGATTGAGAAATACGGGAGCGCAGCGACTGACAGAAGCATCGGAAATAATGAGATAGTCGGCACAGATGATGAAAAAGGAATTTCAGAATGTATTGAAGTCTTAGGGCCAAGTCCTTGTGTAATTGAAAGAATAAACGGTCAATATCGTTTCCAGCTTTTGATAAAAAATAAAATGGGAGCTAAAGGACATAAATTTATATCAAGTTTTTTGAATAAAATCATTATGCCAAAAGATATTAAATTAGCTATTGATGTTGATCCTTTGGATATATTGTAAGTTATTTACAAGAATTAGTGCCGTTATCTTTCATTTTTTGTGCACAACGCAAATAATCCATGTTTTCATATCTCATAATCCAGTCGACTGCAGATGCAGGGCAGCCATTGCCAGGTCCTCCTTTATATAAATTTACCGGATTCCAACTGTCACCACATGCCATAGTTCCTGCTTTGGGTTGAGCTGAATATAAACTTAAATGAAAAGCATTTTTATTAGCTATTAATTTTATAGCAGAGGTACTATTAGGTTCAGATGGTTTAAAACCACTGGTTATAATATATATATTTTCAGGATCGTTATACCAGAAAATTGTTATACCGTCTGCAAGTGCTGTATAAAATGCGGGGCTGATTGATGTCATATTTTGTCCAGTAGAACCAACAATTTGAAAGGTTATTTTGCAAGGATTTTCTCCACAGGTTTTTATGTTATTAAAATATTTTGTAAAAAATTCATAAGTACAGTTGCCTGCACTGCAATTCCAGGTGTTTCTTGGTCCGGCATTATCAAATGATGCTTTCTGATATGCTTGGTTAATTATGCTGTATGCTTTTTTTACTTTAGTCATAGTTGCTTTTTCTTGGTAATTTAAAATGACAGAAGGTAGTGTCATTGCAGCAACTACTCCAATAATCCCAATAGTTATAAGAACCTCTGCTAGGGTAAATCCCTCTAACCCCTTACAATAAGCGACCTTCGCGGGGGGGGGGCAACCCTTAACGCTTTAAAATTAATCATTTTAGCCTCCTTTAATTATAAGTATAAACTATTTTAATGCATATTGCAACATAATTAATTCTTTTGTTTTTTCTCGGATTTCTTTATCTACCGCAAAGATTTCATCAATTGTCGGATTTTTTATAACTTTATGTTCATTGCACATTTTTTTTGTTATTTCGTATATGTTATAAAGTTTTATTTTTCCGTCAAGAAATGCAAATACTGCTTCTTCGTTCGCTGCATTCATACATACAGTTGCAGTTCCGCCGAGTTTACCCATTTCATAAGCAAGTTTAACTGTTGGGAATTTCTCATAATCAGGTTTTTCAAAATCTAATCTTGCAATATCTGCAAAACTGAAACTTTTTGATTTAATACCTTCAAAGCGTTCAGGGTAAGTGATTGCATATTGGATAGGAATATGCATACTAGGCAAGCCAATTTGAGCAAGAACACTACCATCAACGTATTCAATTGCAGAATGTACAATACTTTGAGGGTGTACTACAACATCAATTTTATCATAATCAAATCCGAATAAGTGGTGAGCTTCAATTATTTCCAATCCCTTATTCATCAAAGTTGCACTATCTACGGTAATTTTTTTACCCATATTCCAACGTGGATGAGCAAGAGCTTGCTCAACTGTTGCATTTTTCATATCATCTATTGATTTGTGCAAAAATGGGCCGCCTGAAGCTGTTATTATTAATTTATCAACTTGTGTAATATCTTTTATGCATTGATGAATTGCACAATGTTCGCTATCTACAGGGATTATATTTACTCCGTATTTTTTTGCTTCTTTCATTACAATATCACCTGCCATAACAAGTGTTTCTTTATTTGCAAGTGCAATATCAATCCCGTTTTTAATAGCTGTTAATGTCGGACGAAGTCCAATTTTTCCAGAGCAAGCTACCAAGATAATATCATTTTCTTTATCAGAACAAATTTTTTCTAAACCTTCTTCCCCAAGGCAGGTGTATTTAGGTTTAAACTTTTCTGCTTGTTTTTGCAAAAGATCTTTATTGTGACCGCCTGCAAGAGCTATAATTTCAAATTTATCCTGTAATTTTTCAATAACTTCTAATGCTTGAGTTCCGATTGAGCCTGTGGAACCGATTATACTTATTTTTCTCTTCTTATTTTCCATAGTTTTATTATATAATAAAAAAGCGGGATTTTAATTCCCGCTTTTTATTTTTTTATTTTTGTTCTTTTATAGAAGTACTTTCATTTACGTAATTTGTAACCTGTTTTAATGCCGGTTTTATTGCGTTTACTGTCGAGTTTCCGCCTAAGCAACCGCCTGTGCAAGCCATAACTTCAATTAAGTTACCTAAATCGCACATACCGTTTTTAGCATATTTTTTCAAATCTCTTACAGTTTGTTTTGTTAATCCGTCAATAATTACAGGGTGTGCAGGAATTTCTTCAGGTAACAATGTTTGAACTGCTTTTGCAACTCCGCCTGTTACACAATAATTTCTGCTTTCTGCAGATGCTTCTGTTTTGAATTCACTTTCTCCGCATTCTGCAACTTGTATTCCTAAAGCAATCATCCAAGCACCGATTTCTTCGTAATTTAGAACGTAATCTACGTTTGAATTATTTAGAGCTTCACGTTTTTTAGCAACGCAAGGGCTGAAGAATACTGTAACAGCATCTGGATTTTCTTGTTTTACGATTTCTGCTGTATAGTACATTGGAGTTTTTGTGTCTGATCTGAAAGGTTTCATATCAGGAATATGTTTATCAACAAGCTCATTGTAACCTGCACAACAAGATGTTGTCATAAATTCTGCACCTTTTTCCAATCTTTCTACAAATTCAGCTGCTTCATTTTTTGTAGTTACATCTGCACCTTGTGCTACTTCATAAACATCTGTAAAGCCAAGTTTCATAATAGCTTCTTTTAGTTGTTTTGGAGTGCAAGGTAATTGGCCAAACATTGCAGGTGCTACCATTGCAATTACTTTTTTACCTGCTTTTATATTTTTTAATACATCAATAATTTGGCTTTTTTCATGTACAGCGCCGAATGGACAAGCTGATGCACATTTTCCGCAAGAAATACATTTTTCAAAATCAATTCTTGCATGACCGTCTTCATCTTTTGCAATTGCACCTACTGGGCAAGCGCTTTCGCAAGGTACGATGATTTTTTGAATTGCTTGATATGGGCAAACTTGAGCACACATTCCGCAATTTTTACATTTAGCAGGATCAATTACTGATTTGCCGTTTTGAATTGAGATTGCTCCAAATTTACAAGTATTTACGCAAGGTCTAGCTACGCAACCTTGACATAGGTCTGTTACATAAATTCTTGAAGGAACACAACCTTTGCAAGCTGTTGTTAAAACAGTTAGCGGTTTGTCTTCTGGAGCTTCTCTTTTTTCAGCTTTTTCTGCTAATTCTGATAATAAAGTGCTGTCATCTGTTTCTTCAATAGAAAATCCTAATCCTGCAATTGCTCTGTCTCTTAGGATTGCTCTTTCTTTAAAAATACAGCATCTATATGGTACTTCACTACCTTTTGGACGCATGTCATAAGGGATTAATCTTGTATTTTCTTCAAAATTATCGCTTAAGTATGCTTTTATTAGTCTTACCAAAATTTCTCTTTTTAAATGTGATGTCTGTTTTGGAGTACTGGTATTCATTGCCATTTTTTCTACACCTCTTTGCTATTCCACATAATTTTATTATGGCATGAACATGAAATTTTTCAAAGGTAATAATAACACCTGATTAAAATTTATTAATCAGGTGTTATGGTAATTTCAAATTTTTATTAATTTATCTATTTATTCAATTTTTCATCAATTGCTTTTAAAACTTTTTCAACAGTTGCTTCTTTGATTACATCATCATCAACTTTTACATATGGAGCTTTTGAAAATTCCCAATCAATTGAGCAAAGTCCAAGGCAAGGAACGCCAGATACTTCTACTCTGTCACCGTATTTTGCTGGAACTGTTTCAATTAATTCTTGCAAATTTGATGAACCCATTACAAAACATGTTGTCCCTAAACATACTTTAACACTAATTTTTTTGTCCATTTTTTTATCCTCTCTATTAACTTTGATTTTACTTTTGCAATTTACATATATTGAATATTAACTTTTTTGAAATATTTATTTTGCAGTACATTTGCAATTTTTTTAATTATATTTTTTCTGATTTCAATTTCTATTGGTAATGCAGGATCATAGTGTGCTTGATTTAGTTTTGCGCCTACCATGAATGTTATGCAATCACTATCTAATAAGAATTTTACCAACTTACCTGCTGCATTGTCAATATCTGGGGTATTTGCTTCAAGATATTCTAAGGTTTTTGTTAGAGTTAAAATCCCTTCAGTGACTAAGTCAACACCATCCATATATGAACAGGCTGGGAGTTTCCCTATACTGATTGTTGTATCCATTGTGATTGGTCTGTTTAGTTCTCTTGAAATTAGGTTTGCTGTTGTGCCCCCTGCTATTGCTTTTTTGCCTTTGAATTTGTCAAATATTTTTGCATATTCTGCGTCTTTTTCTTGATGATATGGCGGACCTGTGAATACAAGAGATTCTCTAGGTTCTCTGAAAAATAATACGCAGGCTGAAATGTCATCTTTGGGTAATCTATCTGTTTCAATATTTCTTGCTTGACTTACGATATATTGAGAAAGTTCTGTACTTGAAATATCTGGATTATTTTTTAATTTGTCCTGTAAAAGGGTTATTAATCCTTCTCTTCTAAGTCCGAGTTTTAATCTTCCGCTTCCGAGTCCTGATTGTGTTACGCCATCTGAACAGAATATTAATCTGTCGCCAAGTTTAAGGTTTATTCTATAAACTTTTAGGCATCTGTTTTTGAATGTTTTTGACGGGATTGATTTGAATTCTGGTCTTAGAATTTCATTTTCTCTAATCCATATGAATTCGGGATTTCCTTCTTCAACTATTTTAGCATTCCCGTCATCATCAACTTCTATTGCAGAAAATGTTGAGTAACTTATTTTTCTTACCTGACAGACAGGAAGTGAATTCATAATAATTTCCGCAGCTTTGCTTATAGGTATTTGGTCACCTTCAATAAACTTTAATAGCATTGTAGCTGTCATGCAGGATAATATATTGGCTTTAATTCCGCTTCCGAGTCCGTCTGATAGGACAGCAATCAATTTTGCTTCATCGGGATATCTTTTGGAAATAAAATAATCCCCATAAGCATTTTGGTTATATTTTTTCATTTGACTGCAGTCGATATCTATGAACACTAATTATTACCCTCGTTATCATTATTATCATCATAGTCTTCAGCAATAGAGCTTAAGAGAGTTTCTGTTTCAACCATATGTTCACCTAACAGGCAGGCAATTTCTTGTACGATTGAAATATTTTTTGATATAACTTCGTGGGCTTTTTGCGAAATTTTTTCTCTGTTTGTTTCAGAAGATGTTACATCTGTGATTACAGCTCCGACAATTTCATTTTCTTCAATTGTAAAAGCTGAAATGTCATATAATTTATTTTTTACGTGGTAGCGTTCTTTGTGGATATCTTTTCCTGTTTTTAGGATTGTTTTGAATATGTCTGCAAAATCTACAATTCTATCAATTGCAGCACCTGCAAGTCCGTCAGGTCTAGCTTTAAAGACATCATACATTTCACCTGTAAACATTTTCATAAAACTGTCATTGGCTTCAAGAATATTCATATTGTTGTCTACCATTACGACAGCTGCAGGCATACATCTAATCATTGCAGCAGCTTTTCTGACGGCAATTTTTCTCATGTAAGAAACGCACATTGATGGTTCTGCATCTCCATCAAGTAAGGCTTTTGCTAAATCTCTGCAGGTTGCATATCCGCATCCGCCACAGTTTAATTCATCGTCTACTGTGTGTTTACCTATTCTTTTTAATGTTTTTAATATATCTTCTAATGGATATTCCTTTGTTACAACTTTGCATTGTTTCATATCGTAATCAACGATGGTTGTTGCTTTTTTAGGGATATATTCTCTGTTTTTTACTTTAGATAAAACATCTGATACGATAGATAAACTAGCTTTATTGGTTGAAATACAAGGTCCGCCAATACAACCGCCTTCGCATGCAAGAGCTTCTACAAAAATTGTTTTATCAATTTTGTCAGGGTTAAGATTGTTTAAAGCTCTTTCAAAAGCGTGTAATCCGCAGACATCTATTAGTTGAATTCCGTCTTTTACACCAATTCTTTTTAAGGTTTCATTCATACCGCCGTCAATTGGGTATAATGCTCCTTCAAAGGCTGTGTATGGTACAAATTTATTATCTTCATTTGAGGTAATACCTGCTACATCAAGACCTTCATCGTGAATCCATATTTTTAATTCTTCAAATGTTAATGCAACATCTATTAAATCAGTGTATGAAACTTCATTTTTTTTGCCGATACAAGGTCCAATAAAGACTATTGAAATGTCATCTCCATATTTTTCTCTTAAAATTTTTGCATGTGTCATTGCTGGAGAACCGATTGGAGTTATACATTTTAAAAATTCCGGACGGTAATGCTTGATGTAATCGACAATTACAGGGCAGGCACTTGATATAAAAAGTCCTCGATCTGCACTGTTTAAAATCTCTGCTGTTTTTATTGAAACTTCTTGAGCACCAAGAGCGGTTTCTGATACTTCAGAAAAACCTAATGATTTTAAAATCGCAATCATTTTTTTAGGAGAATGTTCAAATACCCCGCTCCAAGAAGGAGCAAGAGATACAAAAACTTTTTTCTGAGCAAGAATTAAATTTTTTGCTTTTGCTATGTCGCTTCTTACCCTTTTTGCGTTTGAAGGACAAGCTTTTACGCAATTCCCGCAAGCAATACATTTATCAGGGATTACTGATGCGTGTCCGTTTTCAATTTTAATTGCTTTTACAGGACATTCTCTAATACATTTATAACAGTCATGACATTCGTTAATCAATGTGTAGACGGGATAATGACTATCCATTTTTATTCTCCATTATTAAGATGCGTATTATTTTTTATTAACTAATTTAGTTAAAATTTCTTCAAGTTTTTCTTCATTAACGCTGTTGTATTCAACTCCGTTAATGGTAACATTAGGACCTGATGCACATTTATTTTCGCATCTTGCACCTGCAAGATCTATTTCAGCTTCTAAATCATGAGTTTTTATAAAAGCCTCAATAAACGCAAGATTTTGTTGATTCCCGCGAGCAAAACACGAACTTCCCATACATACAGTTATTTTTATCTTTGACATTATATAAACTTCCTCGTATATATTAATTTTACCGTATTTACGCTTATAAATCAAGTATTTTTGAATAGATTGTATTAATATTTTTCAAAAATTCTTCTTTGTTGAAAATTTCATCTATTTCAACAGGTGTAAGCAATTTTGTGACGTCTTCATCATTTAGAAGATTTACCCTGAAATCGCCATCATTTTCAAATGCATCAAGGGCATTTCTTTGGACTAATCTGTATGCGTTTTCTCTTGTCAGACCTTTTTCAACAAGTTTTAGTAATACTTTTTGTGAGAATACTATACCGCCAAATTTGTCGGTGTTTTTAAGCATATTTTTTTCATGTACTACTAAATTTTTAACAATTCCGTTAAATCTTGATAGCATAAAATCTACAAGAGTTAAACTGTCAGGGAAAATAATTCTTTCTGCAGAACTGTGTGAAATATCTCTCTCATGCCATAGCGGAATGTTTTCCAGTGCAACTATTGAATTTGCTCTCACAACTCTTGCAAGTCCGCATAAGTTTTCTGATAAAACAGGGTTTTTCTTATGAGGCATAGCAGAAGAACCTTTTTGATTTTTCCCGAATCCTTCTTCTACCTCTAATACTTCAGTACGTTGTAAATGTCTGATTTCTGTTGCGAATTGTTCAATTACGCTTGCAATAAGAGCTAAGGATTGAATAAAGTATGCGTGGTAATCTCTTGCAATAATTTGTGTTGAAATTCTTGCAGGTCTTAGACCAAGATTTTTGCAAGTAATTTGTTCAATTTCAGGAGGAATATTACTGTATGTTCCGACAGGTCCTGAAATTTGTCCAACTCTGATTTCATCAAGTGCGTGGATAAAATTAGCTCTTTGACGTTCTAAAATATCAATCCAATTACAGATTTTAACTCCAAATGTCATTACCTCTGCATGAATTCCATGAGAACGTCCTATGCAAATTGTATTTTTATGTTTGTTTGCTAAATCTTTTAATGATTGAATTGTTTCGTCTAAGTCTTTTAGAATAATTTTTCCGCTGTCTTGAATTTGTAGAGCAAAAGCTGTATCAATAACATCAGAACTTGTCATTCCTACATGCATATATTTTGCTAAATCGCCTAAACTTTCATTTACGCAGGTTAAAAATGCGATAACATCATGTTTTACTTCTGCTTCGATTTCATCAATTCTTTTCAGATCAAATTTAGCTTTCTTTTTTAATTCCTGGATGTCTTCTTTAGGAAATTTCCCGAATTCTGCATATGCTTCTGCAACGGCAATTTCTACATCTAAATAATATTGAAACTTAGACTGTAAGTCCCATATATCTGCAATTTCTTTACGTGAATATCTTTCAATCATAATTTTATTTTAGCATAAAATTACATAATAAATATGATTTTCTTCTTTTGTCATTCTGAGGGCTTATGCCCGAAAGAATCCAGCTTATGAAAAAATAAAAGCTGGATTGCTTCGGCTGTTGCCTCGCAATGACTAATTATTATCTATAATATTTGTTATGTAATAAAACTTAATATAAAAAGCAATTATTTCGGGAATAAATACTTTATATATGTAGAGTATAAGAGATTGAGGATTATTATGGTTGATGCAATTAGCTATGTTTCAAAGGAACAATTTGAAAAAAGTCCTGAATTAAAAGCAAAATACGGTTCTTATGAGAAATTTCAATTGGCTCAATTGAAATCTCAATCAATTCATACTTTTGCTCAAAACAATCCAAAATATTTATATAATCCGTCAGAAGCGTTTTATAATATGCGAATGGAAGCATATGAAAAACACCAGGCTCAATCTGAAGCTTTGATCGCAAATTATAAACAATTGGAAGCTGAATATGAGGCTTTATTAAAGCAACAAAACTCTATTAATAATAGTTTGATGTCTAAATATCAAGTTTCAAATAAAGGTGATTTATTGACATCTATGTCAGATAAAAATTCTTTGTATGACCAAGGTTTGTATAATAAAACTTCTAGTTCTGTAAATGAAGCTTATTCAAAATTTATTGCAGCGTTGCAAACTGCAAATTATCAAACTCATAGAATAGTTTAAAAACCTTAACATATTTGAGATTTCATGCTTGCATTTTTTCCTTTATATATTATCATGCAACTTGTAGAGTGCTTACGCCAATAATCACTCAACAAGAAAAGGAAATTAAAATGAACTTAAAAAACAAACAAGAAATTATCAAACAATACGGTAAAAACGAAAAAGATTCTGGTTCTACAGCAGTGCAAGTTGCTTTAATGAGCCAAAAAATTTCTGAACTTACTGAACACCTTAAATCAAATAAAAAAGATTTCGCTACAAAAAGAGGTCTTTTGATGATGGTAGGTAAAAGAAAAAGATTACTTTCTTATTTGAAATCTCAAAATCTTGATGAATACAGAGAATTAATCAAGAAATTGGGTATCAGAGGTTAATTTCTTAACCGATGGTAAAAGTTTTAAAGGCTGTCTTTTGACGGCCTTTTTTAATATAATTTTTTTAAATTACTTTGTAGAGGGTGAGTAGATGAAAACATTAAAATCAATGCGTTTGCAAATAGGAGTTTTTGGAAAAACTAATGTTGGAAAATCTTCTTTTTTAAACCGAATAACAAATCAAGAAATTTCGATTGTATCAGATGTTGCAGGAACAACTACTGATGTTGTTGAAAAATCTATGGAGCTTTTGCCTGTAGGTCCTGTAACTTTTTTAGATACAGCAGGATTAAATGATGAGTCTGAATTAGGCGAAAAACGTGTTGAAAAAACGATGAAAGTTATTAACCGTATTGATGTTGCAATTATCGTATGTGATTTTAACGGGATTGATGATTATGAGAAAGAACTTATTAAAAAGTTCGAAGAACTTAAAATTCCATATCTGATTGTTGAAAATAAGTGCGATATTAAAAAAGTTGAGCTTTCCGGTTATGATAATGTTTTATACACATCTGTGAAAGATGATGAAGCTCTTGTATTTAAGTTTAAGGAAGCACTTGTAAAATTACTGCCTGAGGATTTTGTGAATTCTCCAAAGATTGCAGGTGATTTAGTCCCACCTCAAAGTACTGTAATTCTTGTAATTCCTATTGATAAAGAGGCTCCGAAAGGCAGAATTATTTTGCCTCAAGTGCAGACTATAAGAGATTTATTAAACAGTAATTGTATGCCTTATGTGGTTAAAGAAACAGAACTGAAACAAGCTATTGAGAATTTGAAAACTCCTCCTGCGTTAGTAATTACTGATAGTCAGGCTTTCAAAAAAGTTTCTGAAATTGTACCTCAAGATATTCCTCTTACATCTTTTTCAATACTTTTTGCGAGATTGAAGGGGGATTTAGATGAATTTACAAAAGGGGCTGAAGCGATTGAAAATTTAAAAGATGGCGATATGGTCTTAATTTTAGAGAGTTGCACACATCATGCAATAGAAGATGATATTGGCAGAGTAAAAATCCCAAATCTTTTAAGAAAAAGAACCGGTAAAAATTTAGTTATTCATAATTATGCAGGACATGATTTCCCTGATGTAAAAGATTACAAGCTGATAATCCATTGTGGAGCTTGTATGACAAACAGACGAGAAGTGCTATCTCGTATTTTGATTGCTAATAAATCAGACGTACCTATTACAAATTATGGTGTTGCTATATCTTATTGTCTTGGAATTTTGCCAAGAGCTGTTAAGATTTTTTCATGAAAGAACGTTTGTAATAATTAAGAGTATTCATAAACCAAACAGCTAAATTTTTTGGGTTTTCATCAGGATTCATATAAAAACCTTGAATTTTATCTGTTCCTTCAAGTTGCATATAAATATTTTCACGTTCCATTCTATCTGATGTCTTTTTTAATTTATTTTTTTTAGTAATAAAAAATTCATCATAAGTGCCGCTTTTTACGTAATTTGCTTTTGATGGATGCAGAGCTCCAATTGTAAGATTTTTGTTTTCAGGAGAATGACTGACATATTCCCTGATTAAATTTACGGCTTTCTTTAAATTATCTTGTTGCTTTTTGAAGTGAAAGCTATCAATATATTTCCCTAAGCTTGGTGCTTCTGTTAATCTCATTTGAAAGTTTTGATTATAATTATTTCCGTTTTGCGGATTAAAAGTAATTCTCATAAATTAATACCCCTCTAACACTTTTTTACAATCATATACTAATCATAGTTAATGTAAATCGCAATAGCCTATAATATTAATAAAATGTTACATTTGTAGTAGTTTTATTTACTCTAAAAAAATGATAAAAATTTTTATGTTTAGTTTTAATATATTTGTATGTATGATTATATGCTCGAAAATGAAGATAAAGAATTAAAAAAAGTCGGACTTGAATTGATGTTTATGACTCCTGAAAAAGGTGCAACTGATAATTGGGTGACGGCTGTTGAGCTTGCTAAAATGGTTGAATTGCCTGTAGATACAGTTAAAAAGAAACTTTTAATTTTACGTGATGCAGGTATTGTGAGAGTAAAAGGTATAAATCCTAAATATTGGAAATTTGATGACTACAGTTTTCAAAGAATGGATGAAAATGATGATGTGTATAAACTGCTTTGCAGTTTTGACGATGTAGATTTTGACAGATATTTTAGTTATTAAATTATATTGATAAAATAATCAATTTCCCTTTAAATTATTTATAATTATGTTTTATTTACCAATACAAAAATGGTCAAAGATGTTATTTAAAATATCGTCAGTAATCACTTCTCCTGTAATTTCATCTAAAAATAACAGTGCTGATTTTAAATCAATTGAAATTAAATCTTGTAGTTGATGAATTTTTGCAGCCTCAAGTGCTTGTGTAAGACTTTCTTTGCATTTAATAAGACAATTTTGCTGACGAGTGTTTGTTATAAATTCTGTATCTTCTAAAGAGAAATTGTATGATGCTTCTTTAATTTTGTTTTTAAGCTCATCAAGTCCTTCTTTTGTTTCTGTTGAAAGATAGAAAATACCATCTTTTCTTTCTTTTACTAAGTCACATTTGTTTGCAATAACTATATGATTTTTGTCTTTTATCAAATCTAAAATGGCTTTGTCTTCATCATCCATTCCTTTAGAAACGTCGTATAAAAATATTACCAAATCAGCTTCATCAGCAGATTGTTTTGAGTATTCAATCCCGATTTCTTCAACTTTGTCGACTTCTTCATTATCTCTTATACCTGCAGTATCAATTAATGTAATTGCGACATCCCAATCAAGAGTTTCTTTCAAAACATCACGTGTTGTGCCTGCAATATCTGTCACGATTGCACGTTCTACATTTAGTAATGTATTAAATAATGAGGATTTTCCGACATTTGGTTTGCCGACAATTGCAATTTTTATACCCTGACGCATTATGTTAGAAGAATTTGCAGAAGCAAGGATTGAATTTATTTTATCAAGTGCTTTTTCAAATTCAGAAATTATGTAATCATATTCAGGTTCTGCAACATCTTCAGGAAAATCAATTCCTGCAACGATTTTTGAAAGAACATCAAATATATCTTTTCTTATTTCTTTGATTTTTGTGCTTAGGACACCTGATAAATTTTTGGCTGATTGTTTTGCAAAATCTCTGGTTTTTGCGTGGATTAAATCTGCTACTGCTTCAGCTTGAGATAAATCCATTTTTTTATTCAAGAATGCACGTTTTGTATATTCTCCGCGCTCAGCCATTCTTGCACCATTTTTCAAAACAACATCAAGAATGTTTCTTACGACATTGATACCGCCATGGCAATGAATTTCAATGACATCTTCTCCAGTGTAGCTGTGAGGATTTTTGAATGGTAGAAGTAATACTTCATCAATTTTTTTATCGCCATCTAAAATCCAACCATGAGAAATTTTACCAGCTTCAAGATTATGTTTTGAATATATTTTATCAATAATTTCAAAACTTTTATCACCTGAAATTCTAATTACTCCAACGCCGCCTGTGCCAATTGGAGTTGCGATAGCTGCTATTGTATCAAATTCTTGTAAGATGTTCATATTGAAATTATACATCAAAAAAACGGGTATTAATTTAATACCCGTTTTGAAAGTTTTTATTTATACATATTTTTTTGAAATTTGTAATGCTGCAGATGCTGCCATACCATATGGTCCCATAGAACTTAATATCCCTGATGCAAGGTTTGCATAATTGCTATAAGTTCCACCTGATGAGGAATTATTTGCAGTATATGCTTGTGCATTATAACTGTTACCTGATGAGCTGTTTTGTTGTGATGCTCCGATGTAATTTAGAATATTTGAATTCATTTGATTTTGTACATCTTGTAAAAATCCAAGGTATGTGTATCTTTGAGATAATTCATTATTGATTAGTTCATCTTGTTTTGCTAAAACATCTTGTGCTAAGTTGTTGATTGATTCTGCTCTTTTTTCTTCAATAGAGTTTAAATTATCCATAAATACAGAATTATCTAAGTTGCCGAAACGTGAAGCTACATCTGTTTTTAAATCATCTAACATTGGTTCGTAGATATTATTAATAATTTTTTGACCATTTAGGGTGTAGGCATCAAGTTGTGATTGAAGATTTTGTTTTGTAGCATCATCAAATACGTTAACTTTTGATAGAGAATCTGCAAATGATTTTTGAGCGTATTCATAAGCTCTTTTTTCATCGTCTGACATGTTATAATTTGTGTATATAGTGTTTCCTTTTTTATAAGTATTAGCTTTATCAGAACCATTTATAGTTATTGTTCCGGCTGAGTATGAAGGGTATTTTGAAGATTTTCCCATTTTTGTTCCTTTCCGAACAAAAATTTAATGAATTTTTAAGGCGTTGATATAATATTATACCACGTGTGTCGAAAATCTGTAAAGTAAGTTTTGTTTGAGATATAATTTAGTTATGGAAAATTTAGATAGAATTAATGAATTAATCAAAGAAAAAAAATACGAAGATGCTAAAAAAGAATTGATTGGTATAATCAGTGACGAAGAAAAAGATGTGGAAGCTTTAAAGCTTTTAGGCTTGTGTCATATTAACCTTAATGAATTTAAGGAAGGACAAGCTGTTTTTGAAACAGTTGTGAAATATAAAGATGATGCAACAAGCTGGTTTTATTTAGCAAGTTGCTATGATAATCAAGATGATTTTTTGCATGCAATTGCTGCTTATGAAGAAGTTATTAGAATGAGAAGCAGTTATGTTGATGCATATAAAAATTTAGCTGTTGTTTATGTAAAAAATAAAGAGCCTCAAAAAGCTGTAGATACAGTTATTAAAGCTTTAGATTATGTGGACGATGATTATACAATTTATTATATTGCAGGTACTGCATATATGGCTTTGAAAAATTTTGATGAAGCCGTTGAATATTTAGAAAAAGCATTAAAATTAAATCCAAATCATTCTCAGTTATATAATAATTTAGGAACATGTTATGTAACTGTCGGAAATCTTGATAAGGCATATGAAAACTTTTTAAAAGCAAGTGAATTAGATTCAAATAATTCAATTACATATTTTAATATTGCGTCAATTTTACAGTTGCAAAACAAGCATAAAGAAGCTTGTGAATTTTTTAGGAAAGCATATGCAATTGAGGCTCAAGATAATTATTTGGTAGCTCTTGCATTGTCAGAGGTTAAATCTGCTCAATTTGAAGAAGCTATAAAACATTATAAAATGCTTGTTACGCATAATCCTGAAAAAACTAATTTTAAATATAATCTTGCATGCTGCTATGATGCTATTGGGGATTATTCAAGTGCTATCGGGATACTTGCTCATCTTGTGTTGCAAAATCCAAAATCTGTGTCAATGTTGAGAAAACTTGCAAGTATTTACGTGAAAATTCATCAGTTTGCTAACGCAAAAGCTTTGTATGAAAAAATTCTTATTCAAGGGAATGTTTCTTTTGAAATTTATTATGAATTTGCTCATATTTGCGTAAAAACTGATGATATGGACAAAGCTGAAAAGATTTTGAAAAAAGTAATTGATCTTAATCCTGAATTTGCTCCTGCACATAAAGATTTAGGTGTATTGTATTTAAGCAAAAGATTGTTTGATTACGCCGAAGATGAATTTAATCAGGCTTTAAAATTAGCCCCTGAGAATTTTGACATTCTTTTTGAATATGCAAACTATCTTCATGCAACAACTAATTTTGAAAAAGCTGATGAGTTTTATCAAAAAGCTCTTGAAGCAGATCCTCATAATGCTGACGCTCTTGGTTTTTCAGCGTTAAATAAAATTCATTTAAAAGATTTTGATAAAGCTTATGAGCAAATTGAACATGCATTAGAACACCAAGCAAATAATGGGTTTATGCATTTTATTGCAGGGAAAATAAGATTTATGCAAGAAAAATATGAAGATGCAAAAATGTTTTTTGTAAAATCATATGAATTAGAAAAAACTCATGATTGTGAAAATATGTTAGGTCTATGTTATTTCGAATTAGGTAATTATGAACAGGCTAATAATATTTTCAAACATTTACTTGAGGAAAATCCGTTGAATGTAAATCTTTTATTGAGCAGTGCAAGATGTTATGAAAAATTGAATGATAAAGATTCTGCTCTTGCTACTTTAGATAAAATAGTAGATGCATTCCCTGAATGTGAAGAAGCTCAAGAGATGATTAGAGAAATTTCTTAATATTAATAAATGTAAAGATGTTTTATATTTATTTATAAGTAGTTGCAAAAATTTTTATCTGTTTGTTTTTATATAGATATAGGGAAAAACTGAAAGGGCATTATGTCTATTGATAAAATTACATTTAGTGGTGTTGAAACTTCAACACAAGTTAAACAAGAGATAAAAAAAGAAGAAACTGAAAAAACTATAGATACTGTGGATGAAGAAAAATCTAATGCTGCGAAATATATGATAGGAGCGACAGCATTAGCTGCTGTTATAGGACTTGGAATTGCAGGTCGTAGAGGTCATCTTGGTGAAGGTATTCAAAAATTACTCGGCGGCGCTAAAAAATCTGCAGATGATATAGCAAAAGCAAGTGAGAAAAACGGAGGAGAAATTTTAGACGATATTTCGTCTAAAGCAAAAGATACTCCTGATGCTCCTACTAAATTTACAAACCCTGACGGAACATTAAAAAATGGACCAGAAACTGTTGATATATTAAAAGATGGTAAAAAAACTGGTATAGAAATAAAAGAGTTTAAAGATGGCGACTTATTCTCAACTACTGTCAAATCATTTGATGAAGTTGGAAATATAACCAAAATTGAAGAAAAGTTTGCTGACGGTAAGACAACTCTATTAGAAAAAGGTGAATTTTACACAAAATCAGAACCTGGTGCAGAAGTAAAACCTGCTTGGTTCTATGAGGAAAAATTGCCTGATGGACAAGTGAAAAAAATGCGTCTAGTATTTGAAAAAGATGGTAGTTATACTACTAGTTCTATGAAAATGAGTCCGGAAGAAAAAAATATTGTTCGAGCAAAACTCAAAGATATTGGTGTTGTTTTAAGAAAAACTGATGAGCCAATTCCTATGCTTAAAGGTATTGATTTGATTAATGCTAACTTTGCAGCAATGGAAGGTAAGTCAGGAAAGGAAATGAATAGATTATTACTTTCTACCAAAAAAGAGATAATGCATCTTGAAATACCAGAACAAAAAACAGAATCATTTTCTAAATTATTAGAAAGTATAAAAAAATATGCAAAACCGGATGACTGTGATTATGTATTTAATCTTGAGTTTGAAAAAGGATACAATACTGCTTATGCAAAAGAACTGATAGGATTTGCGCAAAGCAATCCTGAATTTGAACAAAAAATAATTCGTGGTTTGCTTGATTCTAATTGCGGTAATAATGTTGAAGAAATGACAGCTATAAGAGAAATGCTTTTTGAAAGAGGAATGAAACCAAAAGGTATTATCGAAGGACGTGGTTTAGTAGAAACTGATTGGGGTTGTACGTCAGATCATTTCCCAAGTGGTAGATGGTTAGGTTTTTATAAAGATAAAAATTTACCACAATATAAATATTCAAATTTTAGATATGATATGTCAATGGGTGTAGCACCTAGACGTGCAGAAGAACTTATCCAAGAAATTACAGAGAATGCTGAAGCTTATGAAAAAGGTCTTGGTAAAAAAGTCGATTCTCTCATAAGCATTATTAAAAGTAATACAATAAAAGACTCTAAATAATACTTATAAGATTTTCATTTAATCTTGATAAAATTTCTAAAGTATTTTCAAGTGGATATCTTGTAATATTATTTATATCTTCTTCAAAATTATCAGGAAGTTTTTGGCAATTTTGTTTTGCATATTGGATAAGTCTTTTTTCTCCAGGGTGCAAAACTTTATTTGCTGCAAAAAGTATATCAAAATAACTTGCCAAAAATGCTGAAATTCTATGATTTAGACTTACATAATCTTTGCGGTTAATAGCTTTTTCTACTTGTTCATAAAATGATGCAGAAATTTTATTTTTCAACAATGGTAAATTGTTATTAATTATATTTTTTGCTAATTCATCCGGGTAATTTGTACAAACTTTTGTTTGTAAATTTTTATACCAATTTTCTGGATCATAAAGGATTATAGAGTTTTTTAAATTAAATACAAAGCAGGTTGAATAACCTACACAAGGATAATGTTTAGTCCAAGTATTTTCAATGGAATTTCCCATCCATTCTCGAGTTCTATACATTAAATCAATTTGGATATTTGTGTTTTTTATAAGCCATTCATCTCCAGGACCAAAAAAGCAGTTATTGATTTCATATCTGTCTGAAAATTTTTTTGCTATATTTTCTCGTTTTTGAATATCTATTTCAGTATCAGAATATACATATATATCATAGTCTGATGTTTTATCAGATGAGTTTGCTGCTCGTGAACCTGCTAATGAAATTGCTTTTACATTTTCAATTTGTTGAAATTCATTTATTATGTTTTGTATATTTTTCATAGTTATAGTTTATTACAAGCAAACCAAAACCCCAACATTCGATGACTGTTGGGTTCTTAGTTTGAAAAATTTTTAATATCCCTTAAAATCCTAATCAGATTAAATTAAACCTAATACTTTTTTGTACCAAGAGAATGTTTCAATTTCAAGACCGTTGAATGTTGTTTTTAAACATTGATTTTTTAAATAGTTTTCAAATTCGTCGTTAAATTTAGATTTAATCCTTTTTTCCTTTGTTGTTTTAGATGCTAACACTGTCATAGACCTACTCCTTTTAGTTTGCAATTAGTGACCCCATATATAATTCATGTACAAATTATAACATATGTTGACTTACTTTTCTAGTGGCTGAAATTGTAGCTGAGGGCGAAATTGAATAATATCGCCAAAAAATAACTGTAAATTTTTGTAAATATTTTTAGATGCAGTATCGACATACTAATGGTAATTGTAGTAAAAGAATTTTTCAATTGCCTGATAGTATAATCTTTTAATTTTTGTTTATGCTAATATTTATCTATGATTTTAATTGGTGAAAATATTCATGTTATTTCAAAAATTGTTAGGGAAGCACTTATCAAACGTGATGAAAATTTTGTTTTAGACTTAATTAATGCTCAGAACAAAATGGATTATATTGATTTGAATGTTGGACCTGCAAAATCTGATTTAATAGATGTTCTTCCTTGGCTTGCAAAAATTATTCAAAATAATAGTGAGTGTGGAATTTCTTTTGATACTACAAATTCAGAAGAGATGAAAAAAGGTCTTGAGATATTTGGTGGAAAAACTTTTATAAATAGTATTTCTTTAGATGATGATCGTATTGAAAAAATTGGCGGGTTAGCAATCGAATATGGTAGTAATCTTATTGCTTTGACACTTTCTAAAGAAAATGGTATTCCTAAAGATGCTGATGGTCGTTTAGAGATTGCATTTAATATTTACGAAAAATGCTTGGAAAAAGGTATTGATAACGAAAAATTATTTTTTGATCCTTTGATATTACCGATTTGTGTTGACCAATCTCAAGGGATTGAGGCTATAAATACTATTAAAATGATTAAAGAAAGTTTTGATCCTCCTGTAAAAACTGTAATTGGTTTATCTAATGTTTCAAATGGTTGCCCTAAGGATTTAAGACCTTTAATAAACAGAGTATATGCATCATTAGCTTTTGGAGCAGGACTTGATGCTGCAATAATTGATGCAAAAGATGATGAATTAATAAGAATTTTAAAAATGCTTGAAATGAATTCTCCAAAATCTCAATTGGATAAATTGTATGTTAATCTTTCGGATATGATATCAAATTTTGGAGAGCTTGATGATATAGAATTTGATAAAGAAGATTTAGAACAACTAAAAGTTATTAAAACTGCAAGAATATTGTTAAATAACGAAATATATTCTCATAGTTTTACACAAATATAATTTTTTGGTATAATATCAATATAACAAAAAAGATTAGGAGAGTGGCACTATAAATAAGAAGTTATTAGTTTCGGCATTATTAGTTTTTATGTTTTCAGGTACTCCTGGATTTTCAATGGTTCCAGAAGCAAATTCTCTATATCAACAGGCATGTTCTGCAGAGTATAAAGAAGATTATGCAACAGCTGTAAGTAAATTACAGCAGGCTTTAAATATTTCTGCAAACGATGTAATGATATACACAAAACTAGCTGGTGTGTATAGCGAGATGGGGGAATATGAAAAAGCTTTGGCAACTTATGCTAAAGTCGCTGAATTAAAACCTACTGACGGATATATTTATATTAGTATAGGCAGTATTTATGAAAATCAAGGAAAATATCTTGAAGCTTTGAAGGCCTATAACAAAGTTATGGAAATGTGCCCTGAATATCTTTATAACTACTTAAATATAGCAAATGTTCAATATCAATTAAGAGATTATAAATCAGCTATAGAAAATTACAATAAATTTTTATCAACATATTCTCAGCACTGGGAAGCAAGAGAAAATCTTGCAGCATCTTATATCAGTGACGGTAGCTATGAGAATGCTGTAAATGAATATGAAAATTTATACATGAGAAATCCGTCAGGATTTAATGATTTTTCTAATTACGGACTTGCATTATATGAAGTTAAAAATTATCAAAAAGCATCTGAATTTTTAGAAAAAGCTGTTGATGCTGATCCTGAAAATACATCAGCTCATATTAATTTGGCTATGTCATATCAAGAATTAGGGAAAAATGATTTGGCTTTAAAACAATATGATGTTGTATTTAGGCAACAACCAGCTTTGCATTCCATAAGATTTGATTATGGTAATCTTTTAGCTGATATGGGACAAGATGAAGCTGCTATTGAGAATTATAAAATTTATATAGCAAATTATCCAAATGATTCTAGAGCTTACCAAAATATCGGTGTTGTCTATAAAAGACTTAATAAATTAGATGATACAATTGCAAATTATGAAAAAGCTCTTGAATTGCAAAAGGATAAAAAAGATGTTGATTTAGAAGCTGATTTAGCTGAATGTTATCATTTGAAAAAAGATTATCCAAATGCTTTAAAATATTATGATGCAGTTCTTTTAGTAAAAAAAGATGATTATAATATAAAATATAATAAGGCATTAGTATTGCATGCAATGAAAAATTACAATGAAGCAATACCTATTTATACAGAACTTTTGACTACAAAAGATGATGCAAATATTCAAAAAAATCTCACATCTGCTCTTGTAGCATTAGGTGATGAATACTTGCAGGCACATAATTATTCTTTAGCAACTGAAACTTTTGAAAGAGCGATTGAAAGAGGTACTAAAGACAGTTACGCATATTATGGACTTGCAAAATCATACAGGGCTTGTGGAATTAACGATAAAGCTTCAGAATATTATGAAAAAGCAATTTCAATGTCGCCTGAAAAAATACAGTATAGTAATGAATATGCTGAATTTATCTCAATGACTCAAAAAGCAACTGATATAAAATCTACTGATTCTCCAAATTCTACTTCAGGTAAAAACACAAGTGATATAAAAGAAATATCATTATCAATGGATAATGCAAAAGCTGGTGAAGTTGCAGATAGTGAACAAAATAAAAACTTAATTGCAATTGGTGATGAAAATTATAAAAAGAAAAATTATGATGTTGCAATACATAATTACCAAGATGCTTTGAAAATTAATCCTTCTGATGATGTGACTTTACTAAAAATAGGTAATATCTATAAATTAAAAAATGATAATAAAAATGCACTTAATTTTTATAAAAAATCTATTATAGTAAATCCTAACTATGCTGATGGTTGGTTTAACTTGGGATTAGTTTACGCAAACGAAAAAAATAATAACAAAGCAAAAGAATGTTTCCACCGAGTAACAACTCTAAATCCAAATTACAGCTATGCGTATTATGCTTTAGGGCTTGCTTATGAACAGGATAATAATAAAAAAGAAGCATTGAATAATTATAAAATCTTCTTAACTCAAACTAAAGATGAAGATTTAGCTAATGTTGTTCAACAAAAAATTAAAAATCTGGAAAAATGAAAAAATTAATATTATCTTGTCTAGCGTTATTTTTGATATTTGTAACAACAGCCTGTGTAAAGGATAGAGCTTCTATTCTTTTTAATAAATATCCGATTACAGAAAAAAATATTTATGATTCTTCAACGGTTTTTCAAAGAGGTTCAAGAATTTATTATTTAATTCTTATGCCTAAAAAAGTTGAATCAAGATATCTTTATATTCAAATAATAAAGAAAGATAATAAATATGGTCAATTTGGATATAATCTAATTCAGACAAGAAATATTCGATTAAAAGATGAAGAAGTAAACTACTTTACAGATTATTTTGTCTTGAATGAAGATGGATATTATTTTATGCGTGTGTATTCAAAAGACAATCCGCATAAGATTTTTGCATCTGCAGAATTCTATGTTGCAAAATAATTTGAGTTATATTATACTTTTTCAAAAATCAGGGGAAGATGAATGGATTTTAAACAATCAATAATAATCAGCTGTATTCTTGTATTAGGAGTTATCGGTGCATTTGTCGGATATTCTATGTATCAGGAAAATATTCAAATGCATAAAAATTATATTGCGGCTCAAGATGCTTTTCGAAATGCAAATTTGCAGGAAGCTGAAAAATTACTTGAGGGTAATCCACCTCGTGATATTGCAAGGGATTTTTATATTTTAAAATATAATGTTCAGATGAATTCAAATGAATTATATCAGGCTGAGCAAACTTGTATGAAACTTTTAAAATTAAATCCGCAAGATGCTTTTAGTAATTATTTATTAAGTCTTGTATATTACAATTTGGGTGATAGAGATAATACAGAATTATATTTGAAAAATGCTGTAAAATATTCACCTGATAACGTTGATTATAAGATTTCTCTTGCAAATTTTTATGCAAATATCGGGAAAGATGATGAAGCTATAAATTTGTTTTTAGAATTAAAAGATTTAATCCCAGGATATGAAATAGCTTGGGCTACGATTGCTTCAATTTATGAAAATAAAGGAGATTATAATAACGCTTTAAAATACAGAAAAGAGGCTGCAGAAAAATTCAGCAATAACTCTTATGATTTATATATGCTTGCATCTTTGTATCAAAAAATCGGAAAAAAAGATTTAGCTGCTGAATATTATGCAAAAACTGCAAAACTTGATATAAATGGTGCTACAGATGCAAAATCTAAGTATTTTGAAATTACAGGGAAACCTTATCACTCGTCATCTCAATTCAAAAGTGAAAGTATTCCTTTTAAAAATCTAAATGGGTTAATGCTTGTAAATGTTTCAGTCAATGGTTATCCTGCAAAATTTATAATTGATACTGGTGCAACATCGTCTGTTGTCTATGGCAATTTTATAAAAAAGAGTCATATCCCTGTAAAAACTAACATTTTTGGAATTTCTCAATCTGCGAACGGAACAAAAACAGTTACTCCTATTGCTAATTTGAATATTAAATTAGGCAGTTCTGAATTCAAAGATTTGAAAACATTTATTATGCCAACTGACAATAAAGCTTTTGACGGTATAATAGGGAATGATATTTTAGAAAAAACTGATTATTATGTAGATAGACAACGACAAGTAATTACAATAAGAAGTGTGAATTAAATTTTATAATGCCTTAAAAAAAATAGTGTCATATACAGACACTATTTTTATTTATTTTATTTATTGAATTTATTATTCTTCTGAATTGTTGTTCTCTAACAGGCTTGTCTGTGATACATTATTTTGAGCATCTTCAGCGTCCATAGCTGCTACATCTTTTTTTACCTGTTCATCTTCATCTGGATTTAAGATTTTGTTTACAGATACAACTGTATCATTTTCTGTTAAGTTTTGAGCTCTTACGCCTGTTGCTGGACGTCCCTGACGAGAAATTGAGCCGGCATTCAATCTTGTTACAACGCCGTTTGCAGTTACCATCATAATATCATCAGATTCTTTTACGATAGTCAATGCAACAAGTTTTGATGAAGTTGATTTGAATTTAGTTGCGATAAGACCTATTCCGCCTCTATTTTGACTTCTGAATTCTGATAATTTTGTACGTTTACCGAAACCATCAGATGTAACTACAAGTAAATCAGCATCGTAATCACGAGGAACGATGTCGCAACCTACGATTTCATCGCCTGTGCGTAATTTCATAGAAGTAACACCTCTTGCACTTCTGCCTAGCGGTCTTAAATCTTCAATTGGGAAGCGAATAGCCATACCGCAAGATGTACCGATAATGATTTCATCTCTTGCAGTTGCTAATTTTACCCAATTCAATTCATCATTTTCTTCTAGTCCGATAGCGATAATACCGTTTCTTCTAATGTTTACAAAGTTATCTAATTCGATACGTTTGATATAACCTTTTTTAGTAAGCATTATCAAGTTCAATTCATGAGAGAACTGACTTACTGGTACAACTGCTGTAATTCTTTCATCCTGATCAATTGGAAGCACATTTACGATAGGTAAGCCTTTTGCTTGACGTCCGCCTTCTGGGAAGTCATAGACATTCAAGCTGTAAACTGTTCCTTTAGATGAGAAGAATAATACTTTATCATGCATCATTGCTGTGAAGAAATGTTGAATGTCATCATCTTCTTTTGTTTTAATACCTGATTTGCCGCGAGTTGCACGATTTTGTCTTTCAAATGTATCTAAAGAAATACGTTTCAAATATCCTTGGTGAGTAATAAATACTGCCATAGGAGTATTTGGAGTTAAATCTTCAATTGTAACTTCACCTTGTTCAGGTAAGATTTGAGTTTTTCTATCATCGCCGTATTTTTCTTTATCTTCTAAAAGTTCACCTTTGATAATATTAAGAATTTTTTGGCGGCTTGCAAGAATATCTTCATATTCAGCAATTTTCTTAACTAATTCATCATATTCAGCTTTAACTTTGTCTTGTTCCAATCCTGTCAATCTTCTTAATTGCATTTCTAAAATTGCGTTAGATTGATCAACGTCAAGACCAAATCTGCTCATCAAACCTACTCTAGCATCATCGGTTGTTTTTGATTTTTTGATAAGTTCAATTACTTCATCAATAGAACCTAGTGCAATAATCAAACCTGCCAAAATGTGAGCTCTGATTTTAGCTTTTTTCAAGAAGAAAATAGTTCTTCTTGTAACGATTTCAACTCTGTGTTCTACAAATTCTGATAATACTTCGTATAAATTCATCAATCTAGGTTGTTTGCCACATAATGCAAGCATATTAACCCCGAAAGTTGTAGCAAGTTGAGTATATTTGAATAAATTATTTTTAACAACATCAGGTTTCGCATCACGTTTAAGTTCAATTACGATACGCATACCTTCTCTGTCAGATTCATCACGAATATCTGAAATACCTGTGATTCTTTGATCTTTAACAAGTTCTGCGATTTTTTCGATTAAAACAGCTTTGTTTACCTGATAAGGAATTTCTGTAACAACAATAGCAGTTCTAGCTTGACGTCCGCCGCCGCCTGCAATTTCTTCAAAGTTAGCAACTGCCTGCATTTTGATAGAGCCTCTGCCTGTTTCATAAGCCTGTTTGATGTCGCTTAAACCTATAATTGTTGCAGCTGTTGGGAAATCAGGGCCTTTAACATATTCCATAAGTTCAGATACGGTAATGTTAGGGTTATCAATCAAAGCGATTGTTCCGTCAACGATTTCAGAAAGGTTATGAGGCGGAATATTTGTAGCCATACCAACTGCAATACCTGAACAGCCGTTTAATAAAAGCATTGGAAGTCTTACTGGTAATACAGAAGGTTCTTGTAATGAACCGTCGAAGTTTGGTTCAAATTCAACTGTTTCACAATCAATATCAGCAAGCATTGATTGGGTAATTTTATGCATTCTAGCCTCAGTATAACGCATTGCAGCTGCACCGTCACCGTCAACTGAACCGAAGTTACCATGACCGTCTACAGTTAAGTAACGAGTAGAAAAATCTTGAGCCATACGAACTAATGCTTCGTATACAGCTATATCACCGTGAGGGTGGTATTTACCTAAAACTTCACCAACAATACGTGCACATTTCTTAAATGGTTTGTCAGGAGTCATTCCAAGTTCGTTCATTGCATATAAAATACGTCTGTGAACAGGTTTTAGACCGTCACGAACATCCGGTAATGCACGACCTACGATTACACTCATTGCATAATCGATATATGAACGTTTCATTTCTTCTCTAATATTTACAGGAACAATTTTTCCATCCGCGAACATATTTTGTTGGTTACTCATTATTTCTCCCTCAAATCAATTTTATATATAATGATATTGTATCACAAATATAATCTGTGTGCGAATTTAAAATTATTCTTTACATAGAGTAACTATTTAAGTTCTAATCAACTTTATATTTTGGAGCTTCTTTAGTTACAAGTTCCATGTATTTTTTGTTATTTTTTTCAGCAAAATCTATAGCTTTTTTTCGAGCTTCTTCTTGTCCGCCAAGTTCTGATGAGTAAAATCGTTTTGCATAAGAAAATCTGTCTAGTCCTTTCCCTTTTGATGTTTGGTAGACTGCTGTGTTGTATTCGTAGTATTCTTTATTTTCAGGGAAAGTTAAATATCCGACAATTGAAGCGTCAGGATATACTAAAACTGATGCACCCTTTGTTTTTTCTTGAATTTCATGAGCATATTGTGCGGCAGCATCTGTCGGGTTTGTTAAATCAGGAAAATTTGTGATTTGGATTTTGGTGTGCCAATTCCCGATATTTTCATCTTTTAAAAGGTAGTCATAATTTTTTGTTTCACTGTCAGGGTTTGACAGGTAGTATGTCTCTTTATCAAATTTAATTTTATTTTCCATAGCGTAAGATATTCCTTGAGTTAAAAGCAGTAAGTTAAACAAAATAAAAAAAGTTTTAAATTTATTTTTCATAAAAAATCCTCATTACAAAAATAATTATCTTTTTATATAAATAAAAATCTATTCCCCACTTTGTTAATATCAGAATTTTGATGTATAATAATTTTAAATAAGATACTTAAATCTATATAAAAGGGAGCTAGTGTAGTTAGGATAAAATAAATTTTTTATCGGAAAGGTTATAAAAATGCCGTTTGAATTTGAACCGCAAAAGATTAAGGATATAATTTTAGTTAAGCCAAAAGTTTTTGGTGATAATCGTGGATTTTTTATGGAAAGTTATAAAAAATCTGATTTTTATGCAAATGGGATAGAGGTAGAATTTAATCAGGATAATCATTCCAAATCAACTGCCCATGTTTTAAGAGGACTGCATTATCAAGCGAAACCTTATGCTCAGGCAAAACTTGTAAGATGCGGTCGCGGTAGGATTTATGATGTTGCAGTAGATATAAGACCTGAATCAGAAACTTTTGGTCAGTATGTAAAAGTTGAATTGTCAGAAGAAAACAAACATATGTTATTTATCCCTGAAGGATTTGCTCATGGTTTTGTTGTGTTATCTGATGAAGCAGAGCTTTTATACAAAGCAAGCGGGGAATATGCCCCTCAAGCAGACAGAGGTGTTTTATGGTGCGACAAAGATATAAATATTGATTGGGAGATTGATTTTGAACCTATTTTGTCTGAAAAAGACAAAGTTCAACCATTATTAAAAGATATAAATAAAAAGGAGTTAATATAATATGAAAATTCTTGTAACTGGTGGTGCTGGTTTTATTGGAAGTTGTTTTGTAAGACATATGTTGAAAAATCATCCTGATTATAAAATTATAAATCTTGATGCTTTAACGTATGCCGGTAATATTGAAAATCTTGATGATGTAAAAGATAATCCTAATTATACATTTGTTCACGGAAATATTTGTGATAAAAAACTTGTACCTGAATTAGTGGAACAAGTTGATGCTGTTGTAAATTTTGCGGCAGAATCTCATGTGGATCGTTCAATTACAGGTCCTGAAATTTTTATTGAAACTAACGTTAAAGGTACATTAAATTTATTACAAGCTGCACGTCAATTTAAGACTCAAAGATATTTACAGGTATCTACAGATGAGGTGTACGGAACTTTAGGTAAAACAGGTTATTTCACAGAAACTACACCACTTGCTCCTAACAGCCCTTATTCAGCTTCAAAAGCTTCTGCTGATATGCTTGTAAGAGCTTATCATGAAACTTATAATATGCCGGTGTTGACAACAAGATGTTCTAATAATTATGGTCCTTATCAGTATCCGGAAAAACTTATTCCTTTCTTTATTTCTCAACTTTTGAAAGGCGAAAAAGTTCCTGTATATGGTGACGGTATGAATGTTCGTGACTGGTTATACGTATATGATCATTGTGCTGCAATTGATACAGTATTGCATAAAGGTAGAGTTGGTGAAGTGTATAATATTGGCGGACACAATGAAAAAACTAACATGGAGATTACTCATCTTATCTTAGATGCTATGGGCAAAGATGAATCTTCAATTAAATATGTAGAAGACAGATTAGGTCATGATAAACGTTACGCAATTTGTAATGATAAAATTCAGTCAGAACTTGGCTGGAAGCCTTCATTAACTTTTGAGGAAGGTATTAAAATTACTATTGATTGGTATTTGCAAAATCAAGATTGGATTAAAAGTATTGAGGCTAAAAAATGTTTAATCTAAAATTATTTTTTATGCAATTAAAAAATAAATTAGATGAAAATTATTTAGGCGGTGAGTATTATTTAAAAGAGTATAACTTTTTTGGTAAAATTTTTAAAAGAAAGTTGCTATATCCAAATACTCCCGCTTGTGTTGAATATTATGAATTGCCAAAGGTTTATTTGTCAATAACTGCAATCCTTAAAAATGAAGCTCCATACATAAAAGAGTGGATTGAGTATCATAAAATGCTTGGAGTGGAACGTTTTTATTTGTATGATAATGAATCTGAAGATAATCTGCAAGATGTTTTACAACCTTATATTAATTCAGGATTAGTATATTATCATTTGATAAAAGGTAAAGGGGTTCAAAATTCAGCGTATAGAGACGCGGTCTATAAATATAAAGATCAAACTACTTGGATGGCTTTTATAGATATTGATGAATTTATTTTGCCAGTTGAAAAAGACTCTATATCAGAATTTTTAAAAGATTATGAAAAATATAGCGGTGTAGGTATAAATTGGGTAGTATTTGATTCTAATGGGCATATCCAAAAACCTACAGAACATAGAGGTTTAGTAATTGCAAATTATTTTAAGACTCATGCTGATGGGAATATGAAAGTTAATAGGTATATAAAAACAATTGCTAAACCTAAAGATATTTTAAGTATACCAAATCCTCATTTTTTCTACTATAAAAATAATAAATTAACAGTGGATGAAAATAAAAAAAATATATACGGACCATTTACTGATAAGCATAATGTAGCTAAAATAAGGATTAATCATTATTATTGCAAATCGAAAGAAGAATATTTAAGTAAAATTTCAAAGGGGCGTGCTAGTTGTGATGGATATAAACCATATGAAGATGAGGCATTAAATTTTACAGATTATAAGTATGATTATGCAATGGAAGATAAAATTAAGAAACTAGAACAGATAATGTCAAAAAAAAGGAGTTAGATTTTGAAAGTATTGGTAACAGGTGCAAAAGGTATGTTAGGACAGGATTTATGTCCGATATTTGAAGATGCCGGAGCTTTTGTAATAGAGACTGATGTAGATACATTAGATATTACAAATGCAGAACAGGTAAAACAGGTATTAACTGATATTAGACCGGATTTAGTTGTTCACTGTGCAGCTTATACAAATGTTGATAAGGCAGAAGAAGATTTGAAAACTGCTGAGCTGATTAATGTAACTGGAACTGAAAATATTGCTGAAGCTTGCGGAAAACTAGGAATTACGCTTGTATATATTTCAACAGATTATGTATTTGACGGAACAAAAAATGAACCTTACAAACCTGATGATAGACCAAATCCGATAAATAACTATGGAGCTACAAAATATGAGGGTGAAGAAGCTGTAAGAAGCCTATGTGAAAAATATTATATTGCTCGTACTTCTTGGCTTTACGGACACCATGGTAAGAATTTTGTTGAAACAATGATAGGTCTTGCTGACAGAGAAGAAGTTAATGTCGTTGACGATCAAATGGGTTGTCCGACTTGGACTGTTGAATTGGCAAATGGAATTTTGAAACTTCTTTCAAAACCTTATGGAACTTACCATGTATGCGGTTCAGGCTCGACTACCTGGTATGGTTTTGCAAAAGAAATTTTTGCTCAAGCAGGACTGGAAGTTAATTTGAAACCTTGTACGACTGATAAATTTCCACGTCCGGCTAAACGTCCTGCATATAGTGTTATGGATAACGATAAAATTTGTAGAAATTGGCAGGCAGCATTGAAAGATTATATAGAATTAAGAAATGTATAATTTTTTTATTGCCTCTCTTTATTAAGGGAGGTGGCACGAAGTGACGGAGGGATAATGAAACATAATAAAATTTTACCCCCTTATGTCAGAGAATTAAGAAAAATATGACAAAATAAGAACGTTATCTTTGGTATGATTTTTTTTAAGAAATTATCCCGTAAGATTTTTACGTCAAAAAATTATAGAAAATTCATTGTTGATTTTTATTGTAGTAAAGCAAATCTTGTAATTGAGATTGACGGCGGTCAGCATTATCAAGATAAAAATATTATTTCCGATGAATTAAGGACGAAAATATCAGAACAATATAGCAAAAATATTTTTCAGGGGGTTTACTAATCAATGTAGGCCCTATGTATCTCAACACAAATTATTCCATATATAGAATATAAAATTCCTGCAAACGAATTTATTGAAACTTTAAAGTGTTTTAACAAAACTAAAAATTAAGGAAACTCTCATGTTAATAAGAAACCAAAACCAATATTGCACTTTAAATAGAATTAATAATACCCCAAAAAGTAATAACTATAAAACTTATATACCTATCCCACAAGATAGATTATCATTTACAGGGACCATTATTAAAAGAATTAACAGTAAAGATGAAATTAAAAAAATTTTAGATTTATTTTATGATTCATTAGTATACAACCTTGAGCCTAATAAAACACAATCTAAATTTTTAAGAAAAATAGATCGTTTTATATCAATGCTGCCATTTTCAATATCGTCAAAACAACCCAACAGTATAACTGAGGTGATAGAAAAAGAAAATAAACTTATTGGCGGATACTCAATGAGTATAAACCCGCTAAAATCAAGTGCTCATTTAGGATTTATTACTTTGGCCCCAGAATACATCAGAACAAAAGCAGGTATTGAAGCTTTAAAAAAATTAGGCAAAAGAATTTATGAAAATGCAAATGCAAATAATGTAAAAGAATTAACTTGGACAACTAACTCAAAAAATAAAAATATAAACAATTTATTAAAACGTCTAGGTGCTGAAAAAGTAAAAGAAATTGCGTTGGGTGAAGCTGAATATAAAATTTCAATTAATGATTTAGGGAAAAAATTATATAATTTAGTATAAACTTACCCTGTAAAAATATTACAAGAGTGATTTTAATAAAAATAATGTTCAGTTATTTTTTTAATGCTTTTGCAATGTTTTTTATAATCAGGTCTTAAATACCAACTGTTGTAATTATTCCTGTAATCAATCTATTCGGAGTGACATCAAATACAGGATTTATTACATTTACGTCTGGCGTACAAATAATTTTGCTATTGATATGAGTTACCTCTTCGTGTGATCTTTCTTCAATTACAATTTCATCTCCAGTTGCAATAGATGTATAGATTTGATTTTTAGTCTATTACATTCTTTTGAATGAAAATTTACCACCGTTAGCTTGATATTACTCCCTTTGACAAGGAAAGCTTATATGTTTTTTCCGGAATTTTATTTTGTATCCTAGTATTTTAAGGATTTTTTGGACATCATTATATTTTATTTTGCCTGTAGAGAGCTGTTGAGATATAGTTTTTACAGATATTTTTCTGTTATCTTGTTTAATTCTTTCAACTATTTCTTCCAATGTAATATTATTATCTTTAAGCAATTTAATTATTTCTTGTTCGATATTCATAATTTTTGTAATTTATAAGTGTCACTATTTAACTTATAACATGATTTAACTTATAAGTCAATAAATATATACTTATAAATTATGAACAAAGTAGAATTATTAAAAAGATTTGGTAAAAATGTTAAAATTGAAAGAATAAAGAAAGATTTAACAAGAGAGCAACTTGCTGAAATTATGAATGTTTCTGTGAATTATTTGTCTAATGTTGAAAATGGCAAAGCTAACATGTCTTTGGCTAAAGTTTTGGAATTAGCTGAGTATTTAAAGACTGATATTGAAAATCTTTTGAATTTCAAGTAGAATACTTAAAAAACGAGGTATTTATGAAAGGTATTGTATTAGCAGGCGGTGCAGGCACAAGATTACATCCAAGTACAATTGCTGTATCAAAACAGTTATTGCCGATTTATGACAAACCGATGATTTATCATCCGATTTCTGTTTTAATGCTTGCAGGTATTAAAGATATTCTGATTATTTCAACCCCTGTTGATTTGCCTAATTTTAAAAGACTTTTAGGTGACGGCAGTCAATTCGGAGTCAAATTTTCATACAAAGAACAGCCATCTCCTGATGGACTTGCTCAAGCTTTTATTCTTGGAGAAGAATTTATTGGTGATGATTGTGCTGCTTTAATTTTGGGTGATAATATATTTTATGGCGGAGGGTTTTCAGGAAAATTAAAACGAGTTGTATCTGAGGTTACAAATAATGGCGGTGCAACGGTGTTTGGTTATCCTGTGAAAGATCCTCAAAGATTCGGTGTTGTTGAATTTGATAGAGATGGAAAAGTTTTATCTATTGAGGAAAAACCGCAAAATCCAAAGTCTTATTATGCTGTTACGGGGCTTTATTTCTATGATAATAAGGTTGTAGAGTATGCTAAAAATTTATCCCCTTCTGCTCGTGGGGAATTAGAAATTACTGATTTGAATAAAATTTATCTTCAAAACGGGAATTTGAATGTTGAATTATTAGGACGTGGTTTTGCATGGCTTGATACAGGAACTCATCATTCACTTTTACAAGCTAGTCAATTTGTTCAAACTGTTGAGGAAAATCAGGGGATAAAGATTGCTTGCCTTGAAGAAGTTGCATACAGAATGGGTTTTGTGACAAAAGAAGACTTGCAAAAAACAATAGAAAAATATAATAATAATGAATATTTTAATTATGTTAGAAATATGCTTAATAAGTTGTAAGTTTTTTAATTTTCACATATAATTGCATTATAGTCTTAGGGTAATGTGTAAGGTGAAAGTGAGAGCAATAGTTATTACCGCTATTAAAAGCTTCACTAAAGCATGCTGGGGAGGGAAAATATGAATTTAGAACATATAAAAAAAGTTGATCCGTTAGTTGCAGAACAGATAGAAAAAGAGTTTGAAAGACAGCAAAATACTATTGAGTTAATTGCAAGTGAAAATATTACGTCAGAAGCCGTAATGGAAGCTTGCGGTAGTGTTTTGACAAATAAATACGCAGAGGGTAAGCCTCATAAACGTTTTTATAACGGTTGTGATAATGTGGATGTAATTGAAGAAACAGCTCAAAAAAGAGCATGCGAACTTTTCCATATGGACCACGCGAATGTTCAGCCTCACAGTGGTGCCCAAGCAAATATGGCTGTATTTATGGCTGTGTTAAAACCTGGTGATAAAGTATTAGGAATGGATTTGTCAAACGGTGGTCACTTATCTCATGGATCTCCTGTTAATTTCTCAGGTCTTTATTTTGATGTAAAAAGCTACGGAGTCGATGAGAACGGTAATATTGATTATGATAATGTTCGACAAATGGCTCATGAACATAAGCCTAAATTAATTATTTGCGGTGCAAGTAATTATTCAAAAATTATTGATTTCAAAAAGTTTAGAGAAATTGCAGATGAGGTTGGTGCATATTTATTAGCTGATATTGCTCATATTGCAGGTTTAGTAGCAGCAGGACTTCATCCATCACCTGCAGGTTATGCTCATTTTGTAACCACAACTACTCATAAATCTTTGAGAGGCCCAAGAGGCGGGATTACTATGTGTGACGAAGAATTCGCACAAATTATTGACAAAGCAGTATTCCCAGGATTACAAGGCGGGCCTTTAGAACATATTATTGCAGGTAAGGCTGTTGCTTTATTAGAGGCTTCTAAACCTGAATTTAAAATTTATGCAGAGCAGATTTTGAAAAATGCTAAAGCTCTAGCACAAGGGCTTATGGATGAAGGTATGGATATTGTAGGTGGTATGACTGAAAACCACTTGATGACTTTGGATTTGAGAAAGACCGGTAAAACAGGGAAAGACATGGCAAATGTCTTAGAACGAGTAGGGATTACTGCTAATAAAAATACAGTACCTAATGACCCTCAAAGTCCTTTTGTTACAAGCGGAATTAGATTAGGTGTTCCTGCTGTTACAACAAGAGGCTTTAAAGAAGAAGATATGATTGAAGTTGCAAAAATTATTGCATCTGCAATATTTTCGTCAGATAATGAGTTGGGCTTACAAAATTTAAGAGAACGTTCTTTAAAACTTTGTAAGAAATACCCGATATACAAATAAATTAAAAGGGATAATTTATGTTAATCAAATTAACACATGCACATGTAATAGGAACAGTAATAGCTTATTTAATCGGAGTATGTTTAGTGCCTTTGGTAATAAGTTTTTCTAAAAAAGAAGGACTTGTAGATGTTCCAAATGAAAGAAAAATCCATACAAAACCGATATCGCGTATAGGTGGTGTTGCAATTTGGGCAAGTACAATGTTGACGTTTTTATGTCTTGTGTTTATGAGTTATTACCCTTATGGAAGTTTGCTTTCTGGAATTTTGCTCGGTGGTTCTTTAATGTTTTTATTAGGACTTGTTGATGATATTTACAATCTTGATGCAAAATTCAAATTATTCTTGCAAATATCTATTGCTACATTAGTATATTTATTGGGTGTACAAATCAATAATGTTCCATTTATCGGTCATTTAGGAATTTTTTCTTACCCAATTACAATATTATGGATTGTTGGGATTTCTAATGCTTTGAATTTTATTGATGGTGTAGATGGTCTTGCAGGATCAGTAGTTACTGTAAATGCTGTAACTTTAGCTATTATTGCTGTTGCAATGACTCCTCCAAATCCGATAAGTGCATTAATTGGGTTTATTCTCGCAGGTTCAATGTTAGCCTTTTTAACATATAATTTTAACCCTGCAAAAATCTTTATGGGTGACAGTGGTGCATTATTTTCAGGCTTTCTACTTGCTACAATTTCAATTACTGGAGTAATGAAAGCAGCTACTCTTGCGATATTATTACCTTTCTTAGTATTAGCTGTACCTATTATGGATATTACTTTTTCTTCTTTAAGAAGAATTGCAAAAGGAAAGTCTCCATTTGTAGCTGATGCAGAACATATTCATCATAAATTATTGCACGCAGGCTTTTCTCAAAAGAAAACTGTAATGATTTTGACTTCAGTAGCAATTATTGCTGGAGCTTTAGCATCATTGTTTATGGGGTCTGCTACTATAAAGCATTATTTTATGTATATAGTAGCAATAGTTATAGTAATGTTGTTACTTAACTTTATTAAAGCCTTGACAAAAAAATAATTATGTGTTATCATTCCATGTGGATTTAATTACTCAGTTTTGAGCGATGTCGTTTTCACGGGATAAGAGTTCAAAATATTTAAGTGTAAATCTGCCATATATGTATTCTAAAAGTTGAATTACTTAATTCAACCATAAAGGGAATACTAGTTACGTGTATTAGTTAAGTAAAGGTTTATTAGCTATGACAGTAAGTGCAGTAGGATCACATGATAATTCAAAATTGAATACGATTGTTAAATCGACAGCAGTAGGAATGGCAGGCGGATACGCTCTAAAATATTTGTATCCGGTACAAAAACAAGAAGATAACATCAGCCGTCGTTCAATGCTAAATTATTGCCGTAAAGTTACAAATAGGGCAAAAGCTGATGATTTTAGAGGTAATGGTGTAAAATCAAAAGCTCAAGATGTATTTATTAAAATGATAGATGCTAATGATAAAGATGCTTTTTCAAGCAAAAGTATTGCTAAAAAAATAAAAGCTTTAGGTGGAGAAGAATCATTAGCAGGTAAGGAATTTAGAGGCATTATTAGAACAGTTAATGAAACATCTAAAAATTTAACAAGACGTTTTATGACTGCATACCATGTAATGTTAAAAATTAAAAGACCGGCAATCCCATTTTTAGTTGCGGGTGCTGGAGTCGGTTTCTTAACAGGTTTTGCACACAATGTCATGAAAACTGACTTTGATGCGTAAATTTTATATTTTTTCACCAAAAAAATATAGGCTGAATTTTTATAATTCAGCCATTTTTTTTGTGCTACGCACGTAGAGATTTCTATTTTATAAGGATTTAATAACATCTTATGTTATTAAATTATTTCTCCTTGTAAGTACCATGTTTTTGCGCCTGTAATTTTTACGTTTACAAATTCCCCTGTTAAGTTTTTATCGCAAGGAATATGAACAGTTTTGAAGTTTCTTGTTTTGCCAGTATTTATTTTTTTACCTTTATGTTCATAAAAACTTTCAACTAAGACTTCCATTTCTCTGCCTACGTATTTAAGATTCGATTTAAGACAGTTTTCTTGAATTTTTTTGTTTAAACGTTGAAATCTTTCATCTTTGACATCTTCAGGTATAAATTTATCTGTCCATTTTGCTGCAACTGTTTTTTCTCTTGGAGAATATGCTGCTACGTTACAGTAATCAAGTTCAAATTCGTCAATTGCTGTGAGAGTTTCTTCAAATTGTTCTTCTGTTTCTCCTGGAAATCCTGCAATGAAGTCACTTGTGATAGTAACATCAGGTACCATTTTGCGAACTTTTTCAACAATTTTAGCATAAGTTTCTCTGTCATATCTCCTGTTCATTGCTTTGAGTACAGGAGAACTTCCTGATTGCATTGGAATATGGAAGTATTCACAAACCTTATCTAGTTCTACCGCAGTTTCAATCAGTTCATCTGTAATATCTGTCGGATAAGATGTTACAAAGCGAATTCTAAATTTCCCTTCGATTTTATTTAAATCTCTTAAAAGGTTTGCAAGTCTGTAATTTGCAAGGTCTTCTCTTTCTTGTTGTTTTGTTGGGAAATCTTTGCCATAGCTGTCAACGTTTTGACCTAATAATGTGATTTCTTTAAATCCTACATTAAGAGCGTCTTTTACTTCTTTAATAATGGTTTCCGGAAGTCTTGAACGTTCTCTGCCTCTTGTGTAAGGTACAATACAATATGTGCAGAAATTGTTACAGCCTTCTGTTATGTTAATCCACGCATTTGTTGATTTTACACGATTGATTGGGAAGCCTTCTTCATTTATTGTTGGCATGTTTGTTTCTTCACACGCACAAACTTTTTCACCTTCATTAATTCTTTTGATAATGTCTGGTAATGAATAAATTTGGTGAGTACCAAGTACAAAATCTACGTAAGGTGCTCTTGAAAAAACTTTTCTGCCTTTTTGTTGAGCAACGCATCCGCAGATACCAATTTTCAAATCGGGTCTGTCTTGTTTCCATTTTCCCCATACGCCTAATTGGCTGAATGCTTTATCTTCACTCAATTGTCTGATTGAACATGTATTTACCATTACAAGATCAGCATCTTGTGGTTCTTTTGTTTCATCATAGTCAAAATGAGATAGAATACCGAGCATTCTTTCGGTATCTGATTTATTCATTTGACATCCCATTGTTTCTATATAAACTTTTTTCATTTTTAATTCCTGATATTTATACCTTTACTGTTAAAATTATAATACAAAAATACTTAATATACTTGACTTTTGCCATATAAAATATTATGTTGAAAATATACGGTTGAAAGGTGTTTATTATATGGGATTAAGCAGAAAGAATGTGTTAATGCTGCTTCATGAACGTACAGAAAAGTATGCTGATAAAGTTGCATTAGGAATGAAAACTCAATATGGCTGGAAGGAATTTACTTATCGCGGGGTTGGACTTTTATCAAGGAAGTTAGCACATTATTTAATGACTGAGTTAAAAGTAAAAAAGGGTGACAGACTTGCGATATTATCAGAATCTAAACCTGAATATGGTGCTTGTGTTTTTGCGTCGGTAATTTCAGGAATGATTACTGTACCTTTAGATGTTAAGCTCACAAAATATGAATTGAAGTCAATTTTGTCAGATTGTGAGCCTAGTGTAATTCTTGTTTCTAAGGTTCATTTAGAGATGGCACAATTTTTGAAAGAAGAAATCCCCTCAATTAAAGAGATTCTATTAGTTGATGAGCCATCTTATAATATTGATACTAAAAGTATTTATCAATTAGCGGATAATTATGATTACAAATGGAGTTTCAGAAGTTCAAAAGCGACAGCATTTATAATTTATACATCAGGGACAACAGGAGCCCCAAAAGGTGTTGAAATTTCTTTTGAAAATATGTTGGCACAGTTAGATGATTTAAAATATGCACTTGATAAAATTTTGCCATATGAACATGTAAATATTTTATCAATTTTACCAATGAATCATCTTTTTGAAATGACTGTCGGTTTTTCAACTTTTTTAAATTTTGGATTTTCAGTTTATTACACTCCGAGTCTAAAACCTAAAGATGTTTTAAGTATTATGCGAGAAAAACAGGTTGAATTCATGATTGTTGTTCCTGCATTTTTGAAACTTTTGAAAATGGGAATAGAATCAGAATTAAATAATGCTCCGAAATATGTAAAAATAGGTTTTGAATTGTTGTTTAAACTTGCAAAATTTGTACCGTCTTACAGATTAAAAAAATTGATGTTTAAGAAAATTCATGAAAAATTTGGCGGACATTTTTCAGGTTGTATATCAGGTGGTGCACCGTTAGATATTTCTGTAGGAGAATTTTTTGAAAGAATAGGTATAAAAGTTTATCAAGGTTACGGTTTATCTGAAGCAAGTCCTGTTGTATCAGTAAATGTTGATAGGCGTGGAGATATTGCATCTGTCGGCAGACCTTTGAAGAGTTTGGAAGCAAAAATTGATGAAGAAACAAATGAATTGATGCTAAAAGGCCCATCTGTTATGAAGGGTTATCATAACCAGCCTGAAATGACATCAGAAGTTATAGACGAAAATGGCTGGCTGCATACAGGTGATATTGCAAAAATCAGTAAGGAAGGACATATTTATATTACAGGCAGAATTAAAAATATGATTGTATTGTCAGGCGGTAAAAAAGTATTTCCTGAGGAAGTTGAAGCAGTGTTAGAAAAAAGTCCTTATTTTTCTGAGGTCTGCGTACTGGGAACTTCAAGAACTTTTGGAGTAAAAGACGGTACAGAGGAAATTACAGCTGTAATTGTTCCTGATTCTGATATTTGTGAGAAATATGAATGGGATACAGTTGATAAACTTATTAAAAATGAAGTTAAAAAATTATCTTTGCGGTTGACAGCATACAAACGTCCTATTAATATAATAGTAAGAAAAGATCCTCTGCCGAGGACTACTACAAGAAAAGTTAAACGTAAAGAAGTAAAAGAATTTGTAAACGCCTAATTTGGAGATATCATGAAACAAAAATTATTGTTAATTCTAGGATTACTTGTTATTTTTACAGCAGTTCCCGTTAAATCTGAAGATTATGTGGAAGCGCTTGATAACACAACTCCTTTGCCTGTTGAAGAAGTTAAGCTTCCGGAAAAATCTCCAGAAGTAGTCAAGCCTCTTGTATTACCGCCAAAATGGACTGATTTTTGTGAAACAGGTTATGAAAATGCTGTCTATACAAGTCGTGATGATATTTTTAATGTGTTTACATTTGTCAAAGCTGAACGTGTTAAAAAGAATTATTGGGCAGAAAGAAGAGCTAGTTTTGAAAGTTATTTAAAAAGCTGTAATGCTTTGGCTGATGATGCTTCAAAGTCTGCTTGTTATTCTGAATTGAGAAAATCAGAAGAACAAAAAAATGACTTGTATAAGTTGAAAAGAAAACAACTTCTTTATGAAAATAATATTGAATTAAACAGAAGATAATTTTATTAAAAATATTTTAAAGTAAATAAAAAGCGAATTAAAAAAAGAGGTGATTTATAATCACCTCTTTTTAAGATTATGACATCAATTAGTTATGAAAAATATCTTTTCAAAAGACCGTCAAAACCTTTACCATGACGAGCTTCGTCTTTAGCCATTTCATGAACTGTATCATGAATTGCATCATAGCCTAATTGTTTAGCACGAGCAGCGATAGCTAATTTACCTTCGCAAGCACCGTGTTCAGCTTCTGCACGTAATTCAAGGTTTTTCTTTGTAGAATCTGTAACTACTTCGCCTAATAATTCAGCGAATTTTGCAGCGTGTTCAGCTTCTTCAAAAGCGTATCTTTTGTAAGCTTCTGCAACTTCAGGATAGCCTTCTCTTTCAGCAACTCTAGCCATTGCAAGGTACATACCAACTTCTGTACATTCTCCTGCAAAGTGAGCTCTTAAGCCTTCCATAACTTCTTTATCTTCAACTTTTCCATCGCCTACTTTGTGTTCGCAAGCGTATACTTTTCCTTCAGCTGTATTTATTTCTTTGAATGTAGTTGCTCCGCATAATGGGCATCTTTCAGGAGCTTTGTCTGCTTCTGTTGACCAACCACATACTGTACATACAAATTTAGCCATTTTTACCACCTTTCTTAATACAAAAAATTTAGCCTCTTTTTACATGTTTTATCATACACTATAATTTTAAATTTGTAAAGTAGGAATTATTATCATTTTTTCTGAAAAATATTTATACATAAGAAAAAGACCTCTTATATCTTAGAGGTCAAGGTTGGTTATTTTGGTTATGTTATAGTTATTATAATGTTTTCGGCTTTTACATTTTTTATAATTCTCCTGAAGATTTAGATTTGCCATTAGTTAATTAAAAGTTTACAAAACTTTATGTTATGATGTTTGTATGTTCGAAAAGTTGAAAAAAATCTTTTTATCAAAAATTCTCAAAAGGAAATATTATAGGACTGGAAAATGCAAGGCATGTGGAAAATGCTGTACTCAAATTTATGTAAAGCATTACAAGCATGTCGTGCAAGATGAAAAAGAGTTTGAAAAACTTCAATATTTGCATCGGTTTTACTCATATTTAAAAGTTATTGGTAAAGATGATATTGGTTTAATTTTTGAATGCCAAAATCTTGATCCGGAAACTCATAAGTGCAGAATTCACAAAACTCGTCCTGGAATATGTAGAAGATACCCGCAAGAGGAATTATTTTCTATGGGAGGAGCTTTATCTGACGATTGCGGGTATAAGATGGAACCGATTGTACCTTTTAGTGAAGTTTTAGAAAAAGCAGCGAAAAAATCAAAAGGATTATTACGCTCCTAAAAGTTCTGTATTGTTTAGTTCAACTATATCAAAGTATTTTTCTAAATCTTCTTCTACGTTTTTCTGATTTTTTGGATTAAAGTTTAAAATTTTATCGAGTGTTATATCGAGTCTGTCTTTCGCGGTGTGCAAAACAATTTTATCTTCTCCGCTTTTGCTGCCTGCAAGTATTGAGGTATCAATATCAGGTCGGTCACATATAAGATCTGCAATTTTGTTTACGGCTTCTATCGTTTTATTACCGTTAGGACTTTCAATTTTTTCTCCGCCTATTATCCAAGCTGTTAATTTCCCTTTTGACATTGCTTTTAATTCATCTATTTTTTGAGCAATTTCTTCGATTACTTGTTCAATTTTTCCATTAATCGGTACATGTTTCATAATACCGTCTTTGTCATTTCTTACAATCACTGCAAGATTTTGTGCATCTGCGACAGATGTAAATACTTTTCCGTTTGTTAATTTACATTTGTTATTATTATATAAGTGCCTGTATGAATTAGAGGTCGTAACTCTTGCTTTGTCGTATGCTTTAGGGTTTAGAAAGAGACAGGTATGACCTTGAAAACTAATATTATCCATAATGTAACTCCTTACATCAAAGTTAAAAATTGAACAAAAAATTTTTTGCTACTTTCTGGCAATGAAAAATATCACATTATCGTTTAAGCTAAAAATGTAGAATATTTCGAAAGGCTGGTAAATATGAAAAAATATATATTATTAATAACTTTAATTGCTATCTCATTACCTGTTTTTGCTGTTTGCAGTATAACAGGTGGGGCATGTACTGCTACATCAAATTGGGATTCAAAACCATTGCAACAAAAGTATGTCCCAAATAATCTTAATGACATACAAAGGGCTGATGCATTTCAACCAAAGTATGTTGTTCCATATCGTGACGCATTGATAAATACAGAACCTGCTGCTCCTGCTCAGACTCCTACTAATAATTACAATTCAAATTGTCAATTTGGGGTCTGTCTGCCGAGTGTAGAACCCGGTGGAGATGTATTGGAATAGCTGGATGAAAGGCGGGCTGGTCACCCGTCTTTTTTGATTATGGGAAATATTAATTTTTTGTTTATTTTTTAAGGAATTATAAAAAACGATGTTATAACATAAATATAATTAAAAGGATGTAATTATTAGTAAAGGAGATAATTAATTATGGCAAAGACAATTGGTATTGACTTGGGTACAACAAACTCCGTTGTAGCAGTCATGGAAGGTGGTAAACCTACAGTTATTGCCAACGCTGAAGGCTCTCGTACAACTCCTTCAATTGTTGGTTTTTCTAAAACAGGAGAAAAATTAGTAGGTCAGTTAGCTAAACGTCAAGCTATTTTGAACCCGGATAAAACAATCGCTTCTATTAAAAGACATATGGGCGATGATTACAAAGTAAATATTGATGGAAAAGATTACACTCCTCAAGAAATTTCAGCTATGATCTTGAGAAAATTAGCTGATGATGCTAGTGCATATCTTGGAGAAAAAGTTACTTCAGCTGTAATCACAGTTCCAGCTTACTTCAACGATGCTCAAAGACAAGCTACTAAAGATGCTGGTAAAATTGCTGGTTTAGATGTTTTACGTATCGTAAACGAACCTACAGCAGCAGCTTTGGCTTATGGTCTTGAAAAAGAAAAAGCTGAAAAAGTTTTAGTATTCGACTTAGGTGGTGGTACATTCGATGTATCTATCCTTGAAATCGGTGATGGTGTTCACGAAGTTCTTTCAACATCTGGTGATACTCACTTAGGTGGTGATGATTTCGACCAAAAAATCATGGATTGGATTTGTGAAGAATTCAAAAAACAAGAAGGTATTGATCTTAAAGGTGACAAACAAGCTATGCAACGTGTTAAAGAAGCTGCAGAAAAAGCTAAATGTGAATTGTCATCAGTTATGGAAACAAATATCAACTTACCTTTCATCACAGCTGATGCTAACGGTCCAAAACACTTAGACTTGAACTTAACAAGAGCTAAATTTGAAGACTTAAGCAGAGATCTATTAAACAGATGTAAAACTCCTGTTGAAAATGCTTTGAAAGATGCAGGTATTTCAAAATCTGATATCAATGAAGTTGTATTAGTTGGTGGTTCAACTCGTATCCCAGCTGTTCAACAATTGGTAAAAGAATATACAGGTAAAGAACCTAACCAATCTGTAAACCCTGATGAAGTTGTTGCAGTTGGTGCTGCAATTCAAGCAGGTGTATTAGCAGGTGAAGTTAAAGATATCGTATTACTAGATGTTACTCCTTTAACTTTAGGTATTGAAACTTTAGGTGGTGTAATGACTCCTCTAGTTCCAAGAAACACTACAATCCCTGTTTCTAAATCTCAAGTATTCTCAACTGCTGAAAACAACCAAACAGCTGTAGATATTCATGTATTGCAAGGTGAAAGACCAATGGCTAAAGATAACAAATCTTTAGGTATGTTCAGACTTGATGGTATCCCACCAGCAATGAGAGGATTGCCTCAAATCGAAGTTACATTCGATATCGATGCTAACGGTATTGTAAACGTTTCAGCTAAAGATAAAGCTACAAATAAAGAACAAAAAATTACAATCACAAATTCTTCTAACCTTTCAGAAGCTGATATTGACAAAATGGTTAAAGAAGCTGAAGCTAACGCTGCTGAAGATAAGAAGAAAAAAGAAGAAGCTGAAATTAAAAATAATGCTACAAGTTTAATCGGTTCTGCTGACAGAATTGTAAAAGATTTCGAAGGCAAAATTGATTCAGCTGACAAAGCTAAATTAGATGAACAAAAAGCAGCTCTTCAAAAAGCTTTAGATGAAAACAAACCAACTGATGAATTGAAAAAATTGTCAGAAGAATTGCAACAAACAATGTTTAGTATTTCACAAAAAGCTTATGAAGCAGTTCAAAAAGAAGAACAATCTACTGCAAATTCTGAAAATGCATCTTCAACAACAGAAGATAAAAAAGATGATGATGTAATAGATGCTGAATATACTAAAGAATAATGACAAAGTCATAATCTTTTAAAAACGACCTCTTTAATAAGAGGTCGTTTTTGTTATTTATTATTTAAAATTTTTAAATTTAATTTGCATTCTAAATAAAAAAGACGATCTTTCAAAGACCGTCTTTTCGTTATATTTTATTTTACTTAAACTATATATTAGCTAATTGTAAATAGTAATCGTTAGCTCTTTCAAATTTGTGAGCTGCATTGAACAATCTGCTTTCTTGTAATTGAGGTGCTAAGATTTGTAGACCGATTGGCATACCGTCTTTATCAAATCCTGCTGGAACGCTCATTCCAGGAATACCTGCTAAGTTTGCAGAAATTGTTGCAATATCTGTCAAATACATTGCCAACGGATCTGATGCTTTAGCACCTAAATCAAATGCTGTGTTTGGACAAGTTGGAGATATTAAAATATCAACTTTCTTGAATGCTTCTTCAAAATCTTGAGTAACTAATGCTCTCATTTGTTGAGCTTTTTTGTAATATGCATCATAGTATCCTGATGATAATGCGTAAGTTCCAAGCATTATACGACGTTTAACTTCAGGTCCGAATCCTTCTGCACGAGTTTTTGTATACATTTCTAATAAGTTTTTAGCATCAGGAGTTCTATAACCGTATTTTACGCCATCGAAACGTGCTAAGTTTGAAGAACATTCAGCTGTTGCTAAGATATAGTAAATACCTATTGAATGTTTCAAGTTAGGTAATGAAATTTCGACAATTTCTGCACCTAGTTTTTTGTAATCTTCAATAGCTCTTTCCATAGCTTTTGCAACATCTTCTGACAAGCCTTCTGTCATAAGTTCTTTTATTACACCGACTTTCATTCCTTTGATGTCGTTGTTTAAGTTAGCTGCGTAATGTTCAACAGGCAAGTCTAAAGAAGTAGAATCTTTAGGGTCATGACCTGAAATAACTTCAAGCAAGTTAGCAGCATCTTCAACGGTTCTTGCAAAAGGACCGATTTGGTCTAAAGAAGATGCAAATGCAATTAGACCATATCTTGAAACACGACCATATGTAGGTTTCATACCTACGATACCACAGAATGATGCCGGCAATCTGATTGATCCGCCTGTGTCTGAACCTAGTGCTAAAGTTGCTTCACAAGATGCAACAGATGCCGCTGAGCCGCCTGATGAACCACCAGGAACTTTATTCAAATTCCAAGGGTTATGAACTTTTTTGAATGCTGAGTTTTCATTTGAAGAACCCATTGCAAATTCATCTAAGTTAGCTTTACCAACGATTGGCACTAAATTTGTTAATAATTTTTCAGTAACTGTAGCGTTGAAAGGTGATACAAAGTTTTCCAGAATTTTTGAAGAAGCTGTTGTTTTTGAACCTTTCAAATTCATATTATCTTTTAGGGCAAGAGGAACACCTGCAAGAAGCGGTAATTTTTCTCCTTTTGCAATTTTTTCGTCAACTTTTTTAGCTGTATCAAGTGCAATTTCTTTTGTTAAAGAATTGAAAGCACCAAGTTTTTCATCAAGGTTATTAATTCTTTCAAAAGCTGCATTTGTCAATTCTACAGCAGAAATTTCTTTATTTTTAAGAGCTTTTGATTGCTCTGTAGCTGATTTTTTTAGAAGCTCGTTCATACTTTCTCCTTAGTTTCTATGACTTTTGCCTAATCTTTCGCTATTTATCTAAGTCAGGCTAAGAGTGTTTATGAAAAAATTTTATGACAAAAATAACTGTTTAGCAAGTTATATAATTAATAGTGGCTTTTGTAACAAAAAGTAATATTAAATATTTAATAAAGCAATTATTCCTAGAAGTTTTTTTTTATATATTTAGGATATAAGAACGGAGAATTATGTATGGGCCTTTTAAATTTTAATTATTCTGATAATAATTATTCAAAAGAATATTTAAACGGTATTAAAAATGATGTATTTACAAGAATGGATAAAAATGGTAATTCTGATGGCAAGATTACTGTTAATGAAGCATATAAAGATTTGGATATAGGAAGTCTACTTTCTGGTTTAAAAAAAGGATCATCTGAATATAACAGATTAAACGGGTTAACATCAAATATTTCTCAAGTTCTTGCTAAATATGCAGGTTCTGATGGTGAATTTAGTTCTAAAGAATGGGCTGATTTTCTTAATGGGAATGAATGGAATGCTGTTTTAGATGCATATCATTCATCAAGCAATTTTTCCAAAATTGAAATGGGATGGATTGAGAATTCATCACATTCGGTAAAAGATGGTGTAGTTTCTAAAGGTGCAGTTAAAGCAGGTCTTTTAAATGATTTGTCACGTAAAAATATTAATATTGATACTACTGGAATAGAAGCTCTTATTGATAAATATGCAGGTGAAGATGGGATGTTTACTGTTGAAGAATATACAAAACTGAAAAATGATAAACAGTACAAGGAATTTTTGAATAAATATCATGTAGTGCCATTTGATTAATAAAATATTTATTAAAGACTTTGCATTTTTTTGTTTATTTGAGAGTGAATTCTGTTTGCTCGATAGAGATAGTTTGTTAGTTTTTCATAATTAGCTTTTGTTTCGCCATAAGGTACTTTCATTGCAATTAGTTCATCAACGTTTTCATTAATGCTTGTCAATGTGTCTAAAGAGTCGCTTAAGTCTAAAATTGATTTAACTTTTTTAGACATCCTTGCAATAATTTTTCTTGATACAAAACGTGCAAGTCTATGTATTGGTGAAAGTTTTGGCTTACTTTTTTTAGGTGTAATTACATCTGTAATTTTTTCTGCCATATTTCTTTTAGAATATTGTTCTTTCAAGTCTGCAAGTTCGTTTTCAATTTGCTTGGCTTGAATTTTTAAATCCATTACATCTAAAAGTTTTCCAAGAAGTTCTGCGCCTTTTATTTTATTATTTAAGTTTTCAAGTGCTTCTTCTTTTTCTGCAATAAGACATTCCAACTTTAAAGTTTTATCGTCTAAATCTTTAAACGAATTGTCATTTAAAATATTCAAATCATAGTCATTTAATCTTTTGTTTGAAAATAAATTGCTGTTCATGTCTTTACTGCTTGAGCGGCTACGCTCTTTTTTCATGATTACTTATAAAGTTTTACCTATTCTCTAGGTGTTGGGTTGAGCGACTACGCTCCTTTTTATTATGGTTATTTGTAAAGTTTTCACCTAACTCTAGGTGGTGGGTGGAGCGGCTACGCTCCTATTCGATTGTGTATACTTTTTTGTAATAAAGTATTGTCCCTATTATTGTAAGTACAATGTTTGGCATCCAAGCTGCCAAGAATGGCTGCAATGTACCTGCTTCACCGAAAGATATAGAAAGTGCTCTTATCAGATAGTAAGCAAAAATGATTAAAATACTGAATAAAAAACCTCTGTTATATCTTACTCTAGGTGGTGTAATTGCAAGAGGTACACCGATTAGTACAAGTGCGATTGTTGTCAATGGTAATGCAAGTTTGTCATATAATTCAATATGTATTGCATTTCTTTCTTTTTCATCTATGTGATTATGTCTAATATAATCAATCAATTTTGTGAAATTCATTTCTTTTGCAACATTTTTATTTAATTCTTTTGACATATCCAGACCAAATTTTACAACTGAACTGTCAAATAATGTTGTATTCAAAATTTGTCCATCATCGTCTACTGTATATACAGCCCCTTTTTCAAATTCCCAGCCTTCAGGAGAAGTCTTTCCTTCGTCAGCTTGTAAAACTTGGATAGTACCGTCTTTTGCAGTGTCAAGAACTGTGATATTATGTAGAGTTTTATTTTCGCAGTATCCTACGTAAAATAAACGTTTAATACTTCCGCCATCGTTTAATTCTTTAAATACAAAATTTTGTTTCCCTTCAGGGATATTTTTTTGACCTAAAGACCACAAAGCTAAGTCTTTTGATTGTTTAGTCATTACAGGAACTACTGTTTCATTGATTACAAAGCTGCAAATTGACATCAAAAGTGCAAAAATAAAAATAGGTTTTGCTACTCTGTTTAATCCTATTCCGCAAGCTCTCATGACAGTAATTTCTGATTTCAAACTAAGTCCGTTCAAAGTCATTACGGTAGCTAATAAAACACCCATTGGAATTGTCATTACTATAACTTGAGGAAGGTTTAAAATAATCATCATCAAAGCTACATTAAATGGGATTCCGAATAATGAAATTTGTTTGATTAAAGTAATAAATGTATCAGAGGCAAAAATAATTGATGTAAATACACATACGCCCATGATAAACATTTCAATTATCTGTCTTAGAATATATTTATCTAACAGTGTAATTTTCCCTGAAAAATCTTTTTCTATTTCTTGTACTTCTGCTACCATATAAATAATAATAATTGAAAAATTTTTATTTATCAAATATTGTAAAACTTTGGAAATAATGTTAAAATATAAAAAAAGGAGTCATTGATGATTTTTAGTTATAAACAATATTTGAGAGCATTTACTCTAGCAGAGGTATTGGTAACTTTGGGTATAATTGGTGTTGTGTCTGCAATGACTGTGCCTACATTAATGCAAAATTATCAGAGAAAATCTTATGTAACGCAGCTTCATAAAGTTTATAATGAGTTACAACAGGCAGCGCAGCAGTATATGACAGATAGAAATGCAGTTAATCTTAGAGAAGCAGGTCTAACTTCAACTGATGCTTTATCAAATTTTGTAAAAACATATTTTAAAGTAGTTAATGATTGTGGTTCAGATAAGCAACCTTGTTTTGCTCCAAATTATAAAAAGATCTCTGGAACAGATATGGGACAAGGTACAGGTCAACCATTAAATATGACTATTGCTAGTGGTGCATCTTTTGGATTTGGAGTTTCTAGTACAGGCTCTGCTGATAATAGTAGAGTTGCAATATTTGATGTAGATATAAATGGTCCACAAGGTCCAAATATTGCAGGACGAGATGTTTTTATCCTTGGGTTATTCAATAATGGTATGGTTGACGAATATGCATTAACAACTGCTCCAGGTGATAAAGATACAAGAGAAAATCTATTCAATACAAACTGTAATTCTAGTAATACAACTTGGACAGGATGTTTTGGTAAGATTTTGAATGATAATTGGGAAATGACTTATTAAACTAAAAAAGCTCCTTTAAAATAAGGAGCTTTCTTGGTTATTTATTAAAATCTAAAAGAATTTTTAATGTATCTTTTTCTTTGTTTTTTTCAAAAGCTTTAATTGCATCATCGGCTTTGTATCTGCCTGAAATCATTGGTGAAAAATCTATTTTTTCTGATTTTAAAAGTCTTAATGCTGCTGGGAATTGTCCGCATCTTGAGCCTAATACTGTAATTTCATCAATTACAATTGGTGCAAGATTAAATTCCTTTGATGCTGCTACTGTACTTTTTAAAACAAGTACTCCGCGAGGTTTTGTAAGCGCTAGTGCTGTTTCAAAACCTGAAATTGAACCTGTTGCTTCAACAACTACATCATAAGTTTTTTCAACTTTCAAATCATTTAAAAGTTTTGTCTGAACACCTTGATTACGAGCAATATCAAGTTTATTTTGGTGTTTACCGACAAGAGTTACATCTATATTTTGTGCATTAAGAGTTAGAGCTGTAATTAATCCCAATTTGCCATCACCTAATACAATTACTTTTTCAAACGGCTTTATGTGTAGTTGTTCTGTAATTTCACAAGCTGCCGCAAGAGGTTCTACAAATACGGCCTGTTCATCAGGAACATTATCAGGAACTTCAAAAAGAACTTCTAAAGGCATTGTAAAATATTCTGCAAATACTCCGTCTTTTCTCCAAATTCCTAAAGTATGACGATCTGGACAATGACGATATAATTTTTCTGCACAATATGGACAATCAGGTTTTTTGCAACCATAGCTGATTTCTGCTACGACTCTTTTGCCTAAAAGTGATTGGTCTTCGTCATTAATTTCTTCTACAACTCCGACGGCTTCATGACCTAAAATCCCTTTATATCCCATATAGCCTTTTGTAATTTCGTAATCTGTATTGCAAATTCCAGCTAAAGTTACGCGAACAAGAGCTTCTCCTTTTTGGGGAATTGGTTTTTTATAATCGTTTACTAATTTTAATCCTTCATCAAATACTACTGCTTTCATTTTTTCTCCATATATAAGCATTTATACTTTTTAATTTTATAATTTTTGTGATATTGAAGTTAACTTAGCCTTCTGCAACAACTGTTGCTATTAATTCTCCATAGCTGTTCATTGATCCGTCTGTTTCTTCAACAATATAATTATAGCCTTCTTTTCCTTCAATTGCTTTTTCTGCTTTTTGTAATGCTTCATCATAGTCTTTTGTTTCTGCAACTAAAGTTTTTGAAAATTCAGAACGATTTTTAATTGTATAAATGTGGTACATAATTTCCCCTTTCTTAGTTATTTTTTTGAAATAAGCTTGTCTTCTTGCCTTCTGTTAGCTTAATAGCCGAAAAAACTTCTATTCCTCTTTATTATCTATTTTTTCTCTTAATTCTTGTACTTCATATTTTAGTCTGTTCAATTCGCATTTTACAGGGTCAGGAATTCTGTTGTGCATCAAAACTCCATTTTTGTCTTTAATTTTTCTATGAACAATTCTTCCTGGAATACCTACGACTGTTGAATATTCTGGAACATCATCCACTACAACAGAGCCTGCTCCTACTCGAACATAATCGCCAAGTGTTATATTCCCTAATACTTTTGCACCTGCTCCGACAATTACACCATGGCCTAATGTTGGGTGGCGTTTGCCATGTTCTTTACCAGTTCCGCCTAATGTTACTTGCTGGTAAATAAGAACATCATCGCCAATTTCAGTTGTGGCTCCTATTACGACTCCTTCACCGTGGTCTATGAAAAATCTTCTGCCAATTTTTGCTGCAGGATGAATTTCAATCCCTGTAATAATTCTTGTGATATAAGATATTATTCTCGGAATTAGAGGGATATGCCATTTATATAGCCTATGAGCAAATCTATAAGCTATAAGAGCATGAAGCCCAGGGTAGCATAGGATAACTTCAAGTAAATTTTCTGCGGCAGGATCTTTGTCGTAGATTACCTGAATATCTTCTTTTACTTTTGTTATTCCTCTTTTTAGTATTTTAAACATTTTTTATTCTCACATGTTTCGTAAATATATTTTCAAAATTGGAGTTAGAGATTATATCAATTTTGCAAATTTACGTTTTCCTGCTTGTAATATTACGCTTTCAGTAAAGTTGAATGTATAAGCCATATCGGTAATTTTTTCACCGTCTACTTTTACACCGCCACCTTGAATTAAACGTTTTGCCTCACCTTTGCTTGCAGTGAATTTAAGCTCTACAAGAACATCTAAAATACTTTTTCCGTTCATTTCTGAAACTTCTTCAATATCATCAGGAATTCCTTTATTTGATACAACATTGATAAATGCATCTTGTCCGCGTTTAGCACCGTCTTCTCCGTGGTATTCTTTTGTGATTGTAAATGCAAGTTTCATTTTAATATCACGAGGATTTACTGAACCTTCTGCAATTTGTTTATCAATTGTTTCTAATTCTTCTTTTGTTGCATCTGTCAATAGACTAAAGTATCTTGAAATCATATTGTCAGGAATGCTCATTAATTTTCCGAACATATCTACTTCGCTATCTGTTAGTGAAATACAGTGTTCAGGATATGTTTTTGACATTTTAACAACACCGTCTGTACCTTCTAAAAGAGGCAAGAGCATAACTAATTGAGGATATTTTTTACCGTATGCCGCTTGAATATCTCTACCTAAAAGTGTATTAAATCTTTGGTCAGTTCCTCCAAGTTCTATGTCAGAATCAACCTCTACAGAATCATATGCTTGCATTAATGGATAGAAAAATTCATGGATTGAAATTGGACGTCCATCAGCATATCTTTTTGCAAAGTCGTCTCTTGTCATCATTTGAGCAACTGTTACTTGTGCAGATAATTTTAACAAGTCTGTAAAGCTCATTTTATGAAGCCAGTCAGCATTATTTACAACTTCTGCATCGCTTACATCTAATACTTTTGACATTTGATCGAAATAAGATTTTGCGTTTTCTTCAACTTGTTCTTTTGTCAATGCAGGACGAGTTTCAGATTTTCCTGAAGGATCTCCTACCATTGCTGTTGCTCCGCCTACAATCAAAACAATTTTATGACCTAAGCTTTGGAATTCTCTTAACTTTCTCATTACAACAGTATGACCAAGGTGTAGGTCAGGTCTTGTAGGATCCATCCCTAATTTTACTCTCAAAGGAGTGTTTGTGTCATGTGAATGTTGTAATTTGATTGCTAATTCTTCAATTCCGCCAGGTAAAACTTCAGCATTTCTTGTTAAATGTTTTGCTTGTTCAATAAATTCTTTTCTTATTTCAACCATTTTTCTCTCCAATTATTATTAATTTCTGTAAAATAATTATATCATGCGCAAAAAAAATATTTTACGAGCATTAATGCTCATATGGATAAAATTAATAATATATCTTTTACAGGGATTGAAAATATTGCAACTATAAGATTTAAAAGATCTAAAAATATTATTTCAAAAAGTCTTTCTATGGTGTTGAAAGACGATTATAATGGAAAAGATTTAACTGCATATAATGAAATGTTAAACAAAATTGAATTTGTAAAAAATGATTATAAAAATATCAGTGGAGATAATATTTTAAATATTGAATGCGTTAAATCAGACTATGGCAAAGCTATATTATTAAATGGCAAATTAGTTCCTGCTAATGATAAAAACTTACCGTTTTTTTCTTATTTTGCAAAATTAACTAAAAAAATTGCAGCAATGAATAATAATATGATTGTAGATAAAGATTATGTTTCAAAAAAAGCGGATAATATATTAATTTATGGAGAAAATTTGTCAAAATTAATTCCAAATTCTGTAGGGATCGAAAAAAGGAATCAATCTTTTTTTGATAAGGAATTAGTTAAAGAAACTGCAAACGAATTTAATAATTTTTTGCAAGCGATTATGAATAATTATTTTGGAGTTAAATAAAAATGGATAAAATTTCTTTTACTGGTATAAAAAATGTAAGTCATTTTGCTGAAAGTTTTTTAAATTATAATGATGTTTTTACGGAAGAAAGATGGTTAAGTGCTGAACTTACAGGAAGAGATTTACATAAATTTCAGCGTGCAATGAAAAGAAGCAATATGGATAAAAGGAATTATACAAACCATGTAAGAGATAATTTTATAAATATTAATACATATTCAATACCGAATGAAGATGCAATTGCTATAAATAATAATCTTCTTGAAGTGAATGATGATACTTTACCTATGTTTACTGAGCTTGCAAGAATTACAAGAAAAATATTTAATAAAAAAAATTCACAGTTTGTCTGTGATGAAAAGTATTTGGATTCTGATTGTTTTAATAAAGCTATTTTTATGGATAAAGAAGTAGATGATTTGACATCTACAGAACTTCATATGGCTGCTAATGTAAAAGAGGGGGCTAAAAAAATAAATAATGTTATTCAAAGAGTTATGGAAAGATATTTTAGTGAATAAAAAAAAAGACCGATGATTATCGGTCTTTTTTTCTACTTTGTTATTTCTGCCAGTTCTTTTCTTAGCTCTGTAATTTGAGAGTTATAATATTCAAGCCAAGTTTGTTCTTCATCTTTTAATTCAGGTTCTGCTATAGCTCTAATTCTTTTTTTGTCAAGTTCATCTAATTTTATAAGAATTTCGTTTTCCCTTATTGCATTTTGTATTTTTAATTGTTTTGTTGTTGCTTCTTCATTTGATAATTTATACCATTTTTCATTTTCAAAAGAATATTCATTTTCATTTACAGCGATTACATTATTTTCAAATGGGATAATGATTTTTCCATTATTTTGTGCCTCTAATAATTCACTCCAATATTCATCAGTAATTTCTATCGCGTTATCAAAATTTTCAAGATAAAATCCATAATCTTTATTATTTTTTGTTCCGTAATATTTCATTTTTTCTCCTTTGACTTTTGATTAATATCCTAAAGCAACCCAGCTCATGTTGTTAAAAACCCCTCCACTGCCTATATTAAATCCTGTAAGAGTTTGGTTTGCAATTCCTGTATCACTTCTTTCTGTACTTTGTCCCCAACCATTTTTTGAAAATACAGGAGCTGCTACTTTTGTAAATGCAATAGGGTATGTCACAACAGAACCTGTCATTGAACCCCATTGCATTGTAATGCCATTAGGTAATCTTAGATAACCAATGTTTGCTTTTTTTACTAAACCATCTGCAGATCTCCAAGCACTCCATGAAGAACCTGTTAAATTTCTTGTATAAATTTCAGGGTTGTCTTCTGTACAGAACCATATTTGTTTTATAATCGATTTACTTTCTCCGGTAACGATAAGCATTCCCGCAGATCCTTTAGGAATATTTGTGGGTTTATATGTCGCAGTGAATACATAAGTACCTTTTGTTTTATAATCATTTAAGTCAGTTTCGGATTCTGTAACTGTATGTTCGTTAATTAGTTCTGTTTTATCAGCTTTTGTTTTTAATATTTCTTTAACGTCTTCTATATCCCCTGATGCTGCTGTTTTATTTGCTTCAATTGTATCTGCTAAAGCTACAAAATTGGCATTAACTTCTCCTGCTTTTGCTTTAGTGCCCGGGATAAAAGAATAAGGTATCATTGAATTAGCCATAAATTCCCTTTCTGACTAATTTAATGAAAAATGTATTTTAAAAAGGCGTTTGAATAATCAATTATACCACGTGTTTGCAAAATTCGTCAATGTTGTGCTAAACTTTTTTTATGGCAATTGGTGTTGATATTGAAGATATAGAAAGATTTAAGGGAAAATCAGAGGATTTTTTTAATCGAGTATTTACAGATTTAGAATTAGAATATTGTTTTAAATATTCTAAACCTGAAAGTCATTTAGCTGCTCGTTTTTGTGCAAAAGAAGCAGTTGTAAAAGCTCTTACAGCTTTGGATATTGAAAATGTTTCATATAAAGATATAGAAGTTTTTCATAATGAAAAACATTGTCCGCAAATTCGTATTTTAAAACCAATTGATAAAAATATTATTTTTCAATTAAGTTTATCTCATGACAGAACAAAAGCGATTGCATTTGTTACGGCTCAAGAACAATAGCTTTGCTTTTTTTGTATGATCCAAAAAATCTTATATATGTAGTCTTTTCTTTAATTTGTTTTATTGTTTCCATAATTTTAGGATTATGGATATGTCCGTCAAAATTTACTATAAAAATGTATTCTCCGAATTTATTTTTAGAAGGTCTTGATGCAATGTAAGAAAGATTTATGTTATTTTGCATAAAAATTTCTAATACATTTAACAAAGCTCCAGGTTTGTTTTCTGTTGAAAAAGCCATAGAGGTTTTGTCATTTCCTGTTTCTTCAGTTTCAAAGTCTCCAATTAAGATAAATCTTGTTTGATTACTTTTATCATCATTTATGTTTTCTTTAAGGACATTCAAATTATAAGTTTCTGCAGTTTTTTTACTTCCTATTGCACCATATGTAAGGTTATAATTTTGTAGACTTCTTGCTGCTTCTGCTGTACTAGGTGCTTCAATAATATTTACATTGAATGGAAGTTCATTATGTATAAAATCTTGGCATTGCGCAAGAGCTTGAGGATGTGAGATTATCCCTGTAATTGATGAAAATTCAGTTGTTCTTGCTAAAAGACAATGATGTATAGGCATAAAGTGTTCTGATAAAATTCTTATATTTGGATTTTTTGTTGCCATAAGGTTGTCTAATGATTCTCTTACAGTTCCCTCAATTGAATTTTCAACGGCAAGAACTCCTAATGAATCAGGATTATCGTCAACGTATTCAACAACTTGTCTGATTGTTTGTAGTGGAGTTGGATATGCACTAATGTTAAATTTTTTACAAAAGTGATCTTTAGCCATTTCTGTGAATGATGCTTGTGGTCCTAAATATGCTATTGTTTTTACTGTTTCTAAATTTAACATTTGCGATTACTCCTTATTTTTAATATGATTATATCAGAAGAAAATATTGAGGCAAGATAAATGAGTGAAATTAAATTTGGAACAGATGGCTGGAGAGCTGTTGTAGGAAAAGATTTTAATGAAGAAAATGTAAGAACTGTTACAAAAGCTATTGGGAAATATGTTTTTGACAATTTCGGATTGGATAAAAAAATCATAGTAGGTTATGATCCTAGAAATATGGCTTTTGAGTTTGCATCACAGACAGCTAATCAATTGAGTGAGTATGGTTTTGAAGTTTTGTTATCAGATAAAATTATTCCAACTCCGGTATTGGCATACAATGCGAAACATTTGAATGCATGTGCAGTTATGTTCACAGCCTCTCATAATCCTCCTGAATATTTAGGAATAAAATTTATTCCTGATTATGCAGGCCCTGCGACATCTGATATTACTGATGAGCTTGTGTATAATTTGAGTTTGCCTTTTAAATCTCAAGGGGTGGGTAAGGTTAGAAATTATAATTTTTCTCCAGATTATTTCGCTCATATTGAAAAAATTATTGATTTTGAAAAGATTAAAGATTTTGATAAAAATATTATTTTTGATGGGCTTTACGCTGCAAGTATAGGTTATTTTGACAAATTATTAGATAATCATGGAATTAAATATGACAGTTTGCATATGTTCCATGATGTGAATTTTGGCGGTGGAATGCCTGAGCCGAAGCCTAAATATTTAAAAGAATTAATTGAAAAAGTAAAATCAACTCCTAATTCTGTCGGATTTGCAAATGATGGAGATTCAGACAGATTTGGCGTGATTAATGAAAATGGAGAATATGTCTCTCCAAATGAGATTATTGCAATTCTATTGATGCATTTAAGAAAACATAAAAACTATTCAGGATCACTTGTAAAAACTGTAGGAGCAAGTCTTTTATTGAATAAAGTTGCAGAAAAGTTAGGTGTTGAAGTGATTGAAACTGCTGTCGGGTTTAAACATGTTGGTGAAGCAATGAGGAAATATAATCCTATTATCGGTGGTGAAGAATCAGGTGGTTTGAGTATTCAAGGACATATTCCTGAAAAAGACGGTATCCTAGCAAATTTACTTATTTTAGAAGCTATGGCTTATGAAAATAAATCTTTAGTTGATTTGCAAAAAGAATTGTATGATTTTGTCGGCTGTAAATTCTATAATGACAGAATTGATAAACGTCTTGATAATGTTGATGAAATTAAGCCAATATTAGAAGAATATAAAAATAAAACTAAAATTGGAGATTTTGAAGTTAAAAATATTGATACAAAAGACGGTGTAAAATTGTATTTTACAGATAATGCAAGCTGGATACTTATTCGACCAAGTGGTACTGAGCCTCTTTTAAGAATTTATTTTGAAAGTGACAGCAAAGATAAATTAGTATCTATGATAAACATTTTTGCATAATGCTTCTAGAAATGATCTGAACATATTAGAAGTAAGCCCTTGTCCGGATTTTGAACAAAATTCTTCTTGTTGTGCTTCTTTTAAAAATTGTTCAATATCAATGTCGTTATTGGTATTGAGATTTATTGGCTGAATTTTTTCTTTTTTCTTAAAATGAGTTCTGACTCTTTCAAATTCCCCATAATCAAGAAAAATCCCACCGCATTTGTAGCAAGTATCAATTTCTATTCCAAATGCATAAGTTTTAGCCATAGGAGTACCACAAGCAGGGCAAATTCTTGTTTGGTTTGGATCTACCGGCATGAAATTTTTATTTTCAAGTAGTGATGTTATGTCAGTTAAATTGGCATCAGCAGAAGAAAATTCTTGAATTTCTTTGTTATCAAAATAAATTCCGCCACAGCCTTGAGAACATACATCAACATTAATTCCTTTGTTAGGAATAAAAACTTTTTGCATTTCACTTCCGCAAGCAGGGCATTTCATATCTTGTTGAGAATCTGGCATTTTATCTTCCTATAAATAACTTATCTATAAATTTTAAAAATTTTGAACGAGTCGCAAGATGCATATTATGTTCAAGCTCAAGTTTGTCAATTTCTTTTCCGAATTGAGCATAAGCAGATGCTAAAAAGTCTTGTCTTCTATCTTCTTCTGTAGGGTATTGCTCACGCATTTTGGTTAATTCTCCGTGATCAAAAAATTTTGATCCGCAGTTATAACATTCATCAATAGTTATTTCGTTTTTTATGCTAACGGAATTTTTAACCATTTTATTTCCACATACAGGGCAAATTCTAGTTTGAGATTCATCTGTTTTGTTAAAAGTTTTTCCTTCAACTGCTTTTTTAATTTCTTCTATATTTTCATTTTGTTCATCAAAATGTTTTAATTCTTTCCCGTCAAAGAAAATTCCTCCACAACCGTCTAGACATATATCAATCATAGTTCCGCTTTCGCTCATTGGTATTTTTTGCATTATTTTTCCGCAAGCGGGACATTCTATTTGTTCTAATGTATCATGCATATAAAGCTCCTTTGTTTCATTTGAGTTAATTTTAGCATTCGTTTTATATGCTGTCAATAAAAAACCTCCTTTTTAAGGAGGTTTTTATTTTTTATTTTGTTTCTGCATTTTCTGATAATGTTTTCAATATTGTATAAGATGCATCCCAGCCGTTTAGACCACCTGTTGCTTTGTATTTAGCAATTTGTTGAGCTCTTTCTTTTTTCAATTTAGCTTGTTCTTTGTTGAATTTTTCTAGTTTCTTTTTATCTGCATTACGTTCATCAATTGTTGGTTGAATGTATGCAAGGAAATTTTTGTATTCTTGGCAGTTGTATCCTGCTTTTACTTTTGATGGATAATTGTATGCAAGATAATCATAGATATACATTGTTCTTTTAAAGTTGTTTGGCTGACTTTTTAATAGATCCATTGTAGAACCAGGCATTTTGCCTAAAACAACAATCATAGCTAATGGGTTGTATCCTGCTTGGATCATTAAATCAACACCTGTAATATCTGCATTCATTTGGTCTTTTTCTGACATATTATTAAGTGTTAATTCATTTGCTGCTAATGCTGTTGTTTCTAAAGATGTATCAATGAAACTTCCAGCAATTGCTGAAGTTAGGTTTGAAACTAATTTTTTCTTAGAAGCATTTGCATTAATTAAAGCTCCTACTTCTTGAGCTATTACAGCTGCAACTTCATTGTCGTTACCTGTGTAACTTAAATTTGTTTTGTTAATGTACAATTCATTGTTAGCATTAGAAGTACTGTTTGCAACTTCTGTTTCTGTAACTACAAATTTAGTGTTTGAAGGTAGGCTGTTTTTTGATAAAACTTGTTTGCCTACCGTAGGTACTCGATCTACAGCACTCCAAGTAGCTGCAAATGATGGGACAGCAAGTGATGCTGCTAAAAATAGTGATAATAAAATCTTTTTCATTTTACCCCCTTTGTTTTGAGATTATAAGATTTTTAGTCGATAAATCTGAATTTAATTAGTGCGATTATAGCATGAATTCCGTCTTTCCAAGTTATTTTTTTGCCTTCTGCAAATTCTCTTCCGTAATATGAGACAGGAAGTTCATATAATCTTGCGCCTCTTTTTAAAACTTTAGCTGTAATTTCAGGTTCAAAATCAAATCTGTTTGATTTAATTTGAATTCCTTTGATGAAATCAGCTTTAAATGCTTTGTAACAAGTTTCCATATCAGTTAAAGTTGAACCGTATAGGATATTTGTAAGCAAGGAAAGGAATTTATTGCCAAGCAAATGGTGGAACATGAATGACCTTGAAGGTTTTCCACCGGATAGTCTTGAACCGTAGCAAACGTCAGCTTTGCCATCTAAAATTAATTGGATTAACGGTTCATAGTCCACCGGATCATATTCTAAATCAGCATCTTGAATTACTATAATATCTCCGGTTGCTTCTTTAAAACCTGTTCTAAGAGCAGCACCTTTACCTTGATTATATTCGTGGTACAGAACTTTGTATGGGTATTTTGAGTATAAATCTTTTGTTCCATCCGTTGAATAATCGTCAATTAAAATAATTTCTTTTTGTAAGCCGCAAAAATTTGCTTTTTCTACTTTTTCTAAAATTTTATCCAAAGTGTTAACTTCATTATATACAGGGATTAATATTGTAATCTTTTCCATACAAGCTCCGTTTAATAAAAAATTTGTAATATTCTCAAAAATATTGTACAATAAAAACATACAGTTGTAAAAAAGTTTTATATGGATTGAGAAAACAAAAAAATGGTTAAGTGTGACTTTAATAATATAAAAAAAGGTTTGATGCAGTTAGAAGATAAAGATTATGAAAATGCAATTGATTTATTTTCTAAGATAGAAAAATCTGCTAATAAAAATAATGCTACGGATAAAATTTCAATAGCGCTTAGTCTTTTAGGTTTGTCTAAGTATTTGCTTGATAAAAATAATTACAATGAGTCATTAAAATCTCTAAATGACGCTAAATATATGGCTGAATATTCAAAAAGCAGTACCGCAAAAATTGTTTATGAATATGCTCAAGGTACAATTTGTTTTGGCGAAGGAATGAAAGATGTTGCATTAATCCATTTTGAAAATGCTAAAAATATTGCTGTAGATTCAGGTGATGAATTATCAATTATGGGTTATGTATTAACTAGAATTAAACAAATTAGAAATGGACTTGATTTTACATTACCTATTAAAAGTGATCCATTGGTATCACTTGTAAAAATTGGTCGTTCAATTACTGCTGTAACTGATATAAATGTTTTGTTGAAAGTTATTGCAGAAGAAACAAAAATTGCTATTCAAGCTGACAGATGTACAGTTTTTATGTACGACAAAGAGAAAAATGAGCTTTGGAGTAAAGTTGCTTTAGGTATGGACAGTCAGGAAATAAGATTCCCAGCAGATAGAGGCTTTGCGGG
>FR899627.1:89245-92583 GCA_000437435.1 Clostridium sp. CAG:768 | reverse complement strand
GGTTATGTCGTAAAGACAGGTGAGCCTTTAAATATTCCTGATGCTTATAATGATTCAAGATTTAATCCGGATATTGATAAAGAAACCGGTTATCGTACAAAAACTATTTTGTGTATGCCGATTAAAAATAATAATCAAGAAATTATCGGTGCTTTTCAGGTTTTGAATAAATTAAATGGAGTCTTTACTAAAGGCGATGAAGATTTACTAGCTGCAATAGGAGGTAGTGCTTCTATTGCGTTAGAAAATGCTCAATTATTTGAACAGCAAAAAGAATTATACAAAGAACAAAAAGAACTGTTTGAAAGTTTTATTGATACATTAGCAACCTCAATCGATGCCAGAGATAAAATTACAGCAGGTCATTCAAGCAGAGTTAAACTGTATTCTATGCTGCTTGTTGATGAATTAGGTTGTGATGAAAAATTTAAAGAATTAGTTGAAAAAGCTGCTATATTACATGATATTGGTAAAATTGGAATCCGTGATTCTGTTTTACAAAAAGAAGGTAAACTTACAGATGATGAATATAAACATATTCAAGAACATGTAAGAATTACTCATGATATTTTGGAAAAAATTCATATGTCTCAAGATTTCAAAACAATTACTGAAATTGCTTGTTCTCATCATGAAAAATATGACGGCTCTGGTTATTACAGACATTTAAGCGGGGAAAATATACCTTATGGTGGAAGAATTTTAGCTGTTGCAGATGTATTTGATGCTATTACATCAAAACGTCACTATCGTGATAAAATGCCTATTCAAAATGTTATTGATATTTTATTATCAGGTAAAGATAAACATTTTGATGGAAATTTAGTTGATACATTTTTAAAAATATCTGTTGATAAAATTATCAGAGTATTTTTAACAGAAAATCATAATTGTTTCAAAGATGAAGATTGCGAACTGTTAAGCCATTATAATTTACTTAATATAAGAGATTTTATAGTAGGTGAAAATGTTACAGATGAGCAAAGACATGTAGCAGACTTGTTTAATTTTTATTATTCAGGGAATATAAATAAAAGAGAGGGTTGTTAATTTTTTATGCAAAAATTATTATATTTACTTGCTATAATTGCATTTACCACAACTTGTGCTTTTGCACAAGAGGGATATGATGCTATTCAGCCTGCAAATCCTCTTTCACCTCAGGAAATGCCTGTAAATACAATAGCTTTGCCTATAAAAAAAGCCACTCTTACTCATAATAGTGTGCATAACCAATATGTAATTGCATTTGACAGATTTATGCAAAGTAATGTCAAGTCTGCATATATGGATTTTAAAATCCTTATTGAAACAATGGATAAAAATGATTATGCCTACATGAAAATGGCTGAAAATATGGCAGACATCGGCTTTTTTAATTTATCAAATCTAGCAGCGTCAAAAATTGATGATAAAGAATTGTCAGACTTTTTAATCGGAGATATTAATGTATATTATTTCCCGACAAAAAAATTAAAAGTTGATGATGAAATATATTTAGGAGAGGTATTTTCTAATATAATTTATAATGATCAAAGCAGAGAAGCTACTGCTGAGCTTGTTAAAAATACAACGTTATTGGCTCAATCCGATTATGCTAATTATATTGCAGCTTTAGGTTATTTAAAGTCAAATGATATTATAAATGCAAATACATATATTGATAATGCAATTAAAATGAATGCTCAAAACTTGAATTACAAAAAGTTAAAAGCTGAAATTTTATCGCAAGGGAAAAAGCCTAAAAATGCTTTAAAAATGATTGAGTATATCAGATCCCAAAAGTTATATTCTGCTGATTTTATAAGGAAAGTTAATTCATTAGAGCAATATGTACTTTATAAATCAGAAAAAGATTATTCTAAAAAAATGTACCATTTAGGGTATTATTATTACTATGAAAAAGAACTTGCAAAATCAATCAGAACTTTGCAAAGTGCTTTAACAAATAAAAAGAAAAATAATAAAGATGTCTATGCACTCATGTCAAGAGTATATTTTGATATGCAAGATTATGAAAAAGCTCAAGATACTGCTATGAAAGCTCACAAATTAGATAGTAATAATTATTTATCTCTATCTGTTTTAGGTGATTTGAGTTACAGAAATAAAGATTACAAAGAAGCTTTGAAATATTACAAAGATGCAGAATCTAATAATAAAACATCTTCAATGTATTCTGTTAAAGTAGCTCAAACATATGAGAAATTAGGTAAAGAGAAAAAAGCAGTAGAAATCTATGAAAGAATTTTAAGAACATATTCAGACTGCTATCTTGCATATTATAAAATAGCTCTTACTGATAAATCAAAAGAAATAGCATATTTGAAAAAAGCAATCGCAATTAATTGTGATTTTAAAGATGCTTGGATCGATTTGGGGCGTGTAGCAATTGAGCGCCAAAACTATTCAGAAGCAAAGAATTACTTAGGTGTTGCGAATTATATTGACGAAAAAGATTTTAGATATTATTATTATCAAGGATTGATTGCAAAAAATCAGGGAATGAAACAAATAGCAGACAAATATTTTAAAAAGTCGTTATTATTAAATCCTGATTATGTACCGGCAAAAGAGGAATTAAATATATGAAACAAAACATTCTAATAGTAGAAGATCACGAATTAACAAGATTTGGCCTAAAAACAACTTTTGAAGGTGTAGATTATATTGAAAATATCTATGAGGCAGATTCTGCAGAAAATGCAATCCAATTATTTAATGATAACAAAATAGATTTAATAATTATGGATTTAGGCTTGCCTAACATGAATGGTATTGAAGCTACAAAACAAATTAGATCTTCAAATAAAGATGTTAAAATCATAATATTAACTTCTCATAATGATGAAAAAGAAGTTTTAAACAGTTTGAAAGCCGGAGCAAATGCATATTGCTCAAAAGAAATTAATCCAAAAAGACTTGTGGAAGTTGTCCGTTCAGTTGCAGATGGTGCTGCTTGGTTTGACCCTAGCATTGCACATATTGTATTGAAAGCAACAACAAATTCTCCGTCTTTTGATAATGACAATAATAGAAAAGATTACGATTTAACCTCTCGTGAAGCTCAAATTTTAAAACTTATGACAGAGGGATATAGCAATATGGAAATTGCACAAATTCTTGTGATAAGTATAAATACTACAAAAGCTCACGTTGCAAATATTTTGCAAAAGTTAGAAGTTGATGACAGATTACAAGCTGCATTAAAAGCCCTAAAACACAATATTGTATAGATAAAAATAAAAGGATTATAACAAATGTCAGAATTGACACAAGTTCTTTTGGTTGATGACAATTCCAAATACTTAAAAGATGCTCTGCCTTTTTACGGATAT
>FR899627.1:79391-89187 GCA_000437435.1 Clostridium sp. CAG:768 | reverse complement strand
CATTGAAAGAACTTGCAAATGACAGTAACAAATTTGACATTGTACTTCTTGATGTTATGATGCCTAATATGAACGGATGGGATACTTTAAAAGCTATCCGTAAAAATGAAAAAACAAAACATTTACCTGTAATAATGCTTACAGCTGTTAATGAAGACCAGAAAATGGTTACAGGCTTAAAAATCGGTGCTGACGATTATATTGTAAAGCCTTTTGTCCTTCCAAATCTTTTAGCAAGAATGGAAGCAGTTCTAAGACGTTCTATTCGTCAAAAAGAAATATCTCAAGATGTTATTCAATCTCAAGTCCCTATTGATCTTTTAACCTTAAAAGAAAAAGAAGTGTTACAAATGGTCGCAAAAGGGGAAAGTAATAAACAGATTGCAGATAAAATGTTTGTGAAAGAAGTTACGGTGAAAACTCATTTAAACAGTATATTCAAAAAACTAAAGGTAGCTAACAGAACTCAAGCAGTATTGCTTGCTATGCAAGCTGACCTTGTTAAAAATTGACATATTAACTATATAAGGAGATAAAATGATAGATTATACAAAAGAAGAATTAGTAGAATTGTTAAGAAAGAACCCCGAGAAATTTAATGAGTGGAAAGCAGAGCAAGAAGAGGTAGATCTTTCTGAAGTTGATTTTTCAAATATAAACCTTTCAGAAATAGATTTTTCTGACGTTGATTTGAATTCAAGTTCTTTTGCAGATTGCAGTCTTTCTTTTGTAAACTTTAGTAATACAGATTTAACATCAGTTGACTTTACCCGTGCAAGAGTTTTGGAATGCGATTTTACAGATGCGTTATTAACAGGTGCAGATTGCAGCTATGCGGAAATGACATATTGTAATTTTTCTGATGCTGATATGGCAGGATGTATTTTGTCAGAAACTGATTTATCAAATTCAGATTTAACATCATCTGTAAATCTTCATGCAAGCCGTTTTGATGAAGATACTATATGGCCTGATGATGACATGTTGCCTGAAGATTTTGATGTAACAAGTCATAGAGATTTGTCAGCATTGCAAGATGAAGAAGAAGATACTGTATCTTCAGATTGGTAATTTATACAAATTAAAATTATTGAAAATGTTAAAATGGTCTGTTATAATTAATTTATAACAGACCATTTGTTTTATAAGAAAGGAGTAGTTTATGATTGGATTAAGAATATTCGGGGGGGGGCAATTTAGAGCTTACTCCACAAGGCTTTTGGTTGGTTGAAAAAAATATAAAAAAATGTCATTCTAGTGATATAAAACATCACAAACATGGTTTTACTTTAGCAGAAGTCTTAATAACATTAGGCATAATTGGTATTGTCGCTGCAATGACAATGCCAACATTAATAGCTCGCCATAATGAAAAAGTGTGGACAACATCTTTTTTGCGAGTTTATTCGATTTTGGAAAATGCCTATAGGCGTGTACAAGAAGAATATGGAACTTATGAAAATTGGTCAGGAGCTACTATTACTACAGATGGAGGCTCTAGTTTATCTGATCGAAAGAAACTTTATGAATATATGATAAAACCATATATTGAGATAAATGAGGCTTATCTTCCTAAAAATAACGATTGGAATAATATAGGCAAGTATAATTGTTGGCCTGAAAAATCTTTCTATTTAGATAAGACGCCATATAGTTCAAATTTGAATGGTGAATATCGAGCACGTCCTGCAGTCAGTTTAAAGTCAGGAGAATGTATTGTTTTAGCTTATTCTTTTGGAGATTTTATGGTAGATATAAACTCTAAAAAAGGTCCAAATACTTTCGGTAAAGATCAATTTGCTTTTTCTTTCGACCTATTCAAGAGAGAACGAATTAAACCAGGTATGAATTCTCCTTGGTGGACTGATACTGCAGATTACTGTGATGTCCAAGATCCTCATGGTTTTTATTCTGGTCCATCTTGTGGATTTTGGATAGCTAGGTATCATAATATGGATTATTTGCACCTACCATTTGAAGAAGTAAAAAAAAGGTGGCGTGGTGGTGTCTGGTAAAAGAATTGTATTTCCTTTTAAGCGTTGAAAATATAAAAATAGTTTGTTATAATCAGTTTATAACAAACTATTTTTATAAGAAAGGAGCAGGTTATGAAAAGATTTAATGCAGGTCAGATATTGCAACAATACAAGTTTAATCTATCTTGTTTTGCTTTGTCTACCTGTACAGTTGTCGGGGGGGGGGCAATTTAAAGCTTGCTCCACAAGGCTTTCGCGGAGTTGAAAAAATAAATAAAAAATGCCATATTGGTGATATGAAATATCACAAGCATGGTTTTACTTTAGCAGAAGTATTAATAACTTTAGGAATAATTGGCGTTGTAGCTGCAATGACAATGCCTACTTTAATAGCTCGTCATCAAGAAAAAGTTTGGACAACATCTTATTTACGCGTGTATTCAACTTTAGAAAACGCATATAGACGTGTTCAGGAAGAAAATGGAACTTTTGATAATTGGACTACTTTTACAGTTACTGATAGTGGCAATAGAAAAAGTACAGTTAAAGCTAAAGATTTATACGAATATATGATAAAACCATATGTTGAAGTAAATGAGGCTTTCGTTCCTAAAAATGGTAATTGGGATAATATAGGCAAGCATAATTGTTGGCCTGAAAAATCATATTATTTTGATAAAAGTCCTTATAGTTCAAATTCTAATGGAGAACATAGAGCACGTGCTGCAGTAAGTTTGAAATCAGGTGAATGTATAATTTTAGGATATGGAAATGGTGATTTTGTAGTTGATTTGAATTCCAAAAAAGGTCCGAATACTCTAGGAAAAGATCAATTTGTTTTTTCTTTCGATTATAACCAAAAAGAGCGTATAAAACCAGGAAATTATGAAAATTGGTGGACTGATAGTGCAAATTATTGTGATCAAAATGATGCTCACGGATGGACTGCAGGTATATCTTGCGGTTTTTGGATAGCTCGTTACCACAATATGGATTATCTACACCTACCTTTTGATGAAGTAAAAAAAAGATGGCGTGGTGGAGTTTGGTAACTTGACTAAGCCTTTTTAGCACGTAAAATAATTCTTGTATATAACCGAAGGGAGTATAGAAAATGTTGGATCGTATACAAGTTACACATGAAGTAGAACAAATGTGCTGCGTCAAAAGAGGCGTAAAAGGCGAACCTGCTCCAATTCCTCAAGAAGGAGATTGGACAAAAGTTAAAGAAATTAAAGAAATTTCTGGTTTAACACACGGTTGTGGATGTTGTGCACCACAACAAGGTACTTGTAAATTAACTCTTAATGTTAAAGACGGTATCATTCAAGAAGCTTTAGTTGAAACTTTAGGCTGCTCAGGTATGACTCACTCTGCTGCTATGGCTGGTGAAATCCTTCCTGGTAAAACTATTTTGGAAGCTCTTAACACAGATTTAGTTTGTGATGCTATCAACGTTGCTATGAGAGAATTATTCTTACAAATCGTTTATGGTAGAACTCAAACAGCTTTCTCTGATAACGGTCTTCCTGTAGGTGCTGGTCTTGAAGATTTAGGAAAAGGCTTACGTTCTCAAGTAGGTACTATTTTCTCAACTAAACAAAAAGGACCTAGATACTTAGAAGTTGCTGAAGGATACGTTTTAGAATTAGGCTTAGACAAAAACGATGAAATCATCGGCTATAAATTTGTTAACATGGGTAAATTTATGGAAGCTGTTAAAAAAGGTGTTGATCCTAAAGAAGCTTTAGAAAAATTTACAGGAACATATGGCAGATTTGCTGATGCTGTTAAGAAAATCGACCCAAGAGTTGAATAGTCGTTTTTATATTTGTAGGCGAAGCAATTTAGCTTATTAATAAAGCCTGAAATAATTTCAGAATAAGTATTAAAATAATTAAGAGGAAAATAAAATGACAGTAAAATTTGAAGGACAAGACAGACGTCAAGCAAAATTGAATAAAGTTCTTCCAGAATATGGCTTCAAATCTTTAGAAGAAGCTCGTGAACTTTGTTTATCAAACGGTATTGACGTTGATGCTATCGTTAAAGGTATTCAGCCTATCGCGTTTGAAAACGCTGTATGGGCTTATACATTAGGTGCAGCTATCGCTATTAAAAAAGGTGCTAAAGATGCTGCTGAAGCTGCTAGCTTAATCGGTGAAGGCTTACAAGCTTTTTGTGTTCCAGGATCAGTTGGTGACACTAGAAAAGTTGGTTTAGGTCACGGTAACTTAGCTGCTATGTTATTAAGAGAAGAAACTCAATGTTTCTGTTTCTTGGCAGGTCACGAATCTTTTGCAGCTGCTGAAGGTGCAATTGGTATTGCTAGAAACGCTAACAAAGTTAGAAAAAATCCTTTAAGAGTTATCTTAAACGGTTTAGGAAAAGATGCTGCTTATGTAATCTCAAGAATTAACGGTTTCACATCTGTAGAAACTAAATATGATTACAAAACTGGCGAATTAAAAATCGTTAAAGAACAAGCATTCTCTGACGGTGAAAGAGCTAAAGTAAAATGCTATGGTGCAGATGATGTATCAGAAGGTGTTGCAATCATGATTCACGAAGGTGTTGATGTATCAATCACAGGTAACTCAACTAACCCAACTCGTTTCCAACACCCAGTAGCTGGTACTTACAAAAAATGGTGCTATGAAAATGGTAGAAAATACTTCTCAGTAGCATCTGGTGGTGGTACTGGTAGAACATTACACCCAGATAACGTTGCAGCTGGTCCTGCTTCTTATGGTATGACTGATACTATGGGTAGAATGCACGGTGATGCTCAATTCGCAGGTTCTTCATCTGTTCCTGCTCACGTTGAAATGATGGGTATTATTGGTATGGGTAACAACCCAATGGTAGGTGCTACTGTTGCAGTTGCAGTTGCTGTTGATGGTGCTCTTCGCAAATAATTATTTGCTTTATTAAAAATAAAAAGTCATCTAATATAATTTAGATGACTTTTTTATTATTTAATTTATATGTTTTAAGATATTTTTATATTATTCATAACACAAAATGTTGCTAATGCTTTTTGTGCTTTTTTCAAGTCTGAATTTACATAAGCATTTTTAGTTTGTTTTATTAATTCTTCTGCTAATTCGTACATTTTTTGTGCTCCTTGAAGATAATCGTTTTGTTCAGGAGATTTGATAAGTCCTAATTCTTGGAAATATTTACCGTATAATATATATAATCTTGATAGTAAATCGTTTAAATTAAATTGTTTTGCAATCGAAATTGCACTTTCTATATTTGATTTTGCAGTTTCAAAATCAGAAGTTGTGATAGAACATTTTGCTATTACCATTTTTAATAAAATTTTAAAGAAATAGTTATCAATCTTTGGATTTTCAGCTACTTCAAGAGCTTGTTCTGCAATTTCTCTAGCATTTTCAGGACCTTCTGTAATTAGTGTTGCATCTGATATTAAATACCAAGTTAAAAGTGCTCCAAGAGCCATTTTTTCTTTAGCAAAATATGTAATTTGGTCATTATATATTTCCATTGCTTGTTTGGAGTTTTCATTGTCCTTAAATACCTTTCCAAGTAATGTTTTTAGAATATTTTTAGTAAAATTGTCACCATTATTATTAGCAAATGTAACTACTTGGAAAAGATCTTCTTGAATACCATCATATTTTTTTCTAAAGAAATTATTTATAATATTGATAAAATTCCATCTTAAAATTGTTTCATTATCCATTATATTTTCACGATAAGATTTTAAGACTTCTTCAAGCATTTGTTCTGAGGCTTTAAAATTACCTTTCATTGTATTTGCAAAAGCAAGAGTTAGTTTGCATTTGCATATAAACAATTCATCTTGGATTTGATTTCTATCTATTATGTCAAATAATATTGTTAAAATTTCAAAAGATCTGTCATTTCCCTGGATAACTAATGCATTTGCTAATACTAAATATGTTTTTAACCAAGTTTCATACATAAAAAGAAATTGTGGATCTTTAGGGTTGTGTTTTTTGTTGAAGTATTGGTCAAGTACAGGCATTATTTCAGTATCAATCATATTGATTATTTGACCGCTATTCCCAATATTTAGAAGTGCATTTAATTTAGTTGTTTTAAGAAGAGCTGTTTCAATAATGTTTTCTGGTTTTACTTTTTTGAGTACAGAATCAACACATTCAACTTCTCCAAAGTAATTTCCTGTTTTTCTGCAACAAGATGCAAGATAGGCTAATAATTCAATTTCTTTAGGACTATTACCTACAGCTTCAGCATTTGAAATTGCATCTGGCAGATATTCTATTGCTTCTGTTGGATTTGAATTTGCCAATAATTTCCCTAATCGTTCTGAAATGTTATATCGTATTTTTAGGGTTTGAGTTTCATCAAATTCATTTATTAGTGCCATTGATTGCTTTTGTGATATTGCATATAGGTTTAAATCTCCTATATACGAAGCAAATCTTGTATTTTTAGTCCAAATATCAAGTGCTAATTCCGGTTGTTTCAAGTTTTGAGCAATAATACCTAAAATAGCATGTGAATTTAGGGTAAATCCTGTTAGGTGTGTGAATATTTTTTTGTTAATTTCTTTATAGTTTTCATCATTTTTTGCTGTTTTTATAATTGTTTCCCATAAAGATAATGAGCTAAATTCGCAATATATTTCGTTAATAGGTGTTATATAATCCATTTTTTTTAGGTATATCATAACATCTCTAAAAGTTTTGTCATTCACTTCAAATATTTCTTTGACAAGATTCATATTAATCTTGTCTCCGATTATTGCAGAACCAAGTAAAATATTATATGCAATTGGATTGATGTGTGCTAATAATGCAAGTCTAAATTCAAGTAATCCTGAAAAAGTTGTTGCAATTTCAAATTGTTGGTCGCTAAGTTGACAGTCAAAACACAAGTCTAATGCATGATTGATGTAAGAAGGATTTCCTTTGCTTATTTTATAAATATCTTGTAATTCAAATTTATTTAATTGAGGGAAGCCGTCTATCTTTTTGACTTTTTGTTCTACAAGTGTATTGATTTGTTTGAATTCGATAGGTGCAATTCCTACATCTAAATATATATTTTCATTTTGTTTTGTTGGAAAGTAAAAATATCCTTTTGCAGGTTTTGGTTCATTATAGATGAGTAGGAATTTTAAATCATTCCATACATTAACTTTTTTTATATAACGGCTGATAAATTCATATGAAAATCCGTCAATGAAATCGAAATTATCTATTACAATTACGAATCTGTTGTTTTCAGTAATTTTGTCAAATATTTTATTTAGGAAATTAAAAGTTTTATTTTTAGCAGCTACGATATCTTCAAAAGTTCCTTCTTTATGTGGGTATAAAAAGTTTATTAAATCAAAGATTTCATTATTATTTAATTCTGGGAATTCATTTTTAAAATATTTTGATGCATCTTTTTTAAATTGTAAATTATTTAAGCAAAAATTAGGTAAATTAAAAATATTAAGCAGTATATCTTGTATTAACCCACCAGAAGTTAATTGAGTAATTGGAGTACATTTCCCATAAAGCCAAGCAAAATTTTTAGGTTTTAATTCATGCATAATAGCTTTTAATACCAAACTTTTGCCAATACCTTTTTCTCCACTTAGTGATAGAATTTTTTTGTCATTTGAAAGTATGCCTTTTATTAATATGTTTTTGGCACTTTGTTGAGATATTAAGTTTGCAGGATATTCTAATTTAATTTCTTTTTCTTCAATTATTGGTGTCGGCTTTTTAAAAATGTAACCACATTTCCTGCATTTTGTTACATTTGGTAAGTTTACGCTATTGCAATTAGGACATTTTTTTAGAATTTCTGTTCCACAATTTTTACAAGTAAAGTCAAATATTGAATTTACTGTATTACAATTTTTACAAATTAATCCTGTTCGAGCTTGACAATATGGACATTTAAGCGCATTATCAGGGATTGTTTTTTTGCATATTGGACATTTCATTATTAAAAATCCTAATTAAAAGCTTGTTTTACTTGTTCCATAAGCTTAAATAATCTTTTAGAAACTTCGGATTGAGATAAATTTAATTCTTCTGCAATTTCTTTTTGAGTCATACCTTTTTCGTATCTCAAATCGTAAAGTTTTAGATAATTTTTATCAGGAGAATTTGCATCAATTTCGTATACAGTGTCTACAATCTTTTGTAAAATCTCTTTTTTTATTGCTAAATCTTCCGGTGTATCTTGAATGTCAACAGGTTCATATGTGACTTCTATTTTAGAATAATCTAATGAACTTGATTGTTTTGCAATTGTTTCAATCGGTTCTTCTTTTGTAGACATGTAACCGCTTCTGGTTCTTCTTAATCTACCTTCACTTTTTAATACATTCAAAATTGAAGTTGTTGCAATCTTTCTCAAATAAGCTTCTAATGTTACATCAGAACTTACTGTTTTTACGATTAAAAATGAACGTTTGCAGGTCTCATTAAAAAAGTCATCATACAAATCTTCGTTGTTAGCGAATTTTCTATCACTTTTTATTATTTTTTCTATTAAATCTATTTTATCTTGAGCTAATTCCACTATTAAGTTTCCTTGTTCTTACCACATTATAGCATAATTAAAAGTATATGATAAGACTCAAATTGAAATCTGGGGTCTTAATCTCGTCTACAGGCGGTTTTACGACATTTAAAGTATCTTTAACAGATTGTAACACAATGGTATCAATTTGATTTGAACCACTGCTTGATAATACTTTTGCATCTTGTACAGTTCCGTCTTTACTTAGTTTTAGACTTACTTTCACTTGGTTAGTATATGCATATTCTGTAGCTAGTAGCAAATCTGCAGATAGTGATAATTTAATACTTTTGCCAGCAGTTCTAAGGTAGTTTTGGAATTTATTGCTGTATGATAAATTGCTAGGTACATCCCAAACTAATTTGTTAACGCTAATATATGATTCTGCAGATTGTTTAGTTTTGCTTGGAGTATTTTTTAATTCTGCTATTGCCTGAGTTTTTTGTATATTTTTAGTTTGATTTTTGTTAATATCAGGAGCATTTGTTGCTAAAATGTTTTCAGTTGTTTCGTCTGTTGGCTGGTTGTTTTCGTTATTGTTTGTTAAATCATTTCCAGTTGATTCTGTTTTAACAGGTTCGATATCAGCACTTGCATCATTTTTAGGCTTAAATACCATAACCGCTGATGCTGCTGCTAATACAGTAACTAGAGCGGCTGCAACTAAGATTATTTTTTTGTTTGGAGTTTTATTTCTGTTATTTAATAATGCTGCTCCAGGAATTTGTGGTTGTTCAATTTCTTGGTTGTTGATTTCATCTAATTCAACATCTGATGTAGGATCTGTATCATTAAATAATACTCCAATATTGTCTTCATCAGATATATTAGCATCCTCGTCTGAATGAGGATTTGTATTATCATCAAAAGCTAATAAATCATCAATTGTTGTATCATCGTTATTATTTAACAATTCCTGATTTTGGTTATAATCTTCTTCAGATAATAACCCAGATTCTATATTTTCAGATATTTGATTTGTTGTTTCATAATTATTAGTTTCATTTAATGCGTCATCAATTGTTGCTAAATCTGAAATATCTGGAATATCATCAAAAGATGTTTCATTTTCTTGTGTAGATTGAATGTTTTCAATTATATTTTGATTTTCTATTTCAGTATTTGTATTTTCTTGAGTTGGTGTTGAATTTAAAATATCATCAATTTGTGATAATAAGTCGCTAGACGAAATATCTTCATTGTCATGAGGTTTATTTTCATCAATACCTAAATCTTCTATTGAAATGTCGTCAAGATTATCTGCCGATAAATTTTCC
>FR899627.1:55828-79333 GCA_000437435.1 Clostridium sp. CAG:768 | reverse complement strand
TCAGAACTTTCAGTTGGGTCTTCGACGATTTCAGGTTCAATTGTATTTTCAAGAGGTTCTGTTTCAATATTATCAAGATTTTCAAAATTAAAATTCTCATCAATATTATTATCTTCATTTAGAGTTTCAATTAGATTGTCATTTGTATCGATATCTGAATTATTTATTTCGTCAAAGTTGTTTAGAGTTTCAATGTTTTGAACATTATCTTCGTCTAAAGACATTGAATCATCCATAAAATCACTTATATCAATATTATTTTCTTCTTCTATATTTGATGTTTTATCTTGAGTATTTTCAGCTTGTAAATTTTCAGGAGTAGTTGTTATATTAGCTTCATTTTCTTCAATAGGGTTTTGTACATCTTCAATATTGTCAAAAGAAATTTTGTCATCAATTTCATTTGTATTAGTATCTTCAATGTTTTCAATATTAGATGTGTCAATATCATCTAATGATAATGTTTCTGTCTCTAAATTAATTTCAGTTTGCTCTAAATCTTGAGTATTTGTGTCAATATTTATGTCATCAAAAGATATTGTATTATCTATCGTATTTTGTTCAACATCTGCAGAATTTTGTATATTAGAAGTGTCTATATTATCAAAAGACATTGTTTCTGTTTGAAAATTATCTTCAGAGGTTTCTAATAAATTAGATGTATCAATATCATCTAGAGATATTTTTTCTTCGTCCATATTAAATGGAATTGGTTCTTCCAGTTCATTATTGCTTTGAACATCATCAAATGATATTTTATTATCAATTTGATCAATGAAATCAGTCTTTTCTTTTTCTTCAGGAAGTTTTATATCTCCTAAAGAAATTGTTTCTTCTTGAATATTTTCTTCAGGAAGTTCAATATTATCAATAGCAGATGTATCAATATTTTCAAATGAAATTGGCTCTGTTTCTTTATCGTCTTTAGTTATAAGATCTTTTGCAATTTCGATTCCTGAATCTACAATATCAAGAGCAGTATCTGTAATGTTAAGTGCAGTATCTGCGGTTGCTGCAGTATTTAATATTTCTCCAGCTGCGGCTGCAGTAGCTCCTGCTGCGATTCCTCCTGCAATTGCTTCTCCTATATCTGTTAAAGTTGAATTTGTTTTTTCTGTTGAAGAATTATCATTATTTATTTCAGGAGTCGCATTATCTTCAAACGAAATATTTTCAATATTGTCAATTGGTTCAAGATTTAATTCAGCAATATCATTAATCGAATTTAAAGTTTCATTGTCACTTTGAATTATATCTTCAGAAGTTTCTGTTTCTGAAATATTGTTCATGTTGTCTAATTCGTCAATTAATGATACATCTGATATTTGATTAGATGTATTTTCATCAATTTCTTTTCTTTGAATTTGTGGATCAGTCATTGCTTTGTATGATAGTGTTTCAAAGTTTTCATACTCAATGAATTTATCTCTTAATTCTGCACTTTTTGTAAGTTGTTTAATTAAATATTTTTTGTCATTCTCTGAGATATCATTATCAGCCATTGAGATAATAATTCTTTCAGAATTTTCAATGTCTTCTTGGGATAATGTTTCTTTAGTATTGCCTCTATGAGTTTCTATATATTTTTTCAAATCTACGACAGAATTTAATTTTTCTTTTTCGATAAAATAATATTTGTCGTTAGCGTTATTTTTATTAATTAACCTTGGTTCAAAAAAGCCTAAGAATTTAACATGTGAAAAATCTTTTGCAAGGTTAAAAACAAGATAAATATCAGGTTCAATATTGTATTCGAAGTGAGATTTTGGAATAAATATTACATTTTCATCAAATACTACTCTTACGTCGATATGAATGTTAGGTAGCATAATATCTGAAATATCAAGTTCTTCAAGAATTTTTTTAATAGAATGAATGTTATAAACATCAGAAACATCAATGTTTTCAGAAGCTAAATATTTAAGAGCCAAATCTGCTCCTAGAGTATTTATATAAGCTCTGTTTTTTGTATCTTTATGAGCAAACGCATTTGCTGCAACGCTTGCATCTTTTTTATCCTGATCTTCTATGTAAATTAATGTTTCTTGTTCTGTTACCATGTTAAAATTCTCCTCTTCTATTCAATAAGATGACACTCAAAAAAAAAATATTCCAATTTGATTGTAAATTTTTGTAACAAATATTGAAAAAGAATATTTTTTCGGACAAAATAAATTTGTCAGTCGTTTTAATCTTAATGTGTAGTAATCAGTGCATGTAGATTATAATAGGTCTCAATCTCTGATAAAGTGACGGAAAAATTAGTTAAAATAGATAATTAGTAATAAAAGGAGGTTTTCCAAAATGATAAGTTCTGTTTCTAACGTAAATTTTCGCGGTGATGCAGCACCTGTAAATGCTCAAGATTTAATTAATTCACCTGGTAAATTTACAACACAAGCACCTAAAGCAGATGCTCCTGCAGATTCTTTTGAAAAAGAAGGTGCTCCTGCAGAAAAGAAAAAAAGTAAAGCTTCTGCAATAATTGGTACAATTGTTGGTTTATTAGCCGCAACTTATGTAGGATTAAGTATTGCAGTAGGTAAAAAAGCATTAACAAGAGCTGTTGCTGAAGAGGGCAAAGAACTTGGTTTCTTAGGTAAGGTTAAAAACTTCTTTGTAGATATCGGTGAAAGTGGAGAAAAACTTTGGAATAAAATCAGAGGCAAAAAAGTTGATGATGTAGATGGAAAACCTAAAACAGATGCTCCTGATGTAAAGAAACCTGAAACTGAAGTAAAACCAGAAGGTGAAGCAGCTCCAAAAGCTGAAACAAAAGCTGAGGGGGAAGTGAAAGCAGAAGGCGAAGCAGCTCCAAAAGCTGAAGCAAAACCAGAAGGCGAAGTGAAACCAGAAGGCGAAGCAGCTCCAAAGACTGAAGCAAAACCTGAAGGAGAAGTAAAAGCAGAAGGTGAAAATAAATAGTTCAATAATATATCATTTAAAAAAGCTCGTTTATAAAACGAGCTTTTTTTATTCTAAAAATTCAGATAAAATAGTGTTACTTATTAAAATACCATTATTAGTTAGCTTAAATCCTGTATTAGTATCTGAAAGATACTTATAAGAAATATACTTATCGATAATATTGGCGTACTTTTTCAGGAAATCTATATTAAATTTCTTATTAATTTTTTCAATATTAATTCCTTCCATTTTCCTAAATCCTAAGAATATTTCTTCCTCTAATTGTTCTTGTTTTGTCAGTTTTTGAGATGATTTGTGTTGCAACGGATTATTTATATATTCATCTAAATTTGCGGTATTAAAGTATCTGGTTTCATTTTCATATCCATGAGCAGCTACGCCAAATCCATAATATGTGTTATTGTCCCAATAGTTAAGATTATGTTTGGATTCATAGCCTGATTTTGCAAAATTACTTATTTCGTAATGTTCAAAATTATTTTTTTCAAGAATTTCAATGGCTTTTAAATACATATCAGCTTGAGAATCTTCGTCAGGAAGATTTTTGGGTGGATTTTTTGCAAAATAACAATCTTCATCAATTTTTAGACCATAAAGTGATATGTGCGGAATATTGAGGCTGATAGCTTTTAGTAAGTCATTTTCAAAATCAGATAATTTCTGTTCCGGTAATCCGTATATAAAGTCAATACTAATGTTTTCAAAACCTGCTTTTTGCGCTTGATTTACAGCTGATATAACATCTTTTGCAAGATGTCTTCTTCCGATAATTTTTAGAATTTTATCATTAAAAGTTTGACAGCCGAAACTTAATCTGTTTACACCTGAGGATTTTAATTTTTGTAAGTATTCCAAAGTAATATTTTCAGGATTAAGTTCTGCTGTAATTTCTGTATTTTTATTTGTATTAAATATTTTTATTAAATAGTGAAATTCTTCTGGAGTAAGTAATGATGGAGTCCCTCCTCCAAAATATAAGGTATTAAGAATTTCATTTTTATAATTTTGGTGGATTTCTTTTTTCAAAGCTCCTAAATAATTCTCTTTTTGTTCAAGTTTTGGAAATGAAACAAAAGAGCAGTATTTACATTTAGATTTGCAAAAAGGAATATGTATGTAAACATTTTTTGGCATACATATATTTTATAAAGAAATTTGATTTTTGCAAAATATCCATTAAATGATTGATGTGAAGTTTATATAATTATTCTATTGTATTTATGGGGAAAGCTCATCATTACAGACTTGAATAAGGGATAGAAAATTAAAAAATGGGAAACGAAAAAATCAACTCAATAGATTATAAAGAATTGTATGCGCAGTACAATTGGTTTTCTAACGCTTATCCGCCTGTTGTTCAGGCTTCAAGCGATGAATTTTTTCTGCCAGGATTAAAATTTATTTTAATTGGTATAAGCAAAAATATTAATACATTAATGGATAAAGATGCGTATTTTGTAACTAAAATACGTATAGATAAATTGCATGATATGTTTTTCAGAACTTCTGAAAAAGCAATAGGGATAATTTTAGATAGAGCTTTGGGCAAACCTAATTCAAGATTTAATTTGAACAAATTAACAGATTTAGAAGCAAAAATTATTACGGCATTTAATGATTATATGTTTAATGCGACTTCCCAATTCTTAACACAAGCCCCACCATCATTAAAACGTACCAATTTTGATGTTGTGCATTTAACATTTTTATTAAAAGATGTTGATACAAATGCTGTTGCAAAATTTATTATTACATTACCTGATGAGCTTTTAGCCCCTGAAGTTGTAACTTCAAAAAATGATAAATTTGATTATGGAGATTTTTCATCAAGTGTGATTGATGTTGCTGTAAAAGTAGGATCTACTAAGTTTAAATTAATCGATATTAAAAATATTGATGTAGATGACATTGTCGTATTTGATAATAGTGACACAAAGCATATGGTATTAAAGTTCAAGGATTATGAAACAGATATAAACATAAACCCAAATTTGGGACTGGTAATGCCAGTGGATAACGACGGAGGAAATGAAGAAATGGCAGGAGAAAATACTAATCTTTGGGATAGTATTGAAGTTGAGATGGATGCTCAATTTGATACTGTTAAAATTACTCTCGGAGAGTTGAAAAGTATTGAAAAAGGTTTGGTTGTAGACCTGACATCTATTTATGATAATAAAGTAACATTGAGTGTAGAAAATAAACCGATAGCACGCGGAGAACTTGTAATTGTCAATGACAGATACGGTGTAAAAATCGATGAAGTTATTGCAAAAACTCCTAAGGCTGAAAATGCTGCACCAGAAGTAGCTCAAAATGAACTTGTTCCAGAAGGACAAGGTGCTGATTTTGATGACAGTAATATGGAATTCCAAGAAGAAACACCTGCAGCTCCTGCTCAAAATACTGATGAAGAAGATGAATTTGATTACAGTGATTTTGAACTTGAGGATGAGGATATTTAATAGTTTTTTTAGATTAAAAAAGTTTTGTTGAAGTATTAAAGAGGATATGGAAATGAGTGGATATTTAGTAAATTTCATAGTATACACAGCAGCAATGGTAGGAATAATATTCTTAGCAGTTTTTGTGTATAAAAAATTCTCTTATTGCAGTACTTCAAGATCAAAATTTTTAAATGTAGAAGAATGTATAAGTCTTGGACCAAGAAAAGAATTATTTGTAGTAAGAGCTGGCCAAGAAAGATTTCTTGTTGCATCTGATGTAGGAAGAACTTCTTTAATTTCAAAATTAGATGATAATTCACCTGTTCAAAAAAATGAAATTGTATCTTCATCATCATCTTCTTCTGTTTTAAAAACTAACACAAATTGCAGTGTAGATGATTTGCCGACAATTGTGGATTTCCCAAGAGGTCAAAGAGCGACAGCTCAAAAGAAAGTATTTAAAAACATAATAAATAATATATAGAGGGATATAAAATGGATACTATAATAAGAGATATGAACCCAGTTTTACAAATGTTGATACTGATGACGGTATTTTCTTTGATACCGTTAGTATTCTGTTGTATGACAAGTTTTTTGAGATTTGTAATTGTATTTTCAATGTTGAAAACAGCAATGGGTACTCAACAGGTTCCTCCTTCTATTGTAATTGTAGGACTTGCAATGATTTTGACATTTTATACAATGGGGGGAACATTTCAAAAAATGTATGAGATGGGTTCAGTTCCGTACCATAAAAATCAAAATATTGTAGAAGCCATAAACGAGGGTTCGAAACCTCTTAAAGAATTTATGATGAAACAGACAAGGGAGAGTGATTTGGCCTTTTTCATTGAAGCTACAAAAGGACAACCGCCTAAAAATCCTGAAGAAATTACAGTTTGGCAGGTAGCTCCGGCATTTATTATAAGTGAGTTAAAAACATCTTTTGAAATCGGCTTTATAATCTTTGTCCCATTCATTGTTTTGGACTTAGTAGTTGCAAACATATTATTGGCACTAGGTATGTTTATGTTATCACCTACGATTATTTCTTTGCCGTTTAAACTGCTGATATTTATTGCAGTAGACGGTTGGGCACTCATAGTTCAAGGGCTTGTCACGAGTTACAATTAGGTATCTACAAAGAGGGTAAAAAAGCGGGAGCGAAGCGACTTGTAAAAGTATGAAAAGATATAACGAAAATCTATAAAGAGGATAAAAAATGGAAGTTTTAGTTGAATACTTAGCAAAAGGATTTTTAATAATGCTTGCAATCTCAATGCCTTGTGTACTTGTCGCAGCAGGCATCGGTCTTGTTGTAGGTATTTTACAAGCTGTTACTCAGGTACAGGAACAAACTATTGCGGCTGCACCAAAGATTTTAGGTGTATTTTTGGTAATTGTAATTGGCGGTATCGGTTTCATAAATATGTTAAAGGGTTTTATGGTAGACGGTATGGCTATGGCATTTAATTTGGTGTCTAAAAATGATGCCTATGTTTTGCCTGCTGATTATTATAAATATACAACTCCATTTGAACATGAAATGAACGATAAATTCAAAAATCAGCCGACAATGAATGAATTAATGAAAAACCCTGGTAAGGTTCCATTTATTGATCAACAGCAAAAAACAAAGTATTATGCAAGTCCTCAAACTCCTATGCCTAAACCTAATTTTGTAGAAACTAATAAAATTCTTGGACGTTAATAGATGAAAAAACTGATATTGATACTTTCAATAATTTTAATCCCACTTCAGGCATGTGCTTTTGAAGATTATATATTCACGTCTGATTCCCCAGTAAAAAGTGTATCTTCAAGTGATGAAAGTATCGTATCAGTTCTTCCTTTTTTTACAATAGATAATAATAAAGATACTATTATTGTAAAAGTAAAAAGGGAGGGTAACGCTGAAATTACTGTAAAATTGTATGACAAAGATATTGTTCTAAAAGTTCAGGTAACTCCTGATAAGACAATTTTTACAAACGGTGATGATTTTGTCTTTTTCCCATTAGATACCCCTGATGAACCTGTGGAAATTTTACCGCCGCCTGATATTAGAGGGGGTGATAAATAGTGGATCAGATTATTTCTGAATTGATGAAGATGTTCCCTATGATGAATGCCTATTTAGCTGCAGGAATTTTTGTTTTTGCAAGGCTTTTAGGATTTTTTAGGCTTGCTCCTGTATTCAATAGAAAAGAAATACCAAGTATGGTTAAATTGGGCTTAATTTTTCTTTTGACAATAATTTTGACATCTGTCACCAAACCTGATGTTCATATTATTAAAGAATCATTTGCTCTCTCAATCTTGTTGAATGTTGTAGTAGGTGCAATGATTGGTTATATTGCTCAATTAATCTTGTTGGCAGTAGATGCTGGCGGTGATATGGTAAATATGCAAATGGGCTTGTCTTCTGCTATGGTATTGGATCCTACGACTTCTTCTCAGGTGTCAATTGTCGGGAAGTGTTTTCAATTATTGGGATTAATTATTTTTATTCAATTAGGCGGGGTATATTGGCTTTTGACAGCTTTTATCCACAGTTTCCAAATATTTCCTCTTGATGCTACGTTAATCCCGTTACAGCAGCTTGTAAATATGGATTATATGGTGCAATTGTCATCAAATGTTTTGTTTATGGGATTGCAGATTGCATCTCCTATTTTGCTGGCAACATTAGGACAAGATATTATTTTAGGTGTAATCTCTAAGACAGCTCCGCAAGTAAACGTGTTCCAATTAAGCTTCTTATTCAAGCCTGTATTGGGTGCGGCAATTATGGTATGGATTTTGCCAATGCTTGTAAATATTATTTCTGATTACTTTTTATCTTTTTCAAAAATTATTTAAGATAGTCTTTGAAAAAATTCATATTTATTAATTCAGCTTCTTTTACCAAATCCTCTTCAATTACTTTGTTGATTTCTTTTTTGTTAGGGAAAGAATATGGGTCGAGGACAAAATTTGAATAGCATTTTTTGTTGAATTGTGATTTTTTATGAAATAAATTAGGAACAATTTCTTTTACTTTGTAAGCTAGTCCGTAGTTAAGCAATGTTCCATATTTTTTTTGAGTTCTTTGATGATACTGTTTTATAAATACGTCATAATTTTGACTTAATTTTTGTATTGCAGGTGATTCTTCAAGTGCTTTTTGCACATTAGGTGTAACATTTTTGAAATAAAGTCCGTTGAAATTTTGTCTGTTATGTGTATTTTTAATTTCCATATCACAAATAACGTATGAACATGAAAATTTTTGCTATGGATAATAAAGTTCTATAATATCAGCTAAATTGTTTTACGAAATCGCCGATTGCAAATGCTTCGACTGTTCCTATAACGATTTCAAAATCTTTGATTTCTTCTTGCAGTTCATCTTTCATATGTGCAAGCAGTCCAGGGATTATTATTTTGCGGTTTTTAACTTTATTTGCAAAATCAAATTTTTTCAGAGTTTTTGCAACCATCTTAGCTGTAAATTTTTCTGCTGACCAAGCTGTCAAAACACTCATCCCTTCTGCAGGAGTAACTATTAGATAAGATGGAACAGGCAGACTTTCAAGTTCGTTTGCCACAGCAAAAAATGTAAGTGCAAAGTTAGTTGTCATAAATATTAATGAATTTTCATCAGGGTTGTTAAATTCATATATTTTTGACTCTACCTGTAATGGTTTTTGCGGGTCTGTAAAGATATTTTGTCTGAGCATCATTAGTGATGTTAAAAGGTTTTTATCAAAGTCTTCAAAAATAAGCATATTTGCATATTTGCAAATATAATATGATGCTTTAGCACAAAGCAGATTTGATTTTTCTGTGTGTTTAAAATATACGCAGACAGGATTTGAAAAATTTTCATCTTTTTCCAATACTGCTTTTTTTCTTATTTCAATCAATTCATTTGATGTGTTTGTAAAATCTGTATCATCAATTTCTTTTATTGAAAGTTTTTGGAATTCTTCATATGTAATACAATCAGGTAATGAGCCGTTTTTGGTAATAATTAAATCAACTTTCAGGTGCTCATTTACTCTTGTAATTTCAAATTCTTTAACTTGCTTATATTTATCTTGCCAGTTAGGATTTGCAAGGTCAATTATTATCCCGATTGCAGTTTTGTTTATGAAAGTTTTTTCATGTCTGTATAGGACATTTTCTCCGCCTATTTTAACCCCTTTTATTTCAATAGTTTTTTGCGGTTGTTTAGAATTTTGTTTATAAATTTCTTTTAGGGTATCCGGGAGATATTTACATTTTTCTATTTCGATATTGTGCTTTGCAAGTTTCAAGGCGAAAGCCATACAGGTCGGACAGCCGCATTCTTTGCAGTTTGTGTGTTCGGCTTTTTTTGCAGCAGGCAGATATTTGAATATTTGTAATCCTGAGAGTTCTGTCATTATTCAAGCTCCTTTAATGTTTTATAGCTTTGAGGATTTGTCAAAACTATACATTCTGCACCTGCTGCTTTTACAGCTGCAGCTGATGTGAGTTCAAGATATAGTGAAAGGTCTTTATCTTTTGCTTCTTTTGTTTTTGCTGTTTCGACAGTTGCAAAAGATATAATTGGCATATTCAAATATTTATCACCTGATTTGCCTTCAAGTTTAATTTTTTCCATTATGCTATATCCGTATTCAAACCCGTAGCCTAAGCCGCCAATATCTGTGTCGATGAGAATTTTATCAAGTGGTAATCCCATATCTGATGTTAGGATATTCATTTCTTTTGCTAAGTTTATGTCAATCGGAGTTCTAATAATTAGAGTATGATTTCCTTTTATAACATCAGGGACGATTTGTTTATAATTTTTTTCATTAGCAATCCCGATAATGCATTCTCTATTTAGAAGTTTCATTAGTTCAGGCAAAAGTTTTATATCAATTTCATCATCTCCAGAGCCGATTAGCATAAGAGGTTTGTCAATACAAGGAAGAAGCTTTTTAAAAGCTTCTATCCCTTTTTCTATATCTTCCGTAAATTTAAGACCTAAAATATCACAGTCTTCATTAATTTGTTTTTTTGCCTCTTGGATAGGCAATTCAAGAATATATTTAACTTTGTCTTTCACTTTGTACTCTATCCATTATCTGTTGGAATTCATCTGAATCGATAGTTTCTTTATCAAGAAGTTCTTTTGAAATTGCTTCAAGCATATCTCTGTTTTCGCTCAAAAGTCTTTTAGCTTCTTCATATTTAGAATCTACAATATTTTTCATCTCTTCATCAATTTCGAATGCAACTTGTTCAGAGTAATCTCTTTGGTGGCCAAAATCTCTACCCATAAATACGTTTTCTTGGTTTTTGCCATATGCCATGTTGCCTAATTTATCTGACATACCCCAAGCTGTTACCATTTTTCTTGCGATATTAGTTACGTTAATCAAATCTTGAGATGCACCTGTGCTTACTCTGTCTTTACCGTAAACGATTTCTTCAGCAGCACGTCCGCCTAATGATACTGTAATTTGTGCAAGAAGTTTTGCTTTATTTGTGTGAACTTTTTCATCTTTAGGTTTTGTCCAAGTTACACCTAATGCATATCCACGAGGGATTATTGATACTTTGTGTAATTCATCGGCATCTTTTAGTAATTTAGCTAAAAGTGCGTGACCTACTTCGTGGTATGAAGTTAATTCTTTGTCTTCATCAGTCATTACTTTGCTTTTCTTTTCAATACCTGCGATTACTCTATCAATAGAATTGTCAATGTCGCTCATTGAGATTTTGTCTTTGTTATTTCTTGCAGCAAGTAGTGCAGCTTCATTAAGCAAGTTTTGTAAATCAGCACCTGTAAAGCCAGGTGTACGTTTTGCAAGGGTTTTTAAATCAACTTCAGGTTCTAATTGTTTGTTTTTAGCGTGAACTTTTAGGATTTGTTCTCTGCCTCTTACATCAGGAGCATTGATATAAATTTGTCTGTCAAATCTACCAGGTCTTAATAATGCGTTATCTAAAATGTCAGGTCTGTTAGTTGCAGCGATAACGATAATATTTGTATTTTCGTCAAAACCGTCCATTTCTACAAGTAATTGGTTAAGAGTTTGTTCACGTTCATCGTGACCGCCTCCCATACCAGCTCCACGTTGACGACCTACTGCATCAATTTCATCTATGAATATAATACAAGGTTGATGTTTTTTAGCTTGGTCAAACAAATCTCTTACACGGCTAGCACCTACGCCTACGAACATTTCTACGAAGTCTGAACCGCTTATTGAGAAGAATGGAACGCCTGCTTCTCCTGCAACAGCTTTTGCCATTAATGTTTTACCTGTTCCCGGAGGGCCTACAAGAAGTACGCCTTTAGGAATTTTGGCTCCTAATTTAATGTATTTGTCTCCGTTTTTCAAGAAGTCAACGATTTCTTCAAGTTCTTTTTTCTCTTCATCAATACCTGCAACATCTTTGAAGGTTGTTTTAACTTTACTGTCAAGAAGCATTTTAGCTTTACTTTTTCCAAAAGACATTGCTTGAGAGCCGCCTGCTTGAATACTTTTTGCCATTACTGCCAAAAATACGATAAATAATATTGGAAGTAATAAGTAACTTAATGCGTTGCCTAAAAGTTTAGATGAATCAGTTGCACGAGTTACCTTAACATCAGCTTTTGATTCGCTTAATCTATGCATTAAGTCTGGATCGAAAGCTGGGGTTAAAACTTTATATTTGATTGTTTGAGGTTTCTTTTCTATTGTTCCAAAAGGATTTTCAGCACTTGGAGCAAGTGTTTTTACTGTTTTTTCTTCTTGTGCTTTTGGTTGAGCTTTTGGGGTTGCGATTAAAAAGTCGTCAGCTTTTTCTACGGTTTGAAATTCATCATTATTCAATTTTTCAATAAAGTTTGAATATGAAATTTCTTGAATTTTAACTGCAGGTTCTGATAGGAATACAGAAGATGCAAAAAGTATTATTACAATCGCTAGGACAATATACATTCCCGTAGTTTGACTTTTATTCATTAGATGACCTCTCACTTTCTTTAAAACGTAAGTTTATTATAACTTAAAAATTCAAAAAATTCTATATATTACAGGTTAACATATTAGCAAAATTATTTATTTTTGACTTTTATTTTTAGAATAGAAAATTTGAGGAAAATTTTTATGGCAATTATAACTAAATTAATTTCAAGAATTGATTCAGCTCCGATTGGAACAACCGTTAATACAATCTTAAAATCAGGCACTAAAGTAAGTATTACTAAATTGAGTAAACCTGATACTATTGAAATTGTAAGACAACGACCTCACAATGATTGTATTAAAACTATATTGAAAAAATTTAAAGGAGTATATCAGCCTAAAAAAGTTATAGAAGAATATCGTTTTGGAATTGTTACAATAGAATATAAAAAAGATGGTTCAAGATTAGTAAAGTTAAGAACTGTTGATAAAAATGGGACAGCGCATTCCGAAAATAATGGATTTTTTAAAACAATATTAGAAGAAAATATTTATCCAAAAGGTGCAATTATTCAATCTTTCCAAAAAGAAAAACAGATACCTTATAATAAAAGAAATGCAAACCTTGATTTTTTAAAACATTTAGGTATTATTCGTAAAAAAAATAGGTATACGGCTCCGACTTTTGATTATACTCTTAAACAAGATAATTTATATGCAGAAGCAGATTTGAAGAATTGTAAAAAAAATATATAATTTTGAAATCTCTCTTTTGAAAAATTTTTTATATATTCAAGAGAGAGATTTTATATGAAAATAATAAATTTTGAAACTATTAAAGAAAAAGTAAACAAATTAGATACAATGGCTAATGTTGATATGACTAAACCCAACAGTATTTTCCCGCACAAAGATGATGATAACAGAACTGTTGCTGAAAAAATGCAAAAATTCTTTGAAGTAGCTGATGGAGAAAATCCTTCTTGGAATGTTTAGATTTGATCAACAGAAATAGCAGTAATACCTGAATTTCTAGCACTATCCATAACTTTTACCATTGCTCCGTGAGAAGAATCCGCATCGGTTCTAATCATCAAACCGTCAGGGTAATTTGAAGCTTGGGATTTTATTGTGCTTTCTAATTTATCAGCAGGAATTTCTGCCCCATCTAAATAGAATTTATCGCCAGCATCAACCATTATTGTCATAATTTTGGTTTCTTTTTGCTGTTGTTCTTGAGCAACATTTTCTGGAACGGTTAAATTAAGTCCCTGTTGATCAAGCATTGGAGCTATTACCATCATAATGATTAACAGAACTAAAAAGATATCTGTCAAAGGTGTTATATTTATTTCATTGAATGTGTCACGATTTCTGCTCATTTTATTTACCTGCGTCTGGTTGATTTTTCTTCTAAATCTTTTTGTTCTTTTTTACTTAGAGGTTCTCCTGCAACTATTAGTTTTTTATATTCTGCATCTTGTGCTGAATTCATAATTTCCATAATTTTTGCACTTTTAACTCTTTCATCTGCTTTTACAACAAGTTCAGGTTTTTCAAGCTGAGCTTTCAGTGTAATTAATTCATTGGTTAAATTATCTTCAGTTACAGGAGTTCCGTTCAAATACATTTTTCCTTCTTTTGTAACTGAAACAGTAGCGTTTTTCTGTTCAATGGAAATTCCGCTGTTAATTTCAGGAACAGTAATAGAACTGTCATTTGATTGGAAAGTCGGTGCGACAACCATCATAATAATCAACAGAACTAAGAAAATATCTGTCAACGGAGTTATATTTATCTCTGTAAATAGGGCATCTTTCCCTTTATTGGTTTTCATTCCCATTTTCTTGTGTCGCTTACGGTAATATTTTTACCGTAATCTCCTTTCTTTTTATAATGAAATGTTTGCATTGCTTGGAGTTGTTGATTCATCGTTAGAATCTACAAAACTTAAGAATAATAATTTGATTAATTGGAAGTCATCTTCATATCTTTTTACGATTGATTGGAATGAGTTGTAGAAAATAACTGCAACAATCGCAACCCCAAGACCGAATGCAGTAGCAATCAATGCTGATGCAATACCTGATGCAACTGCTGCTGATTGGTTACCTTGAGCTGCTAAATCTTGGAATGTGAAAAGAATTCTTACAACAGTACCAAACAAACCTAAAAATGGAGCTACACCACCGATTGTACCTAAGATAGTTAAATGGCTTTCAAGTTTTCTTGATGCTAATGATGCTGCGATATCAAATGATCTTGAAAATCCGTTTTTTTGTTCAGAAAAAATTCTAACAGCTTCTTCTGTTACTTCTCCGATCACACCGCCGCATTGAATTGCAAGATTTTGCGCTCCTTCAAGATTGTTTTTTACAAGTTCTTTTTGTAATCTTGGAATAAACAATACAACATCTCTTTTGTTTTTCTTGTAATAAGAAAATCTGTTAATAACAACACCTACTACCAATATTGAACATACCAAAATAGGTAATAATACCGGCCAATCCATTTGAATTGATTTCCATAATAGTTCCATAATTTTATCCTCTTTTTTTCATAATATTATTTACGTTTTATTTTTTAGTATCCTGATGCTCCAAATACGTTGTAGTCAAATGTAAATTGGATATCAATACTTTGTCCTTTGAATTCTGCAGGAAGTGGTCTGAAAGGTGCTGTTGCTTGTACTGCGTTTATTGCTGCTTTGTCAGCTCCTGGAAGTCCTGACGATTTGAATACGCTACAAGATAATAATCTTCCGTCTTTTGCAATTTTGAACAGTAATACAACTCTTTTACTTTCATTTCCTTTTGGCGGATCCCAGTTCATTTTGATACGTCTTTGTAATTCTCTCATGTATGGACCAAAATCTGGTTCCCTAATTGCATCAATTCCTGGTCTGCCGTTTGGATTTCCAGGTCCAGGATTTCCATATCCGCCAGTACCGCCTCCACCGCCTTTAGCAAGTTTACTGCCTGAACCGCCAGTTGGTGCTAATGATGGAGCAGGTGCGTATCTGCCACTACCAGATGAAGAACTTCCTCCACCACCTCCGCCTTTAGCAGATGTGCCAGAACCACTGATTGGACCTGTAGAATATCTTCCACTACCTGTACCTCCTTTTGGGACCGGTACTGTAAATGCTGAAGATGGTTTAGCAGTTGGTCTTGGGGTTGTTGGTGGCTTTAAAGATGGTCGTGCAGTTGGTGGTGCAGGTTTTGCAACCTGTGGAGCCTTTGGCCCAGGAGCTGGCTGACTAGCTGCCTTTTTAGGAGCTGGTGCAGGTTGAACTTGCTGGGTTACTTGTTTTACAATTTTTTGTAAAGGATTTTGTGGTGCTGCTTGTTTTTTAGGAGCAGCTTTGGCAGGAGCAGGTTTGGCAGATTGTTGAGGTGCTCCTGGTGATGGTGATGGCATTGACACTTTTCTATTTGGATCGTGGTGTCCGCCAGCACGCGAATTGATATCTGCACGATATGGTGTTTTCTTATTTATAGGAGTTTCTTCTTTATCTACTAGTACAAATTCTATATCATTTACTTTAGGTTTTGGTTTTTCAAAAATCTTGAATGTAATCCCCATAAATGACAAAATTAACAATACTAATGTCCATACACCTATTGCAGTCGGGTGAAGAATTGCTGAAATCAAAATTGATTTTTTTAAGCTTATGTCTTCATCATCTTTTAAGACTGCAGGTGTTGTATAACTTGATTGTTCTTCAAGTTCATCTTCTAAAAAATTATCTGTATATTTCCCTAATAGTGACATTATTTCTTTTATACGGTTATTTCCCGTATGCTCCCCTATCTTTATCTAATCGCTTTATAATTTTATTTTAAAACAAAAATAAAATTATTACCCGATGTACTAATAATTGTTGTTAAACATTGTTGGATTTACAGTAATCGGTTGGGTAAGTACTAATTCAATTGCAGAGTTTGCAGGAATTTCAACATCGTTTCCTTTGTCCCAAATTGATTTTACAAGTCCGCCGCCTGCTCCTACTGCTGTTGCAAGTGCTGTCCCTTTGCCGATATCTCCGCCTGCAAGTGGAGATATAATTACTCCTGCAAGAGCTCCTGCTCCTGCTCCAACTGCTAAATCTTTACCATAATCTTTAGCTACATCCATTTTTGTTCCGCCAATTAGAACTCCAGTATTGTCGTTTGTTTTTATTACTGCAGAAATTGGAATTTGAATGCCATATGGGGTTACTATTTGGGTAAATCTTACTAATAATTTACCATTCATACTTCCATGTTTTGCTTTTGAAACTTCAAGTACAGATCCTGTAATTGAGCTGCCAGCAGGTGCAATTAAATTCCCGTTATAGTAAAAATCTGAGCCTAGTGCTAATGTTACATTTTGCCCTAATGTTAAATTTGCAGAATTTAAAGGTGTTGTAACTACTGCAGGTATTTTTTGCCCAGCTGGAACTGTAACTACACTACCTTTTAGAGTTTGATTACCGCTTACGGTTTGAGTTGGGTAATAATTCTGCTGATATGAAGGTGCTGGGTTATTTTGGCTATAACCAAAGTTTGGTGCTGCATAAGAAATGCTTGTTGATAAAAGCAATGCAGTTGTCATAAATAATCCAAATGTTTTTTTCATAATTTGCCTTTCTTCTTATTTTATTAATTTATATTTTATTTTATAAGTTATTTTAAGTCAATTTGTTACGGTATGAGTTATCCAAGCGGGAGAAGTTAGTATAATTATCTCATTAGACCCTGTAGGAATCGTTGTATGGCTACCCATTTTCCTTTCTGCTGATGGTCGTAATTGTATAGTTGTTCTTTTAATTATTTGTTGTCTTTGAGCCATTTTTATATATTTTACTGGCTCTGACATTTCTCCGCCAAAGAGGTTGTTATTTGATGTGTATAAATAGCCTCTTATTGGGGTTTCGTATCCGTCAGAATAAATCATTTTGCTTATTCTAATTTTCATTGCTGCATTTGTTCCAACTACAGGTGCATTTATTTTTTCTATATATCCAAAAAAGACTGTATCTTTTGGAATAATGTTGGTATCATGCATGTATAAGTCATTTGTTGCTATAAATTTAACTTTGTATCCTTCAGAACAAGTTTGTGTCGAAATTTCCTGAGTATTCATAACTGGAATGAATGTCCCAGTTGGGACTATAATCCCATGGTAATCTCGTAGATCAACTTGAATATTTGGTAATTCTTCTGCTTGAACAAATCCAATTGATAAAAATAAGCTTAGTATTAAAAAAAATTTTTTCATAATAGTTATTATAACAGTTTTTTTTGTATTATCAATATAACGAGTTTTTATTTTAATTAGTTCATTTTATATTGTTTAAAATATTACAAATGTAAATATTTTAAATTTTTATGCAATTTTTTTATAAACAAATACTTTATATACATGTAGTGTAGTAAAAAGGTGAATTATTGTGTTTAGTGCAGTAGCATCAGGTATATTTGCATATAGAAATGCCGATAAAACCAAAAATGGTGATATTGGTCGTGGTGCTGTAACGTTAGGACAGACTGCAGGACTTGTTCAAGAAGTTGCAAAATATGACGGTTTTGCTGCAAATGCTGCAAGAAGTACTTTGAGTGTATTTTCTGATTTAGCAAAACAAAATAAGGCTTTTGAATATGCTGGAAAAGTTACAAAATTTGCGATAGATAATGTAAATCCTTTGATTTGTGCATCAAGTGTAATCAAAACTGCTATGGCTGAAGATAAAGTAGGAACAGGGATTACTGAAGCCGCTGCTTTATCTGCAATGTTTGCAGGTGAGGGTATGGTGAAAATGTATTATGATAAAGTCGCAAATTCTAATAAAGTTAAATCAGGAATGAAAAAATTAGCTGATAAAAAATTTATGAAACCTGTATTTGAGTATGTTGAAAAACATAAATTAGGCGGAAAAATAGGAGCTGTTGTTAAAGGTTTAATATTTGTAGGTGGTTCTATGGGATCATATGCTATAGGACAAAAGTTTGGTGAAGATTTTTCAAGCAGAGTAAAAGCTTCTTTCAATATCAAAGATTCTAAAAAAATCAATCAAATGGCTTAAGCATATTTATTGATTAATGTGTTATAATAATTATGTGAAAAAGATAGTATTATTATTTGCAATTTTATTATTTAATATTGTATTTGCAAGCCCGAGTTTTGCGATAAAAATAGGTCTACAAACAGAAGTGACATCTTCTGCAATTGGTACTTCTGTTAAAGGAACAATTATTGATGCAAATACTAATCATACTGTCTGTGATTTAGATGCTATGAGAGGATATGAAATTAAACCGTATCATAACTTAATGGCAATTTTATATAAAGGGACTTATTATAAAATTAACTCAGATAATATTGTAATAAAAACTTTAAGTCCAGGTTTTGTTAGTGCAAAAGGTAAATGGTATCGTGGAATCATAATGATTCAAAACAAAAACGGAAAACTTACTGTTATTAATAATGTTCCTTTAGAAGATTATATAAAAGGTGTTGTTCCATCTGAAATGCCTTCAAGTTGGGCAACAGAAGCTCATAAAGCTCAAGCTATAGCTGCAAGGAGTTATGCGCTGGCTAATTTAGGTAAAAGGGCTAAATATGGCTATGATTTAAAGGATACTCCAGAAGACCAGGCTTATGGTGGAGCATCTAAAGAAACTCCTGATACTAATTATGCAGTTGATGAAACAAAAGGCATTGTCCTTACATATAATATGAAAGTTATTAATGCATATTATTCAGCATCAGCAGGTGGGCAGACAAATGTTAACAGCTGGGGTTCAAGTCTTCCTTATTTAAGGTCAGTTCCGTCTTTTGATGATAATGTCAAAAAAAACGGGCATGGTGTAGGAATGTCTCAACATGGTGCTAACAATCTTGCTAATCAAGGTTATAATGCATATCAGATTCTTCAATATTTTTATAAAGATGTGAAGTTTGCACGTGTTGATTCTAAATCTTATAATTAGTGTTTACTCTTTAATTTATTGCTTTTCCGATATATTAATTCCTTAAAAGTCAATGTATGTTTTAAATTCATATATATTTTTTTTGAAAAACACTTGCCAAATTCAAATAAAATGGTATAATAATTTTTGTCGAGACACGAGCATGCATAAGAGAGAGTAAATGGTCTATTACTGTATGCACAAGGTAAAAGGAGGTTCATAATGAACAAAGAAGAATTAGTAAAAGAAGTATCTAAGAAAGCAAAAGTTTCTCAAAAAGCTACTGCTGACATTATCGCAGCTACTTTAGAAACTATTGAAAAAACTGTTTCAAAAGGTAAAAAAGTTACATTAGTTGGTTTTGGTACATTCGAACCACGCAAAAGAGCTGCTAGAACTGGTAGAAACCCACAAACTGGTGCTCCTTTGAAAATTGCTGCTAAAACAGTTCCTGCTTTCTCAGCTGGTAAAAAATTCAAAGAATTAGTAAAATAAGTTTGAATGATAAATAAAAAGACAGAGTCGATTATTATCGGCTCTGTTTTTTTTATTTTCTTAAAAATGTTATAAATTTATCTCCGTATTTTTTTTGTTTAATTAATTCAAAATCAGAAAAATCAACATCTGTGACATGTTCTAAGATTACAATATTTGAGGATATATTTTTAATTGCTTCCAGACTATTTTCATAGATACCTGAAAAATAAGGCGGATCAATATAGATTACATCAAATTTATTTTCTAATTTAGGTGCAATTTTTAAACTGTCACCTATTATTAATTCAGGTTTAGGGTTGAATTTTTGGAAGTTATTTTTGATAATCTTAGCAGCTTTTGGATTTTTTTCTATTGCACAGACTTTTGAAAAGCCTCTTGAAAGAGCTTCTAATCCCATAATGCCTGAACCTGCATACATATCAAGAAATGAGCTTCCGTCAAAATCAATTAAGGCTTGCAATGTATTAAATATGCTCATTCTAACCTTTGATAGTGTTGGTCTTGTAATATTTTCATCAGGAGCAATTACTTTTTGCCCTTTAAATTTGCCTGCTGTAATTATCATATTAACTATTTTACAATGAATAAAATTTGATGTATAGTTTTGATTGTATAGTTTATTTATATTATCGGGGCGATTATGGAAAATCAAGAAAATAAAACAGAAGTTATAGTTGTAGGAGGAGGTCCTGCTGGTATTTCTTGTGCTATTACTCTTGCAAGAGCAGGGAAACAAGTTATTTTAATAGAAAGAGGAAAATTCTCAGGCAGCAAAAATGTTTTTGGCGGTGCAATTTATGCTCAGCCTACACGTGAAATTTTTCCTGATTTTGAGCAAAATGCGCCTTTAGAAAGAAAAAATATTGAGCATAAATACGCATTGTTAGGCGAAGAAGATGCAACAGTTATCTCTTATAAAAAACGACATGAAAATCCTGTTAGTTACACTGTTATCAGGGGAAAATTTGATCGTTGGATGGCTGATGAGGCTAAAAAAGCCGGAGTTATTTTAGTAGAAGAAACTGTGGTCAGAGAATTGATTGTCCAAGATGGTTTTGTAAAAGGTGTGAGAACTGAATTGGAAGACTATTATTCTGACATTGTAGTCTTAGCTGACGGTGTAAATTCATTATTAGCAAAACAAATTGGTCTTCGAGGAGATTTGTCCCCTGAAGATGTTGCATTGAGTGTAAAAGAGGTTCTAAAACTTCCTCAAGAAGTTATAAATGAAAGATTTCATGTAAATGATGATGAGGGTTGTATTTATGAAATCTTTGGCGGACCTATGCTTGGAATGTTAGGTTTGGGATTTTTGTATACAAACAAAAATTCAGTAAGCATAGGCTTAGGTGTGACTTTAAGTGAGCTAATTGAAAAAGGCATTAGACCTTATGACTTATTAGATAAATTAAAATCTCATCCAGAAATTGCACCATTGATAAAAGATGGAGAATTGTTAGAATATTCTGCTCATTTAATTCCTGAGGGCGGATATAAAAAGGTCCCTTTACTATTTGGTGCAGGAGTTATGGTGTGTGGTGATGCCGCTATGTTTGTTAATAATATGCATTGGGAAGGTACAAATTTAGCAATGATTTCTGGGAAAATCGCAGGAGAGACTGCTGTAATTGCTTTAGGAAAACAGGATTTTTCAGAAACAGCTCTTTCACATTATCAGGAAGAATTGGAAAATTCTTTTATTATCAAAGATTTGAGAACTTATAAAGACTTAATGGGTGGAATTCAAGAAAGAGTTGAGGAATTTTTAGGATATTATCCTAAGAAAATTAATTCTTTCTTTGAAATGTTTACGTCAGTTGACAGCGTTCCAAAAAGAGAAAAATATCATAAGTTTATAAAAAGTATTTTCACAGATAGAAAAATTTCTGAATTATTTAAAGATTTTTTGACTGCTGTTAAATTATTATGGAGTATTTTGATAAAATGAGTGATTTAGAAGATAAATTATATACAGTAAAATATACACCGGATACAAAATCTCACTTGCAGCCTGTGCAAGAATGCTGTCGAGTTTGTAAGTCTAAAATATGTACAACAGTTTGTCCGGCAGGAGTTTATGAGTGGGATGAAAATATGCAAAAATTGATTGTAAATTATGAAAATTGCTTAGAATGCGGCGCATGCAGAATTGCTTGTGAAAGTGCTTCTTTGGGCTGGGAATATCCTAAAGGTACAAAAGGGGTAACTTTCAAGCAAGGCTAGGTATTGACATATTCTCGAAAAACATTCATAATAGTCTTATTCTATAGGTATAAGGAGAGGCATTATGAAAGAAGAATACACTAATCAGCACAGACGTTGGTATGATAAAGATCCAGTTTTATCTCAGGCTGTAAAAACTTTAGAAGAAACTGATGATGAAACACAGATTAGAATAGCTTTAAATTTGATTAAAATTATTATCGAACACAATATTGAAGATGAAAAATTTGAAGCAGTAGAAGATATTATTAATGCAGTAGGTTCAGGTCTTGATGATAACAGAAAAGGTCGTTGGTATGACATTGATTCTACATTAAGAACAGCTATGAATATGTTGCAAAATTGTCCTGCTGATACTCAGCGTATTATCGCTAAAGAGATGGCTAATATGGTATTAGAGCAAATTAAAAAAGACGAAGATTCAGAAGATGAAGAAGAATCTTAAAAGTTAATAGCTTTTACTATTTTATAAATAAGTTGAATTTGATCATCAGATGCACTTTGGAATATTTCATTCATTTCATTAATAAGTGCATCTTTTGGTTTTTTGTGCTCAAAAAAGAATAAATCAGAAATTTCAACGTTAAATACTTTTGAAATTTTTTGTAATGTTTCAAAAGTAGTAAAGCAAGCACCATTTTCAATTCTGCATATTTGTTTAGGATCAAGTCCGATAATTTCAGATAATTGTTCTTGTGTTAATTTATTTATTTTTCTGAGCTCTTTTAATCTTTTTCCAAATAACTTTAACGAGTTCATAATATCTCCATTTATTATTTTAAAATATCTATTTTATATATTTAATCCCATTAAATATTAAGTAAGCTTGACAAATTAATATTTAATGTTAAATTATTGATGTTTAATGGTAAGAAATTTAAAAAATATACCTTTAAATGGTAATTTTGGAGAAGTCATGAAGAAGATTAATGTTTTATATGATGCTACAGTTGTATGTAATATTTTAAAAAATAATTCAGCTCGGAGTGGTATTTTTTTTGTTGCATATAATGTACTGTTAGAATTTTTAAAGCGAGATGAATTTAATATTTTTCTTTACGCTGATGATGGTGGAAAATTAGAGTATATAATAAAGAATTATTCTGAATTCTCAGATTGTAAAATTTATAAATATTCTCTTTTTCAAGATTTGTGTAATTATGTATTTTATAAAAAAATTGATAGTAAATTAAATAAAAAGCATTTTTTTGCAAAATTATTTTGGCATATATTAACTTTTTTCTTAAAATTTCTCGATAAAATTCAAAAAAAATACTTTGTAAAAGTAAAAGATATAGATGTATATTTTTCCCCAATGAAAGCAGTTCCAAAATTTGTATTAAATAATAAGCAAATAAAAAAATATATAATTTTGCATGATGCTATACCATTAATAAATGATTACAGACAAAATGCAAATCATGAATGGTACTTTGATTTAATCAAATCAATTAATTGTCATGATATATATTTTGCAAATTCAATTTCAACAAAGCAAGATTTTATAGAGTATGTGCCTAAAATTAATTCTGAAAATAT
>FR899627.1:0-55776 GCA_000437435.1 Clostridium sp. CAG:768 | reverse complement strand
AGAGTATGTAAAGATTGGTGATATAGATTATATAAATCAAGTTAAAAGTAAATATGGGATACCATTAGATAAAAAATATATTTTTAGTCTGTGTAATTTAGATCCGAGAAAAAATTTAATTTTTTCTATAAAGAATTTTTTGAGATTTGTAGAAAAAAATAATTTAGATAATTTTATTTTTGTTTTAGGTGGTAGTTATTTTAAAGATTTTGAGAATATCTTGAATGAAAATATTGAAAATTTGGGGGAAAAGAAAGATAAGATTTTAAAAATTGGTTATGTTGATGATGAGGATATGTCAGCTTTGTATAGTGGCGCGGAGATGTTTTTATATCCATCTTTATATGAAGGGTTTGGTATCCCTGTATTAGAAGCAATGAAATGTGGTTTGCCTGTTATTTGTTCTAATACAACATCATTACCAGAGGTAATTGGTGATTGTGGGATAAAAATTAATCCATATTCAGATGCAGAAATGCTTGCCGCTATGGAAAAGATGTATTTTGATAGAGACTTTAGAGAAGAATGTATTACTAAAGGGATTGATAGATCAAAAATGTTTACTTGGAAAAAATGTGTTGATGTAATACAAAATAAAATCATTGGAGATATTTGGGGTGCAAAATAAGTTATTATCAATATGTATTCCAACTTATAATAGAGATTGGTGTTTAAAAGAATTGATAAATGAGTTGAAATCACAAATTACAGATGATTTAATGGATTCTGTTGAGGTTATTTTTTCTGATAATTGTTCCAATGATTATACTCAAAATTTATTGGTGCAATATCAAAATTCAAGTAGTTATGTAAAGTATTATAGAAATGATACAAATATAGGGTTTGCTCAAAATTATTTAAGGGTTATATCTTATGCCTCAGGTTTATATACGTGGGTTTTGGGGGATGATGATTTACCCGCTGAAAATGCAGTAAAAGATTTGTTAAATGAGATTAAAAGAAGAGAAAAAATTGATATTATATTATTCAATTTTTCTCAAAAAGATATTTATATGAAAAAAAATATAAATGATTATATTGCTTTTTGGGATAAAGAATTGATTTTTAATCTTTCAAATGATAGAGATATGTTGCGCTATTTAAATAATGCAAAGTATTCGCATGTTTTGTTTTCATATATAAGTAGTTATATTTTTAAAACATCAAAGTTTGCTTTGTATAGTGTAAAAGAAAATTTAAGAAATCATCCTTTTATCCACATGTTTTATATTTGGCAACATAGAAAAAGAGATTTAAGTGTGTGTTATATTAATAAATTTTTATTATTAAATAGAAGTGGTAATGATAGAATAAGTGATAATTTATATGACATTGTTAATGTGTTTTTATCAGGAATAATTGATTTATGTGATGAATATTTTGTAAGTACTCCTAAATTGTATTATTCTATTAGTGATGTGAGTAAAAAATATGATAATCCTTGTAATATGAAATTTATTTTGAGGGTAATTAAAAATATAAATCAAGATAAATTTATTGATTTGGTAAAAAAAATTAAAAAATTAAAATATCCTAAATTATTTATATTATTTATGTATCTAAAGTATTTTATTTATAATTTATAATTGAATTGTTCTCAAAATCATGTAGTATCTGTAATCGCCCCAATAAATTATTATTGAGATAAAATTATTTTCTAGATCAGTTGTTTCTAAAAATGTGTTAGGAGCAGGTTTTCTTTGAGAACTTTTTATGTGTTTTCCCACAAAATCCAAGAATTTTATGTGGAATTTTTGAGATGGAGTTAATTTCGCTTTTGGCAAGTTCTCATCATAAAATCCCATAGGTACAATTTCTCTGTTGTATGCAGGGATTATATATTTTACTTTGCCTTGTTCTTTGAATAATACGTACCAATTTCCTTTATGTTCTCTAGGGGTTAAAAGATAATACCCAGGTTCAATTGTCGTATTTTTAAAAAATAAGGGTGATGTAAGCCTAAATAATGGGTATGGTGACCAAGATGTATTTTGAGTATCATACATTTCTCCCGGGTCAATATCGTGAACATATGAAAAATCAGCAGGTTCTAAATCTCTGTAAATTTGTTCATAATCTGTTTCTGCTCCATAGGTGCATACTCCAAAAAACATAATAAGCAAAATCAGTAGTAATTTTTTCATACTTTCTATTTTAATGATTTAGTTTAAAAAAGCAAGCTTTTTGTGATAAAATATTTTTATATCAAATTCAGACAAAAAAGGAGAGGACAAATGCTTACAGGACCGTTTTTAGATAGAAACTGGATTGGACAAAATGCGGATTATAATTCTGCTGATATAGTTATGTTAGGATTACCGTTTGACGGTACTGTATCTTACCGTTCAGGTTCTCGTTTCGCTCCTGAACAAATTAGGCTTGCAAGCTGGGGGTTAGAGGATTATTCTCCAAGATTTGATAAGCATTTGGAAGATGTGAATTTTCATGATGCAGGTGATTTAGAATTCCCACTAGGAAATACTTATAAATCCCTTGATTTGATTGAAAAAAATGTTGAAGAAATTTATAAAGACGGCAAAAGAGTTTTTGGTATAGGCGGGGAACACTTGGTAACATTACCTGAAATTAAGGCAGTATCAAAGTTTTATAAAGATTTAGCAATAGTTCATTTTGATGCCCATACAGATTTGAGAGAAGAATATTTGGGTGAAGAAATGTCTCATTCTGCAGTAATCCGTCACGCATCAAAAATTGTTGGCCCTGAAAATATTAAACAAATTGGGATTCGCTCTGGTATGAAAGAAGAATGGGAATTTATGAAAGAGCATAAAACTCTTATTCATAAATATTCAGAGCTTGATGTGTTGAAAGGTAAAAAGATTTTTGTAACAGTTGATTTAGATGTTCTTGATCCTTCTGTAATGCCTGGTACTGGAACTCCTGAAAGTGGCGGTATGCAGTTTAATGAACTTATGGGCTGGTTTGAATATTTGAAAGATTTCGATATTGTTGGAGCTGATGTTGTAGAGCTTGCCCCTGATTATGATGCTTCAGGTGTATCTACAGCAGTTGCGACTAAAGTAATCAGAGAATTACTAATGATTATGTAATGAATTATCATATTTTGTTAATATTAGAGGATATATGGTATTAGATAGAATAAATTTCTTAAAAGATGAAATTAATAAAGCAAACTACAAGTATTATGTTGAAGATAATCCTTCAATAAGCGACTTTGAATATGATCAAATGTTTGCGGAATTAAAAAAACTTGAGGAAGAAAACCCATTATTTATATCTCCTGACAGTCCGACTCAAAGAGTTGGCTCAGTCAGTGAAAAATTCTTTCCTCATAAGCATAAATATCGACTATATAGTCTTGATAATACTTATGAATATGATGATTTGGAAGACTGGTATAAAAAGATTGTAAAAGAATACAATGACCAAGAACTTGTCTGTGAATTGAAAATTGACGGACTTGCAATGGCTTTAACTTATGAAAATGGAGTTTTTGTTCGCGGCGTAACTCGTGGTGATGGGATTACAGGAGAGGATATTACAAATAATTTGAAAACTGTAAAAGCTATTCCTTTGAAACTTTTTGAACCTGTAAGTGTTGAGGTTCGTGGTGAAGTCTATATGCCAAAGGAATCTTTTGAAAAATTAAATGAAGAAAACCTTAAAAATGGTGAAAAATTATTTGCTAATCCGAGAAATGCTGCAGCAGGATCAATAAGACAACTTGACAGTAAAATTACTGCAAAGCGTGATTTGTCTATGTTTTGTTATACTGCAATTTTTACCGGCGATATAAAAAATCCTCCCAAAAATCATTATGACAGTCTAATGTACCTGAAAAAATTAGGATTTAAAGTCAATCCTAATATCAGATTATGTAAAAATGCAAAAGAAGCTATTGAATATTGTAAAGAATGGGATGAAAAACGTTTTTCTTTAGATTATGCAACTGATGGAGTTGTAATTAAGGTAAATGATTTTCTTGTTCAGCAAGAAATGGGATTTACGTCTCGAGCACCAAAATGGGCTACAGCTTTTAAATTCCCGCCTGAAGAAGTGACAACTAAACTTTTATCAATAGAAGAAAGTGTCGGAAAAACCGGTGCTATTACTCCGATTGCGATTTTAGAACCTGTTCAATTAGGTGGAAGTACAGTTGCTAGAGCTAGTTTGCATAACTTTGATGAGGTTGGGCGCTTAGATGTGAGAATCGGTGACAGAGTATACATTAAAAAAGCTGCGGAAATTATTCCTAAAGTCGTAAAAGTTATTGAAGATGAAGAACATTATAAGTTGCCTGAATATGTTCCACCTAAAAAATGTCCGTCTTGCGGTAGCGAGCTGCAGCTTCATGACGAAGAAGTAAATCTTTATTGTGATAATCCTGATTGTCCTGCAAAGCGTTGTGCAAAAATTGAATTTTGGGTATCGAAGGATGCAATGGATATTGATAAAGTCGGCCCTTCTGTGATTGAGCAGTTGTATACCAAAAACTTTATTAAAACTCCTGTTGATTTGTATAAATTAACTATGCAGGATTTTATGATGCTGGATTTGGTCAAAGAAAAATCAGCATTTAATATGTATAATGCAATTCAAGATAGCAAAAATAAACCTTTATCAAGATTGTTAACTGCTTTTACGATTAAAAATGTAGGGAAAGAAACAGCTGGAGTTTTGGCTTCAGAATTTGGAACTCTTGATAATTTGATGAATGCGACAATTGAGGATTTATCAAAAGTTGAAGGGGTTGGAGAAATTATTGCAAAAGATATTTTTGACTTTTTCAGAAAACCTGAAACAATTAAGATGATCGAAGAATTAAGATCACTTGGTGTTGAACCAGCTCCACCTGTTCAAAATCTTTCAGATGAATTTAAAGGAAAAACTTTTGTTTTGACTGGAACATTACAAAATATGACAAGAGATGAGGCTTCTGAAATAATTAAGCAAATGGGCGGAAAGACCTCATCTTCGGTATCTAAGAATACGTCATTTGTAGTTGCAGGCGAAAGTGCCGGATCAAAATTAGACAAAGCTCAAAAATTAGGTGTTATAATATTGACAGAAAATGATTTTCTGAACATGATAGGTAGGAAAGAGTAGGATTTATGAAAAGAAATACAAGAATTATTCAAATATCAGGTATACGAGGACTTTTGATGGTTATTTTTGCCGTAACTTGTCTTGCTGCAGGATTTATTGGTTTCCCAGCAATTGTTGCGATGAAAGCTTGGAATTTTGCTGCTCAATATGTATCAATTCCACTTATTAGTGAATGGCAAGGTTTGTTGCTTTGGGCAATTGTTGCAATTTCTGGCTTTATTATAAATGACAGAAAAAAATTTCTTGTTGCTTTCAAAACACCTGATAGATTAAGTGAAAAAGAAATGAAAACTCTTTTAGAACGTATGAAAATTCAGTCTCAAACTCAACAGGCTATAAATTCTATGATTTTAAAATCAGGAGATGTAAAACCTGTTGAAAAAGTAAATAAATCTGAGGAAAAATCAGAAAAAGAAAAGGAGAATGTATGAAAAAAGTATTGTTATCAATTACATTGCTAAGTTTGATGTTAGGCTGTGCCTCTCTTTCTTCTCAAGCAATTTCTGAATCAATAGAAAGAGGCTATATTTCGATTAATACATCAGCAAATGCTGATATTGCGCCTGATATTGCAGAGGTATCGATTGCAGTTACTACTTATGATTCAAAATCTATGCAAAAAGCAACTGCAGAAAATAAAGAAATCTCAGATAAAGTTATTTCTGCTTTGAAATCAAAAATTAATACAGCAAATGGAGATTATATTAAGACTGCTGATTTTAATGCTTCTCCAATTTATTCATATTCTGGCAGCAAAAGAAATTTTGATAAATACCAAGTTTCAAATTCAATAATAGTTCGTACAAAATCAATTGATAAAGTAGGTTCAATGATTGATACAGCTATTTCATTAGGTGCAACTAATGTTAATAGTTTAGTATTTTCAGTTTCAAATTATGAAGCTCAATGCAATGATTTGTTATCAACTGCTGTAAAAAAAGCATCAGCTAGAGCACATGCTATTGCAAAAGCTGTTCCAACAACAATTACAGGAATTCGTTCTATGGATGTAAGTTGCAGTCCTAATAACAGTGTACGTCCTCAATATCGTTTAATGATGGCAAATAAAGCAATGGATTCAGCAGAAGCAGGTGCATCTTCTACGACTATTGAAAGCGGTGTTGTAAAAGTATATGCAAATGTTAATGCTAGTTATTTTGTAAAATAAAATTAATATAAAATATAGAAAAAAATAAAAGCTCAGAAGTTCTGAGCTTTTTTATTTGATAAAAATTTTAATATTATATATTATTAGTTAACTATTAGAAATGATTTTAGACTTCTGCCTGCACCATCACCTACAGATGTTATGTTGTATTTGTTCAAATAATTCATTGAGGTGGAACTGCCTCCATCAAAAGCCATTGCTCTATCCCAGCCAAGTTTTTTGACATATTCGTGGACTTCATACATATCCATAGGATGTTCGTCTGTAATGATTAAAATATGTGCTTCTCCATTTTTTAAACCTATGATCGTTCTAGAGGTTTTATGTAATACAGAACAGCTTTCTCTTATAACTTCCCCGTCTTTTTTTACAATGAAAGCTTCTTCTTCAAGTCTTAGCTGTGGATATACCAAAGGCCCGCCTTGTGCTGAAGTTATTATATTACAGCCAAAGTCTACAGAACTTTTGTGAGGAACGATTTCGTAGTGGAATTTCCCGTTGTCACATTCTACAACTCTAAATTCTGTACGATTTATTATTTTATCTAAATTTCTCATTAGAAATTTATTCTTTAGTAAATTCTCATTTACTAAAGGATCATCTGTTGTATTTCTATCGCTTACGATATATGAGATTGATTTTTGATTTTCAGGATCAAAGTAGCCTGCATTTACTGTTAATTTAGCTTTTGCTCGTTGATGAGCTTCTTTGTTTGTAATAAGGCTATCAGAACTTATAAATTTTACTCGTTTTTTGATTTTTTCACCTTTTAAGGCAATTTCATATATTCCGTCATTGTATTTGACTTCAATTGGAGAAACTCCAGCTTTTACAATATTTGATGAAATAAATAGTGCAAGTAGTAAAATTAAAAGTTTTTTCATATTATAAATCCTTTGACTTGTAAAATGCAATTATCGCACAAAGAAATGCAAATGGAGGGAATATTGCTGTAACGAATGGATGTAATACACCTTTTTCTGCCAACAAATCGAAAAATGGCAGAGTAATATAGTATAAAAATATAGATCCGATAGCAATAGTAAATCCTACCAATCTTTGTTCTCTAGGTTTGCTAAATCCCAATAATGCTCCCATAATTGCAAGCAATACGCATACAAATGGGTGGAAAAATCTTTGCAGATATTTATTTAACATATAGCGATATTCTTCATCTAATCCTTCTTTTTTAAGGAGTTTAATATAATTATGTAAATCGTGATTAGTAATTTCACGTTCTTTTTTTACTGAATATGTCATTAGGATGAATGCGTTTTGAGCAGATTCACCTTGCAGGATATCCATTTTAGGATATTTATTTATTTCAGTGAATATGCCATCGTTTGAAATGTCATATCTTGTTATGTCATATAATTCCCATTTGTCAGGGAAATTTTTGCCTGTTTTAGCATAATATATGTTTTGTAACTGGTGAACGTCTGTATATTTTTTAGGTGAAAAATCAAGTACAATTACATTATACATTGTGTCTTTTGAAAATTTTGATACAATTACTGCTTGTGTTGGAATGTTGTTTTTATCTTTTTGAGTATAGATATATTGAGTTGAAATATAACCGCCTTTTAATGCTCCTGCTTTGTTTACAGAATAAGGAATTAGTTTATCGCAGGTAACGAAACAAAGCCAAGTGACTATGAGGCTTAACGCTAATACGGGAGCTATAATTCTTTGGAAAGACAGCCCTACTGCTCGAAATATTGTAAGTTCAGAATCTTTGCTTAATTTATCAAAAGTAAATAATGTTCCTAAAAGTAGCCCTACAGGGAAGGCTTTCCCAAGGATTTTAGGTAATTCATAAAAGATTACAAGTATGGCGGTTTTTACTCCATAATCACCTGCAAGTGTTTTTTTGATTGTATTTAAAAGCATCTCAGGTGCAATCCATACAACTGTAAATAATAAGATTGCAACAAAAGTTGCCATCATTACTTGATTAAATATATATTTATCGTAAATTGTGATTTTAGGAAATAATTTCATTATAGGGCAAAATCCTTTCCTAAGTAAAATTCTTTTGCTACAGGGTCATTAGCAACATCAATACTTTTACCTTGAATCTTAATTTTCCCATCAAAGATTACATATGCTCTGTCTGTAATTGATAATGTCGCTTTAGGGTTGTGGTCTGTAATCAATACACCAAGACCTTTTTCTTTCGAAATCTTTTTAATGTTATCTTTAATATCACCGATAGCGATAGGGTCAATACCTGCAAAAGGTTCGTCCAAAAGCATAAAGTCAGGACTTGCAGCCAATGCTCTTGCAATTTCTACCCTTCTTCTTTCTCCTCCGGATAGTGATACTGCTGCATATGAACGTAATTTTAAAATCCCAAATTCAGTTAAAAGTTCTTCTAATTTACGTTTTTTCTCGTTTACAGTTAATTTATCGTTCATTTCTAAAACGAGTTTTATATTATCTTCAACAGATAACTTTCTGAAAATTGATGCTTCTTGAGGAAGATAACCAATACCTGCTTTGGCACGTTCATTCATTGGCCAGCAGGAAATATCTTCTCCATCTAAGAAAATATGCCCCTTATTTGGTTTTACAAGTCCTACTACCATATAAAATGTTGTAGTTTTTCCTGCTCCGTTAGGTCCTAATAAACATACAACTTCGCCTTTGTTTATATCAAAAGAAACGTCATTTACAACGCTTCTGTCACCGTATATTTTAATCAGATTTTTAGCTTCAATCCTCATTGCATACCCCTTCTATTCTTATAAACATTTTACTTGAAAAATGTTTATATTGCAATTGTGTTGAAACTTCTCAAAATAAATGTTAAAATAAAAATGTAGAATATAAATAAGGAGCATATTATGAAAAATTTATCAAATTTTGAAATTCGGGGGGGGGGCATAATTTAAGCTCAGCTCCTGCGTTTACGTTAGCTGAAGTTCTTGTAACTTTAGGAATTATTGGTGTTGTATCTGCAATGACGGTACCTACTTTGATGCAGAATTATCAGCGAAAAAGTTATGTAACTCAGCTCCATAAGGTATATAATGAGATGCAGCAAGCATTTTTGCAATATATGGCTGATAAAAATGCTATTGATCTTAGAGAAGCTGGATTAACTAATAAAGATGATACGAAGGCTTTTGTGCGTAATTATCTAAAAGTGGTTGTTGATTGTAATGGAGATGTTCTTGAGCCTTGTTTTTCTGAATCTTATAAAAACATGAATGGAGGTGTTGTTACTGGTTTAAATGCTGCTGATTGGGGTGGCCCGAGTGTGGTTTTAGCAAATGGTGCCAGCATCTTTTTTGACTATGTTAGCAGGTATAGTGGTACTGTAAATGGTAAACCATATTATTATGGTGCTTTTATTGTGGATATTAACGGATTAAAAGGTCCTAATATTGTAGGAAGGGATTTGTTTCGAATGAATTATTTCATGGACGGTACAATAGATGAAGCTGATGGTAATCCATATTGCAGAAAAGAAGGATTATGTGGAGGTTCTGATTTAAAAACTTTAAGAGAAAACAGGTTTAATAATTCCTGCGCATCAAGTACTGATGGTATTGGTTGTTTTGGGAAAATCCTTAATGATAATTGGGAGATGAATTATTAGATGAAAATAAGATATATTAACAATTGTAAATATATATATTGAATATATGTTTAGGATATCTAGACATGTGGAATACATAAAATATAAACCATTTTCTTTTTCTTTATTTTCTCCTACACACACATTAACCTTTTACCAAATATGAGATTGGCCGTGAACAACGGCTATTTTTATGAAACAAATTGAATAAATTTAATAACCCGCAGGCAAAAGTCATAGTCGCGGATTACAGGCAGACACAACTACTCCGTTTATCATTGTGTCTGCCTGATGTTTTAGTACATTCCAATTATGTTTCTTACTTCTGTTAATACTTTGCGAGCTTCTGTACGTGCTTTTTCAGAGCCTTCTTGAATTATTTTTTGAACTTCTTCTGGGTGTGCTTCGTAGTAACGTCTTTTTTCTCTGATTGGTGCAAATTTTTCATTAACAAGTTTAGCTAATTGTCTTTTACAATCTGCACAACCTCTTAGTCCTTTTTCACATTCGCATTTTACAGTTTCTATTTCATTTTCTTCTGCGAATATTTTCCAATATTTGAATGCAACTTCGCAATCTTCAGGGTGTCCTGGATCATCTTTTCTCATTCTACTTCTGTCAGTAATTGCTGTCATTATTTTTTTAGCAGTTACTTCTTCTGTATCAGATATTTTAATATCGTTTTGGAAAGATTTCCCCATTTTGTTTCCGTCAAGTCCGCAAATTAATGAACAGTGATTTAACAGTGGTTTTGCTTCTTTGAAGAAATCTGTTTTGTATATATTATTGAATCGTCTTGCGATATCTCTTGTGATTTCGATGTGTGCAACCTGATCTATGCCTACTGGAACTGCTGTTGCATTAAACATCATAATATCTGCACTCATTAATACTGGATATCCCATTAAGCCATAGCTAATTTGTGAATTAGCTCCTTCTTTTGTACGTAATATTTTTGCCATATCTTTTAAGGTTGGGTCACGTTCTACCCAGTTTTGCGGAGTTACCATACTTAAATATATATTTAATTCTGCAATTTCAGGTACAAGTGATTGAACATAAATTGTAGAAACGTTAGGGTCAATTCCGCAAGCAAGCCAATCTATTACAACATCTTTTACATCTTGTTTTAAATTTTCTGTTTTATCATATTTTGTTGTAAGAGCGTGCCAATCTGCTACAAAGAAATAACTTTCATATTCGTGTTGTAATTTTACCCAATTTTGGATTACACCTAAATAGTGTCCTAAGTGTAATTTCCCTGTGGATCTCATTCCTGATACAATTCTTTCTTTCATAGCATAACCTTTCTTTTTTCGAAAACTATTATAACAGAAAGATATTTAATAAAAAATTTTTTATAAATAATTATTTTAATATTTTAAATTGTTAACAAATGTAACAAAAAATATGCTTTGTGAAATTGGGTATTTTTAAAATACTTTATATGTATAAGAGAGAATAAAAAACATAAGGAGAGATGAGATGACTTTTTTAGCAATCGATGCACAGAAAAATTTATTCACGTTGCAGAAAAGCCAACTGCAATTCGAACAAACATTGGTAATGAGCAGAGCTAACTATATTACAAAACAAATGGGCTATCGAGCTCAGAAACTTGAAAAGTATGATACTGATCCGAATGATGATCCAACATATATCCAGTTACAACAAGAAGAATCATACCTTGAAACAAGACAGGACTCTTTAGACTCACAAATAAGTTTAATTGAGAACGAAATTTCAAGCTTGAAGAACCTTGTAACAAGCAACATTAAATCTTCTTGCACATTAAATCTTATAGGCAGCTAAGTTTATCTTAGACGCTTAGAGTCCGCTAATTCGACAGTATTAAGCATTAATGATGCTATTGTCATCGGACCAACCCCACCAGGTACAGGTGAAATATATGCGGCGATTTTTGAAGCACTTGTAAAATCAACGTCGCCGCAGATTTTCCCGTTAACATCTTTAAAGATACCAACATCTACGACTACACAATCAGATTTTAACATTTTTTCCCCTATAATATTTTTCCCTACTGCTGAAACTACTATATCAGCAGTTTTTGTTATATCAGAGAGATTTTTTGTATGACTGTGACACATTGTAACTGTTGCATTTCTATTTAAAAGCATTTGTGCAACTGGTTTTCCAACTAGATTAGAACGTCCTATTACAACAACATGTTTGCCTGCAAGTTCAATATTGTATTCGTCAAGTAATAACAATATTCCTTTAGGAGTGCAAGGGTATACATAAGGTTCTTCTCCGGAAAATAGTTTCCCGCTATTATATGGAGTAAGCCCATCTACATCTTTTTCAGGAGCTATTGTATCTATAATTTTAAATTTATCAATATGTTTAGGTAATGGAAGTTGTACTAATATTGCTGTAATTTTATTATCATTATTTAATTCCTGAATTTTATCAAGAAGAATATTTTCTGAGATATTAGATGGGTAATTTATAACTATTGAATTAATCCCTAAATTTTCAGCTGTTTTCTTTTTATTTTTCACATAGATTTGACTTGCAGGGTCATCTCCTACAAGAATTACAGCTAATGTCGGTTTTTCAGACATATTGTTAAGTTTTTGTTTTAAATTTTCAAATATTTTATCTCTTAATTTTTTCCCGTCTAAAATTATTGTCATTTTACCTACTCTCTGACTTGAGGAAGATTAAGTCTGAAATAAAATTGTTTTATAGCATCTTGAATTAATTGAGATTCTCTATCCATAGCATGAGTTTTTAATTCGCTATCTATAGGGATTACTCCTAAAACGTCAAGATCAAAGCGTTTTAAAAGTTCATATACTGAAGGTAAATTTGTATTATCAACTTTATTGATTACAACTCCTAATTGATTTCCTGCTGCATATTTTGCACTGAACTCTTCAATACGTTTTGCAAGATGTGCACTTTCTTCAGTTGGATTCGCAACAATTATTGTTGTATCAATATCGGTATCTACTAGTTGATTTAAGTATTTTAAATCAAATTCACAATCAAAAATTACAATATCATATCTGTCCAAAAGTTTTAGCACAGCATCATTGATTTGCCCTGTAATTGGACATCTGCAATCTTTTGAGCCTACAAACCAAGATACGATAATATCAACATTTTCATCCAGCGAAACAACAATATCTTCCATTGCCCATTCAACAAATTCTTGTTTAGACATACCTTCAGGAATACCTGTTTTATACTCGTGTTTCCCGCTTCTGATACCGTAAATTGTATTTCTTATATCAAGTCCAAAACTATGACCTAATTCACTTGTTAAGTCATTATCAAAAAGCAAAATTGATTTCTCAGGGAAATATTCCTGAAAAATTCTTAAAAATGCTTTTGTAACAGTTGTTTTTCCGCTTCCGCTTTTTCCTGTGATTGCTAATTTAAAAGTCAACCTTTATACCTTTCTTTTAAAGTATCAGACAATTGTTTTGTTAAATCCATTGCTTTCTCAGCTAAATCTTCACTCAAAGCTCCGGCACCGCAAGAAGGTGTGATTAAAGAATTTGCTATAATAATTTTCTCATCAATACCTTTTTCAGTCAAATATTTTACAGCTTTTTTTAAAACAGTGAGCATTGTATCTAATTTTGCATTTTCTAAGACTTCAGGGTGAAGTGTAGGGATTACTCCCCAAGCTATTTTTCCGCCCTGTTCAAGGAAAGATTTTATACTTTTGCTGTGCAAGCTTAAATTTTGAGAAAAAGTATACGCATCAAAATTTATAATATCTACCCCGGCACTAATTGGGATATCCCAATCGCATTTCCCGCAACAGTGGATTGCACTAATTGCTCCGTTTTCTTTTATTAAATCAGAAATTTCTTTTATCATTTCTACAACTTCTTCTGTTGAAATAGTTATAAAAGCAGAAGTGCCAAGTTGTGAAATTGAAGGTTCATCAATAAAAATTATCGGTGTAGTGTCAGGATTTGCTGATTTTATATTTTTAATCTGCCATAGAGCTTTTATTGAAAGAGTTTTTGTAATTATTTCTTTCAATGTTTCATCATAAAAAGCACATTTGCCATTTTTATCTACTAATGTTGTTGCAAGAGTAAAAGGTCCGACAATTTGACCTTTTGCAAAAGCAGGTTTTGTACTTTTGATTATTTTTATAAATTCAGGGAATGCGCAAGAGTAATTTATTGCATATTTTTCAATAATTTCAGAATTTATATCAGAGATAATTTCTTCGTAATCGCAAAAAAATTGCTCCATATCTTCAAAGAATTTATCGCTTTCTGTTTCAAGGTAAGTTTTTCCGCTTTCTGGATCAATAAAAAACGAAGGCATATTTTCCAAAAATTGAAAAATCATGTCTTCGTTTTTATTAATCTTTGTAAGCTGTGGCCAAAATGGAATATTTTTAAAGTCTTTTTTTACTAATTCCATTGCATTTTCTAAATTGATATGAGGCAAAGAACCTATTGCTAAGCATTCAAGCGTCAATTTAGAATTTGTAACCATTTGCCGCCTATTCTTCAGTTTCTTCAGCTACTTCTTCAACTGATTCTTTTAATACTTCAGAAGCTGTAACTACAACTGCTAATTCACATTTAACTTTTGAAGTTAATTTGATTAACATTGTGTATTCACCAACTTTGTTGATTGGAGCATTTAAAGAAACATTTTTTCTGTCAACTTCAATACCAGATTTAGCTTGTAATTCTTCAGTCAATTTTTTAGTAGTAATTGTACCGAATAATTTCCCAGATTCACCAGCTTTAGCTGAAAGTTCAAGCTTACCGAATTCTTCGATTTTCTTAGCTGTTTCTAATGCTTCAGCGTGTAATTTTTCTTGTTTAGCTTTAATTCTAGCTAAATTCTTTTCTCTGTTTTCTAAAGCACCTTTAGTAGCGATTTCAGCTACAGATTGTGGAAGCAAAAAGTTTCTAGCATAACCGTCTTTTACATTAACGATATCGCCTGCTTCACCGAGGTTTTGAACGTCTTTTTTCAATATAACCTGCATTTTTATATCTCCTTTTCTATTTATATTCGTTAGTAATTATTCGTCAATACGGCAATAATACAATAAACACAAATTATTGTCGAGTATTTTTTTCAGATTGTAAAGCACAAACTTCGCAGTCCAAGTTTTCAAGTTTTTCGCAGACTTTGTCAAGATTGTCTAAAATTATTTCAGCACAAGCGTATTGATAATAATTATCCTTGTCATTTTGGAAAGAAAGCATAAGGGAATCATTCAAAACCTTCATCTGGTTATATACGTTAATCGTATTTTCAAGGATATCATTAATTTTTTCTTCCATAATATTTTACTCCCGCAACTTTAATTATCTTTTTGATAATTATAGGATATAGAAATAAATTTGTCAATTAGAATATAATAGTATACAGAATGAATAATAAAATTGGCTTAAAAATTAAACTAGAAAGAGTAAAGAGAAATATTTCTCAAGAAAAACTTGCGGAATTAGCAAATTTAAGCAGACCAACTATTGGAGCAATAGAACGAGGTCAAAAATCTCCTACGTTTAATACATTAGAAGCTATTGCAGGAGCTTTTGGCATAACTGTACAAGAGCTATGCAATTTTGACAATTTATAATTTTATTTAATAGCAGGGAAATAATATTTTACACCGTTATCTGAGCGCCATCTGACATAACCTGTTTTGGGAGTTCTATCGATATCCATTACGCTTACTAATGCCCAATTCCCTCGCATTACATTAAGATTAATCTTTTGAGGCATATTTATTGTGCCTACAATTTGAGATTTGTCATCTGTTGATGTGTGTAAATCTTTTGCTTCTGGTGGAGCTTCTTTCAGTAAATTAAGCCCGTATTTTTTCCCGTACATGTTGTAAAACATAATCCAACTCATAAATCTGTATGGATCATCTTTTTTTATCCAGCCTTTATCGCCAGTCGAATTATTATAGATTACCTGAACCCATTCATCAGTTTCATCTGTCACAGCTAAAAAGCCAAGATTTTTTTGAGGTAAAAATACTATAAATAAATCATTTGCCTTTACACTTTCCGGGAATATTTTATCTCCAATCCAGCTGATGCTGTGAACGATATTTGAAGATTGGTAAGGTTCTTTGTATAAAACGATTTCGCTTGGGGCTTGGTATAGTCCTAGTGTATTTGTGTGTTCAATACTCACATACTGAGGGACAACATTTTCACAAAATCCTTTTACCGGCATTAATAGTAAAATTGCAAGTATTAATAAAAATTTTTTCATATCGATACCTCGTATGTTTTGTATTTCTATATAAATTTTCCTTAAGCAACTGGTGGAACGGCTACGCTCCCTTTTCACATTTACCTGAAAGTCTCACGAACTATCCAAGTGTTGGGTGGAGCGGCTACGCTTCTTTTCTCATTTACCTGGAAAGTCTTACTACCATCTAGGTGTTGGATGGAGCGGCTACGCTCCTATTCGCGGAAACTTATTTCTGCATATGTTTTTTGAAGTTTTGCACGAACATTATTCATTTGACGTTCTATTACTTCATCTGTCAAAGTTGCATTTTCATCTTGCATTTTTATGCGGAAAGCAAGACTTTTGAAACCTTTTTCAATATTTTCGCCTTGATATACGTCAAATACTTCACTGCCTTTGAAGATGTTTTGTTGCACTGCACCTTTGATAACTTTTTGGATATCATCAAATGATACTTCTTCATTGATTACAAAAGCTAAATCTCTTCGAACTTCAGGGAATTGAGGTAATTTTTTGTATCTTACCGTATGTTCTTTGATAATTGAAATTATTTCATCGAGATTAATTTCAAACATAAATACATCTTGACCTTTAATTTTCAATTTATCTTTTAATAGTGGGTGAATTTGACCAAAGTATCCTATGCAAGTAAGGTTTTTGCCAAGCACATTAACTTTTGCACTTCTGTATGGGTGCATGTAGTCAATATCTTCACAAGGAGTTAATTTAATTCGTTTTGTAACACCAAGTTCTTCGAACAATTTTTCAATAATACCTTTTAGTGTAAAGAAATCTGTTTGAGTTTTAACTTGCCATTTTGAATTTTCAGTTTCACCTGTCAAAATTCCTGAAAGAATTCTTTCTTCTTTAACACCTGTGGATTTTTCATCTGCTGGCGCAATTACGTTATAAATTTTTCCGATTTCGTATGCCCAGAATATTTTTTGTCCGTTATCGTAATTGTATTTCATGCAATTAAGAACGCTTGCTGCCATATTTTGTCTTAGCATTGTGCATTCTTCACTTGCAGAATTTAAAACTTTTACAGTTTTTGATTCATCACAAGTCTGCATATATTTATCAAGTAGTGGTTTTCCAATTAATGATGATGTAATTATTTCATCTAAGCCTGATGCAAGCATTAATTCATTAATTTTTTTAATCACTTTTTCTTCAAGAGAAATTTCAGGAGTTTGAGTTTTGCTTGGCAATGTCGGAGTAATTTTATCATAGCCGTTAATACGAGCGATTTCTTCTATTAAGTCAATTTCTCGAGTTACATCATTAGCTCTAAATGATGGAACTAAAAATTTAGCAGCAGCATCATTACCGCCAAGTTTTTTAAATCCTAATTTTTCAAGGATTGAAATACATTTATCAGGAGCAATTTCACATCCTAAAATTCGTTTTATTTGAGCATATCTAAGAGTAATTTCAATAGGTTCAAGTTTATTTTCACCTGCTTCAACAACCCCTTCAATTTGAGCATCTGCGAGTTCTGTAAATAATTGCATTGCACGCATTAAAGCAGGTTTGATTGCTTCAATATCAACACCTCTTTCAAATCTTGCTGAAGCTTCTGAGCGGTATCCTACACTTCTTGAAGATTTTCTTGTAGTTGCTGATGGGAAATAAGCTGCTTCAAGTGCAACATTTTTAGTATTTTCGTCAATCTCAGAATTTTCTCCACCAAATACACCTGCAAGACATACACCTTTATCTTTGTCAGCAATAAGAACGCTGTCATTTGTCAAAGTTCTTTCAGAACCGTCAAGAGTTATAATTTTTTCGCCTTCTTTTGCTCGTCTTATACAAATATAACCGTCAAGTTTGTCTAAATCGAATGCATGAAATGGTGTACCATATTCAAGCATTACGTAATTTGTAATATCGACAGCATTATTTATTGCACGAACTCCTGATGCTAATAATCTTTTTTGCATCCAATCAGGAGATGGTTTAATTTTTATATTTTTCAAAATGCCGAGTGAATAGTATTTGCATACGTCATTATCAATAATTTCAACCTTGAATTTATCAGTTGATAAATCTCTAGTGCATTCAAGAGGTGAGAATTTTAGAGGTTTGTCAAAAATTGCACTTAATTCTCTTGCAATCCCGATTACAGACATCTGATCTCCTCTGTTTGCAGTTGGAGCAACATCAAGAATGTAGTCTTTATCAAAGCCTAATACATCTTCAGCATTTTCTCCAATTTTTACATTTGGGAATATTCTATTTAAGATAAGAATACCATCTTCTTCCTGATAATTACGTTCAGAAACTCCTAATTCATCAGCAGAACATAACATTCCTTGAGATTCAACCCCTCTGATTACAGCAGGAGTAAGTGTAAACATTTCACCGGTTTTTCTATCCAATACTTGAGAGCCTACTGATGCATATGGAACAATTTGCCCTTCAGCAATATTTTGAGCACCACAGACAACTGTTTTTAACCCTGAACCTGTATTTACTGTTACAAGGTGAAGTCTATCAGAATTTGGGTGATTATCAATTTTTTCTATTTGAACGGTTTTTATGTTTGTAAATTTCGGCTTTAATTCTTCTACAGCTTCAACTTCCAAACCGCTCATAGTAAGTTCATGTGCTATTCTTTCAACTTCTATATCAGATAAATCTACAAATTCGTTTAACCAGTTTAATGATACTTGCATTTTTATAATTCCCTCTCATTTAATAATTCTATACCTGAATAATACTACAAACGGGAATGATTGTAAATTATAAACCGAGTTTTTTATCAAGTTTGAAATAATGGATTAAATTGAAAATAGAAACAAGTTCATTATAAGTTTGGCAAAATTTCCCTTTATCATATAAAGTATCGCCTATATCACCGACTTCAAAAAAATCTTCATTATTTTCAATAAAAAGAGTAATATATTTATCTTTGATTACACAATGAATATCCTCTGCCTGGAACACATCTTCAATATTTTTCAGCCTCTGCATAAATGATGGGGTTAAAATATATCGTGCCTCAACTTGATTGTCTGAAAAGATTTCATATAAATTATTAAATTCAGGGTCTTCCAGTGTTACCCTTTCCAATCCTCTCTTGCGGGAATAGGAATTTCCTTTTCGGGATAAAACGGTCATTCCTTCATAGTTTTTGTTTAAAACCGTTTTAACAATTAAACCTCTGAAGTCAATAACAGAACTTTTACGCTCTCTGTGGCTTAATGAGGTTTCAGTTAAATATAAACTCATGCCGTTATAAAAACCTGCAATATTGTCATCATCCGTTTTGCTAACTGCATAAGGGAATAAACCATATTTTTTAATATCTCCAAGTGTTATAAGGCTGCTGCTGGTAAAAACGTTAAAATCCCCGAAAACAGACAGAATTTTTACCAGAAGTTTTGTTTTTAACTTGCCCTTAAACTTTTTGGACGTAACCATTGAGTCGCAAGCAAATATACATAAAATAACGATTGTAACGAACCATGCAATTAATAACCAAACAGGCAGTTTAACATAGGAAACCAAAAAGCCGCCGCAGATTAATAAAACTACAAAAATTTTTGAACATGTGTTGCCGAACTTCCACTTGTCATACAGTTTTAATCGTTCAGTTTCAAACGGTTCTATTTTTGGTAAGATTTCATTGTTATATAAATCATCAAATTTCTGTTTTAAAACTTTTTCTTCCATGATAAAAATTTTATTTTGTATTTGTATTTTTTCAATCAACCAGATATTGTATTTATGATATAATTCATTTATGAAAAGAGCTGTAATATTTGCACATTATGATAAAGATGGAATTATTAAAGATTACATTCTTTACTATTTAAAAGAATTAAAAATGGTTGCAGATAAAATTGTTTTTGTATCTTGTTCAGATTTAAAAAATTCTGAATCTCTAAATGGTTTAGCTGATAAAATTATTGCTGAACCGCATAATGAATATGATTTTGGCTCTTATAAACGAGGTTTTTTATTTTTACAAGATAAATTAAATGATTATGATGAATTAATTTTTGCAAATGACAGTTGTTATGGTCCTTTGTATCCGTTAAAAAATGTTTTTTCGGAAATGGGAAATAGAAATTGTGATTTTTGGGGAATTACAAAAAATAATTTCGGATATAAAAAAAGTATCGGACATTTTTTTATTAAACGACCTCATATTCAAAGTTATTTTGTTGTAGTAAAAAAATGTATTTTCGAGAAAAATTTTTTTGCAGAATTCATGAAATCAATTACGCACCAACCAAATAAAAAATTAATTATTTCAAATTACGAAATTGGTTTGACAGAGTTGCTTGTAGGTAAAGGTTACAAATATTCGACCTTGATAAATGCTTATGAAAACATTAATAATATTGCAATTTTGAAATGGCGTGAAATTATAGAAGAATACAAAATGCCTTTTATCAAAAAATCATTGTTTGATTTAAAAAATACAGATGCAACTACTATTGAAAATTATGAAAACTTACTTGGAAATTACCCCAAAACTTTGATTATAGTTCCTCGTGAAATTAACAGAAAAATTCCTTTTATATTAAAAAAAATTATATTTACAATTCTTGCGAACTTTCCTTTTGTAATAAGAAAACCTTTTGCAATTATGATAAATAAACTATTTCCTTTTATTAAAGATTAATTTTGTTAAAAATTTTTTTGCTTGTTGTAATCCCCAAATAATTTGGGCGAATGGAATAAATATAAGTATTTTTATTTTTTTGTATTTTTTGAACATTCTGTAATACATTTCATTATGTATTTTATTCAAAGAAATATTATTGGAAGATTCTATATAGCTGTTTTTATGCAAACGCCATTTTGTGAGTTTTTCTGGTATATAGTAAAAGTTCCCAATATATGCAAGTTGAACCCATAGCCACCAATCAAGTAAACTGTCTATTGGTGGATTATAACTAATATTTAGTAAATCTTCTCGTTTTGCCATAACTGATGAAAAAGTAAAAATTTTATTACTTAAATAAAAATTATAAAACATTTTTGTTGGATAATTTTTATTCTTTAATAAAATTCTAGTTTTTTTTAAAGCAATTGAAAAGTCTTTGACTTTATTTTTATCTCCAAAAAATTCACAATCATTAAAAATTAAATTTAAGTCAGAATATTTTTTAATAATTTGAACTTTTTTTTCAATATTGTCAGGAGTAATTAAATCATCACTTTCTAAAAAGACAATCCATTCCCCTGTTGCATATTCTACTCCGCGTTTTACTGTTTGAGCAAGCCCGAGATTTTTTTCATTAATAAATAATTTTATTCGTTCATCATTAAATGATTTTATTACATCAACAGAATTATCAGTGGAACAATCATCTACAATAATCAATTCCCAATCATTATATGTTTGATCTAATACAGATTGAATTGTTTCTTTTATATAATCCTGATAATTATAACTTGCTGTGACAACAGAAATTTTCATACAATTATAATACAATAAACAAGATTGAATTATTGAATTTTGATGGCTATTTAAATAATAAAAAATCACCTTCTTATATAGAAGGTGATTTTAATTTATGTGTAAATTTTAAAATTTTATTATTTATTTTGTCGCAAATTGTTCATCTATTTTTGCGAATTTTGCTTCAATCATATTTGTGTATCTTTGGCAAGATTCTTTATCTTGAATCCAGTTTGGAAGGATTTCTTTTCTTGCTTTTGTTAAAGTTGCTTTTTCTCCTGCATTAGCATATTCTTTAACTGCTTTATATTGTTTTTCTGTTAAACCAGCATCTTCTAATACTTTAGATTTTTTGAATTTAATCGGGTCATATTTATCAAAAGCTGCTTTTGCATCTGCTATAGCTGTTTGTCTTTCTGCTTGAGATAAATTTATTGTATCTGCATTTTTTGCAAAATCTCTATGAGCTTCATTTGCAGCTTGTTCTTTTGAATAAGTTGCATAGCGTTTTTCTTGTAATTCTTGTGATTTTCCTGTAATTTTATCTTTTAATTTGCTAGCTTTTCCAGTGATGCTTTTCCAAAGTTTAACACCACTATCACCGATTGCAAAAAATACATTTTTAACTTGGTCAGCAAATCCTAATTTTTTGCCTTGTTCAGCTACAGCTTTTGTTAATTTACCTTTACCAACAGCAACACTTAAGCCTACATATGCAGCAGCAAGTGCGGTACCTATACCAGCTGCAATTTTCCCATTTTTATTGTCTTTTTTGAATTCAAAATCTTTTCCTGCTTCAATATTGTCAGCATTTTTAATTAATTGTTTTTTGAATTCGTCTTGAGATAAAGTTTTAACTTTACCTTGTGAATTTGTAACTTGGATTTTACCCTGTTGGGTCATTTCTACTTTGTTCCCGCCAATTGCTAATGCAGGTCCAATTGTCATGTTGTTTGTCATAAACTTCTACCTTTCAAAATTTACACACTTTATATGTCTCCATGAAAACACGTCAAAGAAAAAAAATGCTAATTTTACATATATATATTAACAAATATTTACAAAAAATACTACCCCTTATTTAAGGGGTAGTATTTAAGCTCTCTAAACGGATAAACCTCTCTAAATCATGTTTTTAGTTGTTCTGTTTTTTTTTGAGAGTCTACACATTTTTATGAACAACCAGAGTATCCGCATTTCAAACAGATAAAGCAACCTTCAGCCATTTGAATTTCATTCCCGCATTCAGGACATTTTACTGTCTTTATTTCGCCTGTAGGTTCTTCAGGATCAATAGTTTCTTCAACTACTGCTTCTTCAACTTTAGTTTCTTCTGTTTTTTTCTTATCATCCAAATTCATTGGTTGGAATTGACGAGAATTATTTCTGTATACGGTGATACCTTTTAAGTTATTTTCATAAGCTAAAATATATGCTTCTTCAATATCTTTGCGAGTTGCATGTTCTTCAAAGTTAACTGTTTTAGATACCGCATTGTCTGTATGAAGTTGGAATGCAGCTTGCATTTTTACGTGCCAGTATGGAGAAACATCGTGAGCTGTTACAAAGATTTGTTTAGCGTCAGCTGGAACTCCATCTACATGAGCAACTGAACCTGTTTTTGCAATCTCTTTCATTAATTTTTCTGAATAGAAACCATGTTCTACTGCGTAATCCTTGAATATTGGATTAACTTCAAGCATTTCTGTTCCGTCCATAATCAATCTAGAGAATACAAGACCGAATAATGGTTCAACACCGCCAGATGCTGATGCAATCATCGAAATTGTACCTGTAGGAGCAATACAAGTTGTAGTTGCATTTCTTATACCTACTTTTGCAATTTGTTCATCTAATTCTTTCCATTGTTCGTCAGAAATTTTGCCAGCAGATTTTCCTTTGTATTTGTTATACAAATAATTTGGAGAATCATATACACTGCCTTTGAAGTTATTAAATCTTCCTCTTTCTTTTGATAATTCAATTGATTCACATTTTGATTCGTAATCAATGAATTCCATAATTTGACCGGCTAATTTAGTTCCTTCTTCTGAAGCGTAAGAAATACCTAATTTCATAAGCATATCAGCCCAGCCCATTACACCTAAACCGATTTTTCTGTTGTTTTGAACCATTTCAGAAATTTGAGGTAGAGGATAATTATTTACAGCGATTACGTTATCCAAAAATCTGATAGCAGTTCTTGTAGTTTCAGCAAGTAAATCCCAATTGATTTTTCCATCTTCTACCATTCTGCCTAAGTTAATAGAACCTAAGTTACAAGCTTCATAAGCTAATAGAGGAACTTCTCCGCAAGGATTTGTAGACTCAATAGGTCCTACTAATGGAGTTGGGTTGTCACCATTCATTTTATCAATAAAGATAATCCCCGGTTCACCGTTTCTCCAAGCACCGTCTACAATCATATCAAATACTTTTTTAGCACTTAGTTTCCCTGCGACTGTGTTATTTTGTGGATTGATTAATTCATAATCAGTACCAGCTTTTAAAGCTTCCATAAATTTATCTGTAATAGCAACAGAAATATTAAAGTTATTTAATTTATTATTATCGCTTTTGCATTCAATAAAATCTAAAATATCTGGGTGGTCAACTCTTAAAATACCCATGTTAGCACCACGACGTGTACCACCTTGTTTAACAGCTTCAGTCGCAGCATTGAATACTTCCATAAATGAAACAGGTCCTGAAGATACGCCCATAGTTGATTTAACAACACTGTTTTTAGGTCTTAATCTTGAGAATGAAAAACCTGTACCTCCACCTGATTTATGTATTAATGCAGTATTTTTTACGGTTTCAAAAATTCCTTCCAAGCTGTCTTCTACAGGAAGTACAAAACAAGCAGCTAATTGTCCCAATTCTCTACCTGCATTCATTAAAGTAGGAGAGTTAGGCATAAAATATCTGCTGGTAATAGCTTTGTAGAATCTGTCAGATAATTTATCTACATCACTTTGAGATTTTCCAAATTTTAAATCTCCTGCAGCAATTGTATCTGCAACTCTTCTGAACATGTCAGCCGGTGTTTCTACGCATTTCCCTTCTTTATCTCTTTTTAAGTATCTTTTTTCTAATACTTTTTTCGCATTTTCTGTTAAATCTAATTTGTCCATGCATGTGCTGTTTGAATCCGTCACATTAACCTCCGTTTTATTATGTGTATTAATTATTAGTTTATATCCCCTTTTTAATATTAGAAATAAAAAGCATGTCTGTTTCTTTATTTTACACCAATAATAAAAAGCATGGCAAGGATGTTTTCATCTCATTAAGATTTGTTACTCTATTTTTTTATAGTTTTATTAAAATTATGATTGTTATATTACTATGAGCAGCATGTTTATAATATAATATTTCTTGAGGTATTACATTGAAACATTCAAAACTTACAGCCCTGATATTTATAGCATTAATTCTAGGTGTAATCGTAGGTCATTTTGCCCCTGACTTTGCGGTGAAAATGAGACCATTCGCAGTTATATTTTTACGAATGGTAAAAATGATTATTGCCCCTTTGCTTTTTGCAACTCTAGTTGTTGGAATTGCAGGTCATGGTGATGCTAAAAGTCTTGGAAAAATTGGGCTTAAAACAATTATTTATTTTGAAATAGTAACAACGTTAGCATTAGTTATTGGTTTAACGGTGGCTAATATATTTAAACCAGGAGTTGGTTTTGTAACAGGAAGCACTCCGCATGCAATACATATGCAAGAAGCAGGTTTGCTTGCAGCTACGCAGGCTCATACCTCAATAAGTGAAATGGTTACAAGTATTTTCCCTACAAGTATTATTGATGCAATGGCTCAAGGGAATTTGTTGCAAATTGTAGTTTTTTCAATATTCTTCGCACTTGCAATGGTAGCAGTCGGCAAAGCCGCAGAACCTGTTGTTAATATTTTGAATTCAGTATCTCAAATTATGTTTAAATTTACTGAATATGTAATGTACTTTGCACCTTTAGGGATATTTGGCGCGATAGCTTCAACTATTGGGGCGAACGGATTATCTGTTTTAAAAAGTTACTTTAAAGTAATCGGTGCAATGTATTTTGCTCTTGCAGTATTTGTATTATTAGTTTTATTTATTGCTTGTAAAATTGTAAAAATATCATTTAGAGATTTGTTAAGAGCTGTGCAAGAACCTGCTTTATTAGCCTTTACAACAGCAAGTTCAGAAGCAGCTTTCCCTAAAGCAATGGAAATTATGGAACGTTTTGGAGTTCCTAAAAATATAGTAGGTTTTGTAATGCCTACTGGATATACATTTAACCTTGACGGAAGTACAATTTATCTTGCGATGGGTGTATTATTCTCATCTCAAATTGTAGGAATTCATCTTGATTTGAATCAACAAGTAATTATAATGTTAGCATTAATGCTTACAAGTAAAGGTATAGCTGGAGCGCCAAGAGTTGCATTAATTGTACTTGCCGGAACCTTGGCAAGTTTCAATATTCCAATCCTTGGGGTTGCAATTCTTTTAGGAATTGATCAAATTCTAGATATGGGAAGAACTGCTATAAATCTAGTAGGTAATTGCGTAGCGACTGTTGTAATTGCTCGTTGGGAAAATGAATTTGATTATAATAAAATGCATGAATTTGTAAAAGAATCTAAGGCTGAAAGTCTTGGAAATGATATACAGCAAACAATTGGAAAAATAAAAGAGGGATAATTAAATATGGGTAACGAAACAAGTACAAAAACAGAATTTAAAGATACTCTTAACTTGCCTCAGACAACTTTGGCAATGAGAGCTAATGCGACTGTAAGAGAACTTGAAATCCAAAAGTTCTGGAACGAAAATGATATCTATAACAAAATTATTAATAACCGTGATAAAGCAAATAAATTTATTTTGCACGACGGACCTCCATATTTGAGTTCTGAAAAAATTCACGTTGGTACAGCTCTTAATAAAATCCTTAAAGATATTTTATTAAAATATAAAGCTCAAGCAGGGTACTATACACCTTATGTTCCAGGCTATGATGGTCATGGTTTGCCAATTGAAAATGCTGTTGTGAAAAATATTAAAGGCGGTAGAAACGCTCTTACTCCTTATGAACTAAGACAAAAATGCAGAGAATTTGCTCATAAAAACTTAAAAGGTCAAGAAAGTGAATTCAAACGTCTTGGTGTTTTAGGAGATTGGGATAATCCATATTTAACTATTAATCCTGAATTTGAAGCTGAACAGGTAAGAGTGTTTGGCGATATGTACAAAAAAGGCTATGTGGAAAAAGGCTTAAAACCAGTTTACTGGTGTGCATCATGCGAAACAGCTCTTGCAGAAGCTGAAGTTGAATATGCTGATCATACATCTACTTCTATTTATGTAAGATTTAAGTTTGATGAAGAAAGTCAAAATAAGATAAATAATTTAATAGAAGGAACTAAAGGCAAAGATATTTATGCAGTAATCTGGACAACTACTCCTTGGACAATTCCTTCAAATATGGCAATCAGTATGCACCCAAGATTTGAATACACATTCTTTGAATACAAAGGTGATGTATATGTTGCTGCTCAAGAACTTTTAGGAAGTTTCTTAAAAGACGTTGAATGGGAAGAATCAGATATCAAAGTTATTGGTTCTTGTAAAGGTCAAGATTTAGAACTTTTAAATACAAAACATCCTTTAGTTGATAGAAAATCTCCGATAATTTTAGGAGAACACGTTACATTGGATGCAGGTACTGGTTCTGTTCATACAGCACCTGGTCATGGTCTTGAAGACTATGAAGTAGGCTGCAAATACGGTATTGAAGTATTCTCACCATTAGATAGCAAAGGTGTATGGACTGAAACTGTAAAAGATAAAGATTTAGAAGGTGTTCCTTATTACAAAGGAAACTCAATTGTAATAGAAAAACTTCAAAACTGTGGAGCATTATTAGCTCAACAAGACATAAATCACAGTTATCCACATTGTTGGAGATGTAAAAATCCTGTAATTTATAGAGCAACTCCTCAATGGTTTGTAAAAGTAGATAAATTTAGAGAACAAACTTTAGAAGCTATTAAAGGTGTAAAATGGATTCCATCAAGCGGTGAAGCTAGAATTTCAAACATGGTTGCTGGACGTACAGATTGGTGTATTTCTCGTCAACGTGCTTGGGGTGTTCCTATTCCTGTTTTCTATTGTGAAGACTGTGGTGAAGTAATTGTTACAGATGAAACAATTGAAAATGTTGCAAAAATCTTTGAAAAAGAAAGCTCTGACGCTTGGGTTAAATATTCTGCAGAAGAATTATTACCTCAAGATTTTAAATGTCCAAAATGTGGAAAAACTCATTTCAAAAAAGAAAATGATATTATGGATGTTTGGTTCGACTCAGGTATTACATGGCGTGCAGTTGTAAATAAACGTTCAGAAGAATTGGGAACAACTCCTGTTGAAATGTATTTGGAAGGTTCTGACCAACATAGAGGCTGGTTTCAATCTTCACTATTGACATCTATTGCTACCCAAGGAATTGCGCCTTATAAATCTGTTTTAACTCATGGATTTGTATTCGGTGAAGATGGAAGAAAGATGTCAAAATCATTAGGAAACTACATTAGACCTGATGAAATTATTAAAACATATGGTGCAGATATTTTAAGATTATGGGCTGCATCAGTTGATTATAGAAATGATACAAAAATTGGAAACAATATTATTAAACAGCTTGCTGAAATTTTCAAAAAAACAAGAAATACATCAAGATTTTTAGTTGGAAATTTGTTTGATTTCGATCCTAAAAATGATTATGTAAAATATGAAGATTTAAAAGCAATTGATAAATTTGCTCTTCACAAATTAAATCATTTAATTGAAAGTGTAACAGAAGCTTTTGATAATTATGAATTTTACAAATATTTCCAACAATTGCAAAATTTTGCAGCTGTAGATTTAAGCTCATTCTACTTAGATATTGTAAAAGACAGATTATACACTGCAGGTAAAAAATCATTATCTCGCAGAGCATGTCAGACAGTTCTTTATGAAATTTTGCAAACATTAGTTAGAATGTTAGTTCCGGTTATGCCTCACCAAGCAGAAGATATTTGGATGAGTGTTCCAGATTGTCAAAAAGATGGTTTAGAAAGTATCTTATTATCAAGCTGGCCTAAAGCACAACCTGAATGGAATAATGTAGAATTAGAAGAAGATTTTACAAAAATTCTAAAAGCAAGAGAAGTTGTAACTCGTGCTATTGAACCTCTAAGAGCAGAAAAACAAGTAGGAAGCTCTTTAGAAGTTGCAGTATATGTAAAAGCAGATGATGATACTGTGTTGAAAGCAAATGAAGAAGAATTATGCAATATTTTCATTACATCACAAGCTTATGTATGCTCTGAAAAACCTGAAAATGTGCTAAATGAATACACAGAAGAAGGTTACACTGTCTGGGTTACAAAAGCTGAAGGTGAAAAATGTGAACGCTGTTGGAAATATAGAAAATTAAATTCTGACGGTATTTGCAGTGAATGTGAAGAAGCTATTAAATAGATAAAAAAGAGCCTTTATTGAAAGGCTCTTTTTTATTATTACAAATTGTTAACATTTATAATTCTTTTTTAAAGATTTATATAAAATCTGCCGTAACCATGATTACGAGTACTATTTGAAAGGAAAATAGCTTCCAATAACAAACTAAAAGTTTACACAAAAACTTTACGGAAAGGGTAAAAACAATGGGAATGGCAGCATCACAAGCGAGATTACTAAGCATAACAGCCAGATTGACCAATAATGAAAATACTGGTCAAAGTATTTCCTATTCAAAACAACGTTTGTCTGATCAAACTCAACAAATTACAAATGAATATAATGAAGCTCTTTCTGCAACTAAATTAACTGTGTTAACAGGTTTTAACGGTGCAGAAGCAACTTATTCCGATATTTCATATAGCTTAATGACAGGTCCTCAAATGGCTGAGAATACTAAGCAATATGTTGTTACTGATACAAAAGGTAGAATATTAGTTACAAATGATATTGCTGATGCATATGAAAAATCAAATGGTAATTATAACCAATTTTTAGTAAATTTAACAGGATCTACTGTTGCAACAAATGGTAAATCATATTCTCAATCAGATCTTTCTGTTAATAGAAATGATGAAACATGGAAAAAATTAGATGCAGATGGAAATGAAATAGATGCATCTCCAAATGATCCTGATGCTTATGATACAAATAGCAAAACATTAGCGGCAAAACAAAAAATTCACGAAGCTTGGGATGCTTATTTTGCAACCGTAGGTATTAATTTAGGTGATGAAGAACATGATTTTGGCTTTAGTTGGAATGAATTGTATGTAACTAATGCTGATGGTGATTATATTGATAAAAACGGGAATGTGATTACTGCAGAGCAAGCTAAAGCAGGTCAAGGAGTTACCGCTGTTGGTTGTGGTTATGTCGGATATACCGGAGTAGATGCTGATGGAAATAATATAAGCGGACCTATTAACTATGAAGGTACAAGTGCTGAATCCAGAGCATTATATGATTATGCTATGGCAATTACAGAAGCTTATTTAAGAGTAAACAGACCAGGAGAAACAAACTTTAACACAGAATTTAATGCTGAAGATTACAATACAGCTGCAAATAGTGATAATACAACATTAATTAATTATTACAAAAATATCTTTAATAAAATGCAATCTTCAGGTTACTTTACTTATACAAGCAAACCTGCTGAAGCTGATGAAAATCATATTTATTCAGATGAAGGAACAGGTACTGCTGGTACGGTTCAGAAATCTCCATTGTATGATAATATTACTTTTGAAGAAGCTTTAAGAGATGGATCTTTAAGACTTGAATATTATTCAACAACTGATAAAGCATTCAAATCTACAACTATTTCAGAGGATACTTGTATTCAAGAAGTGGCTGATGAAAGAGCAATTGCCCAAGCTGAATCTAAATATAATCAAGATATGGCAGATTTAGAAAACAAAGATAAAAAATTAGATTTGGAATTGAAAAAATTAGATACAGAGCATAGCGCATTGCAAACAGAATATGATTCAATTAAAAATGTTGTAGATAAAAACGTTGAAAATTCTTTCAAAACATTTGGATAAAAAAAAGACCTCTTAATTCTAAGAGGTCTTTTTAATTTAAATAATTGGTTATTCTTTACCAACATTTCCTGATTTTTCGATAATTTCTTTTTCGATATTTGCAGGAACTTGTTCGTAGCATTTGAATTCCATTGAGAAAGTACCACGACCTTGAGTATTAGATCTCAAATCAGTTGCATAACCGAACATATTAGCAAGAGGAACTAATGCTCTTACAATTACGTTACCAGTAGTACCAACTGGTTCTTGACCTTCAACACGTCCACGACGTCTTGAAATATCACCGATGATTGTACCAGTGAATTCATCAGGAATTTCGATTTCAACTTTCATCATAGGTTCAAGGATACAAGGTTGAGCTTTTCTACAACCTTCTTTAATAGCCATAGAACCAGCGATTTTGAATGCCATTTCAGAAGAGTCAACTTCGTGGTAAGAACCATCATATAACTCAACTTTAACGTCAATCATTGGGAATCCAGCTAAAATACCGCCTTCAAGAGCTTCTTCCATACCTTTTCTTGCAGGTTCGATGTATTCTCTAGGAATAGCACCACCGACAATTTTGTTTTCAAATACAAATCCTGCATTTTCTTCAGCTGGAGAAATTCTAACTTTAACGTGACCATATTGACCTTTACCACCTGATTGACGGATGAATTTAGAATCTTGGTCTGCGTTTCCGCGGATAGTTTCACGGTAAGCTACTTGAGGTTTACCGATGTTAGCTTCTACTTTGAATTCTCTTAACATACGGTCAACAATAATATCAAGGTGAAGTTCTCCCATACCAGAAATGATTGTTTGACCTGTTTCTGTATCTGATTTAACTCTGAATGAAGGATCTTCTTCAGCAAGTTTTTGTAAAGCAATACCCATTTTATCTTGGTCAGCTTTAGTTTTTGGTTCAATAGCAACCGAAATTACAGGTTCTGGGAAAGACATTCTTTCTAAGATGATAGGAGCTTTTTCATCGCATAATGTATCACCTGTAGTAGTATCTTTCAAACCTACAGCTGCACAGATATCACCTGCGTATACTTCTTGTTCTTCAAGTCTTTGATCTGCATACATACGAACTAATCTTGCGATACGTTCTTTTTTGCCGTTAGTAGCATTTAATACATAAGAACCAGAAGTGATTACACCAGAGTAAACTCTTAAGAAAGTTAAACGACCAACATAAGGGTCTGTCATAACTTTGAATGCTAAAGCAGAGAATGGTTCTGAATCAGAAGAATGTCTTTCTGTTTTTGTTCCATCTTCTAATTCACCTTCGATAGCTTTTACATCAACTGGTGATGGCATGTAATCAACAACTGCGTTTAATAATAATTGAACACCTTTGTTTTTGAATGCTGTACCACAAGTTACAGGTACAATTTTGTTATCACAAACAGCTTTTCTTAGGCCAGCTTTTAATTCATCAACTGTAATTGATTCAGGATCTTCGAAGAATTTTTCCATTAAAGCATCATCTTCAGAAGCAATAGCTTCAACCATAGCTTCTCTGTATTCTTTTGCTTTTTCTAACATATCTGCAGGGATATCTTCTTCTTTAATATCTGTACCTAAATCGTTTGTATAAATTTCAGCCTTCATTGTCATCAAGTCAACAAGACCATTGAATTTATCTTCAGAACCGATTGGTAATTGGATAGGTACAGCGTTAGCACCTAATCTGTTTTTAATTTGGTCAACAACTCTGTAGAAATCAGCACCTGTTCTATCCATTTTGTTAACGAATACCATACGAGGAACTTCATATCTGTTAGCTTGTCTCCAAACTGTTTCTGATTGAGATTGAACACCACCTACAGCACAGAATACTGCAACTACACCGTCTAATACACGTAAAGAACGTTCTACTTCGATTGTGAAGTCAACGTGCCCCGGTGTGTCGATAATGTTGATTTGGTGTCCTTTCCATTCAGCAGTTACAGCTGCAGATTGGATTGTAATACCTCTTTCACGTTCTTGATCCATGAAGTCTGTTACTGCAGCACCATCATGAACTTCTCCGATTTTATGAGTTTTACCTGTGTAAAACAAAATACGTTCAGTTGTAGTGGTCTTACCAGCATCGATGTGAGCGGCAATACCAATGTTTCTGATTTTTTCTAATGGAGTTTTTCTTGCCATTTTTGTCTTTTCCTTTTTTATATTGTGTACATCGCTATTATATTTTTAGCCTCAATAAAAATTATCACACAAACATGTATTTTTACAAAACAATTTGTTTGTAATTTTTAATATTTGCAATATAATTAGGATTATGAAAACTCAAGAAAAAGATTTAATAACAGCTGAAATTGTAAAAGAAACTAATTTGGAACACATTGCAATTATTATGGACGGAAATCGTCGCTGGGCAAAGGAAAAGAATTTGCCTTCTGCAATGGGACACAAAAAAGGTGTAGATGCATTAAAAACAACTCTTAGAGCCTGCAAAGATTTTGGGATCAAATATCTTACAGTTTATGCTTTTTCTACTGAAAATTGGAAAAGAAAAAAAGAAGAAGTTGATTTTTTAATGGAACTTTTAGCAATTACTCTTACTAATGAACTTGCAGAAATGCATTCAGAAGGTGTTGTAATTAGTTTTATCGGAGATATCTCAAAGTTAAGTGATAAACTTCAAAAAATCCTTGCAAATTCTGTAGAAACAACAAAAAATAATACAGGTGTTCATTTGCAAATTGCATTTAACTATGGAGCTAGAGATGAGATTGTTCATGCAGTAAAGTCAATTATTGCCAAAGGAGTTAAAGCTGAAGATATTACAGAAGAAATGATTTCTGAAAATCTTTATACAAAAAATATTCCTGACCCTGATTTATTGATTAGAACAGGGGGAGAAAAAAGAATATCAAATTATCTTTTATGGCAAATTGCATATTCCGAAATATTGGTAACCGATGAATATTGGCCGGAATTCGGGCGAGAATCTCTTGCAAGAGCTGTTGAAGAATTTAAAAACAGGCAAAGAAGATTTGGGAAATAACAATGAAAATAGTTTTTGCAACCGGTAATGCTCATAAATTAAAAGAAATACAAGAGATCGCAAAAGATACAGGTATAGAATTTATACTTCCTGATGATGGTTTTAATCCGATTGAAAATGGTGAAACTTTTGAGGAAAATTCTTTAATAAAAGCAAAGGAAGCAGCAAGGGTAAGTCGTAAAATATCTTTGGCAGATGATTCAGGCTTGTGTGTTGATGCTTTAAACGGAGCTCCTGGAATTCGTTCTGCGCGATATGCTGAAACTCCACAAGCAAGAATTGATAAACTTTTAAATGCAATTAATGGAAAAACAGCCAGAAGTGCAAAATTTGTATGTGCGATGACACTTGTAGATAAAAATGGTAACATCTTATTCCAAACCCGTGGAGAATGCTTTGGGAAAATTGCCGAAAAACAATCAGGGATTAATGGTTTTGGATATGATCCTATTTTCCTTACTAAAGATACTGATTATAAGCTTACCATGGCAGAAATGTCAGAAGAAGCAAAAAATCAGATTTCTCATCGTGGTAGAGCATTAAGAAATGTTCTAAAATTTTTAGAAACAATCAAATAGAAATTTATATATTTTTTTAATAAAGAACCTTTAATTGTAAGAAAATTAACGTCTTAAACAGTAGGGCTATTTTATATTTATTTTTGTTGACATGGGGTATCTTTGATAGTAATATAATTGTTGCAAAAACAACATAATTATGACTAGGGAGAGATAATGAAAAAAAATATAATAATATTCTTGTCTGTAATAATAGGCGCAATACTTTTGCGTTACGGTTTTTCAGCTTTTTCTAATTTTATGCAAACAAAAAATATGATGAATAAACCAGCACCAAATGTATCAATTCAGGAAATTAAAAATGAAAGTGTAATTAGAAGTTTTGAAGCTCCAGGCAGGGTTGTATCTAAATATCGCGTAGATGTGCTTGCTCGTATTTCAGGATATTTGCAAAAAAGTTATTTTAAAGAAGGCGATTACGTAAAAGCTGGACAGGTATTATTCTTAATAGAACCTACTGAATATTCAAATGCTGCAAATGTTGCGGGAGCAAATGTTAAAAATTTAAAAGCACAACTTGTGTATGCCGAAAAACAATTAGCTCGTGCAGCAGAACTTGTAAAAAAAGATTATATAGCTAAAGCTCAATATGATCAGTTATTATCTCAAAGGGATGCTTTAAAAGCTCAATTAGCTTCAGCTCAAGCATCTTATAATGATGCAAACAGAAATCTTGGATATACAAATGTAAAATCCCCTGTTAATGGAAAAGTTGGGATTATTAATGTTACAGTAGGGAACTATGTATCTCCAAGTTCAGGTGCTTTGACAACTATAAATAGTACAAATCCTATTTATGTAACTTTCCCATTAGATTCAAATGATTTTCAAATTTTAGCAGATGCAGATCAAGCTAATAATAAAAATAGAAAAGTTGAATTAATCCTTGGTGGTGGACGTAAATATCCACTTAATGGGGTTCAAGATTTTCAAGACAACAAAGTTGATCAATCAACTGGTACTGTAACAATGAGGGCTACATTTGAAAATCCTAATAATGAGTTAATTCATGGAGAATTTGTAACAGTTAAATTATATTCAAATAATCCTGTAGAAGTTCCAGTTGCTCCTGTTACTGCAGTTCTTGAAAACCAAGCAGGCAAATATGTCTATAAGCTTGATGAAAACGATATTCCTCAACTAACTTATGTGAAAGTTGGAGAACAATCTGGTGATAATTGGATAATTAACGAAGGATTGAAAAAAGGCGATCGTATAGTAATTGAAGGTTTGCAAAAAGTTACTCCTGGTAAACCTGTAAAAATAATTTCTCAAGAAGAGATGATGAAATTGAAAAAAGAACAAATTACAGAAAATAAAAAAGAAAATAAATAATAAAAATATAAAATAAAGGGATATGATGGAAAAAGAAAAAACAGGCAATTTATTTATAAAACGTCCAAAACTAGCTATCGTAATATCATTAGCAATTATGCTTGCGGGTATGTTAATGATTACGGCATTACCTTTGGAAGAATACCCCTCAATTACCCCGCCTCAGGTAGTTGTAACTGCAACATATGCAGGTGCAAGTTCTGACGTTGTAGAAGATACAATTGCAGCACCGGTAGAAGCTCAATTGAACGGTGTCGAAGATATGATTTATATGTCATCTACATCTCAAAACGGTCAATATCAATTGACTTTATATTTTGAAATCGGTTCAGACCCTGACATGGCTGTAGTAAACGTTCAAAACCAATTGCAATTGGTTACTCCTCGTTTGCCAGAAGAAGTTAGAAGGTATGGGTTGTCAGTAAAGAAATCAACTGGTGGTCCAGGTTTGATGATGATTTCTATTAATTCTCCTACTAATACATATGATTCTTTATATATTGCAAACTATGCATCTATTTTTATTAAAGATGAACTTGCTCGTATTAAAGGTGTTGGTAAAGTTCAAGTTTTCGGATCAAAAGATTATTCTATGAGAATTTGGCTTGATGCAGCTAAAATGGCAAACCTTGGAGTTTCTGTCTCTGAGGTAAATGCAGCAATTCAAAATCAAAACACTCAAGTTCCTGCAGGTGATTTGGGCGTTGAACCTATGAAAAATAAGCAGATGATTAAGCTTACAATGAGAACAAAGGGGAGATTAAAAGATGTTTCAGAATTTGAAAATATTATTATCCGCTCAAAAACAGATGGTTCTCAAATCAAATTAAAAGATATTGCAAGAGTAGAATTAGGTGCTGAAAGTTATTCGTATTTCTCAAGAATTGGCGGTAAAGATACTGCAATGATTTCAGTAAGTCAATTGCCTGAAGCTAACGCAATAGATTTATCAAATAAAATCAGAGCAAAAATGGAAGAATTAAGTAAGAGTTTCCCTCAAGGTATTGAATACAAAATACAGCGTGATGAAACTGAATTCGTTAGAGAATCAATTAAAGAAGTAATTAACGCAATTGCTTTAGCTATCGTACTTGTAGGTATTGTAACTTATATGTTCTTAGGTAGTGCAAGAGCTGCTTTAGTTCCATTCTGTGCAATTCCAGTATCATTAATCGGGGTATTTATATTTATGAATATTCTCGGCTTTTCTATAAACCTGTTAATTCTATTTGCTTTGGTACTTGCAGTAGGTCTGGTTGTTGACGATGCAATTGTTGTATTGGAAAACACACAAAGACACATTCAAGAAGGTAAAAATCCTGTAGATGCAACAGAAGTTACTATGAAAGAGGTATTTGGAGCTGTACTTGCAACGTCTTTAGTATTAATGGCAGTATTTGTTCCGGTTTCTTTTATGGCTGGTATTACTGGACAAATGTTTAGACAATTCGCTTTATGTATCGCTTCATCAATAGGTTTATCTACATTAGTCGCACTTACTTTAGCACCTGCTTTATGTGCAATGATTTTAAAATCGGGTGAAGAAAAGGCCGATTTTGAATTTATTCAAAAATTCGATGATTGGTTTAATAATGTAAGAGATAAATATTTAGAAGGTGTAAAAGTATTTATAGATTCTCCAAAAATTACTATTAGTTTATTTACTGGAATCATAATTTTTACATCTGTAATGTTTTATTTGATTCCGAAGGGATTCTTACCAACGGAAGATAAAGGTGCAATTTTTTCTCAAATTCAGCTTCCTGACGGATCTTCTGCTTCTAGGACAGAGATGGTTGCTGCTGAAGTTGAAAAAAGAATATTAAATATGGATGGAGTTGATACAACTATTACTTTAGTTGGTTATTCCGGAGAAAATACTGCGTTAATTGTTGCCCAATTAAAAAATTGGTCAGAACGTAAAAGTAAAGATCAATCAATGCAGAGTATATTAACTAAAATTAAAAAGGAATTTGCAAATTATCCATCTGCAACAATTGCATCATTCTCTCCTCCTTCAATTTCAGGTTTAGGTATGTTCGGAGGTTTTGAATACCAATTGCTTGATAAAGGAGATAGAACTCCTCAAGAATTATACCAGGAAGCTCAAAAAATGATAGGTGAAGCTAATAAAAATCCGGCTTTCCAAATGGTATATACATCATTTACTGCTGATTTGCCTCAGTTGTTAATAAAAGTTGATGAAGATAAGGCTCTTGCTCAAGGAGTTGATATTTCTGAAATTTACAGTGCATTATCAGGATATTTTGGAAAATCTTATGTAAATGACTTTAACAAATATGGTCGTGTATACCGTGTGTATTTACAAGCAGACGATGAATTCAGAGAAAAACCTTCAGATATCAATAAAATATATGTTAAAAACAAACTTGGTACAATGGTTCCATTGTCATCAGTTGTAACTATAAGTAATATTGTTGGACCTTATAGTTTGACAAGATTTAACATGTATCCTGCAATTACAATCAACGGTCAAGCAAGAAACGGTGTAAGTTCAGGTCAGGCAATGTCTGCTATGGAAAATCTTTCAGCTACAGTTTTACCAAAAGATATGGGATATGCTTGGTCTGGTAGTTCATTACAGGAAAAAGAATCTAGCGGACAAATTGGACCGATATTAGCAATGTCACTTGTATTTATTTACTTATTCTTAGTAGGTTTATACGAAAGTTGGATGTTGCCTATTGCAGTATTATTAATTTCCCCTGTTGCATTGGTAGGAGCTTTATTCTTCCAATATGTCGCAGGATATTCTTTGGATTTGTATTCACAAATCGGACTTGTTATGTTAATTGGTTTGTCTACAAAACAAGCTATTTTAATCATTGAGTTTGCAAAAGATGCTCATCAATCCGGTATGAGTATTAAAGATGCTGCTATGCAAGCTGCGAAATTAAGATTTAGAGCCGTTATGATGACCAATATTGCATTTATCTTAGGTCTTTTACCATTGGTATTTGCTAAAGGTGCTGGTGCTGCTAGTAGAAATTCTGTTGGTATGACAGTATTTGGTGGTATGATGGCTGTTGCGTTTATCGGTACTTTTTTAGTTCCGGCATTTTTCGTAATGGTTGAAAACCTTAAAATCTATATTGGACAGAAAGCTAAAACATTTAAGAAAAAGGATAACTAAATGTTGTTGAAAAGAATAATATTATTAAGTTTAATAATTAGTTTTATAAATATAAATACATCTTTAGCCTATGATATCGGAAATGAGGTTAATGAAAAAGAATACCCTTCTGCAGATGCAGTATTACCAAAACAAAACGATAAAGCTGATTTTGTAATCGAGGGATCTGTTGAAAAAAATATAGATATGACCTTGGATAAATGTATAGAATTAGCACTTGGTAATAATCCTCAAATAAATGCAGCATTCCATGATATCTTAGCCTCTGATTCAAGGATTAAACAAGTATGGTCAAATTATTTTCCGCAGGTCAGCTGGCAGACTGGTTATACTAGAATAAGACAATTACAATTGTCTGATGCTTTAGGTAAAAACTTAACATTTAACTATTTTATTCTAGGTCAGGTAACTTTACAACAAATGTTATATGACTTTGGTGTTACGCAAAACCAAGCAACAATTAAACGTTTGGATTATGAAGCATATAAGACAACTCTAGGTGCAACTATTAATGATGTTATTTATCAAACAAAAGATGCTTATTACAATCTTTTATATGCTTTTGAGAATAAGCGAGTAGCAGAAGATACCGTAAATAAATTTGAAATGTTTTACAATCAAGCAAAAGCATTCTACGAAATTGGTATGAATCCAAAAGTTGACGTAACTATTGCAGAGGTTAATTTAAGTAATGCTAAATTACAATTAATACAAGCTGATAATGCAGTCAATTTAGCAGTTGCAAGATTGAATAATGTAATGGGCGTACCTTTTATTGATAAATACAATGTCCAAGAACGATTGAAATACCAGCCTGTTGATGTAACCTTCAATCAATCAATAGAAATCGCAAGAGATGCAAGACCTGAATTAAAATTAGCAGAATTAAAAGTTGAAAGCGCAAATCAAACACTTAAACTTGTAAAAAAATCATATTTCCCAACACTATCTATTGAAGGTCAATTGCAAATAGGTGGTAAAAGTTGGACATCAAACTACGGTTATAACCTTGGTGGTTATTTGAATTTCCCAACTGTTAACGGTATGTTGATTAAAAATGAAATTCAAGAAGCAAGATATTTATACGACAAAGAAATAGCAAATGCAAAAAATACTCAAAATCAGATTTATCTAGAAATTCAAAATGCGTATTTGATGCTTGAAGAAAAGAAAAATCAAATGCCTGTTGCAATGCTAGGTGTAAAACAGGCTAAAGAAAACTATGAATTATCATATGGCAGATACAGAGTAGGTGAAGCAAATCCGACAGAATTGAAAGATGCTCAAATCAATTATCAACAAGCACAATTAAGTTACTATAATGCTCTTTATCAGTATAATTCAGCAAAAGCATCACTAGAAAAAGCTATTGGAAAAAATTTAGTACCTAATGAATCAGATATTGTAGAATTAGGAAAATAAATTTTTAACAAATGTTAACATTATCTAATAAAAAAAAGCAATTTTTTTAACTCGATATACTTTATATATATGTAAGAGATAAATAAAGAGAGAGAAAAGAAAATGTTACCAACAACTGCAGAATCAAATAATAATACAAGTGGAAACGGACAATTTGGTTCTTTAACAAGAAGAAAAAAACAAAAAGCTGAACATAAAGAATTCAACATTGAAGATTATAATTATCTTGCACAAACTGACAGGAGAATGCGTTTCAATAATTCAAAAGACCCAATTTATTATGTATTTGATGTTATTGAAAACAGGCCAATCTCAACTTTGGCAAAAGAATTTGTAAAAGACTCATTCTTTGAAATAACAAATTTTGTATCAAAAGTCGTTAGATAATCAATAGGAAATTAGGAAAAAGGAATATTTAAAAGATGGTAATAATAAACCATCTTTTTTTATTTTATTCATAAACAAAAAAACCAACATTTCTGTTGGTTTTTTGTTGTATATATTTTGAAAAATATTAACGTTTTGAGAATTGGAAACGTTTTCTAGCACGTTTACGACCGTATTTTTTACGTTCTTTAACACGAGGGTCACGAGTTAGAAGTCCTTCTAAACGTAAAACGTTTTTGTATTCTTCATTAGCTTTAACTAACGCTCTTGAAATACCATGTCTGATAGCTCCGCATTGAGCAACAACACCGCCACCTACTGCTTTTACTCTTACATCATATTTTTCTTGATTGTCAGTTAATACTAAAGGTCTGTATACTAACATTTCAATTGCAGGTCTGTTTCCGATATAATTTTTTAATGTTTTACCGTTAACGAAGATACGACCTTTACCTTTTACAAGTTTAACAACTGCGATAGAGGTTTTTCTACGTCCTGTAGCCATAATTTCTTTATCTGCCATTATTTAGCCTCCTTTTCCAACACGATTGGTTTTTGAGCAGCGTGTGGATGTTCGCTTCCGTTGTATACTTTTAATTTAGTGAATTGTGTATCACCTAAAGTATTATGTTGAAGCATGCCTTTTACTGCTTTTTCAATCAGTAATCTTGCATCTTTTTCACGTAATTCTTTTACGCTAGCTGATTTTAATCCACCAGGGAATCCTGTATGGTGATAATAAATTTTATCAGTTTCTTTTTTACCTGTTACCAAAACTTTTTCAGCATTGATTACGATAACGAAATCACCTGTATCAACGTTTGGTGTATATTCAGGTTTATTTTTTCCTCTTAAAATATTTGCGACTCTAGTAGCTAATCTGCCAAGAACTTCTCCTTCAGCATCGATTAGATACCATTTTCTTTCAACTTCTAGAGGTTTTGCTGAATATGTTTTCATGCTTAGTCTCCATTTATATTTTGTTAGTATTCTACTTTCATTAATGTCAACCCGTATGGACTGACTGTTTGTCCTGCTTTTGTTCTGTCACATATTTCAAGAACTTCTTTCATATGCTCAGCTTGCAGGTTATGTCCTTCTATTTCTAAAAGGGTTCCGACAATTGTTCTTACCATATTATATAGAAACCTGTTCCCTACAATATCGATAATAACTTTATCACCGTCTTTTTTGCATTCGGCTTTTTCAATAAAGCAAATTTTGCTTGGGTTTAGCGTTCCGGAGCTTTTGAAACTAGAAAAATCATGTTCGCCTAATAAATAATTTAGGCTTTTTTGCATTCTTTCAATGTTAATTTCATATTTAATTCTCATTAAATCGCCATCAAAAGCGTTTTTATATTTACGATTAATAAATACATATCTGTAAAATCTTTTTTTAGCAGATTTTTGAGCATGAAATCTATCATCGACTTGTTCCAAATCACTGACGGAGATGTCTTTGGGAAGAATTTCATTAAGATGATAGACAAACTTTGAAGCAACAATAGGTTTGTCTATATCAAAATGAACTACCTGTCCTTTAGAATTGACGCCTTTATCAGTTCTTCCGGAAAAAATTGTCTTTATTTGTCGGTTATTATTTTCGGTATTTCCGAATATCAATGTACTAATTGCTTTTTCAAGTTCTCCTTGTATTGTCGGAGTATCTATTTCTTTGCCGTTTTCAAATTGGATTTGGCTTCCGGCATAATTTTTACCGATATACTGAACTTGAAGTGCGTAACGCATGGCTTATACCAATTGGATTAGAGCCATTTCAGAAGCGTCACCGCGTCTTGGAGGTAATCTGAATATTCTTGTATAACCGCCTTGACGATCAGAATATTTTTTCCCAATGATTACGAATAATTTTCTTAAAACTGTTTCTTCAGCTAATTTTTTGTCAGCAGAAGGAGTTTCAAAAATTTCGCCTGTTGCTAAATCAATATATTTTCCAGTTTCTTTGTCAAATATAAATTTAGCTGCTTGACGACGTGCGTGTAAGTCGCCTCTTTTTGCAAGGGTGATAATTTCTTCAGCATATGGTCTTAAAGCTTTTGCTCTAGCCATAGTTGTTTTGATTTCACCATGTACAAAAAGTTCAGTTGCTAAAGAACGTAACAAAGCATCTCTTTGATCCTTTGCTTTTCCAAGCGTATGTTTTTTAGTTTGGTGTCTCATTTTTTTATTCCTTTATGTTTTATTATTATACTTCTTCTTCAATTTCAGGGTTTGGAGCTAAGTCTAGTCCAAAGTGGTGAAGTCTTTCGATTACTTCGTCAGAAGATTTCTTTCCGAAGTTTTTAATATTTAATAAATCATGTTCTGATTTTTTCAATAATTCAGCCATTGAATTGATACTTGCACGTTTCAAGCAGTTATATGCTCTTACAGAAAGTTCCAATTCTTCAATAGTCATTGTTGGAGTGTTTGTATCATCTTCAACTTTTTCTTCAACAGCTATTGATGGTGTAATTACAGGTTGACCTGTGATTGATGAAATTTGCATAAAGTGATCAATCAAAAGATTTGATGCTTGGCTTAATGCATTTGTTACATCGATTGAACCGTTTGACCAGATTTCTAAAGTTAATTTATCGAAGTCGATAGAATCTCCAACACGAGTGCTTTCTACGTTATAGCTTACACGTTTGATAGGCATAAATGTTGCATCGATAGGAAGAACATCGATTGATGCTCCTTTAGAATCTCTAGGTACATCGTGAGCTACATATCCTTTTCCTGTTTCTACAACTATATCTGCGTGGAAGCTACCACCATCTGCAACTGTACAAATTAGCCAATCAGGGTTAACTACTTTTACACCTGCAGGAAGCTGAATATCACTTGCAAGTACTGCGCCCGGACGATCAACATCTATTCTTAAATGTTGAGGTTCTTTGGAATCAGTTTTTACAACCAATCCTTTAAGGTTAAGCATAACATCGATAACATCTTCTAATACACCAGGAATAGCTGTATATTCATGAGTAATACCTTCTATTCTTACAGATGTAACAGCAGTTCCTTCTAAGCTTGAAAGAAGTACACGTCTTAAAGAGTTACCAATTGTTGTACCGAAGCCTTTTTCTAATGGTTCAATTACGAATTTACCGTATTGTGAACCGTCAGAACTTGTTGTTGTATTAACACATTTAATTTTTAATTCCATTTTTTAATCTCCTAGTTGTTGTTAACTATTTGTTTTTATTGTTCGGGTTTAAAATTCATTATTTAGAATAGTACTCGATTACAAGTTGTTCTTTGAATTCAGGATCTAATTCTTCTCTTTCTGGAATTCTGTCGAAAGTGATTTTTAGAGCCTCTTTATCAATTGTCATCCAAGCTGGTGCACAAGCCATATCAATTAATTCAGTTACACTTTTCAAAAATGCGCTGCTTTTTGATTTGATTGTGATTACATCACCTGCTTTAACTAAATATGATGGAATATCTACTTTTTTATCGTTTACAAGAACGTGACCGTGGTTAACGATTTGTCTTGTTTGTTTACGAGTGATACCTAATCCTGCTCTGAAAAGAACGTTATCTAATCTTGATTCTAAGATTTGTAAAAGGATTGTACCTGTTACGCCTTTTCTTCTTGCAGCTTCTTTATAATATTTAGCGAATTGTTTTTCACTTACTAAATAAGTAAATCTGATTTTTTGTTTTTCTGCTAAGTGAATAGCATATTCAGAAAGTTTTTTTCTAACAGCACCGTGTTGGCCTGAAGCTGTTTGTCTCATAGAAGATGTTAATTTTCTGTTTGACAAATCTTTTACTTTTTTATTTCTGAATAATTTATTACTTGGTCCTGTATATCTAGCCATTTTGTTTATTTCTCCTTTTGTTTGTGATAGGGCATCTATGGTTTGCTGTTTTGGCTTTTAACGCAAGCCCCTATCTATTTGTTTCCTTTACTTAATTCGTCATTATACACGACGTTTTTTAGGTGGACGGCATCCGTTGTGAGGGATTGGAGTTACGTCTTTGATTAATGTAATTTCCAAACCTGCAGCTTGGATAGCTCTGATTGCAGTTTCTCTACCTGAACCAGGTCCTTTGATATGTACTTCAACTTTTTTCATACCTTGATCGATTGATTTTTTAGCAACAAGTTCAGCTGCTGATTGAGCTGCGAATGGTGTACCTTTTCTAGCACCTTTGAAACCTGTAGCTCCTGCTGTTGCCCATGCAATAGCATTACCTTGAGTATCTGTTGAAGTTACGATTGTATTGTTAAATGTTGATTGAATGTGTACAACACCTTGCAATACGTTCTTTTTTTCTTTTTTCTTAGTTTTTACTGGTCTTGCCATTTTTATTTCCTCTATTTTTAAAATTAATTATTTACTAAACTGTTTTCTTTTTAGTGATAGCTAAGCCTTTTTTACCACGTCTTGTTCTAGCGTTAGTTTTTGTTCTTTGTCCGCGACATGGAAGGTTGCGTTTATGTCTTAGACCTCTGTAAGATCCGATTTCTTGTAAACGTTTAATGTGTAAAGAAACTTCACGACGAAGGTCACCTTCAATGTGGTAGTTTGCTAATTCGTTTCTTAACAATTTAATATCTTCATCTGTTAAGTCATCTGTTCTTAAATCAGGTGAAATTTTTGTAGCATCAAGAATTTTTTTTGCTCTAGTCGGTCCGATACCGTAGATGTATGTTAATGCTATTTCCATTCTTTTGTTACGAGGTAAATCTACCCCTGCTAGTCTTGCCATTTTAATTTTTCCTTTCTTGTTGTTAGATTTTTTTTGATATGAGGCTTAAATTCTTCCTCACCATCTGCCGTTAAGCTCGCAGATTCAGCTTATTTTTGTTGTTGTGAATTAACCTTGTCTTTGTTTATGTTTTGGGTTTTCACAAATTACTGCGATTCTGCCTTTTCTTTTGATACATTTGCATTTATCGCACATTGGTTTTACTGATGATCTAACTTTCATTTTTCTTTCCTTTATATTGTGTTTGTACGTGAGATTTTTTATTTATTTTAGGCGGAATGTGATTCTGCCTCTGCTTAAGTCGTATGGTGTCATTTCAACTTTTACTTTGTCACCCGGCAAAATTCTTATGAAATTTTTTCTGATTTTGCCTGAAATATGTGCTAAGATTTCGTGATCATTTTCTAGTTTTACGCGAAACATAGCGTTAGGCATTGCCTCTAAAATTGTACCTTCAAATTCTATAACGTCTTTTGACATATTTTCCTCATTTGGTTAAATTCGGCTGTTAAATATACACCTAATTTAGGCGCTATTATAATCTTACTTGCAAAATATTTGTTTGCAAGCGGTTTTGACATGTTTTTCATACAAAAAAAGTAACAAATTTATTGAGTGTTTTTCTAAAAACGTCACACTAACAATATTCGCTTGAATCTTAAAAAATCATTATTAAAGCAACTTTTCAGACTTTTGTAAATTTTTCTTAATATTTTTAATTATTTGTATTTTTAATTAAACAAAATAAAAAGTACTAATAATCCATTTTCCAACCTTTAGCGACTATTCTTGCACCACATCCGTAACCTAAACCTGATTTAGTATCGCAATAATCATTGTTTGAAGCATCATCCCAAGTTTTACTACCTTTAGGTACAAATGTCCCATTATTATTCTCAAGAACAAATATGTCTCTTCCTACTTGATTAGGTTTTCTATTTCCATTTACATCAATAACAGCATCCCCAACTCCTGCAAAAGAGAATGGTGCAAATAAAATTCCATCACCAGTGATAAAGCTATAATATTGTTTTATGCATAGAACACCTACAACTGCTCCGTTTGATTTCTTTAGAGTGATTACTTCTGTGTATGGGTAAAAATCGTCACTATTACTTGCATTATCTGCTACTATGTTAAAATATTTTTTGAAATAAGGACTGATACAAGAAAAATCTGATGATACAACTGTAGGGTTACATTTTTGTAACTCTAATTGGTCAAAATCATTAACTTCTTCGTCAGCCATCATAAGTCTGTAACCATTGTTAAGTATTGATATACCTTTTTGTAATCTTGCAACATATTCTTGCTTTTTATATTCATTTATAAGTGCTGGTAGAGTTAGTGCTACAACTACTCCAATTATTCCAAGTGTAATTAAAACTTCTGCTAATGTAAATCCTTTATTCATAAAATCCTTTCTCTTCTTATGTGATATTTTATTTTTCATATAGAAACATGATAACACATGTAATAAAATATTCAAGCTTATAAAATTAAAGTAGTATGAATCCTAATAAATTAGGGTTTAGTGGATGATTCATTAGCCACTAATTTTTACAAATTGCAGAGGTATTAAATATGTCTGTATCTGAATTATTAAATTTTAAATTATAATTATTAATTTTTTTTACAAATTTTATGTTTTTTGAAATTGGCTGGGAATAATATACTTAATATAAATAGATGCAATATTAAGGAGAGATTCTATGGCTATAAAAGTTGATGGAATACAATCGGAAGATGAGTTAAGAAAAGCGCAGGCGGCTGCTCAGGCTCAAGGAACATCTATTACTAATTATAATGAATGGGCACAGATTTTACAAGAATTTCAAGATAATGGTATTGAATCGACAGGCTCATATTCAGGTGATAAAGCTAGAATGCAAGAAATTCAAGCTGCAATGCAGGAGTATGCAGCACAATTACAAGAGCAAGAAAAGGTTCAGCAGAATTCACCAGATAATAAAGAAACTGAAAAAGTCCAAAAATCGTCGGAAACGGACAGAAATCAAGAACTGAAAGCTACTGTCGCGAATGCTACAAGTTCTCAGATTATGGCAGATTATATGAAATATTATCACTTATTAATGTAATAAAAAATCACCTTTTAAAGGTGATTTTTTAATTAAAAAGTTTTCAAGCGATTTAATGGCCAGAATAAAAATACAGCTCTACCAATAAATCTGTCTTCAGGTAATAACCCCCACCAGCGACTATCATATGAATTTCCTCTATTATCTCCCATCATTAAATATTGATGTTCTGGAATTATAATAGGACCACAGATCATATCTTTAGTGCATGGTTTTCCATAATATTCACTCATAATATATGGTTCATTAAGAGGTTCATCATTTATATATACTCTACTTTTACCGTCTTTATCTGTTTTTATTTCAAATTTATCTCCAGGAGTTCCAATTACTCTTTTTATATAAGCAACATCTTTGCAGAAAAATCCTGTAAGACGAGAAAAAATTTTCCAAGGTGTATTTTTTAAAACTTCAAATGGAGGGTAAAATACCATTATATCTCCGCGTTTTGGAGTTTTGTAAAATCTTGAAAATCTTTCAACTATAATTCTATCGCCTTCAATAAGAGTTGGACGCATTGATGCTGAAGGTATCCAGCGTATTTCTCCAATAAAAAATCTTATTATAATAACCATTACAACAACAAATACTATTGTTTCAATGGTCTCTCTTACCATTGGATTGATTTTTAGGTAGTTTTCTTTGATTTTTTTTATAAATTCTTTAATTTTATTCATTTTTAAGAAGTCCTAAAAGCTCTATTATTGCTATTTTATATTTGTTTTCTTCTATATGTTTTATTGCTTGATATGCATTTTCTATGTAATTATTTAACAAAATCTGACTTTTTTCAATACCATTTGTATAATTTTCTGTATTCCCTGCGTAAATGATAGGTGCTGTATAGATTCCATCTTTAATATCTGTTTTAGAGGTTTTTATATTGATAATGTCATCTCTTATTTGGAAAGCTATCCCAAAATTTTTTGCGAATACTAATGCGTTTTCATTAGAATTGGCAAGAAGTAAGCTCCCGCAAATAGCTGTTTCGAATAATTTGGCTGTTTTTTGTTCTGTTTTTTTTATGTAATCTTCTATTGTAGGGATTTGAAATTTTGAAAATTGTTGATTTATTTCACCCTTAGTCATAAAAGATAGTGTTTCTGCAAACATTTCTACTATTTTTATAGAATTTAATTTTGCAATATAATTTAGTGCTATAGATAAGATATAATCTCCGGAAATTACTGCGAGTTTATTATCAAATTCATTATTAATTGTTTTTGAGTTTCTTCTAATATTACTTTCATCAATTACATCATCATGAATTAATGATGCATTGTGTACAAGTTCAATTGCTGTTTGTAATATTATTTGTTTTTCATCTATATTTAAACCAAGAGCTTTTAAATATAAAAAAGATATTAATGGTCTAATATGTTTTGAAGGTGCATTTAAGATGTTTGAAAGTTTTGTATTTAATGGCTCCTGAATATTTATATCAGAAGTTAAATTTATACATACATCTTCTATTTCATTTTTTACTGTATTCAATATTTTAGAATACTTTTCCTGAAAACTCATATGTAATATTTTATCATAAATATTTTATAGAATTATATTTTAGTGTCTAAATAAATTTGCAAAAAGAAAAACGACTTGCTTACGCTCGTCGTTGGAAAATCAATAGGAAAAAGGGAAAGGAAAAATTTTATATTTTTTTAAGATAAAGATATTTTAATCTTATCCGAATGTTTTGAAAGTAGATTCAGTATTTTTTTCAATAACTTTTTGCACTGCATCCATTTCAGTAGAAATCGCATCTTGTTCAGTATCAAGTTGTTTTAATCTTAATTCTAAGTTTTTATCTTGAGCTTGAACAATTTCGATTTTTGCGTTAATTTCATCGATTGCTTGATCATATTCATATTTTTCATATTCATATTGATTCATAGCATCATTATAAGCATCTTGGTCAGTAACTGTAGAAGTTGTTAGAGCATAAGTTACACCTGTATCTTCAATAGGATTTCCATCTTCATCGTATTGAGGTATAGTGATATTGATGTATCTACCAGAGCTGTCTTTTTCTATGTGACAACCAGTTGAAGCTTTTACTTCTTCAGTTTTTGTTTCACTGCCGATTGTGTAGCAATTAATATTAGATTGAGAATTGCCGTTATCATCATAGTTAGCTTTTTCTAAATCTGTTTTTTTGTAGAAATATGGGCTGTATTCTCCTGTTGTTGAATTTTTTACGTATCTTACAAGGTAATCATCATCACCATATTTGCTTTTTAATAATTTAATATATTCTGCTTCTTCTTTTTGCAAGTTTGCTAGTTGATCTGCTGATAATGATTTTAAGTATTCGTCATCACTGTTTAGAGTTATTTCTTTATCAGTAGTATCAATTTCTGTTCCACCTTGAAAATCTGGAGTAGAATAGTATTTTTTATCTTTAGAATTGTAATAAGCTGTTGTTCCTTCAATGTCATAAGTGATAGCATCGCTCATGTTTCTTAATGTTGCAGATCCTACTTTGAATACTGATCTGTCATTATTAGCATTAACAATACTAGTAGATGCTCCAACAACAGAGAAATCATCATTCCATTGTCTAATGTAGCTTATAGAATATGTACCATCAGTTTGAGCAATCATTGAAGTAATTTGGTTTGTTAAAGCACCATCTTCGAAAGTATACACAGTTTTTGTGTAATCGTCGACAGACGGTGGAGTCGGTACTGACATACCCAACAAATCGTTGTAGTAGTTAGCAGATTGGTTTGACAATGTTGTTCTTTGTTGGTTGATCTGTTGACCTTCAAATTCAACATTGGTTTTTCTGGCTGTCAGACCTAAAAATCTAGCTTGTGACGCTGCCATTCCCATTGCTGTCGATCTTCCTTTCTTATTACTTAGTACTCGTATCCATGTTATCGACACATGAGAATTAAAACTTTAATCATGTTTTAAAACATGTTAAGAATTTGTAACATGTTATTTTTGAGGTTGATTTTTAAAGCGGTCTGAAATATAAGATAGGATTGCTCCTCCTATTTCTTCATTAGGATCAAAATTTGAGGTTTGAGGTCTAATAGAATTTTGTATTAACATTTTAATGAGAGGACCAAAGGCATCAGGAACTTGTGTTTTTCTATAAATTCCTGCAAGATATGTTTGAATATTAGGGGAAGTTGTATTATTAAAACGTGATAATACTGGGTACATTTTTTCAATACCTTTTACGCCATTATCAAGCATAGAATTTACAATATGTAGAGTTTCTACTATTTGTGTTTCATTGTTAGAATGAATTAAAATATCTGTAAGATATGGCAAAGCAGCTTCTTTTTGAGAGACAAAATGGTCTACTTTGTTTTTATCTACAATTGTGTAATTTCTATTACCTTGTGGTAATTGACAAGGTATATATTGGTTTTGTTGAATTTTATAAGGTTGTATTGAGATATAATTATACATTTGGATCTCCTTAGCTTATGAATATACAAACGGAGGTCCGTTTTTAATTTCGAATAATATATTATCTGCTATTACTTTTAATTCTTCTTTTGGTTTTCCATTTTGGGCTTGTTTGTAAAATTCATCAACAAGTGGTTGTATTGCAGCTTCTTTTTTTGATTTAAAGTTTCTTAGTTCTGTGGATATTAGTCTGTTTTGTAATTCTACTTCAGTTTTAGCATTAAGTTTTTTTACCTGAACTTCTTTTATTGCATCACCTGCAAGTTTCCCTCCATAGCTGAGCGCAGTAATTCCTGTTATCCCGAAGAATAATTGTTTGAATTGTTTATTATTTGTATCTAAAAGCCAGTTGTAGAAAAATGCTCTATAGTCATCTACGTGTGAGTAGAATGTAGGTTTTGGAGTCCCATCACCGCCAATTGTTTCATTTACCTTTGTGGTTGATGTTTCTGCTTTTTTTATGAGTCTTTGCGTAAATTCATCAACTTCTGATTTATTCCATTTTAATCCTTTTAAGTATTCTTTTATTGTATCTGCATGAGCATCTATTGATTGAAAATGAGCTTCCAGTAATTTCTTATCATTTTCTTTTGTTGTATCTGAAGAGTTTTTTACTATTTCTATAATAAGATTTTTTCTGTTTTTTGCATAATCTTCTAAAAGTGACTTACTTTTACTTAAGTTTTTAAGAGATAAGTAACCTAATCCGATTATTGTTGCAATTGTAGTTGCACCGAGAAGAAAATAGTTTAAGTTGTTATTATCAGAGCTATTATTCTGGTTATTGTATTTTCCAGTAAAACGAAGATGTTTGCCAAAATTTGGAAGGATTTTTTCTTTATCATCAGATAAATATTTGCTGAATTCTTTAGCTTTTTCTGACAACATACTTCTTGTAATTTGGATTTTGCCGGCAAAAGATTGAGTTTCTATATCAATTAATTTTTCTTGCATGTCCTTTTGGATATCTGCTTCGCGTTTTTTTACCCAAACATCTTTGAAGCCATCAAAGAAAGTTTTTCCCATAAATCCCATCGCACTTAATGTGAGAACTCCAATTCCTGCTAGAATTGTTTTTCTTGTCGGACTTGCAATCATTTGGTATAGAGCTTGATGTTTTTCATCATTAAGAGCTACATTTCTTGTAAGTTCAGGTAATCTTTTTTCATTTGATATTTTAAGGTTTATTTTTGTGTTTCGTTTTACAAATGCCGATAATAGTGTGATAGCCCCCATAACTCCAACAGCTATTGCGCTAATTGGCAGGATACTTTTTTCTGGAGAATTATTTTTTTCATACAATCTTGATGGCATTTTAGAATTTTCGGATATTACTAAAGTGTCACAAGTATCTTCAAGATTTACCTTACATTCAGGACAATCTTTTATGAAATTGTTTACTAAAACCCCTTCTTTAGTTTCATTATTTGCTCGTTTTTGGGTTGTTGTAAGATTTCTTTGTTGTCTTAATGTTTCACTGTCACGCAGTGGACTAATCGTCATTTCCTTCTAAATCCTTTTCATTTTCGCTTGTAAGCTTTTTATATAATTTGTGAATGAAAGTTCTTAATTCAAAAGCTTTTTTGGTTTCATCGATTTGTTTGTCGTTATTATCAGAATCTGCAGGTTGAAATATTGAAAAAATTGATTTAATTTTCTTTTTTATTTCTTTAAAGGTTTCTGATATTTTCTTTTCGATAGATGCTTTTAATTCACCCATCATTGCTGTTAATTTATCAGAAATATCTGCAAGTTTCTGTTGAATTGTTTGTATTGCATTTGAGATAGTTGTTGGTATATTTGCAATTGTTTTTATTATATTGCCTAATACTGTGTTTAATACAAAATTTACAGGTTTAGCAATTATTGCCGGTGTGTTATTTGAAAAAAATTGTGCAATATTTGCTAATTTTTGGCTTGAATTCATTAAAGCATTTTGGAATGCTTGAACATTTTGTGCAAAATTTTGAGCATCTTGTTCTCTTTGTAATTTTGCGTTTTGTTGAGCTTTTAAAAATGCTCCTATTGCTGCACATTCATTCCAGCTCATTTCTCCGGGTTTTGCTGAGAAATCGGCTTTTTTCATGCCTCCTCCACCCATACCGTTGCATATCGGGCATGCTCCTAGTGGCAAACCGTGCGGACAAGTCCCTACTCTTGCGCTATTTGTTTGTACGGCTGTAAGTGACATTAAAAAATCCTCTTTATGTTGAATTTATTAGAGGACAACTGAGAAAAATATATCTTATTACCGATGCTCGCAGTAAATAAGTTTTTCTGAGTATTCCGGCTTTTACGGTTGCGGCACAGCTGGAGATCTTCACTCCATTCCCTCTTTATTTAAAATCGTAAAATAATGGAAAGTTTATGTCAAATAAATTTTGTAGTTTGTTGACAAAATTTAAACAAAGTTATAAAATCAAAATACTTCAGTAAGGAAAGCATGGGTGAAATTCCCACACTGGACCGCAGCCGTAAAGTCGGAATGCTTATTGGAGTTGATGTTACCACGGAAATCTGGGAGAAATTTTTATTATGAAAAATGTAATTTTGAAAGACAACCGAGTTGTCAATTTCGGCTATGCTAAAAAGCCTTTTATGTCTAATCCTTTGGAGTCAGATAGAGATTCTAATTTGAATCTTGTAGATGCTTATTTAAAACAATTAGATTGGAAAGTTAATGAAAATTCTAATATGTCTTATTCTATTCAAGGGTTAAATAATTATATTGCATCTGAAATAAGCAAGCAGTATTGGTTAAATAGAATATATCCTGAAAATATTAAAAATGCTCATATCAATGGTGATATTCATATTCATGATTTGAATATTATATCAGTTTATTGTGTTGGTTGGGATTTAAAAGATCTTTTATCAGAAGGTTTTACTGGAGTGAAAGGGAAAGTTGAAAGTGCTTCTGCAAAACATTTTAGAACCGCATTAGGACAGATTGTAAACTTTATGTATACTATGCAGGGAGAAGCTGCCGGTGCTCAAGCTTTTTCTAACTTCGATACCCTTTTAGCTCCATTCATAAGATATGATAATTTAGATTATAAACAGGTAAAACAAGCTATTCAGGAATTTGTATTTAATATGAATGTGCCTACTCGTGTTGGGTTTCAAACTCCATTTACTAATATTACAATGGATTTGAATGTCCCGTCATATTATGCAGAACAGCCTGTCATTATTGGCGGTGAACTTCAAGAGGCAACATATAAAGAATTTCAAAAAGAAATGGATATGTTGAATAAAGCATTTTTTGAAGTGATGATGGATGGAGATAATTCTGGGCGTGTATTCACTTTTCCTATTCCAACTTACAATATTACAAAAGATTTTGATTGGGATAATGAAAATATTAATGGCTTATGGAAAATGGCTGCAAAGTATGGTATCCCGTATTTTTCAAATTTCATAAACTCTGATATGTCCCCAGAAGATGCAAGATCAATGTGTTGTCGTTTGAGAATTGATAACAGAGAATTGGAATATAGAGGAGGTGGATTATTTGGTTCAAATCCTTTAACTGGATCTATTGGAGTTGTAACAATTAATTTGCCTAAAATAGCTGAAGTTTCTAAAACTAAAGTTGAATTTTTAGAACGACTTGCTCAAAAAATGGAATTTGCAAAGGATAGTTTGGAGATAAAGCGTAAGTTATTAGAAGATTTAACAGATAAAGACTTATATCCATATACAAAATTTTATTTAAGGGATATAAAAGCTCGTTTTGGCGTGTATTGGAAAAATCATTTTTCAACAATAGGCTTAATTGGTATGAATGAGGCTTGTTTAAACTTGTTTGGCGAAAATATAGGTAGCTTACAAGGAAAGCAATTTGCTCTTGAAGTAATGGATTATATGAGAGCTAAAATTGTTAAATTCCAAAAAGAAACAGGAAATAATTATAATTTAGAAGCTACACCTGGAGAGGGTACTTCATATAGATTGGCAAAACTGGATAAAGATAAATATCCTTATTATACAAATTCAACGCAATTACCAGTAAATTATACTGATGATATTTTTGAGGTTTTAGATCACCAAGATGATTTACAAACAAAATACACAGGAGGAACGGTTGTTCATATTTATGCAGGAGAAAGAATCCAAAGTATAAAAACAATGAAAAATCTTGTTAAAAAGATTTGCAATAACTATCATTTGCCATATTTTACATTCTCTCCAACTTTTAGTACTTGTCCAAATCATGGTTATGTTGCAGGTGAACATTATACTTGCCCTGAATGTGGAGCGTCTTGTGAAGTATATTCTCGAGTTGTAGGTTATATTAGACCTGTGCAGCAATGGAATAAAGGTAAAAAACAAGAATTTTTAGATAGACAAGAGTTTAAAATAGGGGAATGTAAATGTTAATAGGTGGTGTACAAAAAACTTCCCTATTGGATTATCCAGATAAAATCAGTGCTATTATATTTACTACTGGTTGTAATTTTAGATGTGATTATTGTCATAATCCAGAACTAATTAATTCGAGTAAGACGCCGGCATGGACTTGTGCCGGTGTCTTAGAGTTTTTGAGTACAAGAAAAGCAAAACTTGATGGGGTTGTAATTACAGGAGGAGAGCCTTGTATACAGGTTGGATTGTTAGATTTTATAAAGCAAATAAAATCTATGGGTTTTCTAGTAAAACTTGATACAAATGGGACTTCGCCTAATGTTTTGAAAGAATTAATGCCATTTATTGATTATATTGCTATGGATATTAAAGCTCCTTTATATAAATATAGTAATATTGTAAATATTGATGTTGATGTAAAAAAAATAAAAAAAAGTATTGAATTAATTATTAATTCTGGGATTGATTATGAGTTTAGAACTACAGTTGTGAAATCTCAGCTTAGTATGGTTGATTTAATTAATATAGGGAAATTAATTAGTGGAGCAAAAAAATATTATTTACAAAAATTTGTGCCTTCTAAATTATTAAATGAAACTTTCCTGAATGAAAAAACTTATTCAGATGAAGAATTTAAAGAAATAATTAATAAATTATCTATATATATTAATAATATATA
>FR899626.1:13604-189000 GCA_000437435.1 Clostridium sp. CAG:768 | reverse complement strand
CACTTATTTGTTTCCTTTCCCTTTTTTCCCTAGACTAACTGACTTGTTAGTCTTTTTTATTATTAATTTTCAGCTTTATATAGTCTTGCAAAGAAACAAGAAACGTGTTGGATAGAATCAACTCTAACCCACTGGCGTGTTGCCTTAAATCTTATTGAATTTGTAGAACGTAATTGATTTTTATGAGAATAATTATTTAATTCATCATTAAAAAGATGAAATTGACACATTGCAACTTTCTTACAAGCATTTAATAATTTCTGAGCTAAATTATCCATTTTTAAATATTTAGCTAAATAATAAGCAGCAACAAGCCCTTCAGATCTTGCCCCATCTGGGAAATAATGATCTCCATACACATAGTAGTATCCACCTTCATAATCAATATATGGAGAATCATCTCTTTTATAAGTTTTTTCAACCATAGTTGCAGCATCAGTAAAAACAAAATTTATATAATTTTGTTTTTGAAAATCTTTATCCTTACACCACTCTTCAATTGCTTGCATTAACCAAGCATCTGAAGGTAATGCTGTAAATAAATCTGCATAAATTTTAGGTCTTTCATCTACAATCCAATCAAGAGCTTTTTTAGAAATTTTTCTGACTTCCTTAGCTAAATTTTCATCGTCTAAGAAATTATTTGCAAATAAAGCTAGACCTAATAATGCTTCACCAGGATAATAAAAAGAAAAAGTTTCTTTTCTTTCTTCATCAGTCATATTTATTAAAGGCTCACCATTATGATATTTAGGATGAATATAATAACCAAGAATTTCACCATTTTTATAAACTCGACTTAAAATATGTCTTGTATAACCTTTTATGTATTCGTCAAATGATTTGTCTCCAGTAAAAGATCGATATTGCATCATTGCAACAAGTAAAACTCCAGTACCTCCAAGTTTTGCCTTATTATTATAAAAAGCATAATAAGCTTTACCCCATTTTGTATCATGTTCCTTAGATATAGATACGCTCCAATTTAAAGCTTTTTTAGCAGCTTTTATATACTTTTCATCAGACGTTAATTCATAAGCTCTGATGAGAGCAATTACACCACCACAATGTCTTAAATCATTGTAATATAAGTTATTTTCAGGTCTATTAGGGTGTTCATGATCTTTATATGTATCATCACAACAATCGTAATAATACAAAAAACGTCCATCTTCATACATATTATCTAAAATCCAATCAACAGATTTTATAACTTGATTATATAAAACATCATAACTAAATTCTGTATACCTAACATTTCCTCTATAAAGAGGAATACAAGTATTTTTATAAGTAATAAATGCTCTACTCCTAAATAAATAATATTCATAATCATTAGAAGCAGATAAAATATTTAATCTTTCTGAAATGCTGTTAGTTAATTTCGCAATTGGAGTTTTTCTTACCAAAGTTTGTAAAGCTGAACGCAATCCCATATGACTTAAAGTAATTGCATCTGTTGGCATATAGTAATAAGAAATTCCATCTTTTCTCAATTCTAAACCGTTAATACCAATTTCAAATCTCCCATTATCAAAACGCTCAGAATTTAATTCATTTTTATTTATTTTTTTTCTATCAATAATATATTCAATCATTATTCTACAAGAATTTTCATCGTTTACAGAGAAGTTTTGAAAACTCTTGTTTTTTCTAAGCATTTCAATATCGCGATTTATAGTAGTTTCAAAATCTTTTCTTTTACTACCGTATCGAATAAATTTTTGCCCAGTTTGAAATAAAGAAATGTATACTAATGTTTCTTGAGGATTAAAATTAATAATCCCAGAGAAATCAAGATCTCCTATATTAATAGACTTTCCAGATACTAAAGCATTTCTTATCCTTTTTAAAAGTTCATTAACAACAGAAAAATCTTGATTGAAAAACTCTCTTTCTCTATCATTTTGAGATTTAAAATCTAACATATGCAAATAATACCATTAATTATTATAATTGGCAAACGTAAAGATTTATTTAATCTTTTGACATGCTAAACAATATGTTGTTCAATAGATAATAAGACTTGGTAGGAATTTATGTACATAAAACAATTAGAGATAGACAATTTTAAATCATTTGCAAATAAATCAGAAATCCCACTATTAAAAGGATTTACAACAGTTTCTGGTCCAAACGGTTCAGGAAAAAGTAATATTATTGACAGTGTTCTTTTTGCACTTGGTCTAGCCAATGCTAGCGAACTACGTGCTGAAAATTTATCTCATTTTATTTCTACCTATACTAAAAGAAATGAAGCATTTGTAAAGGTAACTTTTGGAGAAACAGAAAACGGTGAAGACCTCTCAATTGGAAGAAAAATCCGAAAAACCTCCCAAGGCTACGCAAGTACTTATTACATAAATGACAGTGTTACAACTCTTACAAATGTCCATGCTATTTTAGAAAAATACAATGTAACCCCAAACAGTTACAATGTTATGATGCAAGGCGATGTTATGGGAATTACAAATTGTACTCCTAAAAATCGTCGTAAGATTATTGATGAAATAGCAGGTATTGCAGATTTTGACAGAAGAATAGAGCAAGCAACAGGGGAATTAGAAACCGTAGAACAAAGAGTAGAACGTTCAACTGTTATTTTGAATGAAGTTGATAACAGATTAGAACAGCTAAAAGAAGAACGAGAAGTTGCTCTAAAATACCAAAAATTAAGAGAAGAAAAACAAGGGCTTGAAAGTCAAATTAATAAAGTTCGCTTCTTTGATATTAAAAAGAACCTTGAAAAAGCACATGAAAATATTCTTGAATTTACAAAAAAGAAAAAAGAAGAAGAATTAAACAGCAAAGATCTTGATGAAAGATTAAAACTCGTTAATGAAAAATATAATGAAATTTCAGAACTTGTAAAAGAAAAAGGCGAAGCTCAACAAATTGAATTAAAAAAGCAAGAAGAAGCTATAAAAGGTGAAATCGACAGAAAAAATAATGCTTCAAATTACGCTGATAAACAAATTCATGACGGCTTAAGATCAATAGAAAATGCAAAAAATGGGATTGAAGGTTTTAAAAAGAAAATTGAAGATTTTAAACTAAAAATCCAACTTAAAAATGATGAAATCAATATAATTAATTCAAACATCAAAGAAAAAGATGCTGAATTAAAAAAGATATTAGAAGATATGACAGGGCTTAATGCCACTGCAGATCAACATATTGAAAAACGAAACAATTTACGCAAAAAGCTTGAAAATTTAAAAGATGAAGAAACTAAACTAATTCAAACAAAACTTCCTTTAGAAAATGATTTAAAAAATCTTCAAAAAGAATTAGACGAAGCTAAAGCAAAATTAGAAGAATTAAACGAAATGAAAGCTAATTTTGCGGCTAACCAAGATTTGAAAAAAACTCTTGTTGAACAGTTACAAAAAGAAATGAGTGATTTTAAAATCATTCAACAAAATACACTCCATGACTTAGATGTAACAAAAAATGAAATCAACGACTTGAATTATAACATTCAAATGGCATATAGAAAAATATCTACAATGGAAGCTAAAAAACAAGCTGCTGAAGATGCTAACTTTGGTCGTGCTATTGATACCATTATGAATGCTAAATTAAGAGGAGTTCATGCACCTTTAGCACAATTAGGTACAGTAGACAAAGAATATGCAGTTGCAATGGAAGTAGCATTCGGTGGAAGAATGGCGCACGTTGTAGTTGATGATGAACATGTTGCATCTGTCGCAATTGAACTTTTAAAATCTTCAAATGCAGGACGAGCTACTTTTATTCCGTTAAACAAAATCAAAAAAGCTCCAACACGCTTGCAACTACCTAAAGATAAAGGAGTAATTGATTTTGCGATCAACCTTGTAGATTTTGACGATGAATATATTGACGCATTTTTCTATGCAGTAGGTGACACAATTGTCGTTGAAGACATTGAATGTGCAAAAAAACTTATCGGCAAATACAGAATGGTAACTCTTCAAGGAGAACTATTAGAAAAATCAGGTTCAATGACCGGTGGTACAAGATTAAGAACTGGATTAAGTTTTAGTCAAAATGATGATGATGAACTTAATAAATTCAAAGATCGCCTTAAAGAAATGGAACAAAAATTAGGTTCTTTAGAAAATAAAAAAACAGCATTGGAAGATAAACTTGAAGATGTAAGAAGCAAATATTCAGATTCAATGACTGAATATTCGAAATCTAAAGGTGAACTTGAAAATATGAATCGCAACTATGAAAATAGCGAAAATATTTTAAAAGAAAAATCAGATTTCATTGCACAAACAGAACCTAAAATTGTTGAATTAAACAAAAAACTTGACAAACTTGAAGAACAAAATGTCAAAATCTATGATGATATGGCTGTTTGTCAAGAAGAAATTGATGAAGTTGAAAAACTTATTAATGATCAAGACTTAAAAGATTTGAAAGAAAAAACAGAAGGTGTAGAATCTGAAATAAAGCGTTTACAAACTAAATTGATGACAGCTGATAATGACAAAAACGAACTTAATCGTCAAATTGCTTTCCATCAAAATCTTATCGAAACAAAAGAAGAAGAAATTACAAATATTGAGCATACTAACGTTAAATTAGAAGAAGACAAAACTCGTTACAAAAATGATATTGTGGATTTGAACAAAAAAATGGAAAATCTGCATGAACAAATTGCCCAAATAGAAGAAAAACTCGGTAAATTATTAAAAGAACGAGATGAAATCAAAGAAAACTTAATAGATCTTGAAAAACAAAAACATATTAAAATTTCAGATATTGAAAGAATTGCAGAACAAATTGAATCTTTTAAAGCTCGTAGAAGAGAATTAGAACCACAATTAGAAACTGCAAAAAAAGAACTAGAAGATGCTGGAGAAGACATAGGTAAACTTGAGCCTGTTGAAATATCAATTGATGAAATTACTTCAAAAATTCAACGTCTAGAAAAGAAAATGACAGAATTAGGCGATGTAAATATGAGAGCCCTAGCAGCATACGATGAAGTGCTTTCCCGTCAAAGTGAATTAAAAGAACAAATTGAGACACTTTCTAAAGAAAGAAAAGAAATTCTTGAAAGAATGCAAGGCTATGAACAATTAAAAAAAGAAACATTTATGAAAACTTATAATCACATAAATGAAAACTTTAAAGAAGTATTCCATCAATTATCTGAAGGTGAAGGAGAATTAAAACTTGAATGTCCAGATGATCCTTTATCTGGCGGTATGACTATTGAAGCTCAACCAAGAGATAAAAAACTTCAAAGATTAGAGAGTATGTCAGGTGGCGAAAAATCTTTAACTGCACTTGCATTTGTATTTGCAATACAAAGATATATGCCATCACCATTCTATGCATTTGATGAAGTGGATGCAAGTTTAGATACAATGAACGTTGAACGTATCGCCCAAATGGTGCAGAACCAGTCAAAAGATACGCAATTTATAGTAGTTAGTCATAGGCGACCTATGATAGAATCAGCTAATAGAACTTTAGGTGTTACTCAAAAAGAAAAAGGTATTACTAAAGTTACAGGTATAAAACTAAGGGACGAATAATTAGGATATGAGTACAGAGGCAGCATTAAATTATAATTTAGATTTACCTGATTTAGGTTTATCAAAAGATGGCAAACCCAAAAGTGAAGGGATTGGCATTCTTGTTGATATGGCTAAAGCTGGAAAAATTGACCCTTGGAATATTGACATTGTCGATGTTACAGATAAATATCTTGCTCATATGGTACAAATGAAATCCCAAAATTTAAGAGTAACAGGAAGAACTTTTTTATTTGCTGCAGTTCTTTTAAAATTAAAATCAAATGTCTTAGAAGGCATTGATATAATGCAATTTGAACAAGAAGAACCAAATATTGAATACGACGATGACGGATTTATTGTAGATTATGGCGAAGAAGATTATATACCAACGAACAACGTAATATCTATTGATGAAGTTCTTCAAAGACGTACTAGTGTCAGATTAAATCATAATCGTGTTGTTACATTGAAAGATTTGATTAGACAATTAGAATTTTATGAAAAATTAGAACAAAAACAATCTTTAAAAAGTGCTCATGAAAGAGCAAAAAGACGTGTTCAATCATATTCAAGATTAACTCCTGATGATATTGTTAATCTTGCACATGAAGAATATATTGAAAGTTGTGTCTTGACTCTTAAAGAAAATTTAGGTCAGATCTTTGAAAAAAACGAAAAAATTGAATTGAATGAATTAACACTTTTAGGTATGGACAAAATAAGTGCATATATAGCATTACTATTTTTAACTGCTGAAAGTGATTATGAATTACAACAAGATGAATTTTATTCAGATTTATATGTTGTAAAAGGAGAAGAAAAGCAGGAGCAACTTGAAACGAGTGAATAACGAACAAAAATTGCTAAAGAGGATAAAAAAATGGAACAGTTGAAATCCAGAATTGAAGCTGTGTTGTTTATTACAGCTCGTGCAGTTTCACTGGACGAAATCGCAAATATATTAGGTGAAGAAACAGAAACTATTGAAGAAGCTATCTTAGAACTAATTATGGATTACTCCTCTCGTGATGGAGCTTTGGAAATTGATGACGAAAACGGATATATTCTTCAAGTTAAAGAAGATTATATGGATTTAGTTGAATTACTTTGCCCTGTTGATTTAAAACCTGCTGTACTAAGAACTCTTTCTGTAATTGCATTAAAAGAGCCTATTCGACAAACAGATTTAAAAGAATTAAGAGGCTCTACTGCATACGATCATGTGCAAGAACTTGTAGAAAAAGGACTAGTATCAAAAACTAGAGATAAAAATGGTAGAAGTTTTAACCTAAAGACAACACCAAAATTTGCAGAATATTTTAAATTAAAAGGTGACACCCGCTCCCTTGCAAAAATACTTGAAATTGATAAAGGGATAAAAGATAATGAGCCAAACAAATAACAATGATAGGCAATTTACAATACTAATTTGTACATTTGCAATTATATTTGGAATTGTATTTAAACTTATGCCATCATATTTTTACTGGCAAGGACAAAAAGAATATAATAAACAAGAATATGCAAAAGCACATAAATACTTAAAAAATGCATATAAGATTAACAAACGAAATAAAGATTACCGATATTTTTACGTAAAAACCCTAACACATCTTAAGCCAACTTTAATAGTTCAAAAAGAAATTTTTGAATTGGCGTCAAGTTCTCAAAAAGATAGTGCACAACAAATTGCAGAAAGAACAATTACAAATTGGCGAAATAATATAATTTCATATATTGGAGATAATTATATTGAACAAGTTCCTCTTGATAAAGGCATAATAAGATGGGATGCATCAAAATTCCCTCTTAAAATAGCAATTATCAATACATCTCAATCTGGAATCCCTTCATATTACAATAATGAAATATTAAAAGCATTTGCACAATGGCAAGCAACCACCAATTTTGTAACTTTTGATACTACAAATTCAACAAAAGAAGCAAATATAATTATAAAAATTAGCGATCCTCCAGGTAATTTGTGTTCTGAAAAAAATTGTAAATATGTCGTAGGATATACAACTCCGACTTATAAAGATTCAACTCTATATAATATGACAATAATTTTATATTCTAAAGACCCATTTGGCAATTTTTTCTCAGACAAAGAATTGTATAATACTATTTTACATGAAATTGGACACGCACTAGGGATAATGGGACATAGTTACAGTTCAGAAGATTTAATGTATATGGCAACAGACAATGATAGTAACTTTTATGCACCATATAGAAGTTCATTTCAATATTTATCATCAAAAGATATTAATACCATAAAATTACTATATAAAATGTTTCCTGATATATCAAATACACCTATAGAAGAACTTGATACAAAAGGTCAAATTTATGCCCCAATTATTTTAGGTACATCTAATCAAATATCTTTAAGAAAATTAAAAGAAGCTCAAAATTATGTAAAAAATGCTCCAAATATAGCTGGAGGCTATATTGATATGGGAATTGCATATGCAGAACTTAATAAATATAAAGACGCAATAAAAGCATTAGAAAAAGGATATGAACTTGCGACATCTGATAATGAAAAATATTTGATTCTATACAATATGTCTGCAATCTATATGAATACAAAAAAATATGATAAAGCTATGGAATATGCTCAACAAGCAAAACAATTATATGATTGTGATGAGATAAAAGAGTTAATAATGAATATAAAACATGCTAAACTAACAAAAAAATAAAATAAGATTAACTGTTACTCTCTTAACAAATACTTCACAAACACTTTAAATATTATTTTGTTTAAGATATAGTTAATTGGTTTGGTAAAATATAGATATGGAGATATGAAATGTATAATGTAGCTATCATAGGAGCAGGTCCAGCAGGCATTTTTGCTGCTTTAGAAATAACTAAATTAAAACCTGATTGGAAAGTTGTATTAATAGAAAAAGGTCAAAAAATAGAAAATAGAAAATGTTTGCTTCGTGAAGGCTATGAAAAATGTCCAACTTGCAAAAAATGTGGTCTTTTATGCGGTTGGGGCGGTGCAGGAGCTTTTTCTGACGGAAAATTAACTCTTACACCTGATGTTGGCGGTCATCTTGTAGATTACATGGACAGAAAAAAAGTTGAGGATTTAATTGCATATTCAGATCAATTATATCTTGATTTTGGTGCTACAGACGAAGTTTTTGGTACAGATATGAAAGTTTTCCAAGAACTTGAAAGACAAGCTGTACTTGCGGAATTAAAACTTGTGCATTCTCCTGTCAGACATTTAGGTACTGAAAGAAGTCTTAATGTATTGAAAAACATGCAAGATTATCTTAATGAAAGAATTACAATAATAAATGATGTTTCCGCAAAATCATTAATCGTTGAATGTGAACAAGTAAAAGGTATTGAATTAGACAACGGAGAAACAATTTGTGCAGAATACACAATTATAGCACCAGGTAGAGAAGGTGCAGATTGGCTTACTCACGAATTTGCTAAACATAAAATCGGTATGGTAAATAATGCTGTAGATATCGGCGTAAGAGTAGAATTACCAGCACCTGTTTTTGAACCATTAACAGATAAATTATATGAATCTAAATTAATATACAACTCTCCAACATTTGGTGATGAAGTTAGAACATTCTGTATGAACCCAAATGGTGAAGTTGTTCAAGAAAACTATAATGGTATTTCTACAGTAAACGGTCACAGCTATGCTGAAAAAACAACTAACAATACAAATTTTGCATTACTTGTAAGTGAAAAATTCACAGAACCGTTTAAAGAACCAATTCAATATGGACAACATATTGCAAGACTTGCAAATATGCTTGGCGGAGGAATTTTAGTTCAAAGATTCGGCGACTTACTTGATGGAAGAAGATCTACTCCTGAAAGAATTAAAGCTAGCACAATAAGACCAACTTTAACTTGTGCAACTCCAGGGGATTTAAGTTTAGTAATTCCATACAGACAAATGACAAGCATTATTGAAATGCTTCAAGCATTAGATAAAATTTGTCCTGGTACTGCTTCTAGATACACATTGTTATATGGTATTGAAGTTAAATTCTATTCTGCTAGAGTTAAATTAACAAATGAATTAGAAACAGAAGGCGTAAAAAATCTATTCGCAATTGGAGATGGAGCCGGAGTTACAAGAGGTCTAATTCAAGCATCAGCTTCTGGCGTACATGCAGCAAGAACAATATGCGCTCGTGGATAATTAACAGTTTATGGAACATAAAACAAATGTAATGAGAGAGCTGGATAAGCTCAAGATAAATTATAATTATTATTGTTATGCTAATACAGATGCAGTCAGCGGAATTGAGGTTGCATCTGTATTAAATCAAAATCCTGAAATGGTATTTAAAACTCTTGTAACAGTTGGCAAGTCAAAAAAATACTATGTATTTATGCTCCCCGTTGCAAAAGAATTAGATTTGAAAAAAGCAGCAAAAGCTGTAGGTGAAAAATCAGTTGAAATGATAAAATCTAAAGAACTTTTACCTTTGACAGGATACATTCATGGTGGGTGTTCTCCAATTGGAATGAAAAAATTTTTCACAACAACAATTGATACTAGCGCTCAAAATTTTGATACAATAATCTTTAGTGCTGGGAAAATAGGTTACCAAGTAGAAATGAGTCTAAATGACTTAAAAAAAATCATAGAATATAATATTGCAGATATTACATAATATAATTATTGATTATCTCTATCACTAATATATATAGGATCTAAATTACCTTTAATTTTAGCTTTTAATCTTTTCAATAACTTAATCCTATAAAAACCTAAATTCCAAATACAAACATATTTCTGATTTAGAAATCCATTAGAAATAATCCATGTAAAAACAATACCTGCAGTTCTACCACCTATAATATATTTACATTTTGATAAAATATAAAGAGTTCTTAAATATTCTTTTCCTAAATTATAGGAATGGTTTTCTCTATCTATTTTTACATCTGCTAAATAAAAATGCGAAGTATCAGAAAAACGGTATTGAGGATTATCAATCAACATATCTCCAAATTCTTCTCTAAACATATTATAAATATTATTATCTTCAGTAGCTAACCAAATTTTTTTATAATTATACTTTTTTAATAACTCCTTTGCTTTATTAATAATAACCTTAGGATCTGGCTGTACAGGATGAGCATATGGTTTATTATTTACATAATCTGTACCTCTACACAAAATTCCAAGAACTTCTTGCTCACCACCAATTATTTCTTGATAACTATCTTTTAAATATTTTTCTATACTTTTATTAAATTTTACTTTATTAAAGTAATCCTTATATATTACTCTACTTCTAGGAATATTTCTTAAAAATAAATTTAAATTTATTCCACCAGATATATCAGATGGCTTTGATATTATAATTTCAGAATCATCATCCAAATCATTTAATGTATATCCACAGGGTTGCTCAAAAAAGTATTCCCAAGAATTATCTTTATATACTCTCCCATCCTTAAAATATTGATTATAATAATGTTGCATATCAACAATAGGAATATAGCCTTTATTTAAAGCATAAATAATGAATGCTAAAGTTTGGAAATAAATAGCTCCAATTCCACCGCCACCACCGTTGTACCCAATTACATAAAAAATTTTCTTCATCAATCAACATCCAAATTACCTTAAAAGGTTAACATATCCATTATAAGTTGTCAACAAATAACTTGCCTATCTTAAATAAAGTGGTATAATATTTTTATGGCTAAACAAATTAGTTTGACGACACAAAATAGATTAATAATTTCTGGGCTTTTATTAAGCACAATCCTAATAGTTGCAATTGCTGTATTTGCGATTTTTAATATACAAAAAAAATTAAATTACGGATACCAAAATTTTGGACAAATAGTATCAAAAGCATTAGCTATAGAATGTAGTGAGCTTGTAAGCAAATCTCCCAAAAATCAAGTTATTGAAACTTTAAAATCTCATGCCGATACTATTGTTGAATCTCACAGTGATATTATTTTTATAGAATTTAGAGATTCAAGCGGGAAATTAATATACAAAGCTAATGGGAATTCTCAAATATCTCCCAAGAACCCTAATATAATTGTTAGTTCCCCAATAATTACAGCTAAAGGTAATAGTGTAGGATCAGTTACAGTAGGACTATCAGGAAATATTATAAGTCAAATTTCAACTACAACAAGAGCATCTCTATTATTTGTATTTACAGTTGCATGGGTTGTTTTTGCTTTTGTAATCCTTATTAATACTTATTTAATCACTAGAGAATTAAGAATTTTACATAACGGAGTACAAAGAATTTCAACAGGAGAGTTTGGCTATACAATCCAAGATAAAGATGTAAGTTCTGAAGTTAAAGAATTATTTAATGCATTCAATAATATGTCTAATAGGCTTCATTTATATGAAGAACAAAATATTGAACAATTAACACTCGAAAGAAACAAGTTAGAAGCAGTATTAATGAGTATTGCAAACGGAGTTGTTGTATGTGATAACAATGACAATGTTGTGTTGATAAATAATCACGCACACAAATTACTTGAGCTTGATGAAAATCAAATGCTCAATATGAAAATTCAAAACTATATAGATACAGAAGGCAATTACTGCTTTAAAGATAAGATTGAAGAATTTAAAGATACACCAATTGAAATTATGGAAAATAAACCACTAGAATTCAGCATTCAAGTTGATAAAAGAGTTATAAAATCCATAATTTCTCCAATGTTTACAAGAAACAAAGATTACGTCGGATACATAATTGTCCTTATCGATATGACTAAAGAAGCTGAAATGGATGCTATGAGATCTACATTTATTTCAAACGTTTCTCATGAATTAAGAACACCTGTTACTGTTCTAAGAAGTTACATTGACACATTATACAACTACGGTAATGAATTTGACTATGATACACAAAAAGAATTTATAGGAACAATTAATCAGGAAATAATAAGATTAAACAGAATGGTTAATGATATCCTAGATTTTTCAAGAATGGAAGCAAATGCTCAAATGGAAAAATCTTTAAACAGTATCTATGAAGTAGTCGATAATTGTATAAGTCAAGTCCAAGCTTTAACTAAAGAACACAATCTTACAATCAGTGTAAAAAAAGAAGAAAATATTCAAGAATTTTTATTCAACTACGATGGTATTGAAAGAGCACTTACAAACTTTTTATCAAATGCTATAAAATATTCCCCGGAAAATGGAGAAATTAAAGTAGAATTAAAAAAAGATAACGATGATGTAATCGTAACTGTAACTGATCAAGGTTGTGGTATTGCTCCAGAACATCAAAAAAAGATTTTTGACAGATTTTATAGAGTAGAAAATAATATTCACACTGTAAAAGGAACAGGCCTAGGTCTTCATTTAGTTAAACAAACAATAGAAAAATATCACAATGGAAAAGTATTTGTTAAATCAGCATTAGGTCAAGGCTCAACTTTTGGTTTTATTCTACCAACCAAGGTATGCGAAGATGTTGAAAATCTAGTTTAAAGGGGTATTTAATGGACTTTGACTTTGGGAATATCTGGAATTATTTTAGTAAAGCCTGTCTAATTTTTTTTATAATAATAATATTCAATTCAATACTTGGAGATATTTTATTCAGAACAAAATACTCTTTTCCTAAAATTAGTACTACAAGTCAAGAAGTAATAAATACAAATAATGCTCCTATACAAATTAATTTAGAAAATCAAAAATACATAAAAGCATACGGAGAAAAAAATATTTATGCACTACAACCTATGGCTAAATATTCTATATCAGGTTTAGTTGTAACTAAAAATACAAATTTTTGGTTTAGAGATATTATGCGTAACTCTTTTGATGATATCTGTTTAATGGATATAGGTATAGTATGGGGTGATTTAGCTAAAAATAAAAACAGATTACATAAATATTGGAAATTTAAATCGCACAAAACCCTTGGACAGAGCAGAAGGCTAGAATGGAGATCAAAAGTTCCATATGAAGAAATGTATTGGGAACTAGGTTTTGTAAGTTCACATATTTCACACACACACTTAATTCCTGCAAATGCAAATGTTATGGGTGCTTTACTAAAAATTAAGAGAAATGATATTGTAAAACTTGACGGTTATCTTGTAGATATTTATACTGACAAAAGTGAAACTGTTGCAAAAACAAGTATGTCAAGAACTGATACAGATCCAACAAGTAGAGGCTCTGGAGCTTGTGAAGATATGTACGTTAAACAAGTTCAAATAGGAAATAAAATCTATAAATAGCACTAATTAAACAAAGCGTTTATTTTATCTAAAATATCTTGAGGATCAATTTCATTTGTAATCTTATTTATATCTTGAGCTACTTGATATAATTTAGCTGCTTCTACTTTATCACCTGTAATAGAAATTGCTCTAGCTAAATTAAAATGAGCTAAGGCATAATTTGGATTACATTCAATAGATTTTTTGAATAAATCAATAGCTTGTTTTACTCTTCCTAAATCATCAAGATAAATTACACCCATATTGTTATATGCAATATCATAATTTTTGTCATATTTTATTGCAAGTTCATATTCTTTTAATGCCTCATCAATATCGCCTTTTCCCCAATATAAAAAGCCTAAATTACAATGAATTTTAGCATTTTCAGGGTCTAAATCTAATGCATTTCTATAAACTTGCAAAGCATTTTCAATATCTTCTTTATCATAAAATGCACTGCCTAAATTAACATAAATATCAATATCTTTAGGAGTTAAAAGATAAGCACTTTGATAAGAACTGATTGCAGCGTTCAAATCCTGCTTAGATTCTTGGTATACAAAACCTAAAGTTTGATTAATAATACTTGTCCACTGTTTTCTAGGATTTAAAGTAACAGCAGTTTGAAAATGCGCAATAGCTCCATCAATATCGCCTTTTACATACAAAATATTAGCTAAATTTGAATGAACATCAGGCATATTAGGCATAATCTGAATTAATTTTTCATATATTTCAACAGCACTGTCATAATCACCCTGTTCTTCATAAGCCTGACATAAATGACGATAAGCTGGAATATTTAAAGTATCTAACCAAATTGCCATTTTATATTCAGTAATAGCATCCTCAAATTGTCCTAAAGAACGATAAATATCACCAAGTAAGCAATATAAAGGAATAAATCCGGGAGCTTTATCAATCGCTTCTGAATATGTTTCTAAAGCATCATTCAGCTTATTTGTTTGAACTTGGTATGCACCTTTTAGCAAAATAGGTAAAAATTTTGCATAAGATAATGTTCTTGCAACATTACCCAATGCTATTTTATCAAAAGGTAAAGTCAAAATTGATAGTAACAATTCCAACTTTGATAAAGCAAAATTCTTAAAGCTTCTTGCTGAAGATACATTATATAAATTTGACAATAAGAAATGTGCACAAGAATTAGCAAAAGGCATAGCTTTAATTGCTAACTTAGCATTCATTGAAGCGTCTAAGAAACGAGCCTTTTTAGTATAAGTTTCTGCAAGTAAATAATAGGCTTTTCCTAATTTAGGATTTTTAGAAATAGCCATATCTAAATAATTTATAGCTTTATCTAAATCACCTTTAAAGAAATGTGCCTGTCCTATCTTAAAATAAATTTCAGCAGAATCAATGTAAGTCTCTAATGCTCTTTGATACTCAGTAATTGCTTCATCAATATATTGGCAAGAATTATAAATATCTAAGTGCCAAGCAAGATACAAATCCCCCAAACGAACATGCAAGTCTGCATTTGTTGGATCATCTTGCAAACCTATTTGACATAGCTCAATTGCACTTTTTACATTTCCGGTTTTATATTCTTTATTTATCTTTTTTTCAAGTTGTTTTGTATTACTCATAATATAAATATTTTATAAAGATGCTTGACAGAACTAATTAAAAGTTCCATACTAAACATTGTAAATAATTTACTTTAAAAATGCAAGTTATTTATAAATAAAAACATATATGTGTATTAGATTTTTGAGGGGTTCACATGAAAGAAAACAAAATTTACTTTGTTGATGTAACAAACAGAGATGGAGTCCAAACATCAAGACTAGGACTTGCAAAACTTCAAAAAACAATTATTAATCTTATGCTTGATGATATGGGGATTACGCAATCAGAATTTGGATTCCCGACTACAAAACACGAAATTAATTACCTTAACGGAAATTTAGAATTAGTTGAACATGGAGTAATTTCAAGAACAAAATTATCAGGCTGGATGAGAGGCATTGCAGATGATGTTCAATTATCATTTAAGAATGTTCCAAAATTAAAAAACATAAACCTATCTCAATCAACATCAGATCAAATGATTAACGGTAAATATCTTGGTAAAAAAACTCCTCAAGATATAATAAATATGACCTGCGAAGCTGTTGAATGTGCTGTATCATTAGGAGCTGAAGACATCGGAGTAAACGCAGAAGATGCATCAAGAAGTGATCTTGAATTTCTAATTCAATATGCTAAAGAAGCAAAAAAATGTGGAGCAAGACGCTTTAGATACTGTGATACTTTAGGGTATGAAGATCCTCAAACTACATATGAAAGAATCTATAAAATAGCACAAGAAACAGAAATGCCAATTGAAATGCATTTTCATAACGATTTAGGCATGGCTGTTGCTTGTTCAGTAATGGGAGCTAGAGCAGCTATTGACGCAGGTGTAGATGCTTACATTAACACTGCAATTAATGGTATGGGAGAAAGAGCAGGAAATGCAGATTTAGTATCATGTTTACTTGCAATATTAAAATCAGCTGGATTTAGACACAGATACCACATTGATCCTAATATAGATTTAAGCAAAGCTTGGAAACTTGCAAAATATACTTCATATGCATTTGGAGTTCCAATTCCAATAAATCAACCGGCAGTAGGTGATAACGCTTTTGCGCATGAATCAGGGATACATGCAGATGGGGCATTAAAAGACCGAAGGAATTACGAATTATACGATTTTGAAGAACTCGGTAGAGGTGAACCTGAAATAATTGAAACAGGTAGAATGATTACAACTGGAGAATATGGAGGCATTAAAGGTTTCAGAAACGTATATGATAATCTTGAGTTAGAATTTAAAGATGAACATGAAGCAAGAAATATTCTAGAATTAGCCCGTTATGCAAACGTTCATACACAAAAACCTCTAACATCAAGTGAATTAAGATTTATTTACTACTATCCAGATATTGCAGCTAAAATAATGACAGTATCACCTTATTACGAGCCTCAAGGAGCAATAAAAGAACGTGTAGAAGCACATCTACTAACAAAACCCCACAGAATTATATAAAATATAAATATAAACAAAACAAGGCTATCTTTTTTATTGATAGCCTTGTTTTTTAACTTAAATATGAAGAAATATTACAAATAACTAATCAAATATTAAAGATTATTTAGAATAATGTCGTCTATTAGAACAAGGAAACAAATGAGAAAGGAAACAAGTCATGGGTATGGCAGCTTCGCAAGCTCGGTTCTTAGGACTGACTGCGAGAAAGACAAATGTTGAATATGAAGGACAACAGATTAACCAACAAAGAACAACTTTGTCTAACCAATCTGCTAACTACTACAATGATTTGTTAGGAATGTCTGTTCCGGTTCCTCCTTCTGTTGATGATTACACTAAAACTGTTTATACTTTTGAAGATGGTGCTTTAAGCAATTCTATTTCTTCTATGATTGCTCAAGCTGACGGGTCTTATTTAATTAGCTACACTTCTTCTTGGACTGATGATTTTGCTGCTGTTGCGGCTGGTTCTTCTGTTATTACTAGAAGTGGAGATGCTCCCAATTACAAATATAATGTTGGCGCTAAAGAACTTAGACTTATGCAAACTAGAGATGATGCTGATATTGATGCGATGACTGATGAAGAATTAGAAGCTTTCAAAGGTAATGATGAATATTTAAAAACGCTATCTAATGATCAATTAAAAAAATTACTTAAAGAAGAAAACGAATATATAAACATTCTTAACAACCAATATGGTAATGCTAATTGGATGGTGAGATATGTACAAAATACAACTACTGGAACTTGGTCTCCATACTTCTATAAAAAAGAAGTGTTAGATTCTGCTATTTATTCTGATACTGGTTCTTCTCAAAGCAATATTCCGGCATACACTATCGGTTCTACTAAGAAAACTGAAGAAGTTAAAGGGGTTACTGCGAGATTAGAACAAGATGCTACTGGTAGAATTATTAACATTACTCTTAACCCTGGACAACAAGATGAAGTAACTTATGCGGTTACTACGAACACTGTTACTGACCAAGAAGCATATGATGATGCTATGAATCAATACGAATACGACAAGTATCAATATGATCAATCTATTCAGGAAATTAATGCGAAAATTGAAATTGTTCAAGCTCAAGATAAAAACTTAGAATTAAGATTAAAACAACTTGATACTGAACAAGATGCGATTTCTACTGAAATGGATGCAGTGCAAAAAGTTATTGAAAAAAATACTGAATCTACTTTCAAAACGTTCGGTTAAAAATAATCTAAAAGTTTTATATTTTGAAATATGTGAGTTTTCTCACTTATTTGTTTCCTTTCCCTTTTTTCCCTAACGACTATTACAGTCGTTTTTTTTATGCTAATATAAATAAAAAAGGAGTATGGTTATGGGACAAACATTAGCAGAAAAAATTATTTCAGAACATGCTGGGAAAAAAGTTAGGGCTGGAGAATTAGTTATAGCGAAAGTAGATGTATGTGCAGTACAAGATGGTACTGGTCCTTTAACCGTTCAAGAATTCAAAAAATTAGGGAAAGATAAACTTAATAATCCAGAAAGAACTATTTTATTTATAGATCATGCATCACCTAGTCCAAGAAAAGAACTTTCAAATACACACACTGTTTTAAGAGACTTTTCAAAAGAATATGGTGCTGTATTATCAGATGTTGGTGCTGGAGTTTGCCACCAAAGACTAGTAGAAACATTTGTTAATCCTTGCGAAATACTTGTTGGAGCAGATTCTCATACTTGTACATCAGGTGCACTTGGGGCATTTGCAACGGGAATGGGATCTACAGATATAGCAGTAGCAATGGCTCTTGGTAAAACTTGGTTAAAAGTTCCAGCAACATTCAAAATTGAAGTTAACGGCAAATTTAAGGAAGGAATTTGCTCTAAAGATTTAATGCTTCATTTAATCGGTCTAATTGGAGCAGATGGAGCAACATATAAAGCTTTAGAATTTTGTGGTGACACTATAGATAATATGTCAATGTCAGAAAGATTTACTTTAGCAAATATGGCTGTAGAAGCTGGCGCTAAGGCAGGATTATTTGTCGCAGATGAAAAGACAAAAGAGTTTTTAAAATCTCGAGGAAGAGCGGATAAATTTAGAAGTCTAAAACCTGATTCTGACGCAATATATGAAAGAATTATTAAAATTAATGCAGAAGATATTGACCATACAGTATCTTGTCCTCATACAGTTGATAATACAAAATTAGCAAGAGAATTAGCTAATATTAAAGTAGATCAAGTATTCGTAGGGACTTGTACCAATGGAAGAATTGAAGATTTAAGAATTGTAGCTAAAATTTTAAAAGGAAAAACAATAAATCCTGACGTTAGAATGCTAATTTGTCCAGCATCAAAAGATGTTTATTTACAAGCACTTGACGAAGGTTTAATTACAACATTTGTAGAAGCTAATGCCACAATTTTACCACCTGGCTGCGGACCTTGTGTTGGCGTTCACGCTGGAACTTTGGCTGATGGAGAGGTCTGCCTTGCTACTCAAAATAGAAACTTCAGAGGAAGAATGGGAAATGTAGAAGGATCAATATATTTGGCATCTCCATATGTTGCTGCACATACTGCCTTAAAAGGTTATATTTGTGCAGAATAATCTATTTATAATTCTATAAAAAAAAATATAATCAGTTGGTTATATAACAAGGAATGAGCATTTATAAATTAAATTTCCTTACTATAGATGTAAGGAGAAATTTATGTCATGCAATAAATTGCAATACAAAAAAATGGCACTTGAAGAACTTGTAGTTCTTGCTCAGCAAAATGATTTTAAAGCTCTTGAAGAATTAATAAGACGAGAGCAAAAAAATGTATTTGCAGCATTCTCATACCTTTGTAAAAAAAGAGAAGAAGTCTCTGATTTAACTCAAGAGGCTCTTCTTAGAGTTGCAAAAAATATACAAAACCTTAAAAAACCAAAACTATTTAAAAGTTGGCTAAATCAAATTATTACAAATTTATTTTATGACGAACTAAGAAAATCGCAAAGGAAATTAGACACTGTATCTCTTGATGATGATAGTGAAGATTATGCTCCAATTAAATTTCAACTTCTTGATAAAAAATGTAAACCACACGAAAAATGCATATCTTCAGAACTAGAAAAAATAATTAAAAATGCAATATTAGAACTTCCTGAACAATTCAGAATTGCAATTATATTAAGAGAATTACAAGGGCTAAGCTATGAAGAAATAGCAAAAGCAACACATTCTAGTATAGGTACAGTAAAATCTAGAATAGCAAGAGCTAGAGGAAAACTTCAGGAAGATTTAAAAGCATATATATAAAAAGGAGAACATTAATGCAAAATCAATTAAATTGCGAACAAGTAACTGCTTTATTAAGTTTTTATGTTGAGGGAAAACTTAGTGATAAGCTAACTGAATATGTGAAAATTCATTTAGATAACTGTCCTGAATGTATGGAAAAATTTATTCAACTTAAACATATGCTTACAAGATTTGTAAATAATCAAGAAACTGAAGACGTAGAAAGCCCTTATATAACAAAACAATATGAAACTTTTAAATCAAATCTTTCTGCATATATTGATAATGAACTGAATAATTTAGACAGCATTAAAATAAAAAAAATAGCTATTTCAAATCCTCTTGCTAGACAAGATCTAGAGAATATATATACTTTCAAAAAACTCCTACACTCATCTTTTGAAAGGACTAAAACTGAATTAAAAAATGACTACTCAAAAAGTACAGTAAATAATTTACTCCATGAAAATGATGACCAAAAAAATATTGATGCCTTTTTTAAATTAACAGCAATATTTTTCATTATGATTACTGCAATAGTTGCAGGAATAATAAGTATATTATATTTTTAAAGAACCAGAAGAATATTTAACAGAAGCAAGATGTTGATATGCCTCCATTGAAATCTTATTATCAAATTTTACTGGATTATTACTGTTATTTTTATCATCAGCAGGTTTATTCATATTAGAAATAGCTTGTTTCTGTTTTATAGCAGCATATTTGTTTCTAGCAATAGGAGTTACAATGTTACTAGAAATAACAGACCCAATAAGCCCTGTAATAACTTCTGCTCCATTTCTAAATGGTTTAAATTTATCAGCAATTTCAGAATTATAATTTTCTAATTTTGTTATATCAAAATTCCAATCACCTGCATAAACTTTATTTTCAATACGCTTTTCACCCTTTTCAAGAACATGACCGCCTTTTTTCAATAAATTTGTAAGTTCAGCAGTTCTCAATTTTGCAGTTTTAGTTAACTTTGCACCAATATATTTAACACCACTTGTTAATGTATAAAAAGACAAAATGTTCACAGCAGCATCTGCAATTTCTTGAGGAATAAGGAACATTTTCTGTTCTTTAGAAATTTTATTATTGAAAACTACTGCATATACTTGAGCCATTGATGACAAAATCCAACCTAAAACACCTGTATGTACAAGCATTGAACCTGGGTTTTCGCCATAGTTCTTATAAATATAATTTTTAAATCCATTCCACATTTTTGAAGGAGAAAACATTATTTATTCTCTCCTTTCTCTTGCATACCTATAAATTTATTAGTCAAGAATTTAGTCAGAGGTGCATCAATTAGGAAATTTGTAAATACCATAGCAACAAGAGATAAAATTGTTCCCATAGCATTACGATATTGAGCTAAGGCATCTTTATTATCAGGATCTAAATTTTTAGGCGTTAGACATTGTTTAAACTTTTTAGAAAAATTACCGGCATTAGCTGGAATTTCAGCTGCTGTCTTTGACATCGCAGCAATACCTTTAATAAAAGCAGCTCTTAAAGCTACACCCGTAAGTGTTCCTGCAATAATTTTTGCACAAGTCCTTGCTACTGCAACTTTTCTTGTTTTTTCATCAACATTTTTATTTTTCCAATCAATATATGGCTGAATTGCAATCGCAGTAATACCTAATATTGCTCTTTGGTGAGGAGATGACCATTTTTTCCCAATATAAGCAACCTTATCTATTACCTTATCTTTGCTGACTTGCATAGAAGGCAAATTATTATACATTGTTTTAAATACATTTAACTTTACAGCTGCCATACACTAATTCCCATAAAAATAAAGACTGTAAAGGTTTAAAATTGCTTTAATAATAGGAGTAAATTAATAAATATTTACAATCTTTATTTTTGCGAAATTAGTATATTACAGATAAATAAACATGTAAAGACTAAATTTATAAAATTGCGCCTTTAGGTACAACAGTTACGCCATTTGGTGAAACATGAAATCCTCGTTTAATATCTTCTTCATGATTAAATCCAATTCTAGTGTTAGGCGGAACAATTACATTTTTATCAATAATCGCTTTTTTAATTTTAGAATGTCTACCTATTTCAACATTTTCCATTAAAATACTTTCTGATATTTGAGAATAACTGTTTACTTTTACCTTAGGCGATAACACACACCTTGAAAGTCCGCCACCAGATACAACGCACCCTTCAGATACCATTGAGTTTGTAGCCATACCAACACGTTCACCTTCCTCCCAAATAAATTTAGCAGGAGGATAATTATAATTAAAAGTTCTCAAAGGCCAATCTTGAGAATACAAATTCAATTCAGGGTCATATGCCAACAAATCCATATTAGCCTGCCAGTAAGCATCAATACTACCGACATCTCTCCAATAACCACGTTCAGTATCAGTCATTCCTGGGAATGAATTGTCATTAAAATTATAAATATAAATCTTTTTACCATCTCTTAAAAGCATTGGAATAACATTTTTACCAAAATCATGACTTGATTCTTTAATTTCTTCATCTCTATTTAAAGCTTCCAAAAGAATATTTTTATTAAAAATATAATTTCCCATAGAAGCAAGACACATATCAGGGTTTCCTGGAATAGATTTTGGCTTGTCTTTTGGTTTTTCTACAAAATTAATTAATCTCCAATCATCATCAACCTCAATAATCCCAAATTCATGAGCTTCAGATATTGGAATAGGAATTGCAGATATTGATAAATCTGCCCCTTTTTCTTTATGGTAATCAAGCATTTGAGATACATCCATTTTATAAATGTGATCTCCACCAAAAATACAAACATAATCAGGATCTTCATCAGTTATATGAAAAACATTTTGATAAATTGCATCAGCAGTACCACGATACCAATCAGAACCAGTTCTCATTTGAGCCGGAGCCAAATCGACATATTGATTTAAAAACGGAGATAAAGCCCAACCTCGAGTAATATGTTTATTTAAAGAGTCAGATTTATATTGAGTTAAAACCTTAATCTTGAAAAAACCTGAATTTATAAAATTATTTAATACAAAATCAATAATTCTATACCTGCCCCCAAAAGGAACTGCTGGTTTTGCTCTATCTTTGGTTAAAGGATATAATCTTTTTCCTTCTCCGCCAGCTAATATCATAACCAATGCATCATCTATAGACATGTCTTACCCCTTCTCTTTTCTTTATTATATAACAAGAATTCTATTCAAGCTATACTTTTTATTAATGACATCCTCCACAACTACTACATGAATTAGAACATTTATTTGAATTAATTAAATCTGAGAAGTCAAATACTTCATCTTTTAATAAATTTTCAATAACAATTGGGTATAACATTTTTTCTACAGCGTACATTTCTTCTTTATATTCATCAAAATGAGTTAAATTCCCAATCAAAACTGGATATTGTGCTATTATTTCTCCATTATAATTTTCATCACTTAAATGATGAATAGTAACTCCTGCGACTTTAACACCAGCTGAAAAACTTCTATATAAAGCATCATCACCTTTAAAAGCTGGCAATAATGACTCATGTAGATTTATAAATTTACCAGTTTTTAAAACATCTTCCCTAATTCTTTCATCATAAGCATAGACTGCAACAATATCAAAATTATGAGAAGAAAAATATTCAAAATTTTTCTCATTCGATAAATATTTATATTCTAAATTTAAGCATTTAGCTTTTTGTAAAAAATCTGAATTTTCATAATTCGATAAACAAACAAGTTCAACATCTTTCCCCTTAAAAAAAGTTTTAATAGGATCTATCAAATGGTCCGATTTTGAACCTAATAAAGCAACTTTAAACATAAATATATAATCCCCTTTCAAATTTAATTATAAACATATTTTAAAATAATAGCAAAAAATTTTTTTTATATTACTTAAAGAGAGAACAGGAGAATATATGAAAGTAAAAAATATACAAAATACTATAAATTTACCAACAAGAAATGTAATAGAATGTATTACGGGCACATTAACAAGTAAAAGTAAAAAAGAACCTGAAAATTTAATTAAGACAATTGCCGATGTAGTTGATTTTGATATGACACCAAAAGACATTAAAGACTTAATGGCAGTACCATTAATGTTTGATATGCACATGCTATATGCAGGAAATATTCTAAAAAATAAAAATAACAAACTTAAGACTTTATCAGAAGAATTAAGAAAAATCCCATTACAAGACAGGCATAGTAAAATAGAAGAAACAATACAAAAAATAGGTAAAAATATAAATGTTGAAATATAAAAAAAGGTCCGCATAAAAACGGACCTTTTTTTATTATTTAATTTAATTCTAGTTGCATAATGCTAACAATATACCAGCAGCAACAGCAGAACCAATAACACCTGCAACATTTGGACCCATTGCGTGCATCAATAAATAATTTTGAGGATTAGCTTCTAAACCAACCTTATTTGATACACGAGCTGCCATAGGAACAGCAGATACGCCTGCAGAACCAATTAATGGATTGATTTTAGTTTTAGAGAATAAATTCATCACTTTTGCAAAAATTACCCCACCAGCAGTTGCAAAAGAGAAAGCCAAAATTCCTAAAATTAAAATAAATAAAGTTTGCAAAGTTAAAAATTGATCAGCTGACAATTTTGATCCTACAGATAACCCTAAAAATATTGTAACAATATTAATTAAAGCATTTTGCATAGTATCGGATAATCTTTCAACAACACCACATTCTTTACATAAGTTACCAAATGTCAATGCTCCAATTAAAGGACAAGCATCCGGTAAGAAAATTATACACAAACCTAGAACAACAAGTGGAAATACAATTTTTTCACGTTTTGATACTTCTCTTAATTGAGTCATTTCAATTTTACGTTCTTCTTCAGTAGTTAACAATTTCATAATTGGCGGCTGAATTACAGGAACTAATGCCATATATGAATATGCAGCAACTGCAATTGCACCTAATAATTCAGGAGCAAGTTTAGTTGTAACATAAATTGAAGTAGGTCCATCTGCACCACCAATAATACCAATTGCACCTGCTTGTGGCAAAGTAAATCCAAATACGCATAAAGCTAAAAGCAATGCACCAAAAATACCAAACTGTGCAGCACCACCTAATAGGGCAGTTTTTGGATTTGCAATTAACGGACCGAAATCAGTCATAGCTCCAACACCCATAAATATAATCAATGGGAAAAGACCTTGGTGAATACCAAATTCATAAATTATTCCTAAAAAACCATGAGGACCTGCAATATCTGCAACCGGAATATTTGATAATAAACCGCCAAAAGCAATCGGAACTAAAAGTAATGGTTCAAATTGTTTTTTTATACCTAACCACAAAAGAAATAAACATACCAATATCATAATCGGAGAACCGAATTGATGAAGGAATTGTTCAAAACCGTTTGTAATATTAGGATCAACAGGTTGAATGAAATTTGCAATACCTGTAGATTGCCATAATTTATATAAACTGTCTACTATATTCATTGTTTTACCCTTCTTTTACTAATTAGATTATTTTTAATAAATCTTAGCCTATTGTAACAAGTACATCTCCGGTTTTTACTTTATCACCGGCTTCAATTTCAACTTCTTTTACAGTCCCAGATATTGGAGATTTAATTTCTGTTTCCATTTTCATTGCTTCTACAACTGCAATTACATCACCTTCTCCGATACTATCACCAGCTGAAACTAAAACTTTTAAAACAGTTCCAGGTAATGCAGCCTTTACAGGAGTTGCATCACCAGTTGCAGCTTTAGCCTCAATACCTGCTTTAACATCAAAGTCATAAAGTTTACCATTAACAGTAGCTTTTCTACCTTCTAAAGCAACAGCATATTTTTTACCATTAACAGTTACAGTGTATGCATTATTTGCGTCATCAACTTTAGGTTCTTTATCACTCGGTTCACATTTTCTTACACCAATTGTACCTTTACCTTCTAAGAATAAAATACCTTTTTCTTTACATGCAGCTGAAATAAAGATATTTTCATCATTAACAGGTAGTCCAGCATCTTCTAAACGTTTTTTAGCTGCAGGAATACCTTTATTAGGATCTTTATCATTTATATCCACAACTTTTTCAGTAGTTGGTTGTAAATTAAGCTGTTCAGATGCAATTTTAATAACTTCAGCATCAGGTTCACAAGGAGTTTTTCCAAAATATCCAAGAACCATTTTTCCGTAACCTTCTGCAATTTTTTTCCAAGGTCCAAACATTACATTATTAAATGCTTGTTGGAAGTAGAATTGAGAAACAGGAGTAACTGAAGTACCAAAACCGCCTTTTTCAACAACTTCTTTCATTGCAGCTACTACTTCAGGATATTTATCCATTAAATTGTTATCTCTTAACATTTGAGTATTAGCTGTTAAAGCACCACCAGGTAATGGAGATTGAATAATCATAGGATTTACTGACAATGCTTCAGGAGGTAAGAAGTAATCTTTCATACATTCTTTGAAAATTTCTTCTGTTTCAAGAATTTTTTCAATATCCAAACCTAAATCATAATCAGTACCTTTTAAAGCATGCCACATTGAAACAATATCAGGCTGAGCAGTACCGCCAGATACTGGTTTCATTGATAAGTCAATACCATCAGCGCCACCATCTAAAGCAGCTAAATAAGCAGCAAGACCAGTACCTGCTGTTTCATGAGAATGGAATCTGATATGAGCATCAGGTCCTAAAATTTCTCTTGTGCGTTTAATTGTTTCATAAACTTTTCTAGGAGCAGAAGTTCCTGAAGCATCTTTGAATGCTAAACTATCAAATGGAATACCTGCATCTAAAATACTTCTCAATACTCTTTCATAAAAATCAACATCATGAGCACCTGTACAACCGATAGGTAATTCCATCATTGTAATTGTAACTTCATGTTTTAAACCATTATCTTTAATACATTGACCAGAATATATTAAATTATTTACATCATTTAATGCATCAAAGTTTCTAACAGTAGTTACACCATGTTTTTTAAACATTTTGGCATGTAAATTGATTATGTCTCGAGGTTGAGAATCAAGACCTACTACATTCACACCTCTTGCCAAACTTTGTAAATTTATATCAGGACCAACAGCAGCTCTGATCTTATCCATTGTTTCAAAAGCATTTTCATTACAATAAAAAATAGGTGACTGAAATCTAGCACCACCTGCAACTTCAAAATGTTTAATACCAGCATTTACAGCAGCCTGCAATGCAGGAATAAAATCATCAACGAATACTCTTGCCCCATAAACTGACTGGAAACCATCTCTAAATGAGGTATCCATAACTTTAATAAGTTTTTTACTCATAACTTTACCCTTCCTAATTTATTAATAAACAAACTTTTTATTTTCTAGCCATAATTGCAGCCAAAGCAACTGCTATCGCTTCATCATCTTTTACGACATTTTTTGATGAAGATTTTTTCTCTACTACATCAATTTTTTCTGGAAAAATTTTATTTAAGTAAGCAATAATTGCAGACATTCCATGCATTACGACAATTAAAATACACAAAAAAGCAAGGACAAATCCCATTCCCAGTACCATTAAGGTTAAGCCAATCATAAGATTTTCAATCATAATATATCTCCCATTGTTAATACAAACTCTTCTTTTTTATGGTTTTGCAAAACTAATTCTCCTGAATCATTTATATACTTTGCAATTCCAGACTTTTTATCATCAAACACTTGTACAGAAATTTCTTTTCCTAAAAAATTACATGCATTTATATATTTATTTTTAATTAACAGGAAGCCATGTTCTAAAAACTCATCATAACTTTTAAAAAATTGATTAACCAATTTTTCAAAAAACAATTTTTTATCAACATGCTCTCTTTCTAATTCTATATTTAAAGCTGTAATTTTTTTATCTTTAACTAAAGATAAAGCAGATTTTTCAGCATTCAAATTAACTCCAATACCAAGCACTAACCCTTTAAATTTATTACCTTGCATAACAGTTTCAGATAAAATACCTGAAATCTTTTTCCCATCAATCAAAACATCATTCGGCCACTTTATAGAAGGAGCAAGCCCATATTCTTCAAGGATATTGACCAAAATAACAGATATATATTGAGTCAAATTAGCATATACATCTTTAAAAGTATCAGATGGTTTTAAAACAAAAGACATGAATAAATTATCATCGCCCAAATCAACCCAAGATCTATTAAATCTCCCTCTGCCAGAAGTTTGATTCTTTGCAACAATAATAGTCCTATCCTCAAGACTATCCAAATTTTGTTTGGCATATAAATTGGTAGAGTCAACCTCTTCCAGTGATATTATATTCATTTTCTCCCTTAACATATAATTTATATAATTATATTAGAACAAAAAAAAAAAATTTGCGATTTTTTTTTTTCGGAGTTAAAATAAGTTCACAAGGGAGAGAAGTTAACATGGAACATTGGATTTACACAACAAGCATCGCTGGGCATGCTATATCATTAAATCTGGATACAATTTTTACAATGTGGTTTGCAATGATAGTTGTAATTATATTTGCATTATTAGCAACCAAAAATTTATCAATTGTTCCAGGAAAGCTTCAAGCTGTATCTGAAAGCATAATGAAATTTTTCTATGGAACACTTGATACAATGATTGAAACTGAAAACAGAAAGCATGTTCCATTAGTAGCTTCATTATTTTTATTTATCGTTACAGCAAATTTAATGGGACAATTACCATTAAGAATTATTCATTTGAAAAATGATGCAGAATTAGCATCACCTACAAATGATATTAATTTAACTGCAGCAATGGCTGTAATAGTTTTAATATATTATGTATTCATGGGGATTAAGGCAAAAGGACCGAAATTCTTTTTACATGAATTCAGCTTTACAGGAATTGTAATGGCATTAGTTGAAATATTAGAAATGTTCACAAGACCATTAAGCCTTGCAATCCGACTTTTTGCCAATATATTTGCAGGCGAAATTCTTGTATCAATAGCATTAGGAGGGCTGGCTTATTTCTTGCCACTACCAATTATGCTATTTGAAATTCTTGTTGCATTTATCCAAGCAACAGTATTTATGATGCTGACTATTGCATACATAGGTTCAGCGACAAAAGAAGAACACTAAATTACTTTGAGTAAAAGTATTAAATAAAGGAGAGAAAAAATGGTAGACACAGCTACAGTTTCACAATTAGCACACTTAGGTGCAGGTATTGCAATCGGTTTTGGTGCAGTAGGCGCAGGACTTGGTATTGGTTTTGCTACAAAAGGTTTGATGGATGCAGTTTCAAGACAACCTGAAGTTGCTGGTAAAGCATTCGGGTTCTTTCTACTTGGTGCAGCTTTATCAGAAGCTTGTGCTTTGTATGCATTCGTTATCGCATTTATGCTATTAGGCAAATAATCGGAGAAAGACAATGGAATTTAACGCTACATTTTTAATATCAGCAATCAGTTTTATTTTATTCACATTAATTATGAATAAAATATTCTACAAACCTCTTGAAAGAGTTATGGATGAACGTCAAAAATTTATTGACGAAACAAAATCAGATGCAGAAAAATCTAATCTTAAAGCTCAAGCAATAATTAATGATAGAGAAGAAAGATTAACAAAATCAGCTACTGATTCAAAAAAACTTGTTGCAGATAAAATTAATGAAGCAAATGAAAATTCTAAAATAATTACATCAAATGCGAAACAAAAATCTCAAGAAGAAATAGCTTCTGCTAAATCAGCTCTTAAAAATGAAGCTCAGCAAACAACTGAAGAATTAAAATTTAAGGTAAAAGATTTAGCAGAAGTCATATCTTCTAAAATTCTAGGTATGAATACAAACATCGAAAATATCGATAATGAAGTTGTAAACAGGATATTGAACTAATATGAACGAATTGGCGAATTTTTGGAACATCATAGTTGAATCAAATACTTTTAATTTTGCAGTTTTACTTTTAATTTTTGCAATTTTATACAAAAAATTAAATATATCTAATACTGTTGAAAAAATTAAACAAGATGTAATTAATACTATAAATAATGCAAAAACAGAAAAAGAAAACGCAAAAAACAAACTTATGGAAGCAGAAAAATCAATAGAACATATTGACGAAGAAATTAAACAAAAATTAAGTGAAGCTTCTATAAAAGGGGATGATATTGCCAAACAAATATTAGCAAATACAAATGAAAAAGTAGACTTAATTGAAAAAAATATTTCACGAGTTATTAGTGCAGAAGAAAAAACATTATCAGCTCAAATGACTCAAAAAACATTAGATGCATCAATAGAACTTGCAAAACAGCATATAAAATCATTATTAAAAGACAATATGGATTTACATAACAAGTTCATTGATGAAAGTATTGATAGTATAGACAGGGTATAATCTTATGATTAACAATACAGAAAATCACATATCAACATCAGCTAAAAATTACGCAGATTCTTTAATTCAAGTTTGCAAAGATGGTGCTATAACTTTTGAAACAGCTTCAAAAGACTTAAACACTGTTAAAGAAATTATTTCAGAATCTGATGAACTTGTAAAAGTTATGGAAAATCCTGCAATAGCAAATAACACTAAAAATGAAATTATTGACAGCGTTTTTTCAAATCAAATTAGCGATAAAATAATTAACTTTCTAAAAATTCTGATTGACAAAAAGAGATTTAATGAATTAACACAAATTATTCAAGCATACAATGATGAAGTTGATATTATAAATAATATCAAACGTGTAGAAGTTTATTCAGCAGTAGAAGTTTCTGAAGACAGAAAACAACGATTAATTAATAAACTTCAAAATAAATTGAAAAAGAATGTAATTGTAAATTGGAATATAAACAATGATATTATTGGCGGATTAGTTATCAAAATAGATGATGATATCATCGATAACAGTCTAAAAAATAAATTAGAAAATTTAAGTAAAAATATAATATAAAGGGGAAATTATGGCACTTATTAAACCTGATGAAATTAGTTCTATAATTAAAGGCAAAATCGAAAACTACGATATTCAAACCGAAGTATCAAATACAGGTACCGTAATTGAAGTAGGTGACGGTATTGCCAGAATATACGGACTTAGAAATGTAATGTCAAATGAGCTTGTAACATTTGAAGACGGGAAAAATACACTTGGAATTACAATGAACCTGGAAGAAGACAATGTAGGTGTTGTAATTTTGGGTGAATATACTCAAATTAAAGAAGGAATGACAGTTAAAACTACAGGTAAAATCGCTTCAGTTCCTGTAGGTGACGGACTTATCGGAAGAATTATAGATCCAACAGGTAAACCAATTGATGGGAAAGGGGAAATTGAATCTTCTAAAATTCGTCCGATTGAAAGAGTTGCACCTGGTATTGTAGCAAGAAAATCAGTACACCAGCCATTACAGACAGGTCTTACAGCTATTGACGCTCTAACTCCTATCGGAAGAGGTCAACGTGAACTTATCATTGGTGACAGACAAACAGGTAAAACTGCTATTGCAATTGATACAATTATCAACCAAAAAGGTCAAAATGTTATTTGTATTTATGTCGCAATCGGTCAAAAAGCATCAACTGTTGCTCAAATTGCTAAAACATTAGAAGAATACGGTGCTATGGAATATTCAATTATCGTATCAGCAACAGCTAATGCATCTGCACCACTTCAATATATCGCACCATTTGCAGGTGTTGCAATCGGTGAAGAATTTATGGAACAAGGTAAAGATGTTCTAATTATTTATGATGACTTATCAAAACACGCTCAGGCTTATCGTGCAATGAGTTTGCTACTAAAAAGACCACCAGGACGTGAAGCATACCCTGGAGATGTATTCTACTTACATTCAAGATTACTTGAACGTGCTGTAAAATTAAATGACGAATTAGGTGGCGGAAGTATTACTGCATTACCTATCATTGAAACTCAAGCAGGTGATGTATCAGCATATATTCCAACAAACGTTATTTCAATTACAGACGGACAAATTTTCTTAGAATCTAATTTGTTCAACTCTGGTGTAAGACCAGCTATCAATGCCGGGATTTCAGTTTCTCGTGTTGGTGGTGCCGCTCAAACTAAAGGTATTAAGCAAGTTGCAGGTCAATTAAGACTAGACTTAGCTCAATATAATGAATTAGCAGCATTCGCTCAATTCGCATCAGATCTTGATCAATCAACAAAAGACCAATTATTGAGAGGTGAAAAACTTACAGAAGTTCTAAAACAACCTCAATATAATCCATTGAGCGTAGCTGAACAAATTACAATTCTTTTTGCAGCAAACGAAGGAATTCTAGATGATGTACCAAATACTGACATCAATAAATTCAAAAAAGAATGGTTTGCATACCTTAACACAAACCTATCTGAACTTGTTGCAAAATTAAATGGCGGAGCTAAACTGGAAGATTCTGATAAAACAGAATTAAAAGAAGCTCTAAATAAATTCAAAAAAACATTCTAAAGTTATTTGTAGAAAGGTAAAGAGGATTATTTTAAATGTTTAAAATAATCCTCTGGGACATAAAATATGACAAATTTAAAAGATATAAAAAACAGAATTCAAAGTGTTAAAAGTACTCAAAAAATAACACGTGCAATGAAAATGGTAGCAGCCGCTAAAGTAAAAAAAGCTGAAAATACCGTAAAAATGTCTCGTCCATTTACAAATGAACTTACGATGATGTTTAAAAAATTGCTTTCATCAGTGGGCACATATAATGCACAAAGTCTTAAAATTAAATCAGCAATAGACAATTATCCTGAATTATTACAGGTAAGAGAAATTAAGACAGTTGGCCTTTTAGTAGTTACTTCTAACAAAGGTCTAGCAGGTGCATATAATGCTAACATTGTACGTAGAACACTTCAAATTATAAAAGATTATAAAGAACAAGGAATTAATGCTAAAGTCTTTATAGTCGGCCAAAAAGGTATATCTTCTTTAAAAAGAAAAGCACAAGATTACAATTTTGAAATCACCAAAACATATCTTGGGGCTGCGAATAATCCATCTGCAGAAGCAGCAAAAATTATAATAGAAGATATAGCGAAATATTTTGTATCTCATGAAATAGATAAAATTGAAGTTGTTACAACTCGTTTTAAAAATATGATGAGCTATTCTGTTGAAAGTTGGGAAATATTACCATTAAAAGGCCTAAACGATGATTATGAAAAACAACATGATAACATCTTAGAGCCTTTAATGGAATTTGTTCCTGATATGCACAACATTTTACAAAAAATTGTACCAATGTATATGACAAATATTTTGTACCAATCATTATTGGAAGCTCAAGCAAGTGAACTTGCTAGCAGAATGACAGCAATGTCAGCAGCAACAAGCAATGCTGAAAAAATGATTAATGAATTATCAGTACAATATAATAAGAGCAGACAATTTGCTATTACGCAAGAAATCATCGAAGTTGTATCCGGTGCAAATGCTCAACTAGGATAATAAAAATATATTTATAAAAATAAAAAACTCCCGATATAATGGGAGTTTTTTATAATGGAAGTAAATCGTTTAAAGTAACCCCAAGAGCTTTTGCAATATTTACAACAACAAGAATCGTTGGACACACTTTTTCATTTTCAATCCTATAAAGATGCTGAGGTGTAATATCTGCCTGCTCTGCAAGATATTCTTGAGAAAACTTTTTTCTAGCTCTTTCAACTCTTATATTTTCTGCCAAAATTTTTAAAACATCACTCTTTTCTATCATAAATTAATTTTACAATTATTGACAAAAAAATATTACATCATATAATTTTATTATTAAACATATATGTTTATATTTATAATTATATGAGGGATTATTAAACTATGATTAAAAGATGGAGTATAAAGGAGGGGTTTACTCTTGCAGAAGTACTAATTACAATCGGAGTAATTGGAATTGTTTCAGCTCTTACATTGCCAAATGTTATACAAAATACAAAAAAAAACGAAGCAACAGCTAAAATAAAAAAATTTATATCCGTTATTAACCAAGCATTAATTAGAGCAGAATTAGATTATGGAAATCGAGAAGATTGGATTAAAGGAGAAATGAATAACTATGATTCATCTATTGAATTTCTTAATACATATATTAAACCCTATATCACAAATTCCAAAATTGAAAAAGGTGGTGCCACTATCACTACAGAAAGGACTGCAACACTTAAATTTTCAGATGGTTCTCAAATGAGCATAAAAGTTGGTACATGTTATGATATTTTTTATGACATAAATGGCAAAAAAGGACCTAATGAAAGAGGAAGAGATGTATTTCAATTTATATTGTGTAGAAAAAGCGGAGAATGTAATGTAAATAGCAATCAAGTAAGACCATATTACTGCCCAGCAAACGCAAATAAATACCCAACACATCAAGAAATAATTGATAACTGCATAAATGAAGGAGTATATTGCACATTATTACTGCAGGAAAATCAATATGAATTTCCTAAAGATTATCCCAAACGCTTATAATTATTACATTTGCTTGCTTAAGAAAGCTAAGTTATCTGGTTTCATCATTGCTTGATATTGATCGTTTACAGAAGGCTGAGCAGGCTGTTGTTTAGCCTTTTCTGCTGCAATTCTTGCTTTTCTTTTAGCCTCAGATTTATTAGTCATATAAATATTCAATTTAGGAATACCTACACCTAAAACTAATCCAGAATACAAGTAACCTGCAACCTGAGCAATACTTAATGCTCTAAGTTTACCTTTAGTTTCTTTTCTGATAGCTTCGCTTACTTCAGGAGATGCTAATTTTTTAAGCATTTGTTTAAATGATAAAGCTTTACCATTTTCAATAGTATCAATACCAGCAGCTTTTAGACCTCTATGTAAGACTTCATCTCTTGAAACTAAAGGAGCTTTAATAACTTTATTAAAGAACCCTTTACCATGTTCTTTTTCACTATAGTTCAATAAACTTTGATCCATAGCATTAGCACTCATTTTTGCAACAAAGTTACCTAAAATTAACCAGTTAAAGAATCCTAATACATCTTTTACAACAGATTCTCTCAATTCATCTTTATCACGTGCTGCTAAAAATCTTGACATAATAGTTACACCATAAATAAATTTGAATTGATCTAATGTTGGAATTAAGCCTCTGAATTGGATTTTCTTCATCAATCCTTTAACACCATCTCCTAAACCGATAGTTGAGAGAATTCCACCGCCAAAGATACCTGCAGCAGCGACTTTTAAACCTTTAAACCCTGCTGAATTATCTTTTTGACGTCCTTCTACACCAACGAAACCATCACTACCTGTTTTCTTTTTAGTTAAGTAAATATTTAATGGCTGAATTGACATACCAACTGCTGATGCAATACCCAAACCAAGCATTGAACGATGTAAGTTCATTTTTTTCAATGACTTTAAGTAAGCATTAGCATCAATATCTTTACTTTCTTTAAATGCATTACCAACTTTCTCATTTATGAATGTTCTAGATACATTATAAATATTGTCTAGTAAATTTGAAATTGAAGCTGTTTTATGCTCAGGAGACAATCTAAAAGAATTTTCTGAACCTGTAGCGTGAGTAATTACAGATTGAGCATAAGCTTTTAAATCTTTTGAAATAGTAACAGGAGCATCTTTAGAATTTAAGACTTCTGAAAATTTATCAACAACATTTTTAATATTATTATCAGGAATCTTAATCCAGTCATCACCAACTCTTGTTTCAGCACCTTTAAATACTTCTGTTAAATAATTATTTAAAGGATCAGCATTACCAGCTTTAACTTGTTTATCCCAAGCTTTACCTAATATATCAAGAGTTTCATCATCTACGAACAATTTATGAGCTTTAATACCATATTTAGAATTCAAAGCAGAAGCAAGAGCTAAACCTGCAACAGTACCATAAACTCCTACTAAAGAATGGTTTACAGTACCAGAAATTTCTCTTCTACCTGTTTCTAAACCAGCTGCCGGACCTCTATTTACGAAATCCACAGTAGTTCTTGGTATTACCATTGAACCTAAATCAACAGCATTTGCACCCCAAGCTTGGTTTGTATCTAAAAATCTTAAGCCTAGAGTTACTGCATCAAATGCACCTGTAAAATTTGTATTATTATTTTTTTTGTTTTCTAAATGTTGTCTGTTTATTTGAGGGTTAATTTGTTGAATTTTCATAATCTAATATCTCCTTACGAATGAAAAAATGCTTTAAACGCTGTGTTATCTCTCATTTGAGAATTTAAGAAATCATCAGAGGATGATTTTGCCTTATCTGTCGACGTGGAATCCGCTGATGATGTGGAATTCGTTGTCGCAGAGGAGGCGGTTGCGTTTGTAGAAGAATTAGCTTCTTTTTGAGCATTTAATTTCGCAAGTTCTTCTGCATGTTTTTTATTTGTTTTCGACCTAGTGTAAATTGGGATAAATACGCCTAAAGATAACAATGAGAATACAATATTTCCTAATTGACATATAGTTCTCAAACGTTTATCTTCAATAGATTTTAACTCATCTGAAGATTTTAAAGATGTATGTTTTGCCCAATGCCAGAATTTTTTGAATACATTAGCATCTTTATCTGGAGCATCTTTTAAAACATTAATCAGATGAACACCTTTATCTTTGTTTTTATGTTCCAAGAAAGTAGCTATACCTTTAGCTACATAATCACCTAAGAAATAAAAACTTGAAAATGTTGCAATATCACGAACAGTAGCTTCTCTTAATTCATTTTTATCTTCAGAAACACCCATTCTGCTTGCAAAAGTAGCTGTAGAAATTATTCTAGCTTGATCCATTGTTGGGAAAATACCTTTAAATTGGAATATATTTTTAAGGATTGGGCGATCCATAAACATAGAAAGTCCGCATACTCCAATCATAGAACCAATTGAAATAAATTTCTGAGCAAGTAATTCTTTCTTTTCTTTTGGATTTAATTCTTTATGTTCAGAATCTTTTGCAAAATCTTTGTAAATAGGAGCACCTTTTCTTCCTGATTGTTTATAAGTAATCCATCTGTTGATAGATTGCATAGATAAAGCAAGAGGGATGATTACACCTAAACCACCGATACTCTTCCAGTTTACAAGTTTTTTTGCATTATTAAAGTATTTAGAGAGGTTATCAGCATCTTTAATATCTGCTTTTACGACACCTCTAAGCATTTTTACAGTATCTTCACAAAGTGATTCTAAATTGTTAGAGAAAAAGCCCTTATCTGCTTTAAACTTAATATTTTCAGCAATTAAAGTTTCTCCAACAATATCTTTATAAGCTTTTTTGAAAGCTTTTGAATCATATTTATCAGCTAATGTAAGATCAACAAATTTATTTACTGCATTGTGAACTTTTTCATTCCCGATATGACCGACAAATTTTCCGTCAGCCCCTTCTTTAATACCTAAGATATCTTTAAAGAATTTATGTTCTTTTCCGTCAACACCTTCCAAATCACCTAATTGATTTCTGAAAGTATTATAAATTTTCTCTTTGTTATCAACACCAGATGCTTCATTATAATATTGTTGGATTTTATTAATAGCATCTTCATTAGCCCAAGTATTAACTAAATTAGCCTTCTTAAAAGCATTACCCATAATAGGTCTTTGCAAAAGACTAGCCATCCCCATTACAATAAAACTTGGGATTAAACAGTTTACAATCAAACCTGAAGATTCACGTCTAAAAGCTTCAAAACCGGCATAACCATTTGATTCTTTTGTTTCAACAATAGTTCTAGGCACAATTGCAGTAGATAAATCCAATACAGAAACATTTACCATTGGCTGTTTTTCACATTGCTGAACAAGCCAAATAGCACCATCTGCCAATCCACCTTTAAATGATGGATTAGTATTATTTTTTGCACTATTATTCCCTAAAGGGGTATTCTTTTTATTTACACTTGATAAACTAACTTTTTCTATCATAATATAGTCTGGTTTTAAACTTCACACCTATTATAACAATGACACATTCATATTAAAAGTCAGGCAAAAAAAAAATTGCCTATATTACCGAGAATGTTAAGGAGATATTAAGATAGATTTTTGGATTTTTTATTAAAAATAGTAATATTTTAAATTATTTTTTGAAAAAAAATACAAAAAACTCTAAAAAAATTAATCAAAATGTTAAAAATAAGCAAAATTTTTAACAAAAATTTTTGTAAATAATTGTAACAAATACGCTTATTCAATAAGAAAAGTATTGCCAAAGTATATACTAAACCATATTTTTAACAAACTCAATAGCATGCTCTTTAGTAATTACATCTCCAGAAATTTGAGCTTCATGCAAAGCATCCATAATTTCGCCAAGCCTTTTTGACGGTTTTATATTTAAAATTTGCATAACATCATTACCACTCAATAATTTAGGCAAAGGTTTTAATGTTTCTCTAGCTTCCAAATAAAACCTCAAAAGCATATTTAAAGATGTTATATTTCTTTCAACTATTTGATCTGTAATTTCAGGACCACGAGCTGATAATCTGTCAGCTTGAGCAAGAATTATAGCATCAATAGAATTTGTATCCATCTTTCTCACATAACGCATCATAATTTTTTCAGTAATCTGAGGAGATGTCATAACATGAGATGGATAAATATGATATTTAATCATTGAAGAAATATAATCAATCTGTTTATTAGAAAAATGTAAATCTTTTAAAATTTTAACAGACATTTTAGATCCGACATCATCGTGTTTAATAAATCTATGTTTACCTTCTTCAATAGTCCAAGTAGAAAATTTTCCTATATCATGCATAAAAGCAGCAAGTTTTAAATGAGCAAGACGAGAAAATCCACCAAAATCAATTCTGCTTAAATGCTCTTTAACTTCATCTGGAGCTTCATTATACAAAATTTGTACTTGTTTTACTGTCTCTATAGAATGATGAAACAAGTCTAAATGATGATGAGAATTTGGCGGAACTTGTTTTAACTCTTTTACAAAAGGAAAAATTTCCTCTAAAATCCAAGTTTTATTCATATTCTCAAGTGCGATATGAGCATAATCTCCGCCAAACAATTTTAGTAACTCATAATTAATACGCTCAACAGCTGGTTTATGAATTAAATCAGAATATTTACACACAGCATTTATAGTTTCCGGTGCTAATTGAAAGCCATATAAGGCTTGAAATCTATATACACGCAATAACCTTAATGGATCATCAACGAAATTCAATTCATTTACATAGTTAATGCATTTATTCATAATATCAGTAACACCGCCTGAAATATCAATTAATTCACCAGTTCTGATATTTACAGCAATAGCATTAATTGTTAAATCTCTGCGCATTAAATCCTTTTCAATAGAATCTCCTACCGGATTTGTCACATCAATATAATTAATTTTATCAGGCAAAACTATACGATAAATTTTGTTTTCCTCATCTAAAGGGACAAAAGTTGCTTGAAAAAGCTCTGATAATTTCAAAGCGAAATCTCTTGCATCTTCATCCATAACGATAATATCCCTGTCAGTACTTTCAAGTCCCATGTAAAAATCTCTGACAGTACCACCTACTAGATAAATTTCATTATCAAATTTATCAATAATTTTTGATAAAATTTCATCTGATTTAATTTTTTCTATAATTTTCGAATTCATAAATTACATTTCCTAACGCAACTGTAACTGCCGTATCAGCCTTTAAAATAAGATCTCCAAGCGTAAGCATCGGAATATTATTATTTTTAAACAAACTAAATTCTTTTTGAGAAAAACCACCTTCCGGACCAATTATAATAATAACCTTTTCATCTTTTAAGATTGGATTCTTTTCACAATATTGATGCAAAGACATATCAGATAATCTTTCACAAAAAGCTATTACCCTATAACCTTCATCTTTCAATTTTACTATATTCTCTAAATTAGTCAATTCGTAACATGTGGGGATATAAGCCCTCTCACATTGTTTAGAAGCCTCAAGCATAATCCGCTGCCACTTAGGGATTTTTTTCTCGATAACACTTGCCCCAACAGCACAATTATCAGTGCAAACAGGATAAATGCCATCTGCACCAAGTTCGGTTGCTTTTTCAATAATGTATGACTGAGCATCACTCCTGAGTGGACTTTGCGCAAGATATAATCTAAAACCAAGCCTTCTATTAGACTTATAACTATTTTCAACATTTACTGTTATTTCCTTATTTGTTATTTCTTCAACAACAGTTTCATATTGAACTTGATTTTCGTCAATTAAAAGTAATTTTTCACCTTTTTTAGTTCGCAATGATTTTGCAATATGATTGTAATTATCTTTATCTGAAATAACTAATTTGTTATCCTTCAAATCTGTTGAACTTATAAAAAAATGTGGCATATTAACTCCTTGTAAATAAATATTACTATAAATAAATTTACAATGATAGCAAAAATTTTAATTTTGAAGTATTATAAAAGTAACAAAGGGGATTTATCGTGGAAAAAAATCAAAACAATGAAATGACAATAGGTATACCTCGCGGAATGTCTTTTTACCACAATTATCCATTCTATTACGGATTTTTTACAGATCTTGGGATAAAAATTGTGTTATCAGATGTAACGACAAAACAAACTATGACAAGCGGATCAGCTCTTGTTGTAACCGAAACTTGTTTACCTATAAAAGTTTATATAGGACATGTTCTAAACTTGATTGACAAAGGTATTGATAAAATTTTTGTACCATCAATTCAATCAATCGCTCCTAAAATTTACAACTGTTCGAAAATCAGAGGATTACCTGATTTAGTTAGAAATGTTGTAAAAAAAGATTTTACAATGATTGAAGCAACTCTTGATAAGTCTGAAAAAAATCAAGGTCTTTATGAATTTTTAGCAGAAATGGTTGCACCATTTGGCATTACAGACATGGAAAGAATTAAAAAAGCTTCAAAAGCTGGCTGGAGAACTTATAATAACTTCCATATTATGTCAAAATCAGGTATGAGCTATAAAAAAGCAATGAATTATGCTCTACAAGGGAAAGTATTTATTGAAAATCAGACAAAAGAATTTCCAATTTCAATTGCCTTGATTTCTCATGGATATAATATTTTCGATGAACGTACATCTATGAAGATATTTGATAAATTGGAAAAAATGGATGTAAAAGTATATTCATCTTTACAACTGTCAAATGAACAAATGGATGATGGAATTAAAGCTCTAGGACAAGAAATGTACTGGGCTAACGAAAGAGAAATGACAGGTGCTGCCGGCCATTATCTAAAAGATATTAAAATTGACGGCTTAATTACTCTTACAGCATTTGGCTGCGGGCCTGATTCGTTGATGATTGAAAGAATCACAAGACAAGCTAAACGTTTTAATAAACCGCTTTTAAACTTGACTATTGATGAGCAAACTGGTGAAGCTGGTTTTATTACACGTCTGGAAGCATTTGTAGACATGCTATTCCGTAAAAAGCGTGCAAAAATTCTAAATAAAATAGAAATAAATGGAGAAAATTCATACATTCCAAATACAAATTATATTGAAACTAAACAATAAAAATATTCCAGATATTAAAAATATAAAATAAAAAAAGAGGTTATTACTAACCTCTTTTTATTTTATATCTGATTAAACTTTTCTTTTTCTAGCTGCTTCAGATTTGCGTTTTCTTTTTACGCTTGGTTTTTCATATCTTTCACGTTTTTTAACTTCTGAAAGGATACCAGCTTTTTGAATCTTTTTCTTGAAACGTCTTAATGCGCTTTCAATTGATTCGTTTTCGCCAACTTTAACTTCTGCCATTTATATTTTCACCACCTTTATGGTCTTTTTGTACAATATATGTATATTATAAACTAAATAAAAATAATTTCAAGCCTTCAAATAGTATTGACAAATTCTAAAAAATAATAAATAATAAATAATAATTAACAGGAGGCAAAGATGGTTAAGAATAGAGCTTTTAGGATTGCCCCCCCCCCGAAAAGATAGCATTACCCAAGGGGTCTAGGGGATTTACATTAGCAGAGGTATTAATAACAATTGGGATTATTGGAGTTGTTGCTGCTATGACAATTCCAACATTAACAGCTAATTATCAAAAAAAAGTTCTTGAAAGTCAATTTAAAAAAGGATATTCTACACTTGCGAATATTCACATAAAATTACAAAATGATTATGAAAATGTCTATAATTCTTTTATAAATCAACCATACAGTGATGCTAACAGATTAGAGTTTCTAAAAATTTATTCTACATACTTAAATGGTGCACAAATAAAAAAATATAGTACAACTGAATATAAAACATTGCAAGGTATTAAGCAAATAAATATAGCTCCAGACTGTTATAGAGAATATGGAATATATACAAATGACGGAATGCTTATATTTTTTGGAAACAATTATAGAAAAGATAGAATATATATTGATATAAATGGGAACCATAAACCTAACAAATTAGGATATGATTTATTCTCGTTCGACATCAATAAAGATGATAAATTAATTCCGCCTCCCCCATCTTACTCATATGCAGCAGTAGATGAAAATGGGAAACCTATAGCTATTAACACAAATGATTGTAATTTAGATAAAAAAGATAATAAGTATAACGGATTTGGTTGTGCAGCATATGCATTATCTAATAAATGTCCAGATAATAGCAACAGAGAATATTGGAAGTGCTTACCTTAAAATTATTAAAATTAAGCTGATAGAGTAAAGATTTCATAAATTTCTTCGTCAGAAAGTTCTGTAATAATCTTTTCTCCTTCGTATACAGCCAAATCTGCAAGTTCTTTTTTAGACTTAAGCATTTCATCAATCTTTTCTTCAAAAGTGCCTAATGTAATCATTCTGTGAACCATTACATTTTTATCCTGACCGATACGATAAGTTCTATCTGTTGCTTGATCTTCTACTGCAGGATTCCACCATAAATCATAATGGATTACATTAGTCGCACTTGTAAGGTTAAGACCTGTACCACCTGCTTTTAATGACAATACCATAATTTTTGCATCATCATCATTTTGGAACCTATGAATCAAATCTTCACGTTGTGGAACAGTCAAAGAACCATGGAAAAATAAAGATTCAGTATTACATTCATCAGCAATAACTTTACACAAGATATCACCCATTTCTTTATACTGAGTAAAGATAAGAGTTTTTTCATTATTATCAAGAATACTTTGGACAGTTGAAATACATTTGTCCATTTTTCCAGATAACTCTTTACTCATTTCTCCACCTTTTAAGAATTGATATGGGTGGTTACAAATTTGTTTCAATGCAGTAATCAACTTGAATATATTACCGCGTCTGTTAATTCCAGTAAAGCCTGAAATTTTTTCCATCATTTCATTTAATGTCTTTTCATAAAGAACAGCTTGAGGTTTTGATAAGTAACAGTAATCATTAATAACCATTTTTTCAGGTAAATCTGTAATTACATGTTTATCAGTTTTCAAACGTCTTAGAACAAACGGAGATACAGACATTTTTAATTTAGCTGCACGAGAATTTTCCTTAAATCTTTCAATTGGAATTGCATAACTTTTTTGAAATTCTTTCAATGTGCCTAAATATCCTTGGTTAATAAAATCAAATATTGACCATAACTCTGTTAATCTGTTTTCTACAGGCGTACCAGTCATTGCAATTTTAACATCTGATTTCAACATTTTAACTGCAAGAGTTTGAGCTGTATCAGGGTTTTTGATATTTTGAGCTTCATCAACAATAATCATACCCCATGAATTTTTCTTCAACTCTTCAATATCAATTCTCATAATTGCGTAAGTTGTTAAAATTACATCGTGTTTTAAATCCAATTGTCTTTCTGCACCGTGGTAAATTACAGCATCTAATGATGGAGCAAACATTTGTAATTCTTTCATCCAGTTACCCATCAAAGTTGTCGGACAAACGACAAGTACAGGCTTATCGAGCTTATTTTCTTCTTTCATCTTCAAAATTAAGCTAATAACTTGAATAGTTTTACCTAACCCCATATCATCTGCCATACAAGCGCCAAAACCTTTAGAGATATTTGTCCAAAGCCATTTTAAACCGGTCATTTGATAAGGTCTTAATTCTCCTTTTAATTCTTTTGGCGGTGTAACGTCAACAGGCTTATTGAAATCTTGAATAACTTTTGCAAATGCTTCATCATAATCAAAATCATACTGCTGTAACTGACCGGACATTGATGCATGAATTAACTCCATTCTAGACATAGACTTAAAGTTTGCTTTAGCAATTTGCTCAAATAACTTTTTAGTATCATCTTGATCGATTAGCACATACTTATTTTTATATTTAATTAAGCCATTTTGACCTTCAATAAGCTTATTAAATTCTTCAATAGACAATTTTTCATTGCCAATTGCAATTTCATAAGAAAAATCCAAAATATCATCTAAAGAAATTTTTGAAGACGAATTATTGTTAAAAATATCAGCCAATTCTTTTGAACGAGAAGTTTTAACTTTTGCATTAATTGAAGCACGAGGTACAACAATATTAGTTAATTCTTCAGGCAAAATAACTTCAATCTGAGCCTTTTGAAGATAATAAGCTGTCTGAGTAATTATTTTATATACTTGGTTTAAGTCTAAATCAAGAGCTAATTTATCCTCATCTTCAAACAAATCTTCTAACTCTGGCATATAGCGAATAGCATAATTCAATTGTTTTTCAACAATTCTTGCAATATCTGATGAATTAGCTCCGAATACTTCTTCATCAGTATATAATTTATCAATTAAAACATCTTCATTAGTTTTTCTGTTTTTGATATGAACTTTTAAACGGAATAACTCTTGGTTTTCTAATTTTGTTATTTTAAAGAATGGGATTACATCATACTTACCTAAATATAATTCATCAAACCATTGTGCAAAACTTTCTGCAATATCATGACCTTTCATAACAGAACGTTGTTCTAAATCTTTTATCATATAAGTTCCAGATTTTACATCCTTGAACTTATACGCTTTAATCCCTAGAAATTTATAAATTACATAGTTCAAATAATTGTAAATAAAATCATTAATAAAGTTTTTAGGTTTTTCACCCTTTATAAATAAATCTTCAGGAATATTTTCTTCAAACTGATTAATGATTCTTGCTAACTGTTGAGAATTAATAATTGGTTCATAAACAATTCTAAACATTGAACCTTTAGTTTTAACAGTCGGAATGAAATATAATTTTTCAATAAGCTTCATCACAAAATAGGTGAGCTTATTCAAATAAATAAAAGTTGGAGTAAGAGATTCTAAATCAACAACATTACCAAAACCTCCAAAGTAGTCCATTACAAGATCTAAACTCATAGCATATCCGACTTTATCATCCATTACTTCTGATTTAAAACGAAATAATGAACCTTTAGATTTTAAATAATATTGAAAATTATTTGTTGGGGTAACAAAAAATGATAACTTATCATTATTATTAACTAAATAAAAATTTGTATTTCGTGTTGGAGGATTAGGGCTTAGAAAAACTCCAGCAAATTCATCTTCTACAGTCTGATAAATCAAACTCAAAGTATAACGAAAATCCTTATTTTTAAAACCATCTGGGTTTTCTGACAAATTAAAAAACAATTCATCTACGTTATTCTTTTTAAATGAAAAATCAATATCTAAAACTTTATTATCAGCCATAATCATCCTAATCTTCTAACTTATTTTTATTAATACAAGATGCCGCATTAAATACGGCATCTTGTTTATCTAATCATCTATTTTATTAAAGACTCACAATCCATTTCTGCAGGTTTTTTAATACCCATCAATTGAAGAACAGTCGGAGCTATATTACATAACGCACCATCTTCTTTCAATTGAACATCTTTTGGAGCATTAATTAACACAAATGGAACTTTGTTTGTCGTATGAGCGGTTTGAGGTTTGCCAGTTTCTGGATTTACCATAACTTCAGAATTACCATGGTCAGCTGTTAATAACATAACAATTCCATTTTCTTTACAAGCATCAGCTATTTTACCTACGCATTCATCTACAACATGACATGCCTTAGTTGCCGCTTCAACAACACCTGTATGACCTACCATATCAGGATTTGCAAAGTTAACTAGAATAAATCCATATTCAGGATTTTCAATAGCTTTCAATACATTTTCACAAACTTCAGGAGCACTCATCTCAGGCTGCATATCATAAGTTGCAACTTTTGGAGATGGAACTAGAACTCTTGTTTCATGAGGTTGAGGCTCATCAATACCACCGTTAAAGAAGAATGTTACGTGAGCATATTTTTCAGTTTCAGCAGTTCTAAATTGTTTTACACCATTAGCTTCTAATACATCTCCTAAAATATTTACAAGATGTTCTTTAGGGAAAGCCACAGGGAAAGTAAAATCTTCATTGTAACTTGTCATTGTAATATAACAAAGATTTTTTAGAACTTTCTTTCTTTCAAATCCGTCAAAATCAGAGAAATTTAACGCCTTAGAAATTTCTCTTGCTCTATCCGGTCTGTAATTGAAGAAAATAATAGCATCATTATCATGAATTCTTGATTCTTCTCCACCTATCACAGTTGGAAGAACGAATTCATCGTTATCACCTCTTGCATAAGATGCTTTTACACCTTCACAAGCAGTTTCAGCCTTTTCACCTTCTCCGAATAATAAAGCATTATAACCTTTTTCAACTCTTTCCCAACGATTATCACGGTCCATAATATAATAACGACCAATAATTGTTGCAACAGGAGGAAGACCGTATTTTTTCAATTCATCTTCAACAGGTTGAATATAATTGCAAGCACTTTGAGGAGGAGTATCACGACCATCTAAAAATGCGTGTACATATACTTTTTTCAAGCCATTTTCTGCAGCCATTTTAATCAAAGCTAACAAATGGTCTAATGAAGAATGCACACCACCTGTAGATACAAGTCCAAAAACATGTAATGCTGAATCATTTTCTTTTGCATGATTTATAGCTTTTAAGAATCTTTCATTCTTGAAGAATGAACCGTCTTTAATAGCTCTGTTAATTCTAGATAAGTCTTGGTAAACAATTCTTCCAGCACCCAAATTCAAGTGACCGACTTCACTGTTACCCATTTGACCTTCCGGCAATCCAACATATTCTCCATCAGCATGAATAGAAATTGTTGGATATTCTTTTTCTAATTTATCAACATGAACAGGATGTGATAATTTTGTTGCGTCAAATTCTGGGTGGTTTTTGCTAATTCCCCAACCATCCATAATACATAATAATACTCTCTGTGTCATAATTATAGCCCTTCTATTTATATTTCCACGCTATATGAATTTTAACAGGAAAATAAATCAAAAACAAGAGGATTTTAATATACAATTTGAACATATACTGTTCTTGTTCTTGCTTTATTATCAAAATCAATTAAAACTATTTGCTGCCATTGTCCCAATTGCAAAGCGCCATCAATCAATGGCACCATAGTATTATTTCCAACTATTGAAGCTCTTACATGAGCATAACCGTTCCCATCATGCCAGGTTTCATCATGATGATAATCACCATTTAACGGTGCTATTTTATCTAAAGCCTCTGGTAAATCAACCAAAAGTCCAGGTTCAAATTCAATATTTGTGACAGAGACAGTACTTCCTGCAACATATACATGCACAACGGCAGACTGAAGAGAATGACTATACACTGCATGTTTTACCTTTTGCGTAATATCAATAATATCAGTAAAACCTTGCGTATTTACAGAGAATTTTTCATTTATTACCGTCATAAACTAAACCTCAATTCTCCATCTTTTACAAGTTTTCTACCTTTAGAATAAACTGCAAAAGGGGTATCTTGTTTTAATAAAGCATTATAATCTTCACCATCAAAAAGTTTAAATACATTAAAGTCAGCATCTTTTCCTATTTCAATAGATCCGATTGAATTATCCAAGCGCAAAATTTTTGCAGGATAAATAGTTAAATATTTAATCAAATCTACTGTATCAATAGAATTATTTGAATTTGCATTTCTTGCTAATTCCAAAAGACTATATGTTTTTTCAGAAGAAAAACTTTGAGTTGAAAAACCAAAATTTTCTGAAAAATATTTTAGAACTGTTTCAAAATCAAGTTTTTTATTACAAATTTCTGAGCTATATAAAGGTTGATAAATAAATTTAACACCAGTTTCTGCTAATTGTTCTAATTCATCTTCTGCATAATTTGCATTTGCAACAAGTACTTTTTTAGTAAGAACTTTTAAGTTTTCAAGATATTTTACAGGAGTAAGCTCTTTTTCATAAGGACTAATTTTTCTTAACCCCATAAACTTATGCAATATATCAACGTCAGAAAAACCATGTTCTAACCAATCAATTTCATCTTGAGATTCAGCAAACCTTGTCATCATTAACATATTATGTTTACGGCAATATTTTGAAAATAATGCCCATAATTTCTTATGTACACCTGACATAGAATTTAGCATAATACCAATATGAGTATTTTCTCCTTTATGGAAAATCAAATCCTCTACAACAGATCTTACGATTTTAAAATTCTTTTTACTTTTATTTTTAGTATCCGCAAAAACCTCAAAGAAAAGGTAATTTTTAATAGGAAGTCTGTTTATTATATCAAAATACTTAAATTCTTTCGACACTTGAGCAATACAAGTAGTTCCAGACATTATTGAAGTTATAACACCTTTTTTAAAAGCCGAAATTTTTTCATCTCTATCTAATGTGGAATAATCTGTCAATATTTCTGCCCATTTTCTAGAATAACTTTCTTGACTAACCCCTGCAAAATTATACTTTAATGAAAATACTTTAAAAAATTTCTTGATTTTATTTTTTAGACTTTGAGGTTTAGCTGATCCAATATCTGTATATTGAAACTGTGTCAACAAATCTATAAACCCTGGAGTTATAACAGCGTTACCTAAATCTTTTATATGCTTCTCATCAAAATTAACATCAGAATTAGGGATAATATCTATAATTTTCCCCTCATCTACAACAATTGCCATATCCTCTAATACTTTATCTGTTGATGTTAAAATCCATTTTGCTTTATAACACTTCATAATGTCTCCCCTATAATGGTTATTTTACAATATGAAAGCTTAAATTGCAAGATTATATTCTAACAGGATAATCTTTAGGCACTTTCCAATTGTTATTTTGAATCATATACCCGCATGCATTTAATCCACTGTTTCCACCTTTATTTAAACAATTATCAATAATTTCTTGCCTAGACAAATCAGAAGATGTGCCTCCGAAACCATCATCAGCACAAAATGATAAACCTTTAGGACACCTTGAATGATAATAAGAATCAGAACGCATAGCCTCATTTGCAAAATACATTTCAAATACATCTTTTCCGTATTTATTATTAGTTCCATCAGGACCATTTATATCAACAATTATAACTTGCCCTGCAATTCTTCCATTACTACCATGAGCTCTACCTAAAATTGCAACTCCATTTGCAAGACAATACATATTATTATTCTGTGACCATATAACATGGAATGCTAAATTCCCTGATGGAGTATAAACAGAATATTGATCAGAATGATAAGAACAATTTTCAACCTTAGCATAAGGCACAATATATTTTTTTATAAAATCATCAGAATATATGCCAGAAGATGCCACGTCCCATAAAGAAGAATCTTCATAATCATTTTCAGCTAATTTTAAGGCATTATAAATCAAAGAATAAGTAGTTTCTAATCTTGTCTCAACTACATTTTTTCGATATGAAGCTAATAAAGTTGGTAAAGTAAGAGCTACTACAACACCAATTATACCTAATGTTATTAATACTTCAGCTAAAGTAAAGCCATAATTGTGATGTTTCATATCACTAGAATAACATTTTTTCTTAATTTTTTCAACTCCACAAAACGCTTGTGAAGCAAGCTCTAAATTGCCCCCCCCCCGAAAAACAAATCAACACAAGATATAAGTATATTATATAATTTTCCTGTTCCCAATCTTTTCATAAATGCTCTCCATTAATTCTTACTATATATATCAATATACTAAATATTTTAGTAAAAAACAATATTATAAATTATAAGGATCAAAAGACGAATCAAAACTACGCAATGAATCAGGAGAATAAGCTTGTTTTATTTCAGTAAATTGCTTTTCATCTTTCTTTTTAATATACATTGGGAATACTTCAAATTTTCCATCTTTATATACTCCATGTTGCTGTCCGTCCTTACAAACTGTTTGTTTTGCAGTTGCAACATAATTTCCATTTTCATAAGCATAATTATATCGAGTAACTTCTATTGCATCTTTGTTATTTAGATCTTCATTATACACAGAACGCTCATACAATTTTCCCTTACGGAAATAGTCTTGATATTCATTTTGAACATTATTACGCTTAACTATAATATTTCTAGCTAAAGTATCTTGAACGAATGGTTCAAAATTTTCGACAGTAACTTCTTTTATTAAATATTTATTATGAATACTATTTGGCTTTTCTACAATTTGTTCGACATCACCTTTATATAATTTATGGGTAATAGAATTTTCCTGAGGATCAAATTTTGAAACAACTCTTTTTTGAAGTTTAGCTGAAGGATCAAATATTAATGTATCCAATAAAGCATCTGTTGAATCAACAGTAGAAATAAATTGTACTTTCAATACTCCATTTGATTTTGACACATTATTAAGAAGTAAATTTCCGACATCAGTTTTAAACTTTAATGAAGTTTCCTCCTTATTTTTCAATTTTCCATTTTCATAAGTATAATCAGAATTATTAAATTCTATTGAACCTGGAGCATCTGTTTTAACTTTATATACAGAACGAGTATTAAGTTTTCCATCTAATAAATAATCTTGATATTGAACTTGATTATTACTACGATTTATCATTATATTTCTTAATGAAGGTTCTGATTTTTTTATAATAACTTCTTTTACAAAACATTCAGAATCAATCTCTTCTGGCTTTTTAATAATCATATCAGCATCACCCATAAACAATTGATGAGTAGTTATATCAGATTTTGGGTCAAATTTTGAAATAATTCTTTTTTCAAGATTTCCAGAATTATCAAAAAGCAAAATATCTCGTAATGATGATTGATTTTCTAAAGATTGAGTTGAATACTGAACTCTATAACCACCATTAGTTAATTTTTTAACACATTTAGAAGTTAAATCTTCAACATTTGACTTTAATTCAGCAAGAGTATTATTAATAGAATTTTCAATTTCAGAAGTATTACTAGACTTTACAGATTCTGAAAGATTTTTCCCTTTAAAGATGTAATAAGTTGCAAAACCTAAAGCTGCACTACCTAATAATCCAATACCTAATTTAGCAGAATTAGACAAACCTTTAGATTTTTCTTCTTGATTCCCTTTACTCTCTTTTGATTGAATATTATTATTTTTAAATGAAATATTATTTAATGGTGTAATTCTCATGCTCATATAAAACTCAAACAAAATATTTTTTGCTACCCAAATATTTCATCAGAATAGAAAACGAACTCTAAGTGACCAATAATAATTGTATCACCATCTTTTATCCCCTTTTTAGCAAGTTCATCAAATACTCCCATACCTTTCATTATATTTTGGAAACGAATAACCTGCTCAGAATTTCTTTCATCAGTGACTCCAGCAAGTCTTTCTATTTTACCTCCTTCAATAATGAAAGTATCTTTAGCGACTTTAAATATTTCAAAAGAGCTATCATCATTATTGTATGCACCTAAATCTTCTTCCACAACAATTTCAGTTTCTGGTTTAGGAATTTCATCCACTTTTTGCCCCATAAAATCAAGTAATGACTCTAAGTTTTCCCCAGTTACTGCTGAAATTTCAAAAACATCAGATGATACTTTTTTAAATTGTTCTAATAACTCTGCTTTTTTACTTTCATCAATAGCATCAATCTTATTTAATGCAATTATTTGATATAAATTAGCCAAATGTTCAGAATGCTTTTCAAGTTCTAAATTAATCTTTTTATAATTTTCAAAAGGATTATCTTCAGTTGAATCTATTAAATGCACCAAAAATCTACATCTTTCAACGTGACGTAAAAAATCATGACCTAATCCGACACCTTCTGATGCACCTTCAATCAATCCTGGAATATCAGCAACAACATACCCATCCCCTGAACGTTTTCTTACAACACCTAAATTAGGAATTAATGTTGTAAAAGGATAATCTGCAATTTTAGGTTTTGCAGAACTAATTCTACTTATCAATGTTGATTTTCCTGCATTTGGCATACCTAAAAGACCAACATCAGCAATAAGTTTTAATTCTAAAAATAATTCTCTTTCAATTGGAGGTTCCCCAGGCTCACAAAATTGAGGAGCTCTTTTTTGGGCAGTAGCAAACCTTGCATTACCTCTACCACCACGACCGCCTTTTGCGACCAAAACTTTTTGTTCATGAGAAGTTAAATCTGCAATTATATTACCTGTTTTAATATCTTTTACAACTGTACCTACAGGAACTTTAATAAATAAATCTTTAGCACAGCGTCCATGCATATTTTTAATACCGCCGTTTTCACCTGCTTCAGCTTTAAAAACAGATTTATGCTTAAAATCCATTAGAGTAGACATATTTTCATCAGCAACAAGATAAACATCTCCGCCACGACCACCGTCTCCACCAGCTGGTCCACCTTTATCTACATACTTTTCTCTGCGCCAAGCAACCATTCCATTGCCACCGCGTCCTGAAACTACTCTTATTTTAGATTTATCGATAAACTTCATTTCTTTATTTCCTTTTTGTATTATAATAATACTATGAAAAATCTAAAAAATAAATTATTCTCAAAAGAACAAATAGAAATAGGACCGCAAAGCGGATATGATAACTATATAATGGCAATCGAATCAAGTTGCGATGAAACAGCTTGTTCTATCGTAAAAAACGGTCGAGAAGTTATTGCAAATGTTGTTGCATCTCAAATTAAAACTCACGCTCAATTTGGAGGCGTTATACCTGAAATTGCTGCAAGAGAACACTTAGATTCTATAAACATAGTAATTGATGAAGCATTCAAACAAGCGAAAGATAATGCAGGGATTAATCCTGAAGATATAACTGCATTTGCAGGCACAGTTGGACCTGGATTAGTTGGGTGCCTTTTAGTTGGATTAAATGCTGCCAAAACACTTGCTCTAACTTATGACAAACCTTTTATTGGAGTAAACCACTTAAACGCACACCTTTGCGGAAACTACCTTGATACAGATTTAAAACCTCCATTTATGGCTCTTTTAGTAAGTGGAGGACATACTCAAATTATTGACGTTAAATCATATTCAGAACAAACAATTCTTGGTGAAACCGTAGATGATGCTGTCGGTGAAGCTTATGACAAAGTAGCGAGATTAATCGGTCTTCCATACCCTGGTGGTCCAAGATTAGATAAACTTGCTCAAGAAGGCAATCCTTTTGCATTTAAACTTCCTGAAGCAAGAGTTGATGGTTATAATTTCAGTTTTAGCGGTTTAAAAACAGCTGTTTTAAGACTTGTCAAATCTTTTGAAGGAAAAGAATTCCCAGAGAAAGATATTTGTGCTAGTTTCCAAGAAACAGTATCATCAACACTTTTACATAAACTAAAAAAAGCACTGGAAGCAAGCGGATACAACCAAGTTGTAATTGCTGGCGGAGTTGCTGCTAACTCTGAAATCAGAAAGAAAATCTTTGACCTTGAAAAAGAAGGGTACAAAGTATTTGCACCACCGATGAAATATTGTACAGATAATGCTGCAATGGTAGCATCTTGTGCTTATTTCAACACAAATACTTTTGATGATGTTAATACCGAAGTATTTTCAAGAGTAAAATAAATATTTATCCTAAGAAAATAAATTATGAACAATTGTAAATTTTACACTTCTAAATAGCAAAAATTTTTTTTGCTACACGTTTAACAATTGTGAAAAATCTTGGGAAAACAAACTATACTATGAAACCTTTTTACGGAATCGGACAAAATCCTATTCCGTATTCTTATTATGCAAACAAGAAAATAAATAGCAATAATAAAATACATTTCACCGGTGCTACAGAAGAATTTTCTAAAAGATTTATAAGAACTCAAAAAGAAATTATAGACGAATTCATAAAAGATCCAAAATCAAATTGGATTGTTGGGGATTTACCAGATAGCTGGCTTGCTAAATTAACAGGAAAAACTCAAGATGAAAGAAATAAAATCGTTAAACAAATATTTTTGCTGTTTAGAGCTGCAATAAAACATTTAAAACCTTATGATGCACCTACTAATAGCAAAGAATATAGTAAATTAAAAGCAAACCTAGAAAACAAAAGAATAAAAGAAGCATCTGAATTTCTAACTCAAGGACTTAGACATTTTGGTATTTTATCAGAAAATAATTCGGTCAATTTTAAAAGGCTAAAAGTTCAAGGATTATATATAAAAAGGGGCTATGTCCTAAAAGAAAAAGGAGAAAATCCTACTTTAGAAAGATTATTTATTAAAAAATTTAGAAAAATTAATCCATTATCACGAGAATGTGATACAAACGGACAATATTCCGAAATTGTTCATGGGCTATACTTAAATAAAAATGTCCCAAGTGAATACATCACAAAATTCTATTGGGGAGATACAAAAACAGGATATATGGCTACTAAATATGAAACACCCCCTAAGCATTCAAGTCCTATTGTTAAATTCAAAAAAGAATATAACAATCTCCAAGAATTTGCAAATGATTTTTATGATAAAACAGGCATTGAATTATCAGAAGTTATTGATCAAGACATAACTCCAGGTAAATTTGTAAAAAACAAGTTTCACCCATATTCAAAAGAAACATTAATTTTAAATTTTTTACAAAAGATATTAAATCAACATAGATTGCAACATAATGATTTACATGATTTTAACGCAATTATTGGGCAAACTCAAGATGGTAAACCTATTGTCAAAATTATTGATATTGGTGGAATTACGCAATTTTAATACACTATATTTTTGCACAAGAGCTGGACAAAATAAATTCAGTAATCTTTTTCTCTAAATTAGTATTAAAATGACCATTTACCTCTTTTATGAAATAACAAGGACTTGTCACATTTATCTCGATTATTTTTTCATCAATAACATCTAATCCTACCAATGGCAATCCTAAAGCATTTAACTCTCTTGCAACAGGAAGAAATTTTTCTTTTTCACTAGAAGTAAGTTCACCTTTAACAATATTACCGTCACAATGCTCATTAAATTTGAAATCATCATTAGAAGGTAACTTTTGCACGCACACATCTAAAACTTCATCACCTAAGAACATAACTCTTTTGTCTCCAAAACGAGCTTTAGGAATATATTTTTGAACCATAATAAGCTGCGTTTGATTTTTAGTCATTGTGTTTATTATAACAGCGGTATTTTTATCACCTTTTTTCAAAGTCATTACACCTGAACCAAAGCAAGCATTTAGAGGTTTTAAAACAATTTCATCATGCACTTTTAAAAATTCAATAATATCAGCTTTTGAAGAAGTTACAATATTTTCAGGCATTAAGTCTAAAAATTTAACAGTATGCATTTTTTCATTAAAATTTCTAATTGCTTTTGGATCATTCAAAATTAAAGTTTTATCTCTATCTACAAAGTCAAAAATATAAGTTGCATTGATATAATCCAAATCAACCGGCGGATCTGGCCTAAACATTACCAATGAGAAATCATTAATATTCTTTTTAATTAAAGCTTTGTCATAGAAAATATTCCCATTTTTCTCATAAGCTTCATAACAATTAGTATAGGCAACACCACTATTAAGCCCTAAATTATCTATTGTAGTAATGCAAACGTTATTATTTTCAAATAACAATTCTCTAATCAGCCAAAAATTAGTAACAAGATTATTAAATTCAAAATACTTTAACTCAATCCTGTCAATTACAAATAATATATCCATATTTCTCTCCAATTCGTTTTCCAGTTTAAAACAATAAAAATTTTAGACAATTAGAAAACGGACTAATTAACATTTTCAGGATTTAAAATTATGCAATTTGAATTATTAATCTGAACAAGTTTCATAAATTTTTCCAAATCAGTTTGAATTTCTGGGAAAGTATTATAATGCATTGGAATTACGGTTTGAGCTCCAATCCAATCAGCGGCTACAGCTGCATGTTCAACATCCATTGTATAATGACCCCCAATTGGCAACAACGCAATATTTGGTCTATATAATTCCTTAATAGTTTTCATCTCTGTTGTCAATGCAGTATCTCCGGCATGATAAATACGAACATTTTCTAAATCAAAAATAATTCCCGCAGGTTCTCCTGCATATCTACCATCAGGTAATGAACTTGTATGGAATGCCGGTACAAATACAACTCTACCCCAATCATAATTTAACCAACCGCCAAAGTTTACAGATTTAACTTTACAGCCTTGTTCCTTACAATATTGAGCTAATTCCACAATTGCAGTAATGGTTGCATCTTTTTCTTTTGCAATCTCAATAGCTTGTCCAAGATGATCCCCGTGAGCATGAGTTAAAAATATATCGGTAATATTTGCATTATGCCAGTCATATTTGGGATTAACACTCACAAAAGGATCTACCATAATTGAATTTTCTTTTAATTTAATTTCAAATGCACTATGTCCAATATATTTTAAATCCATAATTTTTCTCCTTTTCATTTTATTGTTAATATTTTATCAATATAACAAATTTTATTGTAAAATACAATTATGCAATATAACTTATTAATGCAAAAATGCATAGAACTAGCAAAACTTGGAGAAGGATTTACATCCCCAAACCCTTTAGTTGGGTGTGTTGTTCTTGACAAAGACGGAAATGAAATATCTAATGGCTATCACCATAAATACGGCGATAATCACGCTGAAAGAGATGCCCTACTCAAATTGCACAATGGAGAAGAAAAAGACGGAACTTTAATTGTAAATCTTGAGCCTTGCTCTCATTATGGAAAAACTCCGCCTTGCGCTGATTTAATTATTGAAAGAGGGATTAAAAAAGTTGTAATAGGTATGCAAGACGTCAATCCAATTGTTGCGGGAAATGGTATTCGCAAACTTAAAAATGCTGGAATAGAGGTTATAGAAAACGTTCTTGAAGATGAATGCAAACAATTAAATGAAGTTTTCATTAAAAATATGCAAAAAAAAGAAACTTTTGTGGCTCTAAAAACTGCAACAACTCTAGATGGCAAAATTGCGACACACAATGGATCTTCAAAATGGATTACATCAGAAAAGGCTAGAGAAGAAGTAAAAAAAATAAGAAATCGTTATGATGCAATAATGACAACATCATCGACAATTCTTGCTGATAATCCAACTATGTTGCATCGAAAAAAGATTATATTAGATAGAAAACTCAAAACAAATTTAGAAAGCCCAATATATAAAAATGGAGAAATATACCTATTTAATGAAACTCTAGATATGTTTGAAGGCGGTATAAATTTTATAAAAACACCTGTAAAAAATGAGAAATTAGACTTAGATTTCATTCTAAAAAAAACATTTGAACTTGGCATTAAAAGTATTTTGGTAGAAAGTGGCGGACATCTTAACGGTGAAATTTTAAAATATACTGATAAAATTTATCATTTTATCGCTCCAAAAATTACAGGCGACAACAGATCTTTATCTTGCTTTGACTTTCAAAAAATAGATAATATAAATGACAGTTACAATTTTAAAATTGCACAAACAGATATTTTTGAGCCTGATATCTTATTAACTTACTATCCTATTTCCAAATAAATAAAAAGTTGTATAATAGTCCTATGATAAAAGAAATGAATGCTGCAGGGACTTTTTATCCTGCTCAAAAAGATGAATTAGAAGAGTTATTCAAAAATTATACTGTAGAAAGTCCTAAATACTATTCAAGAGCAATAATCATACCTCACGCCGGCTATAAATATTCTGGGCAATTGGCAGCTAAAGGAATACAGCAACTTAATAAAGCGGTAAAAAATATTTTTATATTTGCACCAGCTCACTATGAAAGAATTTTTGGTTGTTCCATCTGTGACTATAAGGCATTTGAAACACCATTAGGAAATATCGAAGTCAATCAAACTCTCACAAAAGAAATTGCAAAATTATGTGATTGCAATATCGGGAATTTTGCCTTTGAAAAAGAACATTCAATCGAAGTACAATTACCATTAATAAAATATTTTCTACCAAATGCAAAAATTATCCCAGTACTATATGGTTGTGAAAACTTTAAAAATTTATCTGAAACAATTGAACATTTCTATGAAGACGAAGAAAATGCCTTTATAATCTCAAGTGATTTGAGCCATTTTTATCCTGAAAAAGAAGCATCTAAAATAGATAACTACACAGCAAAAATGATTGAAGAAAATAATCTAAGCAATTTTGAACAAGAACAAGCGTGTGGAGCTGTAGGAATTTGCGGGCTTATTGAATTTGCTAAAAAGAAGAATTATTCTCTTATTAGAAAAGGATTAATAAATTCAGCTGCGGCAACAGGAGATTCTTCACGAGTTGTAGGATATGGCTGTTGGATTTTATACGATGGTGAAAAAAATCAATACATAAAAAAATATTACTCAGATTTTGTAAGAAAAATATGTTCAGACAGTATTCTTTCAGGATTACAACTTGGTCATACTGAAGTTAATAACTACGAATGCATATTTGATGAATACGGTGCATCTTTCGTCACTCTCGAATTAAACGGAATACTAAGGGGCTGTATTGGCTCTATCATTCCTCACAGATCACTTATCAACGATTTAATTAAAAATGCACATGCTGCAGCATTTTCAGATCCAAGATTCCCTGCACTGACATTAAATGAATTCAACAAAATAAACATAAAAATATCACTGCTATCAATTCCTGAAAGATTGCATTTTGATACAGAAGAAGAACTTTTACAAAAATTAAAACCATATGAAGATGGGTTAATAATTCGTGACGGCAATTACCAAGCAGTATTTTTACCGGATGTTTGGGAACAACTTCCTGACAAAAAAGAATTTTTGGAACAACTAAAATTAAAAGCAGGAGTTCCTAAAAACTATTTTTCAGAAAATTTAGAAGCTTTTAAATTCAGTACAACAAAAATTTAGCCAACTAAATCAATATTATTTTTATCATATTGATAGCCAATATTTGAATAAGCAGTATCTGCACTGTGATTATTTCGAGCAGAAGCAGCTACAATACAATCAAATGCATGTTTATTAAAATCATTCATTTTTATCTGGTTTTCAGACAAACTTCTATGATCCTTTTCTAAACTGTTTAATTTATCATAAATAACATTAAGTTTATCATCAGTACTTAATGAATAAAAATTTCTTTTTCCAAGTAAAACATCTCTATAAACCTGAGATGATCCAAAAGTTTGCTTACTTACAGAATTTACTAACATTCAAGTACTCCTATCTATTCAATAACTTTACCATCAAAAAGTTCCATTACCATATTTACATTATCTGAATGCAAAGATGCCTCTATTTTAGCTGCACTATCTGATTTCACCTGTTGCGTAACTTCTTCCTTTAATTCCTCAACCTCTTCAGATTTAACCTCTGGTTCAGATGATACAGGTTTCATTATTGGTGAAGGTTTAGGCTTTGGAGCTTCAAATGTTTTAGGTGCTGAATGATGTGGTGCTGAAGGTTTCACTTGAACATCATCTGAATGAGGAAGTCTTATTGTTACATTTGAATTAGACTGCCCGAATAAAGAATTTACAGCATCAATAATTGCTTGTTTTTTAGAACCGCTTTGAACTTGATTTAAGAAAATCTCATTTTTCATAGATAAAACAGTATCGTCAGCAGTTATTTTAACAGGATTTGCCCATTGTTTTAAAAGTGCTCTTGTCGGTGCACTATGAATATTTTCTAACAATTGTCCCCATAATACTGAAATATCATCACCTGCAACAGCTTTTGATTTTGGCATAGGAGCAAAATCATCGGCACTTTGCGCTTGAGCTTTTACAGGAACTTGATTTTCTTCATTTGATTTTAAAACAGGTTGTTCTTTAGGAATTTCAACTTGTTTTTCAGCCTCTTTTTGTTTTAAAATATCAGGTTTTGCATGTTCTGCTCTTTGCATTTCAGGTTTCATAACAGGAGTTGGAGCAGTCTTATATGAAGCAACCTGAACAGGAGCTGAATATGATCTTGTATTACCACCTATATTTGTAGCTCCGCCTTCTAATCTAGCAATCCTATTTTGCAGTTCAACCAGAGATGTATTTTCCGTCAAATTTGCAAGATCAATAATAGCGACTTCTAACCACAGTCTAGGATTATTAGTCAATTTTAACTCTTTTATATAATCAGAACATTTATCAATTAAAAAAACTATTTGATGTGTTTCGACTAATTCTGCTTGAGAATTTAATGCTGAAATTTGCGCATCATTTGCTTGAGTTAATTCAAATACAATTTCTTTTCTGCAATTTTTTACAATTAACAAATTCTTTAAATAATCCATTAAATTCGTCAAAATCTGAACTGGTTCATTTCCTGAATTATAAATTTTTTCTAAATCTTCAATAGCTTCTTGAGGTTTTGAATTAACAATTTTATCAGCAAGTGAATTTAATGTATCAAAAGACAAACGTCCGAGCAAATTATTAATATCATCTGTAGAAATTGCTTCTTCACCATCAAGAACACTTAATTGATCTAAAAGAGCAATACTATCACGCATTCCACCAGCAGAATTTTTTGCAATAGTAAATAACGCATCATCAGTTATATTAATCTTTTCCTTATCAGAAATATATCTTAAATGCTTAACAATATCATCAGTAGTTATACGTTTAAAATCAAAACGCTGGCAACGACTTTTTATAGTGTCTAATACTTTATGCACTTCTGTTGTTGCAAGAATAAATATAACATTTTTCGGAGGTTCTTCTAATGTTTTCAAAAGAGCATTAAAAGCTGTAGTTGAAAGCATATGAACTTCGTCTATAATATAAATTTTGTATCTGCTGTTTACAGGTGCATACATAACCTTTTCTAAAATATTTTGAGCATCTTCAACTTTTCTGTTACTTGCAGCATCAATTTCAATTACATCCATAGGTGTTGAATTTGTGATATCAATACAGTTTTCACAAACTCCGCAAGGTGCAATTGTAGGACCTTCTTTGCAATTTAAGGATTTTGCAAAAATACGAGCAGTAGAAGTCTTACCTGTACCTCTAGGCCCAGTAAAAAGATATGCATGAGAAATTTTATTTAACTCAATAGCATTTTTTAGAGCTTTTTTAATATGTTCCTGGCCAACAACCTCTTCTAATTTTTGAGGACGATATTTTCTATATAAAGGTATGTATTTTTCGTTCATGGTAAAATTATAACAAGATAATACCGAAAAGGAAAACATTATGAAGATAATTAAACCTGCATTACTAAAAGAAGGTGATACAATAGGAATTTTAGCTCCCTCAGGACCAATGGAAGATGATGCAAATCTTTTACGCGCTATAAAGTTCTTTGAAAATAAAGGTTACAAAATTAAATTATCTGATAATGTATATAAAAAAAACAAATACCTTGCAGGTACTGATGAAGAAAGATTAAATGCTCTGCATAATATGTTTGCTGATAAATCAGTAAATGCAATTATTTGTCTAAGAGGCGGATATGGAGCAATCAGGTTAATTAACAAAATTAACTATGATTTAATTAGAGAAAATCCAAAAATTTTCTGTGGATATTCAGACATCACAGCTCTTAACGCTATGTTTTTAAAACGTGCAGGACTTATGACCTATTCAGGTCCTATGATTTTAAGCGATTTTGGACAAGAAAATCTTTGTGAATACACAATTGATAAATTCTTTGAAACTGTATGTAAAGATAAATTCGATTATGAAGGGACATTCTGGGGCGGGAATTTATCAACACTCGTATCACTTTGCGGACAAGATTTTATACCTGACTTTGAATTCACATTATTCTTAGAAGATCTAAATGAACCGCTATACAAAATTGATAAAATGGTAACTCAATTATTTAACATTGAAAAAATTAGAAAAAACACAAAAGCAATAGCAATAGGAGATTTTCTTGACTGTGAAAGCGTAGATTATATTTTTGAAGAGTTTAATCTTCCATTAATAAAGAATTTTCCTGCATCACATTCAGCTAAAAAAGCAACAATACCTTATGGAATGATAAATAATTAATTTTATATTAAGTAATTATTCTCACTTTTGTTTTTGAGCTAAAATAGAATTATGTAGTAGATAAATAAGGATAAAAGACTATGTGGGATTATTCAGATAAAGTTATAGATCATTACAGAAACCCTAGAAATGTAGGGAAAATTGATAATGCTGATGCAATAGGCGAAGCAGGTTCATTAGCTTGTGGTGACTCATTAAAAATATATTTAAAAATTAATAACGGAATAGTTACAGATGCAAAATTCCAAACTTTCGGATGCGGATCAGCAGTTGCAAGTTCAAGCATCTTAACTGAAATGATTATTGGTAAAACTATTGATGAAGTTAAAAAAATTACAAACAAAGACATAGCAGACCAATTAGGCGGACTTCCTCCAGAAAAAATGCACTGCTCTGTTATGGGCTATGAAGCTCTTGAAGATGCATTAAAAAATTACGATGATTACACTGATTTAGATGACATCAGAAATGAGGAAGAAGCAAATAAACAAAGAGAAAAAATTGTCTGCACATGCTTTGGGATTACTGAAAATGTAATTTGGGATGCTATTAAAATTAACGGACTTAAAACTGTTGAAGAAATCACAAATTACACAAAAGCAGGCGGTGCATGCGGAAAATGTAAGGGATTAATTCAAGACATAATTGATACTTACTATAAAAAAGAAGAACATGACAAAGCAGAATCAACACTTTCTCCTGCTCAAAAGATTTTAAAAATTAATAACGTGATAGAAAATCAAATATCACCGGAATTAAGAAAAGATGGCGGAGATATTACTTTAGTTGATATTGACGGCAACAAAGTAATGGTAAAACTTCGTGGAAAATGTTCAGGCTGCAAAAATTCACACCTGACACTTAAATCTTTTGTTGAATCAACACTAAGAGAAACTGTTGATAAAAATATCGAAGTCATAGAGGTATAGAAAAATGAGTTTAATATATTTAGATAATAATGCAACTACAAAAGTTGATCCTCAAGTTTTGGAAGCAATGCTCCCATACTTTCAAGAAGAATACGCAAATCCATCTAGCGTATATGAGTTTGCAAAACGCTCAAATCATGCGGTAAGAGAAGCTCGTGGTGTAATGAAAGATTTCTTTAATGCACAAAATGAAAAAGAAATTTTATTTACATCTTGTGGATCTGAAAGTGCAAATACTGCAATTCGCGGCGTTTTAAACATGAACAAAAATAAAAGACACATAATCACAACTAAAGTAGAACACCCTTGTGTTTTAAATTTATATCAAACACTTGAAAAAGAAGGTTACAAAGTTGATTACATCGGAGTAAATTCTAACGGAGAACTTGACTTAGCACAATTAGAAGAAGCAATCAATGATGATACTGCACTTGTATCTGTTATGTATGCAAATAACGAAACAGGTGTAATTTTCCCAATTGAAAAGATTTCTGAAATTATTAAATCAAAAAACAAAGAAACAAAATTCTTCGTAGATGCAGTACAAGTTTCAGGCAAAATTCCTATTGATGTTCAAGCTCTTGGTGTTGACCTAATGGGTATTTCAGGTCATAAATTCCATGCACCAAAAGGAATAGGAGCTCTTTATGTTAATTCTAAAACCCTCATCACTCCATTAATTATCGGCGGTCACCAAGAAAGAGGTAAACGTGCAGGTACTGAAAATGTTCCTTACATCGTAGGTATGGCAAAAGCTGCAGAATTAGCACAAGACCATTTGAGATATGAAGCAACAGAAGTAAAAAGACTTCGTGATAAATTAGAAAAAAATATCGTTAAAAATGTATTCAATGCTAGATTAAATACCGGAATTGTAAATAGAGTTCCAAACACTACAAATATCGGCTTTGAATATATTGAAGGTGAATTAATTTTGCTTCACTTAAGTGATTTAGGCATCTGTGCAAGTTCAGGCAGTGCATGCACATCAGGTTCTCTTGAACCAAGCCACGTATTAAGAGCTATGAATGTACCATTCACAGCAATTCATGGAAGCATAAGATTTTCACTAAGCAAATTCACTACAGAAAAAGAAATTGACTACGTATGTGAAAAAATGCCTGGAATAATTGAAAAATTAACAAATATTTCACCTTTCCAAGATGAATTGGAAGCTCTAAAAAGATTAAAGCATTAATCTTTTAAATAATACTTTTTTCTAAGAATAAAAAAAATCGTAGGACTTAGGTACTACGATTTTTTGTTTATTTATCAAAAATTTTAAATACTAAGTCTGTAGAATAGCTTTAAATTACATTCACTATTATCCTGTCTGTAAGGAGTTTATAGTTATGAAAAAAATTATTGTAATCATAAGTGTTTTACTCAGCATAAATTGTGCTATTGCTGCAAGTCAATATTCTGCAGTTTTAGACAAATTAGAAAATTCATTATACGGCTTTACATATACAACATCTGATGATGCCTCAAGACTTTCAAGAATAGAAGAAAGTGTATATGGACAAAGCAGACCCAATAAATCAATTAATGAAAGAATTGCAAGCCTAAACAAGGATATGTCTGCAGAACAAATAGGCAATGAAATAACTCCTAAAGAAGATACTTTTGCAGAAGAACAAGATAGTTACAAAGATAATATTGCAGAAGAAAAAATGCCACCTGCAGGTGCTAATGTTGATTATCCGGCAATCAATGAACTTGAAAGACAAGTATTCAATCAAGAATTTAAAAATCAAGATTTAAACAGCAGACTAGCTAATCTTGAGAAAAAATCTCTGGGTCAAACATATGATAATGACCCATTTTCTTCTAGAGTAGAAAGACTTCAAGCTAAATTAAAACCAGAATCTTTTATGGATAATAATATAGCACAATCATCAAATGAATATTATGATGGAAATTCAATTCCTCTTGATAAAAATTATGCTCTTGATGAATATCAGCCACCTGAATTTGACTATGATGCATACAACACAAGGAATATTAAACCTGAAAAAGTTAATATTGCATCAGTAGAAAAATCTATATTTAAAAAATCATTCAATGGCGATAACATGGATAACAGATTATCAAGACTTGAATCTACTATGTTTGGAACTACATTTAATTCAGACACGCAGGAAGATCGTTTGAATCGTATCTCAAGTGCTTACAAAGCTCAAAAAACTGCAAGCAGATACGACTCAAACAAATTTTCCCAGAACATGGCAACAGCTATGCAGATTGGAACAATCTTACTAATGATTTTAGCCTGTGTCCTTTAGAAGAAAGAACAGATGATTTATTTGAATAAATTTTTCAAGTTTTTAAGTCCTTCTGCAGCATCTTGCAATTGCTGTTTAGCTTCTTGAGCAGATTGTTTCTGTTGCTCTCTCATAGTATTATAAGCATCAACTTTTTCTTGAACAGCATCTTTTACTGCTTGTTTGGTTTGCTGAACCTGTTCTTTTACGGTTGTTTTTTCTATAGCAGACATATCACAATTAGATAGCCATTTGAAAGATTTTACAGAACTTTTGCTTTCAACACCTCCATTAAATACAACTTTAAAATCTTTATAATTTTTATTCCCTGAAGATAATTGAGGAATTGAAGATACTTTTTCATTTTTCGGATCAGATGTCAAAGCATTTATTAAATTTCCTGTTAAAGTACCAAATTTAGGGATATAAGAAGTTAATTTTGAAACCGATAAATCACCTAAAGGTCCCAATAATGATACAACTTCTGCAGAAATTCTACCCAAGACCACAACATTTGCAGTTGCATTTAACAAATTATATTTTCCTGTAATATAATAAGCCATCGAAGGGCCTGAAGTTGTTACAGGATTTAATGTAGCCCAACCATTTGAAAAAGATAAATTACCTTTTATCGTTTTAAATTGCGCTGTATTTTTTATTGCAGGCAAAGAAGATACTGAATTCACTGCAGCTTTTATAATACTATTAGATTGAAGATTTTGGGCGAATAAGAAGTTTTCAAAACGTCCGATATTACCTAAAGTTCCATCTGTTATATCAAAAGATGCCGTCCCTTTTAAATTTTTCATCATTTCAACATCAGTTGCACCATGCAAAGTCACATTTGTGTTGAAATTAAGCTTACCAGATAAAGCATTTTTAAGCCCTGCAGCACCAGCAATCGCTTTTTCTGCATCCATGCCTGTACCTTTAAAGTTAACCCCAATATGTCCGTTTTGAATATTATACGAGATATCCCCGTTAACTTTTCCAGAAAAAGCTTCACCTGAAAGATTTTTAAGATAAAAAACATTGTTTAACAAATTAAAATCAGAGGATAGATTTTCTGCAACAATCCCACCTGATACAAACTTTTTCAATGTACCTTTACCTTTTAAAATATTCCCGTTTAATATCACTGACATATCATTCATAGTCAATGCCATATCAGGAATTTTCACAGATGGAACAGATATAGAACCTTTTAAATAAGGATTTGAAGCAATTCCAGAAATATCAATATCAGCCCCAGCATTAATTTTTGAACTTTTAAAACCAGGAATTACAAAAGACACATTTTTCTGTGAAATAAGTTTTAAATTAAGCTTTTGAGTTTTATATAAATCATTTATATTACCTTTTAACGATACAAGATTTGCCCCATTTGCATAAATCCCAGTCTCAGAAAATTCAAGATTATCTGAATTTATTTTAATATTACCTTTAATTGAGGTATTTTTCCCGTTTAACTCATCAACGTTCAAAATTGAAACATAAGCTGACGGAGTAGCATCTAATTGAAATTTAATGGTTTGAACTTTATCATTACCACTCAAAGCAACAGCAAGAGGTAAAGAGCCTTTTGCGCCAACGTCCTTTCTCAAATCTGCAGGAATCATAGATTTGATATCAGATGCTAAGATATTTCCTTTTGCATTAATATCAAAATTAATATCTTTTGACATATAATCAGCAACTTTTCCTGTAATATCAATTCTTGAATTGTCAATTAGCAAATACGAATTATCAATATTTATATCTTTTTCTCCTATTGTAATTTTAGTAGCCGGAGCTGATACAACTGCCATTGGATTTGTAATTTTTGCATTTGAAATATTTACATCTCCTGATGCAGTTTTGCCATCAGTAACTATATTAACTTTAGAATTTGCAACAGATACAGATGTATTTGAAGGAACATTTTTTAAATTAACATTATCTATACTCAAATTAACTTTTGGAACTATTTTATTCAATTTACCTTTTATAGAAGTATTCATTGACAATGTTCCGCTATTAATTTTATTTTCTTTCAACAGGGCAATTTGTCCTGCTGCAAGCAATAGACCTTTTAACTGTAATTTATCGGCAGAAATATTCAAATCAGCTTCTGCATCTTGATTTATAGTACCACTAATTTTTAAAGGATGACCTAAAATAGAAAGTCCTGCCTTTTTAATATTTATCATGTTATTTGCGAAATCAACATCAGCTGAAATACTATCAACTGCAATATTATACAATTTATAAGCTAAAGAAGCAGATGGAATTTTTAAATATCCGGAAGATTCAACCTTTTTCAAATTAGACTTAATACTAAAATCAGCATCAATGCCACCTGTCGCAGTCAATGTATCTAAGTCTTTATAATTAAATGATTTTGCTACACTATCAGCAATATCTATAATACTTTGAAATTGAGCATTTGATTTACAATTCAAATCTATTTTAGGATTTTTTCCTGTTTTAAATTTTCCGATAACTTCAGTCAACTCTTTGTCTTTTGTATACAATTTAGTATACATATCGATATTTTTACCTTTGAATGATAAATCAATATTACTTGCTGGAAGTTTTTTACCATCTACAGCCAGACTTAAATTTGATACATTTGCATTCCCGTCAAAATGAATTTCATCAATTGTACCGCTTGTTTTTATATCAGTATTCAAATCCGCAGTTAATTGATTGTTATGAATAGCTTTGAAAACATCTATAATATTCAATACTGCCTGAGTATTTTCTTTAGGTTCAGACTCTTTCTGAGAAAATACAAGATCATTCAAATCAACATCAGGCATTATTTTATTTAACAGCTTAATATCATAATTAAACTGCACTTTATCTTGTAACATGAAATGCCCATCTGTAGACAATTTAATTTTTTTATTCAATATAAAATCGCTAATCAACAGATTATTCCCGTATATTGAATAAGACTTATCAGTAGGGATATCAACAAATGAAATATTATAATTTTTTAAATACATATTAGGCAAATGATTTGAAAGTTTTAATCCAAATGGCAATTCTGTCATTGTATTAACTTGAACAACCTCTTGATTATCATCTTTATCTTCATCAGGGAAATAATCTTCTAATAAAAATTTACCGTCTTTTTTTACTTTTAAATTAGCATTGATATTATCAGCACCAACCATATCAATTTCTATTTTCTTAAAAAGCAAAGGAAGCAATGACAATTTTCCCTGCACATTATCAGCAGTCAAAAAGCTTTCACCATTTGGCAAACTCACATCTATATGAGAAATACCTAATCCAACGGTCAACTTTGGAGTGGTTAATAATCTAATATCGTCAAGTTTTAACTTAAATCCGCTAGAATCTTCTACCGCTTTAGAAATTTGCGGACTATATGAATTTACAATCCCATTTATAAAAAAAGGAATAATTAAAAACAATACGTAAATAATCAATACTAAAGATAAAATAGTTATCCCTGTATATTTAAAAAACTTATTCATTACACACCCCTCTTATTTTAAATCTTATATTAACATAAAATAGAAAAATTTATAAATAGTTAAACTGTCATATTTATTTTTTCTTTTTATCAGGGTAACAATTCCAATTTATTTTTTCATTTTTCCTAAACCAAGTCAATTGACGTTTTGCGTAATTTCTCGTATTTTGTTTCAATTTATCTTTTGCTTCTTCTAAAGACATTTGCCCATCTAGATAAGCTATCATTTCCCTATAACCTATTGTATCTGTAATATTTGGGATACGTCCATGTTTTTTTAAAAGATACATTGTTTCATCAACCAAACCTAATTCAATCATTAAATCAACACGTTTGTTAATACGGTCATACAATTCTTCTCTTGGAAAATTTAATCCAATCCATTCAACTTCAAATTCGTTTTCTTTGACTCCCCTTGCCTTATTCAAAGGAAGCCCAGTTAATTTTACAATTTCGATATAACGGATTAATTTTTTCTTATCATTTTTTTCTAGCCCTTCAACAGCAGACTTATCTAAATCAAATAAAATATTATATAATTCCTCATATGGTAATTTGGCCAACTCATCTCTTAATTTATAATCAGGCTCAACATCAGGAAGATCATAATTTTCAAGTAAAATTCTGAAATATAACCCAGTACCTCCTGCAACAATAGCAGTTTTTTCTCTAGATATAATATCTTTTATACATTCTTTCGCTTGCTTTGCGTAAAGACCAACAGAATAATTAAATTCAGGTTCAACAATATCAATCATATAATGAGGAATTCCTTGCATTTCCTCAATAGTTGGTTTTGCTGTCCCAATATTCATTCCTTTATATACAAGACGAGAATCTGCAGAAATAATTTCACCATCAACTTCTTTAGCTAATTCAATCGCATAAGCTGATTTTCCACTAGCAGTAGCTCCAACAACAGCTATAACACTATTAGTTTTCTGAGTCATTATCTTCTGTTTCCAATACTAAATACTTTCTATCATAATATAAGAATATTAAAATTACAAAATACACTGAAAAATAGAAAAGCACAATGCTCATAATAATATATGTAATAGGATTAAATGCTGCAAATGTATTTATGAATAATAAAGCAAATCCCATAAACCACAAAGATAAAAATAATCTTACAGTAGTAAAAAAATCCTTAAACAATTTTATTAACGATCTCCACAATGCAACTAATGGATTTGGCGTCATATAAATAATTTCTGGAATCCATAACATCAATAAATACATCACTATTGACGTAACAGACATAAATAGTAAACTCCATTTTCCAAAAAATACAATTTGTTCAGGAGTTAAACTATCAATAAAAGCAGCCATACCCTGATTTGAAGCAATAGATGGGTCTATGGTCATTTCTTGTAGATGCTGCATAGAGGAAGGATCTAAACCTCCTATAATATTAATTCCCAGTAAATAAACTATTGGAGTTGCAATTATTTGAATTATAAAGAAAATCAAATACACACCAACAAATGATAAGAAAAACTTTCCAATTCCTTCTGGAATAGTTTTAAATAAATTTAATGTTGCCTTAGCTCTATCTGAATCAAGAACAAAAACTTTTTTAGATAACTGTATTGCTTCTTTTACCATATAAAACCAACCGGCACAAAATACTCCAAACATAAATAAAACTGTAATTGATGCTAATACAAATTTAGCAGTAGAATCTACAGTATATTTAGAATATAAAGAATATAAATCTAATATTTTTATAAAAACTATTAAAGGTATTGTTAATATAATATTATAATTTGTTATTTTTGTAGCATCTTTAAATAATTCACGCATACAATTAGTATCCTCGAAACTAAAAATAATTAAATAACCTATCTACTTAGCAATGTCTACCGTTTTTATAGCATCAGAAGCTTTAGATAACTTTCTTTTTCTTCTTCTCATAAGATCAACAAAAGCCTCTAGTCTTGTTAGGTATCCTGCCTTACCTGTCTGTTCATCCATAATTAAAGGTAAAATAGGAATATCACAATTTTCTCTCATTGCAGGGAATATATTTTGTGACATGATTTCAGGCATACAAGTAAACGGACTTATATGAATAATACCATCAATACCTCTTTCGTCAGCATATGCAACATCAGATACACATTCTAAAGAATCACCGCCAATATCACGCATCAAATAAGGCTTTGCCAATCTATATGCTCTTTGTAAGTGAGTTTCTCCTTTTCTAAAGACTTTAGGGATAATAGCATCTTTCAAGAAACTACTAACTGTAAGGCTTCTTCTTGTTTGAACACCCATTTTACCCAATTCTCTAGTAATATTTTGATTAGAAAATTGATCGCAAACTAAATAAATTTCACCAGTTAAATCGACATTCAAAACCTCTTTTGAAGGATCTATTTCCGTTTTTTTTATTTCATCAAATGCTAGCTTTTTAGCTTTATTTAATTTTCTTGTATTATCAGCATCTTTAATCAATTTTAAAGCTTTATTATAATTCTTTTCAGCATCACCAAAATGAATTTCTCTAGCTCTGTAATAAGAAAGAATATTTTCCAAATCGTCTAAGACAAACATCTTTCTTATCGCAATATTTATAGCTCTTGCAAATAGAATAGGATCATTTTTTCCACTAATATTTTTCAAGAAATCATACATTCCTTTTAACCCATCATACAAAGTTAATTCTATGTATTTTGCATTATATCCTAAATCAGTTAATGCATTGTGAATACAGTTTCCATATTCACCTAAACGGCAACACCCAGGAGAAGATATCATAGCAACATAATCAGTACCACCTTCAATTGCTTCAATAAAATTACCCAATATCAACTTATATGGTAAACAAATTGCTTCTGGAGAATGCTTTGTTCCTAAAGACAATGTTTTTTTACTTGTATAAGGAGGAATAAAAGGTTCTACTCCAATTTTTTTTAGAGCAGCAGCCCAAGCTATATATACTGTACCCATATGGGGAAATGCAACTTTTAATTTTTTATTTTCTTTACTCATATTCTTTATCTCTTACTTTTTTATTTATTATCTCTATTGTTTAAAATTCAAATCAGGGTGACGAGCAGCCAAAGTCTCATCAATACGTTTTACAGGAGTTGTATGAGGAGCAGATATCAATTTTTCAGGATTTGATTTAGCATCCTCTGCTATTTTTAACATTACATCTACAAATTTATCCAGAACATCTTTCGTTTCAGATTCTGTAGGCTCAATCATTATAGCTTCATGTACAATCAATGGGAAATAAACTGTTGGCGGATGAGTATTTTCATCCATCAAAGCTTTTGCAATATTCAATGTAGATACACCATTTTCATGTTTTTGTTTTTCACCTGACAAAACAAATTCATGCATACAAGGTTCATCATATGGAAGTAGATATGCTTGTTTTAATTTTTCTTTTAAATAATTAGCATTTAAAACAGCATTTTCACTTGCTTCTTTTAAATTATCACCCATCATTAAAATATATGCATAAGCTTTTACTAAAACACCAAAGTTTCCATAAAAACCTTTAACACTACCAATTGAATGTTTTATATTATAATTTCTGAAATATTTTTCACCATCGAAATCAATAACAGGAGATGGTAAATAATCTTTTAATTCTTCAACAACACCAACAGGGCCAGCACCTGGACCGCCCCCACCATGAGGAGTTGAAAAAGTTTTATGAAGATTTAAGTGAACAACATCAAATCCCATTAATTTAGGATTTGTATACCCCATAATCGCATTAAAATTAGCACCATCATAATATAATAATGATCCATTATCATGCATTAATTTAGAGATTTCTAATACATTTTCTTCATAAATTCCTAGAGTATTAGGATTAGTCATCATAATTGCAGCGACATCAGAATCTAGCAATTTTTTTAAATCTTCGACATCCACTTGTCCTTTTTCATTTGACTTTACAGGAACAATTTCAAAGCCACATAAATGAGCACTTGCAGGGTTAGTTCCATGTGCAGAATCAGGAATTATAACTTTTTTACGGTTATCGCCTTTTACTTCAAAATATTTTTTGATAACCATCATTCCAGTCAATTCACCATGAGCTCCTGCAGCAGGTTGCAAAGTTACAGCATCCATACCAGTAACTTTCTTCAAAGCCTCTTGAAGATTGTACATCAATTCTAAAGCACCTTGACAATCAATATCGTCTGATAATGGATGCAAATTTACAAAACCTTCAAGAGAAGCCAGAAGCTCATTCACTTTAGGATTATATTTCATAGTACATGAACCTAAAGGATAAAAGCCTTTTTCGATACAAAAATTCTTGTCAGACAATTCTTTATAATGGCGTAATGCTTCTAATTCACTAACTTGTGGCAGCCCAACTTCAGAAGATCTTAACAAAGAAGTATCAATAAAAGATAAATCCTCTTTTTCGTCAGTTAAAGTTACACCTAATACCCCGTTACTTTTTTCAAAAATAGTTTTCACTAAATAATCCCCTGTCTTTTTAAATCCCTTTTTATTTTATCTAATCCTGATTGTATAATTCTTGATATTCTTGATTGTGAAATATTAAATTCTTCAGCTATTTCTCTCAATTTTTTTTCTTTGAAAAATTTATACTCAATCAACTCTCTTTCACGTTGGGGCAATTTTTTCATTGACTCAATAATTTCACTTTTCAATTCAGACAATTCAATAGATTCTTCAGGAGTCATATCCTCAGCCTTAATCTGAGTAGGGACTTCTGCGTCTTGCATTTCATCTATTGAAAGAATAGTTTTATAAACTTCCTCTCTTAAATTTCCATTCTCGTCATCTAATTGTTGTTTTTTATTTTTTAATGAATACCATTTATAACGTCTTCTGACTTCATTTCTTATTGCCCATTTTATAGCTGTTGAAAGATATGTATTATTGTAATTTTCAGGGGAATGGTTTTTAAATAAAATATATAAAGTATGATTACCAATATTTATTAATTCAGGAAGCTCAATCAAATGCGAAGTAGAAAACTTTTGATACTCAACCTTCGCAATCGTTTCTATTAAATCTTTATAATCCCTTAAATTAACCTTTGATTGAAGTTTTTGATTTGACGTCATGACTATAACAAAATTCCTATAAAAAACATTTCCCTAAAAACATAATAACAGAAAAAAATATAGAATACCAGACAATGTAATTTTCCTTAACATAATTTATATTTATTTTTGAAAAAATTTAATTAGGAGATTAAATATATGAAAATATTATTTTGTACAGACGGATCTAGAATTAGTTTTGATGCACTAAAAAACATTTCAGGCTGGATAAAAAATGCTCAAATTGATATGATATGTGTAATTGATTGGTCATTTTTACCTGATGAAATAAGCATTGAAGAAAAAAATTTTGCATATTCTTGTGCCAATATGGCAGATACAATTTTAGACTATGCAGAAGAAGAAATAAAAAAACTCGGAATGACACCAGGAGAAAAAATCAAAAATTGTGGAGCTGCAATAGAAAGCATTTTAGAACAATCTGAAAAAGAAACTTATGATCTAATTCTAATGGGTTCTCATGGGAAAAAAGGATTACAAAAATGGTTAGGATCAGTATCGCAAGAAATAATTAACAGCAGCAAAATATCAGACTACATAACTAAAGAAGAAAATAACAAAAAGAAAGTACTACTTACGACAGATGGAACAAACTGTTCATTAGAAATTATAAATAAAATAATTCCTGATATGCACCTGGAAGATAAAGAAATTCATATTTGTATGGTAAATGAAGATCCAAATCTACTATTTTTAGATGGAACACTAGATACAAATTGGCTTTTAGATATTCAAAGACAACAACAGAAATATGCAGCAAGAGCTATCGAAGATATTAGGAATATGCTTTTAAAGCACAATATTACAACAAACGAAACAAGTATACTAAACGGGATTCCAGCACAAAAAATTATTGATTATGCAAGAGTAAACGATATTGATTTAATTATTCTAGGTTCTAGAAATAAATCAAAACTCGATAGATTTTTAACAGGCTCAGTAAGCAAAAGAGTTTTAGAAAATGTAGTAAGTGATATCTGGCTTATTAGATGCAAAAGTTAAAATATTGACCAACAGACAAAAAAATGACATAATTAATCTATGTTTAAATATTATGGGAAATATGCACCTTATTTATTCCTGTTACCAGCAGCGGTAGTTTTGGTAATATTCTTTTTTATACCGTTTTTTCAAACATTTTTATTAAGTTTTTTAGATTATTCTCATAATATTTATAAACCTGAATTTATAGGGTTAGAAAATTATATAAATTTATTTAAAAACCCTATTTTTTACAAAGTTTTATGGAATACTTTTATTTACCTTTTTGTTGCAGTACCTATACTAGCAATATTTCCTTTATTTTTAGCAATATTAATTAATCAAAAAATCAAAGGCGTTACTTTATATAAAATACTTATATACCTACCAGTAATCGTATCTATTGTAGTTGCAGCAATTGCATTCAAGTGGTTATATGCTGATCAGGGAATATTAAACTACTTAGTAACAAAACTTGGAATGGAATCTATAGGATGGCTAACTGACCCGAATTATGCATTATATTCTGTAATTATTGTTACTATTTGGAAAGGTATAGGCTATTATATGATAATTTATCTCGCAGCTTTAATGAGCGTCCCCAAAGAACTTTATGAAGCATGTGACATTGACGGTGCTAATTTTTTAACTAAACACCTCACTGTCACTGTTCCGCACATAATGCCAACTATTGCACTTGTAACAACTATTAGTGCAATATCAGCAATGAAAGTTTTTGCAGAAATCTATGTAATGACAAAAGGCGGACCGCTAAATTCAAGCAAAACAATTGTATATTATATTTATGAAAGAGCCTTTGAAAATCTTGATTTAGGCTTTGCTTCAGCAATGGCGGTTGTACTGTTAATTATCGTAATGATATTTTCTCTTATAAACATTTTATGTTTTGAAAGAAACAAATATAATATATAAACTTTAAAGGATTAAAAATGAAAAAAATAATAGAAAAAATTACTATACATTCAATATTGATATTTGTTTCATTACTCTCAATATTTCCTTTTATATGGCTGATTTCTACTTCATTAAAAGGAAACAGTGAAAATATTTTTGCATATCCTCCGCAAATTATCCCACAAGACTTTACTTGGGCAAATTATTCAGGTGTTTGGGATAAGGTCGATTTTATCGGATATTTTATAAACAGTATGATTGTGGCTGGAGGAACAGTTCTGTTAAATCTTATATTATCTTCAATGGCAGGATATCCACTTGCCAGAATGGAATTTAAAGGGAAAAAAATTACATTTTTCGCAATTTTAGCAACAATAATGATCCCTTTTCAGGCAATTATGCTTCCTGTATATTTAATCACTTTAAAGCTGCATCTTGTAGATAGTGTTAATAATTTCGCAGGTTTTATAGGGCTTATAATGCCATTTGCGGTAAGTGCTTTTGGAATATTTTTGATGCGACAAGCTTTTTTAGGAATTCCAAAAGAAATGGAAGAAGCAGCGATTGTTGATGGCTGTAACGTTTTTCAAGTATTTTGGAGAGTTCTACTACCAATGGTAAAACCATCATTAGCTGTGCTTGCAATATTTACATTTATTGGGTCTTGGGGCGAATTTTTATGGCCAAGCATCGTTTTAACAAAAGAAGCAATGTACACATTACCTGTTGGAGTAAACAATTTACAAGGAATGTTCAGCTCTAACTGGAGATTTATTGCAGCTGGATCAATTTTATCAACAATACCAATTTTAATATTTTTCTTAGCAATGCAAAGATACTTTATATCAGGAGAAAATGAAGGTGCAGTAAAAGGTTAAATCAAAAAATTATTCTACACCTGGAACGTGAACATTATAACGGACATCATCAAATTCGGTATTTTCATCATCTATTTCTTCTTGGAAAATTTCTTTTGCCCCACAAACTTTTAAATTTTTGATAATTGCTTTATCTAATTCTTCAGTATAAACAATTTTACCATTTACATAAGTAATGTTTGAACTTTTAACAGGTTCATCTGTAATTTTCTCAATTAAATCACTATTTGAATTTGCTAAAATAGTTCTAGTTACATCATTCATGACATCAAAAACATAACGTTGACGAGATGCCATATTATTTCCACCAGCACTTGAAATCAATGTAGTTGCTTTTTCTAACTCCTCTAAAGATTCTTTATAATATTTTAAATGCCTTAATAAAATAGCAAGATTATAATGAGCCTCATAATTCATTGGATTTAATTCAATAGCCTTACAATATGCAAGTCCGGCTTCTTTATAATCACCCAAAAGCTGGTATGTTAAAGCTAAATTGTATCGGGCATCATAATCTTTTTTTAGAATTTTACAAGCCTCTTTATAAGCATCAAGAGCCTTTAAAAGATATTGCCTACGAAACTCCCAATCATCTTCAATGTAAACATACTTTTGTTTATAAGCAACACCTTTATTATAATAAGCCAAACCTTTGTTTACTTTGTAACTCTTTCTATTACTGTATACAAAAGGTATTGATAGTAAATGCCTTTTTGTTTTTAAAATTTCATCATATTGATCAATTGCACCATCAAAATCACCTAATTTTTCAGCAGAAATAATACCATAGTTCATTCTGGCAATTACCATTTTAGGATTATATTCAAAAGCTTTTTCATAAGCATCAACTGCAGAATAATAATCTTCATACACTACATAAATATTTCCGAGATTATACCAAGCACCGTAATGTTCAGGATACAAACGTAAAGCAATGTTGTAATAATTTATAGCTTTTTGAAGTTTCTGTTTTTTTAAGGCTTTATCACCTTTATGCACATAATAAAGACTTTTTACTTTATCTAACTGTCTGTTAAAAAACACAGGATGCATGTAAATTAATGCTCCAACACCAGCAATTAATAATAATGTAAATAAACCTGAAAAAAACTTTTTCAACTGCTATACCTCATTATAATGACCATATTACATATATTTAAAGATTTATGCAATACACTATTGTTACGAAATTGTAACATAAATAACAATAAAAAAGCAATTTCAAAACATACAAAGTTTTTATATAAGTAAGGTAGGTTAGAAAATTCAATTTGGAGGTTAGGTTATGGCAGACTTCAATATGGCTGCAAGTATGTACGGATTATACCCGAATATATACAATAACCAGGTAGCATTAAACGATTTAACAGATATGGATTTATACACACCATTAGGAATGGCAAATCCAATGATGAGTATGAACGGCAGTATCTTTGGTAGTGGTTACGGTATGTATCCTGCTATGCCTGCATTTGGCGGTGGTTATAATTATGAAGACTACTACAAAAATTATGAAAAATATCAAGACTTCATGATCGATAATCAAGTAAAACGCCAACAAAAAATGCGTAATGCCGACCTTAGATTGAATTCGCCTCAAGAAGGAATTGCAAAACAAGCAACTTACCTGCATGAAAAAATAATGAGAAATGAACAACAACAAATTCAGGAAGCATACCAAAATTACATAGAAAGTGTTCGAAACATGTATGGTGATGCCAGTCCAGAAGAAATAGCTAATAGAGCATCTACTTTATATGCACAGCAATATGGTTGTTCAATCACTGATGACATAAGAAAATACGGTAGAGGTTCATTCACTCAAGGATTCTTACAAACTGTAACTCTAGGTTTAGCAGATAAAAAGACAGCAGAAGAAAACGTTTCAGAATTAACAGGACAACCTGTAGGCAGAAGCGAAAGAGCCAAGAAAATTGCAGGTAATATCGCTGGTGGTGCCGTATTTGGCGGAGCTGCAGCTGTATCTGCTAAATATCTACTAAAAGCATTCTGTGCAGGTGCAAAAAACAAACCGTTCTGGGCTGCATTAATAGGAGGTATAGCAGGTGTAGGTGTAGCTCTTGCAACCGCAAAATAAAAAAATATATAGTGTGTAAAGTGTGTGTAGAGGTTGAAAAACATTCAACCTCTTTTATTTTTCTAAAACAAAAGGAATACCCGCACCAAGGAGTTAAGATGCGGGTATTAAATCAGTAAAAGAGACATCAATGACATTATGGAATATTTAAAAATAAAGTCAAATTTTTCTGGATATTTTTTTTAATTTATTTTATAATCCTCTTATGAAAAGATTTATATATTTATTATCAATTTTATTAATCAGCTCAAATTGCACTTTAGCTTTTTCATTACCAAAAGCAAAAGAAGCACCTAAGTTTGTTCAATCTGAGCAATACCAAAACATTTCAAATCAAGCAAATATTTTTTACGCAGAAAATGACATTAAAAGCGCTTTCAATCTATTTTTAAGCATTCCTGAAAATGAAAGATCCGCTCAAAACTGGCTATTACTTGGTAATATTTTACATGATCAAGGAAAAATAGATGAAGCCACTTTTATGTATAATAAAGCGATTGAACTTGATAATAAGTACTATAAAGCTTATTACAATTTAGGAAACATCTATCTTCAAGATGGACGACCTAATATGGCTATCGAACAGTATAAAAAAGTAATTAAACTGAAACCTGAATATCCATATGCTCATTACAATCTTGGATGCGCATATATTAAATTAGGTAAATACGGTAAAGCTAAATTTGAACTATTAACAGCAATTGACTTAAAAAACACTGTTCCTGATTTTCACTACAATTTAGCATATGTATACAAACAACTAAATAAAGAAAAATCAGCTAAAACATATATAGAATACTATAATAAGTTAATACAAGAGCAAATGTAGAGGCATTATGTATAAAGGTATAATTTTTGATTTTAATGGCACATTATTTTTTGATTCAGAAAAACATCAAGAAGCTTGGAGAGAATTTTCTAAAAGATTAAGAGATCACGCTTTCACAGATGAAGAAATGCGAGATTATATGTTTGGCAGAACAAATGAAGATATTATCGCATATCTTATAGGTAAAAAGCCTTCTCCTGAATTAGTAGAATCTTTTGCGAAAGAAAAAGAAGCCGTATATCGAGATATGTGCAGAAAAGATTATGAAAACACAAAACTTGCCCCAGGTGCAATTGAATTTTTAGACTATTTACAAGAAAATAATATACCGCACACAATAGCTACAATGTCTGAAAAAGATAATGTTGATTTTTACATTGAAGAATTTAAACTTGCAAAATGGTTTGATATCGAAAAAATCGTCTATTCAGATGGAACTTTACCAGGAAAACCAGCTCCGGATATTTACATAAGAGCTGCTGAAAAATTAAATCTTAAACCAGAAGAATGCATAGTCGTAGAAGATGCAGTGTCAGGGATAGAATCAGCAAGAACTGCAGGTATTGGAAAAATTATTGCAATAGCATCTATGGAAAGCGAAGATTTATACAAAAAAATTCCTGCCGTATCACAAATTATAAAAAACTTTAATGAAATAGACAGGAATATTTTTGAAATACCTTGTTGTCAAAATTAATAATTCATTTCCCAATTATCATTTAAAATTTTCCCAAAACAACCATGATAACCACCTGAATTAGTACTCATACAAGTAGCATATGCAGTTTCCCGAATATCTTTAGTAAAAGGTGGTAATAAAGATTTATCCGATACTAACTCATCAATAATTCCATTTGGATATAAAAATAAAGTAAATGCATCTCTCCCAAAAACATTTGGGCCTTGAGCACCATTTATATCAACAGAAATTCTTATCACATTACCAGCATCAAAAGGATATGATCCACTAAGCATTTCAAGAGCTGTTCCACTTGCTAAAACTACACAATTTTTACGACAATTAAAATCAGACCTTACTCCAGATATTTTCTTATATGAATCAGCGAAACAGTGGGTTTGATTATCGCCACAATCTTGAACTATTTTAAAATACTTTTTAAAAAACTCTCCACAAGCTTCATTAGTTGTCAATCCTGCTTCTTTTAAATTTAAAGCATTTTTATCAGTCTGATACTGCAACAATGCCTGATTTAAGTCATTATAAACTTTATGTAACTGTGTTACATAACTTTTACGCTGATAATTTTGCATTAATGTGGGTACTGTCATTGCTGACACTACGCCAATTATCCCTAAAGTTACCAACACTTCCGCTAAGGTAAAACCTTTGTTCTGAGCGGTTAAATTGCCCCCCCCCCGGCATTTGATAATCTTTTCATATTCTGCTCCTTTCTTAATTGTATTTATATTATAGCAAGTTTTAATAAACATTTCAATATAAATATGTTATAATCAAAGCATGGTAAGATTAATTAATGACAGCAATATAGATTTTTTAGCAAACACAGCCTACAGATTAATGAGGCTTCAAGAAATTTTCACACACATTCATGAATACAATAACCCAAACCTAAAACCTTGTATTTACGCAATGTGGCACGCTAATCAATTTTTAGTTCATGGACTAGAAGACAAAGCTAACACGAGTATTCTTGTCAGCAATTCTATTGACGGAGAAGTTGTTGCAAGAGCCGTAGAAAAATGGGGATTTAAAGTTGTAAGAGGTTCTGCAGGCAAAAAAGGGGCTGTAGAATCTACAATGCAAATGCTTACAAGACTAAAAAACGGGGAATGCGTTGGTATAATGGTAGACGGGCCTCACGGGCCTTTACACAAAGTTAAAAATGGTGCAGTGAAACTTGCACAAATGTCCGGAGCCCCAATAGTACCAGCACACTGGTATTCTCCACAAAAAACATTCATAAATCTTCCTTCATGGGATAAAATGAAAACACCGTTAGGAGATTGTAAAATCTTAAATTTATACGGCGAACCAATCTACGTAAATGAAAATGCAACAGATGAAGAATTATCTGAAGCAAAAGAAAATATAAGAACACAATTACTCAATTTAGAAGCGAAAGCTCCTGAAATATATAACGAGGCAAAAAAACAAAAACTATGGAACAAAAAAAATTAAACATATCAGCAATTCAGATGTGTTCTAAAATTGGGGATAAAAAAGCAAACTTTGATAAAGTTAATATGCTTGTAGAAAGAGATATAAAAACAGGTGTAGATATAATAATCTTACCTGAAGTATGGACTGTAGGCTGGTCTCCTAAGCATTTTAGAGAAAGTGCCGAAGAAATAAATAATAGTGATACAATCAATTTTCTATCTGAAATTGCAAAAAAATATAAAACTTGGATTATTGGCGGCAGTTTCATTTCTAAAGAAAATGAGCATTACTATAATACTTGTCCTGTAATAAATAGAAAAGGTGAGCTTGTTACAACTTATTCAAAAAATCACCTATTTTCATATTATGGCTCTGATGAAGGGAAATTTGTAGAAGTTGGGAAATCTCCTGTAATGGTAGATATTGAAGGGATAAATACTGGACTTACAATATGCTATGACATAAGATTTCCTGAAATTTTCAGAGCATACAGAAAAGCTGGAGTAGACTTATTAATAAATTGTGCAGCTTGGGGTTTAAAAAAACCTATTCCTTGGGAATGTATGACAAGATGCAGAGCAGTTGAGAACCAAGCATTTATGGTTGCATTAACTCAATCAGGATACATAGAAGATGGAGAATGGAATATCGGTCACTCTAGAATTATTGACTACAAAGGGGATTCATTATCTGAAATTAAAGACCAAAAAGAAGGTGCTATGAATGCAACTTTAGATTTTAATGAGATGTACGAATTTAGAAATAAATGCACCTGCATTAATGATATTAGAGATACTTATGAGGTTAAAAAAGTATGAGAAAATTATTCAATATTTTAATTACATTACTTTTAATAATGACAACTCAAGCAAAAACTTATTCTGCTGCAATTGATAAAACAATTGCACAATCAGATATTAATAAAGGTGCAGTATCAGTGTCCGTAAAAGATGCAGAAACTGGGAAAGTTATATACAAATTAAATGACAAACAACCAACTATGCCAGCTTCTACATTAAAATTAATTACACTTGGAGCATCACTTGATACACTTGGTGATGATTATGAATTTTCTACCAAATTATACAAAACAACAAATAATGATTTATATTTAAAACTTGGGGCAGATCCTTTTCTAACTTCAGCTGGCTTAAATTCTTTAATGGAAAAAGCAGTTAAAGACAAAAAAATAACTTCTCCAAAAATTATTTATATAGATGACTATATTTTTGACAAAACAGAATGGGGAGAAGGCTGGCAATGGGATGATGACTTAAATCCACTAATGCCAAAATTTAGTTCTTACAATATTGATAAAAATTTATTAAGTATTATTATTTCACCAACAAATCCAGGTTCTCCTGCACAAATTTATACAAATAAATTTTATCCAATAACATTTATGAACCTTGTTACAACCGGCACAGAAAATGACATTGAATTAAACAGAAATAACAGTATTGCTCCAAACATTTTAAATATATCAGGAACTATAAATAAACAAATTACGGAAGAAATTCCGATTAATAATCCTAAAAGATACTTTATACTAAGACTTGAAGATGCTATAAAATCTGCAAAAATGGATTATTATGGTGGTTTTCCACAAAAGAAAACACCTACATCAAATATTTATCTTGTAGCAGAAATAAAACACCCAATATCCCAAGCTATTAAAGCAATATTAATGAATAGCAATAACTTTGTTGCAGAAACAGTGTTCAAATTAGCAGGAGCAAAATTTGTAAATAATACAGGTTCACTATCACACTCACAAGAAATGTTAGATGCATATTTCAAAAAAATAGGAATTGATGCCAAAGATATCAAAATTGTAGATGGAAGCGGAGTATCAAAAAACAATATAATCACAACTGATTTTATGACAGATTATCTCGTTAAACAATCTAAAAATGAAGCATTTAAAAATGCTTTACCAACATCAGGAGAAGGCACACTTAGAAATAGAATGCTTTATTTTAAAGATAATCTGAGAGCAAAAACTGGCACTTTATCAGACGTAAGTGGTATTGCAGGATATATTACTTCAAGAAGCGGTAAAACTTATGCATTTGATATTATGATTAATGATCCCAAAACAAAATCAAATGATAAAAAATCCCTTGAAGAATATATCATTAGAGATATTTACACATCATATTAAGAATTTTTATCTCCAAAGAAAATTATCTTAGACAAAGCACCTATAAAACCTCCAACAACACCTAATACAATAGCCGTTTGAACCCTGGCTTTAGGTAAAAAACTTTTTATTGCTTTATAAGCATTTTCCAACTTGGGAGATCTTATAAGTTCGGCCAATTTTGCTTCACCAGTATTTGTTTTAGATGCTTCTAAAATTGATTTTCTTGCATCTACTAACATTTTATGAGCTTTTTTTTGAGGATCAGTTGCCTTACTTAAATATTTTTGAGGAATAGATTTTTCAAAAACATCTGGCTTTTGAGTTAAAAGCTGCTCTAGATTGTATTTTCTAGGTGCTAAAGTATACCCAATACCTGCACCAATCATTCCTGTCATTAAACCAACTTCGGCAGGAGAAACAGACGTATACTGACCATACTGACTCATGATAACCTCCTATACTCTTAATAAACACTTTGCAGATACTTACATTTAAACTCATAATAGAAATTTTTACCGTATTTTTTTTAGAGAATTTACATCTCGTAACAATTCGTCAAAAATACTGATTTATGCTATATTTAAAGAAATTAACCATTAATTTAAAGGAGTAAAAATGGAACCATTTGTTACTATAATCACACCGACTTATAACTTACTTGAAAATAACTTAGCAGATGACTTTAATCTGTTAATTTCATTATTAGATTTGCAAACTTACCCAAATATAGAACACTTAGTAATTGATAATGCTTCAAATGATGGCACTATTGAAATGCTTAAAAACTATAAAAACAAAGGTTTTTTCAAATTCTACTCTGAAAGAGATACGGGTAAATTTAATGCCTACAATAAAGGTGTTATGAGAGCAAAAGGAAAATATGTAACTTTTTTAAGCTGCGATGATTTTATCCATGATATTACATCAATATATGATATTGTAAATGTAATGGAAGCAAGTAATGCTGATTTTACATTTGCTCCTGCATATTGCAGACACCCTGAAGGTTTTGTTTTCTTATTTGCACCTTCTATGCATAACGCATTTCAAGTTATGCCTTGTGCAAGACAAGCAATGTTTTTCAAGAAATCAATGATTGAGAAAGAAAATTATTTTGATGAAAAATTTAAAACAATGTCTGACTTTGATTTTATTATGAGAATAATTATGAAAGGTTACAAACCTGCATATTTTGATTCTACATATGTAACTTACAAACTTGGAACAAAAGCAATGGAAAACCCACAACGTTCTGAAGAAGAAAGTAAAGGGATTTATTTCAAAAACTTTAGATCAATCTATCCTATAAATGATGATATGTTAGATCAGATGGCAAAATATTCAGCATTTCCTCAACCGCTATTGGAAAAACTTTCAAAATATTTTCCGGAAGCTGATAGAGAATTATTCTTCTCTAGATGCGAAGAAATGCATCAGATCAGATTAAATGCTATGCAAAATCAACAACAATAATTTGTAAAACTTCACGTAAAAATTTGCAAAAAAATCTTTGCAGAGTATGATATAAGTAGGATATTTTGATATCTTACATGTGTATACAGACAAATAATGAGAGAAAAAGAAGATTAGGGAATTAACATGAACGAACAAAAAGTTGCAGTAATAGGCTGCGGTGTATGGGGAAGAAATATTGTCCGCAATTTTTATAATTTGAATGTACTGGATACAGTATGTGACATTGATGAAGAAAATTTAAAAAAGGTAACAGAACAATACCCTGGAGTAAAAGTTACTAAAGATTTCCACGAAATTATAAATAACAAAGAAATCACAGGAGTATGCGTTGTAACACCAAGCCATACTCACTACAAAATGGTAAAAGCTATGCTTGAAGCAGGTAAAAATGTTTATGTAGAAAAACCTATTTCAACAGTAGCAGCTGAAGCAAGAGATTTATCACAATTAGCACATGATAAAGGTCTTGTTTTAATGGTAGGCCACTTACTTTTATACCACCCAGCTGTAAACCGCTTAAAAATGCTTATTGAAGAAGGCGCATTAGGTAAAATTGTATACGCGCAAAGCGACAGATTAAATGTTAATTACTTTAAAAATGATAGAAGTGTAATGTGGGATTTAGCTCCACATGATGTATCAATGATTAGTTATGTAACAGGGAAAGAACCTTTACATGTAATCTCTGCAGTTGGCTGTTCATCTGATCAAAATGAAATTATGGATATTACACATATCGGAATTCAATTTGAAGATGGTGTAATAGGACATATTTCTGACAGTTGGATTACACCAAGAAAACATGTACAACTTCTTGTAAGAGGAACTAAAGCTACCGCTATTTTAGACGATACAGTTGCAGAAAATAAACTTGTCATTTTTGATAATTTTGTAAAAGACAATACTCAAAATATTAAACTTGATTATTTAGAAATTGAACCACTTAAACTTGAATGCCAACACTTTATCAGCTGTTGTGCAACTGGCAAAAAAGCTCGTTCAGATGGCGATAATGGTTTTATGGTTACTCAAATTTTAGAAGAAGCAGAAAAAATTATGCTTGGTGATAAAGTAAAAAAACTTGATGAAGTTAATTTTGCACTATCAAGAACTAAAAAATAAAAATATCGGAGAGACATCAAATGAATATAAAAAATAATATTGCAAATATCGTATCAGTATCAAGAATATTTGTAGCATATGCAGCAATTGCTTTGTTATATGAAAAAACAACTTGGTCATATATACTTGCATTTATATTAACAATAATTGCTTTTTCAATGGACGGTCTTGATGGTTATTTAGCTAGAAAACTAAATCAATCATCAGAATGGGGATCCGTTCTTGATATTTTAGGCGATAGAATTGTTGAAGTATCATATTGGACTGTATTTGCAGTAATGGGCTGGATTAATATTTTATTCCCATTAGTTTGTGTAGCTAGAGCTTTCACTACAGACGGAATCAGAAGTGTTGCTTTATCAAAAGGCATGACTGCTTTCGGTGAAAAATCAATGCAATCAACATCTTGGGGAAAATTTATTTGTGCTTCAAGATTTATGAGAATAAGCTATGCAGTTGCAAAAGTTTTAGCATTCTTACTATTAATTGCTGTAAACACCCCTGGAATGGAATTCTGGAAAGGCACACCTACACTTCATATAATCACAATGATATTTGCTTGGGCAGCAATTATTTTCTGTGTAGTTAGAGCAATCCCAGTTGTAGCAGAAAGCGGAAAGTTATTTAACGATGACAAGCAAAATTAATATAGTTTTATATGAACCTGAAATTCCACAAAATACAGGAAATATTGCAAGATTATGCGCTTGTACTGGAGCTAGTCTTTATCTTGTAGGCAAACTAGGTTTTTCATTGTCTAGCAAATATACCAAAAGAGCTGGATTAGACTACTGGGATAGTGTTGATTTACACAAAATTGATACTATGGAAGAATTGCTTGAAGCAAATAAAGATGCTAATTTTTATTATCTGACAACTAAAACTAAAAAATTATATACAGATATTAAATTTAAAGATGGAGATTTCATAGTATTTGGACCGGAAACCAGAGGATTACCTGACATTTACGTAAAAGACAAAAATGCTTTAACAATCCCTATGAAAGAAGGGCAAAGAAGTCTAAATCTATCAAACTCTGTCGCAATTGTAGCTTATGAGGCAATTAGGCAAAATGGACTATAATAAACTTCCAAAACTTCCAGAAAGATCAGAAAATTCAAATAAAGGAACTTTCGGAAAAATTCTTAATGTATCAGGTTCAGAATACATGACAGGAGCAGCATATCTTTCATCAGTTTCTGCATTAAAAATTGGAGCCGGCTATGTAGAATTGGCAAGTCACGATAATGTCCTAAAAGTAGCATCAGCAAAAGCTCCTGAAATTGTACTTGCCCCAACCAATAAAATACCAGAAATAATCAAAAATTCAACAGTATTACTAATTGGCTGCGGATTATCAACAACCAATGAAGCTAAAAATTTATTTACAAATACAATAAAATTAGCAAAAAATATACCAACAGTAATTGATGCTGACGGATTAAATATTTTATCTGAAAATAATATAGAATTACCCAAAAATACAATATTAACTCCACATCCAAAAGAAGCTTCAAGATTACTAAATTGCTGTTTAGATGAAATTTTATCAGATATGGAAAAATCTGCAAAAAAAATCAGTGAAAAATATAACTGCGTAACAGTTTTAAAATCTCATAAAACAATAGTAACATCTCTAGAGGGAGAAATTTATTACAATAACACAGGAAATAGTGCCCTTGCAAAAGCAGGAAGTGGAGATGTACTTGCAGGCATGATTGCAGGATTACTTGCTCAAAATATGCAAACATTTGAAGCTTCAGTTCTTGGGGTTTATTTACATGGATTATCTGGAGATTTAGCAAAAAATGACCTGACTGCTTATGGCGTTTTAGCCACAGACACAATCAGGTACATTCCTTATGCTATAAAAAATTATCTTAAGCTAAGTAATTGATACTATTTTCTGGAACAATTTCTTCTTGAACTTTTGCACTTTCTGCAGAACCAATATTAGTTTTAGTTACTGCAACTGACTCCATAGTTTTAGCTTTACCAATTTGGCGAGGAGATAGAGGTACATTTCCGAAATAAGCATCTTCTGGAATATAAGAACCTCTGCGAGCAGCTGCTTTATTTTTATTAATAATTACTCTACCTGATTCCTTAATAGTTTCTGCTAAATTAGCTTCAATTTGAGCAGCTTTTCTTTCTAAATATTGCTGAGCCATAGTTTTGTTTGAGGTAAATGAAACATTGTCAATCATTATTAAATTCTCCTTTTTGTTACTACCTAAATAATACTTGTAAATAATATTTTTGATACTTTAAAAAAAATATATTTACAAATATTAACAAAAAGATAATACTAAAAAATAATTTAATATCAATTAGACACTTTTCCTAAAACAACTCTTTTTGAAGCTCCTGTACAAGAAGGTAGATTACTAGGTATATTATAATAATTACAATAACCTAAAAGAGCAAAAGCCATAACCTCTTTGAAATTATTAGATATCCCGTATGCTTCATGTGTTTTTAAATCAACATGCTTTGGCAGGTAATGACGTAAATATTTCATTAATGTCGGATTATATGCTCCACCACCACCAATAATTACTTCTTTTATATCTATATCGGGATATATAAATCTCTCATAAGCAGTTGCAATAGTTTTAGCTGTTAAAGCTGTAGCTGTAGCAACAACATCTTCAGGATTTTTAGGTCCGAATCTAAGTGCATTTTCAATATACTCTGCAGAGAAATACTCTCTTCCGGTAGTTTTAGGTGGAACTTTAAAATAGTATTCATCTTGCATTAGACACTCAAGCCAACTTTCACAAACTTTACCAGAATCTGCAATTTTTCCATCTTTATCATAAGACTTTTTAAAGAATTTATTAACACAATAGTCAATCATAATATTTCCAAGTCCAGTATCAAATCCAAAAGTTGGAAAATCTTTGGATATTACTGTTACATTAGAAATACCACCAATATTTTGAACCAATAAATTTTTCTTTAAGGGTTTAAACCATTTTTCATCTGCAAAACAAACTAAAGGAGCACCCTCTCCACCAGCAGCAATATCAGCTTCTCTAAAATTTGAAATTGTTAAGCACCCTGTTTCTTGAGCAATAACAGCACTCTCACCAATTTGTAAAGTACTTTTTAATGAAATTTTATCTAACTTTTCATCAATTGGGAAATGAAATATAGTTTGTCCATGACTTGCAATAAAATCAGGCTTTCCATGTTCAGAAATTAAAACTTTACAAGCTTCAGCGAAACAATGGCCAATAGCAAAATTCATTTGACATACATCTTTTACAGAAACATTCCCAGAAAAAAGCTGAAAAATTTTGGCTCTAATATGTTCGGGATATTTATAATTTATACCAGAAATAAGTTTTACAGACATATCAGGATGAACTTCACACAATCCAGCATCAATACTATCACAAGAAGTACCTGACATTAAACCTATAACCATTTTTGACTGCAATTCTTCCATGATTTCTATAATATAAAAAAGCTTGCATTTTCGCAAGCTTTAAAAATTACAACTATCTCCTCTTCCCCTTAAATCTTTTTTGTAAATCCCAAATAATTAAAATCAACTAAATAAAAATATCCCTAATCTTTTCTTCTACACTTCAAAAAACTTTTTTTATTTCCTCTTTCTTTAACCCATTTTTCCAACTATCGAGCCTTTGCCATCACCTCTCTTTACTGCTATTTATTCCTCAAGATTTTTGTTCATCATTTGAATTAAATCTTTTACTATCCTGGCAGCCGTTCCCTTATTTTTTTTGTTTTAAGGTTACCGCCCCTCCACAGTTTTTAATGTAAATCTAAGTTAAAAGTTTGACAAGTAAAGAAAAATAAAATAAAATTTACAATTGACCATGCCCCTTGAAATAACTAGAAAAAATTCAAGTTCTTAAATCTTAATGAAGAAATCTTAATGAAATTAAGTAAAAATCTGACAATTTTTAATTGACAATTAAGAATTAGTGTTATTAATACAATTTAGACATGCTATAAATTTTATAGTAAAATATATTGGGGAGAGAATATGAAAGAATTTATAAAAAATCAAAAAGTAACCTATAATTTAATGTCCTTTACAGGATACAAAGCACTGCTTTTATTCTCTCTATTAACAGAAGGTCCAAAATCTTATGAAGAAATCTGCAATCACTTTATTAATCACCCATATTTAAGAGAAAAAATATCAATTGATACTTTAAGAGTTTATATTAATTCACTAAAAAGAATAGGTTGCGAAGTAAAAAGATTTAGGGGCGAAGACAAAATTTCAAGATATGTAATTACAGCTCACCCATTTGAACTTAAAATGTCAGATGATGAAATGCAAAGTGTAATAAAAACTTATAAAAGTCTTGTTAAAAATATTGATATTAAAGAATTATTATCTTTAGAAAAATTCTTTGAAAAAATTTGTAAATACATTAAATGCGAAAATTTTATAAATGAAATAAAAAACATTTCACTTCTCAAAGATATAAATCGAGAACTACTAGAAGAACTAATCGATTGTTGTGAAAAGAAAAACCAAATTTTAATAGAATACAATTCGCCAAATACAGGACTCAAAGATATTGAAATACTAACAGACAAAATCGATATTTCTAATGGAAAAATTTATTTATATGGTACCGGTTTTGAATACATGGAATATGGTATTTTTTTAGTTAGCAGAATTAAATCGATTAAAGAAATAAAATTAAACAAAACAATTCCAGATAATTTGAAATCTATTTGCATTACATACGAACTAAAAACAGAAGACAAAAACTTAATATTAGATGAAAATGAAAAATTACTAAAAACAGAAGATAATAAAGCCATTATTGAATTAAAAACATCTAATAAATTTCTAGCTAAACAAAAATTTCTAGAATATGGACCAACTTGCAAAATAATTGCCCCAGAAGATTTCAAAAAAGAATTTATTACATTATTAAATAACATGAAAGCGGGGTATTATTGTGACTAAAAAACTAACCGAAAAATACAATGATGCCTGTGTAAAACTATTTGAATTTTTAAAAATGCTCTATGATGGTGATGCTGAATTTAAAAAAGTTATAGACCACTTTTCAAACGGGCAATATGACGGAACTTCAAATACCCATGTTACATTAAACAAATATCTTAATGCTATGAAAATATTTGGCATAAAGGTAAAAAAAATTAATGGCAAATATCAACTACAAAGCTCCCTATATAAAATCAAATTTAATTTAGAAGATTTAAAAAGCATTAAGCTTTTAAAAGAAGCAAGCGAAATACTACCTAACGGTAAAAACAAAACAAATCTTGAGCATTTTATTCATAGTTTAGAGATCAGATATAATGACTATGCACAATCATTAGAAAAAATAACAAACAATACAAATAATTTACATTTGCAATTTAACCATTCAGAAATGGTAGAACAAATTAAACAATGTGAAAAATTTTGTCAGGATAAATTAAAACTTGAAATTATTTACACAACAGAAAAAGGGGAAGCAATAAACCTTTTATGTTCCCCTATTGAATTACTATATCAAAAAAGAAAAATTTACCTAAAAGCTTTAGGAAATAATGGGAGTAGAGTTTATGAAATTCCTATTGAGAAAATTCAATCTGTAAAACAATTACCAATATCAAATTCAGGACAATCAATACCTACTACAATTGTCTATAGAATAAAAAATAGATTAGCAAGAAACTATAAACTAAGAGACTGGGAAAGATTAGATAAAATAGAAGCAGACGGCAGCCATATCATAGTCAACAAAAATGAAGACTTACATATGCTAATAAAAAGATTAATGAGATATGGAACAGAATGCGAAATTTGTTCTCCTAAATTCTTCAAAGAAGAAATGATTGAAAGAATTAATTCTACCCTTGAAAATTATCAATAATATAATGTTACATTAAAGTTTTTTTTTAATAATCTTGTGTTAGTATTTTGTTATGGATAGTAACACTCAATTTGTACCATTACATCTCCACAGTGAATTTTCACTTCTTGATGGAGCAATAAAACTAAAAGATTTATGCAAGTTTGCCAAAGAAAATAACATGCCAGCTGTCGCAATTACAGACCACGGTGTTATGTATGGTGCACTTGATTTGTATTTGGAAGCAAAAGAAGCTGGAATTAAACCTATTATAGGGTGTGAATTTTATGTACATAATGGAGATATTACAGAAAAAGATCCAAATAATAATCCAAGATATCACTTAATTCTTTTAGCAAAAAATAATGAAGGATACATGAACCTTGTAAAGCTTGCATCTGATGCAGCATGCAAAGGTTTTTATATGAAACCTCGTATTAATTTTGAGCTATTAAAAGAACGTCATGAAGGAATTATTTGCTGCTCAGCCTGTCTTGGTGGAGAAGTTTTGCAAAACCTATTAAAAGGTGATTATGAAGAAGCAAAAGCTGTTGCCAAACGCTATAAAGATTTATTCGGAGACGATTATTATATTGAATTACAAGACCATGGACTGGAAGAACAAAAAAGAACTAACCCAGATTTAATCAAGCTCGCAAAAGAACTTGATATAAAAATGATTATCACAAACGACTCTCACTATTTGAGAAAAGAAGATGCAGACTGGCATGATACCTTACTTTGTATGCAGACTCAATCTATGAAAGATGAAGAAAATCGTTTTCATTTTCCTAATAATGAGTTTTATGTAAAAACAGTTTCTGAAATGCGAGATGCTTTTAAATGGATGGATTCAGAAACTTTTGACCAATGTATAAAAAACACAGTTGATATAGCAGAACAGTGTCACGTTACAATTAAATGGGAAGCACCATTACCAGATTTCAAAGTTCCACCAAATCACACAACAGATTCTTACTTAGAAGAGCTTGTAATGCAAGGTCTTAAAAGAAAATACAAAGAAGAAGAAATAACACCAGAACTTAAAGAACGTGTGAAATATGAACTTGGTATTATTGAGAAAATGGGATTTTCTGCATATTTCTTAATAACCTGGGATTTCATTCACTTTGCCAAAACACATGATATACCAGTAGGACCAGGAAGGGGATCTGCAGCAGGTTCAGTTGTTGCATATGCTCTTGATATTACGGACTTAGACCCTATCAGACACCATCTGTTGTTTGAAAGATTCTTAAACCCTGAACGTTTCAGTATGCCTGATATTGATACAGACTTTTGTATTGAAAAACGTGGAGAAGTTATTGACTATGTTGTAAAAAAATACGGCGAAGATAAAGTATGTCAGATTATTACATTCAATACACTTGCAGCAAGAAACGCATTTAAAAGTGTTGCAAGAGTATTCGGAATGGAATATGCAAAAAGTAATAAAACAGCTTCCTTAATCGAAGATACAATTGAAGGTTCAATGATTGAAGGATCTGAACTAAAAAATCTTTACGACACAGATGAAGAAATAAAAAGAGTTATAGATACAGCTAAAAATGTAGAAGGTATTAAATGCGGTATAGGTATGCACGCTGCAGGTGTAATTATCTCATACAAACCGCTAGACCAAATTGTACCAGTACAACCTTCAAAAGACGGGATCATTATTACGCAGTACCACAGAGAAATTTTAGAAAAAATGAAACTTCTAAAAATGGACTTTTTAGGTCTGCGTAACCTTACAATGATTCATAAAACAGTTAAACTCGTACAAAAATGTCAAGGAATAGATGTTGATATTAACCATATACCTCTAGATGACAAACCAACATATGATATGTTAGTTCGAGGAGAAACTGTCGGAGTATTCCAACTTGAATCTTCAGGTATGACAAGTTTGGTAAAAAAATTAAAACCAGACGTTTTTGAAGATTTAGGTGCTTTGGTTGCACTATTCAGACCGGGACCTTTAGGGTCAGGCATGGTAGATGACTTCGTAGAAAGAAAACATGGTCGTCAAGCAATTACATACGCACACCCAAGATTAGAGCCAATTCTAAAAGATACATATGGCACAATGGTATACCAAGAGCAAATCATGCAGATTTTCCAAGTCATGGCAGATTACTCTTTAGGACAAGCAGACCAAGTGCGTCGTATGATGGGGCACAAAGACCCTGTTGCTATGGCTGCTCAAAAAGATAAATTAATTGAGGGTTCTGCAAAATACGGTATGAAAGCAGAAGATGCAACTAAACTTTTTGAACAAATTCAAAACTTCGCAGCATACTGCTTTAACAGAGCTCACTCATCAGCTTACGCCTTCGTGGCATATCAAACAGCGTATCTAAAATGTCATTATCCTGTTGAATATTTATCAGCACTATTATCAAGTGTTGCAGGAGATCAAGATAAAACTCAAGCTTACATTGAAGAAGCATTGAAATATGGAATAAAAGTTTTACCACCAGACATTAACAAATCATATCTTGAATATGCACCAGACGGCAAAAATATTCGTTTCGGACTTGCATCAATTAAACAAGTCGGAGAAGGAGTAATTGAAGAAATCATCAAAGAAAGAGAAGAAAATGGTGATTATAAATCAATTTATGATTATATTAAACGCTTAGATACTAAATGTTCAAACAAAAAAACTCTTGAAGGCTTAATTAAAGCAGGAGCATTTGCATCAATAGAAAAAAGCAGAAAACAATTAATGGATAATATTGAATACATAACAGCAACTGCTTCTAAAGAATCAAAAGCAAAAGAGTCAGGTCAAGGCAGTTTATTTGACATGCTAGGAGATACATCTGCAATAGAAGATGCAAAATTCCAACTAGCAGGATCTGATGAAGAATATGATGCAAGAACATTACAAAATTTTGAAAAAGAATTTTTGGGATTTTATGTAACAAGTCACCCGCTATCTACAATTAGAGATAAATTACCATTCTTGATGACTCATAAAATAACAGAAATTCCTGAACAGCCAAATGACAAAATTGTTACGATTTGCGGTCTTATTACTGCAGTAAAACAAATTCCAACCAAAAAAGATCCGACAAAATTTATAAGATTTATAACTGTTGAAGATCTTTCTGGGAAAATTGAAGTTATTGCATTCAACGGGAAAATCCAAGAATATGGTGATTACTTGCAAAATGAACAACGTGTAATTATTTCAGGGAAAGTAAACAGAAGAAGTGACGATGAACCACCATCATTAATAGTTGAAACTGTAAAAACTGTAGATAATTCTAATATTTTTACAATCTCTCTAATTGATGACTTTAAATTTGAAGAAATAGTGTTGCTAAAAAATCTCTTATGTCAATATTCAGGCTCTGATCCAGTTACATTCAAATTAAAAGATTTTGATAATGATGTAAAAATTTTAACATCTTCATTATTCTGGGTAAATTCATCTAATGAACTGATAAACAAATTAAATAAAGCATTCCCGAATAGAATAGAAATAGATGTTCGATCAATGGATAGTACAACAAAACAAGAAGAAGCTGTCGCATGCTAAATATTTCCCCCAAAATAACGAACAAAAATGCTAAAATTATATTCATTGATTCTAAATCATACAATAAATTTTATAAAAATCAGCCTGAAATAAAAAAATTAAAATATAATTGTGGAAATAATAATATGATACATTACATTCAATATGACGATTTTGTATTCAGGCTTTCTACTCATTATAAACATCAACCAAAATCAAATGGGATATCAGAACACATAAATGAAATAGTATATAGTACTCAATATGCAAAAGAACACATTGGAGAAATAATTGAAAAACAAACCCAAAAACTAAAAAATTGGAAACACAATATTGATATTATGCCATATGAAATATTAATAAATAATGAAAACATCAAGTTGGCTAAGAAAAAAACACCTATAAGTACTAACATAATTAATAAAATAAAAAATTTTTTCTTTAAATAATAAAAAACACTTGCAAAAAAAAATTGTTCATGTAATAATAAAAAAGTACCCAATGCGGGGGTAATTCAGTGGTAGAATGCCTCCTTGCCAAGGAGGATGTCGCGAGTTCGAGCCTCGTCTCCCGCTCCATAAAGAAGAGTCTGATTTTCGGACTCTTTTTTATTTTGCTAATTTATTGCAATACAGACTAATATTCACATTGCGCTCACTTAATTTATTTTCTTGGAACATATAAACAAGCGTACTTATCAAAATAAAACAATATACGTCCGTCTTTTAACATAACTGAATACCCTCCAGGTCTTTTATAAGGCATATTTTTTATCAATACAGATTTCCCTGTTTCAGGATTAAATATTTCAGTTCGATTTTCATATATACCATCTCCTGAAAAATTACCTGATTTTTCAATATTTTGGCCACCGTTTACTAAAATATTCCCATCAGGTAATAATGTCATGTTATACAAATAAACTGATCCTCTTGGAACAATTAATTTCCCAAGTTCAACAATTGCATCTTTTTCTGGATTATATCGTTTCAAAATCATCTGATTACCTAATTTATCAGAAACATAACTTACTAATACAATATCTCCATTTTTTAATTGAAGAAAAGTTTTACCATTCACTTCACAGTTTGATTCTCTTAAATTATTTGTCCGTAAATTGTATAAATAAAATCTGTTATCAGCAACAATTAATAAATTATCATTATAAAGATACAAATCATTAATATTATTAAAAATTTTAGGGGATTTTATAAGCGAAAATTCATTTGTATCAGGATTATAGACTTCAATCACACTTGCTTTTCTAGACACACCTGAATCACTAATTCCGATAGGTATAGAATTATCTCTTTGAACAAAACCTCCAAATAAAAGTACACTACCATCTTTTAACAAAACTTTTTTTGAATTAGATCTTCTTAAATTTAATTTACCTGTATATTCGAAATTATATGAATCAATATCAAATAATTGGGCATACATCGATTTTTTATAATCCTCTATATAATCATAATATTTTTTTAATAAATTTGAATCTTTTTGTAGATAGGGTAAATAAATTTTTTCTCTTTCTATTTCTGGTAATTGTTTATAAGCTCGCCAAGCATCTCTTGTTGTTTTAATATTTTTATCTCCAAAATATAATGATTTGTATTTATATAAATCATTAAGAATTAACCAATAAATTTCGTGTTCGAACTGTTCTGAAGGTTCTTTAAATAAAGGGGCTATAAACAAAATTTTATTTTGGATTAATCCTATAGCTTTAGTATTATCATGCTTATCAATTGAGGTATTGAGAGTTGCAATTTTATTGAATTTATTAGTATTAGTATCAAAATTTATAATATTATCATCTGAAATTATAAATACTCTACCGTCATTAAATTGGACAGGAATCCCCAAATGATAATCTGTTCTTATTTTTTCGAAATGTCCATTTTTATAATCTAAAGCATAGACCCTAGATGGAATTAGCAAATAAAAAGATAATATTACTATTAATAAAAATATTCTGTTAATAACTATCATAACTTTCTATAAACTCCAACTCTTATCATATATAAAAGATTAGAAATTTTTACATATTTTGTCAAGCTAAAAAATAATTTTTCAAAAGATTTTTACTTGCATGACTTTTACATATTTGATAAAATTACAAAGTTAAATATTAATATTATGCGGATGTAATTCAGTGGTAGAATGCAACCTTCCCAAGGTTGACGTCGCGGGTTCGAGTCCCGTCGTCCGCTTTTTTATTTAATAAAGTGGGATATAAGAGGAGATTATGAAAAAAGATAAAATTATATTTGTATTGTTAGTTATATTTGCAATAATTTTACGTATACTATTTATCGACAAACCAGCAGGCTTTTGGCACAACGAAATGGTAATGTATAACCAAACAATTGCCGGAGGTCCGTTGGATATTATAAAAGCTGCAGTAGATGCTGATGTTCATTTCCCTTTATATCAACTAATGCTTGCAGCATGGATGAAAATATTCGGTAACGGAGATATTACAATAAGATTATTTTCGGTACTGGCAGGAGTATTAACTGTTGTTATGGCGTTTTTTACAGGGAAAGAAATTAAAGATGAAAAAACGGGAAATATTTTTGCATTCTTAACAGCAATTAACGCTACATTAATTTTTTATTCACAAGAAGTAAAATTTTATATTTTTCTAGCCCTTTTTGTGACCATTTCCATGTTTTTCATAATCAGAATAATTAAAAATAATCATATTAAAGATTATGTAGGATATACACTTGCAAATGCAGCAATTGTGTACACATTTACAATAGGTATATTATATGTAATAGCCCAAGGCCTTATTGTACTTACGTACATACTTATAAAAAATAAAAAAATATTAAAAAACTTTTTAATCTCAAATTTAATACTTATAGCATCGATACTTCCTTTCGCTATTTACATACTTACTCATATGGGCAAATATGAGAGCGCAAATTGGATATTCACAAGTAATATTTTTACAACATTTGTGCTTATTCAAAATTTCTTCACTCCAATTATAATAGCTGTATATAATAACCCCAAAATCTACATCCCAACAATTGGAATACTACAAATTTTATTTTTATACATTCCAATAGGCATAGCATTTTATGGAATGTACAGAGCTATCAAAGAAAATAAAAACAACTATTATATCTTAGCTTTACCAATACTATTTTTACTATTTGAAACTATACTTTGCATGAATAGCGGGCTTAGAATGCTTACAAGATACACAATTCTTGCAGTAACTCCATTTTTACTACTAATAAGCCTTGGTTTAAGAGAAATAAAACCTATAAAATTAAAAATTATAATCACTTACCTATTATTAATAAACACACTATATTTAATAGCCTCTCCTCAAAGTGCAGTAAGAGGATATCGTGATTTAGGAGAAAAGCCAACTGCAATAGTATTAAATAATTATGGAATAAAAGACTCAGATACAATTGTGCTAGCCTTAAGAAATAATGACTTTGATAAATACATAGAATTTAACGGAAGAAAGTTCAGTTTATTACAAGATTTCGTCCATGAATCTTATGCTCAAAACATAAATATAGCTGACAAATACGGTAAATATGAGCATTTTGTTATTAACTCCCAACAAATAAATCCGGAATTTGAAAAAGATTTTGTATCAAGAGTAATTGCCCCAATGAATAAACATGATAAAATTTTCTATATTTGGGACGAAAATTATAATTCATACCCACTAAAAAGCATGGATGAATATAGAAAAATACCAGTTATGACAGGTAGCCTTTCAAGAATGAATGCAGAAGCATTCATGATTTGCCAAAAATATTTACAAATAAAAAAAGCTACAAAATTAAAATATTATAGGGTATTTGTTTTTGAAAAATAATATTACCATTTTTTAAAAATAAAAAATACAGCAAAAATTATAAATATAAATCCAACTAAATAATTCCACTTAAATTCTTCTTTTAAGTATAAAACGGAAAATACGCTAAAAACTAAAAGAGTAATAACCTCTTGAATAGTTTTTAGTTGTGCTGCAGAATATACACTGCTTCCAATTCTGTTTGCTGGGACTTGAAAACAGTATTCAAAAAACGCTATGCCCCAACTAACTAAAATAACTAACCACAATGCTGTAGATTTATGCTTTAAATGGCCATACCAAGCAAAAGTCATAAATATATTTGAAATAGTTAACAATATTATAGGGGCAATACTTCTAAACATAAATCCAAGCCTTTCTTAATATAAAATTTGCTAAAAAAATTATACAACAAATATAAAAAGAAAGTCTTGACATTTAAGTATTTTCTTAATACAATAATTCATGTGGTTAGCCGACTTGGCTCAATGGTAGAGCAACGGTTTTGTAAACCGTAGGTTGTAGGTTCGATTCCTATAGTCGGCATTTTTTATTAAATAAAAGCCCTTGTGGCATAAGCCTTTGTGGCGCAGGGGTAGCGCACTCCCTTGGTAAGGGAGAGGCCACGGGTTCAAATCCCGTCAAAGGCAAATTTTGAAAATTAAATATGGGTAGGTGCCCGAGTGGCTAAAGGGAGCAGACTGTAAATCTGCCGTCGCGAGACTACGGTGGTTCGAATCCACCCTTGCCCACCATTTTAAAAGACCTCTTATGAGGTCTTTTTTATTATATTTATTTTAGACTAGAATACATTCTTATTTTAATTAAAACACAATTACCTTTACACAAAATAATTTCTTCCTGCAAAAACAGATTTCCATTTATTCTTTAGATCCATATATTTTGGTAAAAAAAACAAAGAAACATAGTAGTCAGATAACCCCTTATAGGGGCGTTTTATGTAATTTATTGAAATTTTATACGGTTGTCCATCTTTAAAATTTGTTATTAAATTAGTCATAAATCTGGAGTTTACATTTCCACGTCCAGGTATAACTACCTTAGACATTAATTTTTCATTATTCATAAATTTTATAACTTGAGTACCTGTTTTAGGTAAAATTTTTACAGTTCTTTGAATTGCGGTCGTTTTTTCATTTACAAATCTTGAAATACCATAAATTTTAACCATACTTAACTCCTAAATTTATTACATTATAATTATTAAAACTTAAACAAAAAAATTTTTGCTGAAAAATTTTTATTTCATTTGCTCTGGTGTAATTATCCATAAATCAATATTGTGGTAATTTGCCACTGATTTTACACGTTTTATATATTTTTCATCACTTTGACCATTTTCAGAAATCAAAACAATTCCTGCTTTTTTATGTAACTGTTCCCCATAATACAGAGACTGACCGATACTTTCTGCCCATTTTTTAGCGAAATCAAATTCTACGGCATGAGTCTTTGTTACGCAATCAACACGAGCCTTATCAGGCAAAATCACTTCTGTCACACCACCATTTGCTCTACACCAATAGTTTTGATAATCCTTTTCATAAAATTTATGATTCTTTGGAGTAGCAGCAAAAGCAGATATTGAAATTAAATTCAGTATTAAAATTAATAATAAGAATTGCCTCATTATTTGATAATACAATTTAATTTTCAATTATAAATTAGCTAAACGTATGAATTATTAATTTTAATTATTACCAAAAGAATAAATTATTGTTCGATTATATTTATCACCTTTTTTCAAAATAGGTTTTTCTTCAAATGTATTTATTGCATCAGGGAAAAATTGTGGTTCCACACATAAAGCTGAATGTTTCTCATACCTTTTTCCATCTTTTCCTAAAGGTTGAGAATCTTTACCTAAGTTATTTGCCGTATAGAACTGAAATCCAGGTAAATCAGAAGATACATTCATATTTATTCCTGATTTTTCAGACTTTACTCTAGCAACTTCAATTATTGTCTTTCCGTCATAATTATCTACAACAAAATTCTGATCATACCCGTTTTTATTCATTTCAGACAATTTTTTCGGAGTTCTGAAATCAAAATCAGTACCATCTACAGATTTTATTTCACCAGTCGGAATTGCTATTTCATTCACTGGAGTATATTTAGAAGAATTTGGCAAATGAATTATATGTTCCATTACAGAATTTTCATAAGTATTTTCAGCACCATCAAGATTAAAATAAGAATGATTTGTCAAATTCAAAATTGTATCACTGTCTGATTGAGCCTCATATTTTACTGATAAATTATTGTTGTTATCAAACTTATATGTCACAGACATTTTTACATTTGCAGGATACCCACCTTCCATATCTTTTTTATTATAAGTAAATTTGATGCCGTCTTTTAATACTTCTGCATTCCAGTTTTTAACATCTAACCCTTCTTTACCACCATGAGAATGAGTAAGTCCGTTATCTTTGTTGCAATCCAATTTGTATTCTTTTTCTCCGAGCTTAAAAGAACCTTTATTAATTTTATTTGCACAAGGTCCAATTGTGCCACCAGCATGCCCAATCGGAGATTTTTCGTAAGGCGTTACAGACTCATATCCTTGAGCAACATCTATTAATTTTCCACTTTTATCAGGCACTTTTATTGATGTAATAGTAGCACCAAAAGAAGATAAACTTACACTTGCACCATTTTTATTTGTAATTGTATATAATTCAGCTTGCTTGCCTGTCTTTTCAATCTTACCAAAAGACTTTTTCTCTATTTTAATTCCGTCATATGATGAATTTGTCTGAACTGTTTTTGTAAAAGTATCCTGTATCGGTTGATTTGCAAGAAAAGTTGAATTTACAATATTTTGCAAAACAGGTCGATTATTATTAACAAATAAAATATGCGGATTAAAATCAATTGGCATTTACTACACTCCTTTATGATTGAAAAATCATAGCATAAATTTATAAAACAAAAAACAAAATAAAATTGCTATGTTTAGCAATAGTAACATAACTTTATTAAATATTGCCGTAAATTCCTTTTACAGGTAATATATTAATGGAATATTTATATAGGAGAGTAAAGTATGAGAAATCTATTTAAACTAGCGTTATCTGCACTGGTTACATTAGTTATAACCATACCAGCTTTCGCTTATCCTGATGTTAATTCTGACCATTGGGCTGCGAAACAAATCGAAGTTTTAACTGAAAAAGGTGTAATTGTAGGTTACCCTGACGGCACATTCAAACCTGATGACAATGTGTCAAGAGCAGAATTTGCATCAATGGCTATTAAAGCATTAGGGCAAGAACACACAAATGTTGCACAACCGGTTAAATTCACTGATATTGAACCTGGTTTTTGGGCATATGATTCAATTCAAAAAGCACTATATTTTGATTTAATTTCATGCCCGCCACAAGGTGAACCTTTCAGACCTGATGATACAGTGACTAGAGCAGAATCAATTTCTGTAGCGGTAAATGCTCTAACTACAGAACAAATCAGTGATATGAAAGCTAAAGAAGTTCTTTCTAAAAAATTCGCTGACACAAATGAAGTTCCAGAATGGTTCTTAATTCCTGCAGGCAAAGCAGAAATTTTAAATATGTTAGTAACTATTCCATCAAAAGACAAAGCAAAAATTGAAGCAAACAGACCTGCAACAAGAGCAGAAGTATCTGCAATTTTATATGAAATGATGGAACAAGCTCAATTAAATCCAAATGCAAAACTTGCAGAAGCAATGAGAAAGAAAACCGGTGACGGGTATGTAGTAGAAAATGCATATGTACAAGGAAGTGTCGGCACAATTCCAGCAGGTGCAATTGTTCCTGTTAAATTGAGTAACTACATAAGTTCTCAATCATCTCAACCTGGAGAAATCTATGTAGCTTCAGCTCCAGAAAACTATGTAACTAAAGATAAATTTATCCTTGTATATAAAGGTTCAAACTTAAAAGGGCAATTACTGGATGTAAGAAGCGGTAAATGGTTTGTTAGAAATGGGGTTTTAGTTCTAGATAACTCATTAATCACTACAAACAATGACCAAACAACAACATTTGCAGGCTCTGGAGAAATCAAAAAAGACAGAAACTGGTTTATGAAAATAGTAAGAGCAACATTAAAAGGTGAAAAATTAAATGTTAATCCAGAAGATGTTGTCTACATAAAACTTCTTAAGCCAATCAAAGTTGATTTAACAAACGGTTGGATTTTAGAATAAAAATAAAAAAGTCCCGAAATAATTTCGGGACTTTTTTTATTCAACTGTCTCACCTATTGTATATTTTTCATAAATTAATTTTTCTGTACCAGAAAGTATATTTTTCAAACTTTCAGCACCATAAGGATTATAAAAAACTCCTGTCAAATCTTTTTGTCTTATTTTTAATGAATAAGCATCTCTACCGTATTGATTAGGACCTTTCACTCCATTAACATCAAAATAAATATAAGCACAAGCATCATCACTTCCAGGTTTCATAATATCATTACCATGTTCATCTTTTTTACAGTTTCCTTTATCATCTCGCTCACAAGAATACCAAACATTCAGACAAGAAGCTTGTTGAGATAAAGACAAAATCATACCATCAGGTAAAATAAGTTTAGGATAATTTAAAGCTTGTCCAGATGTACTACCGTTTAAAACCTGTTTCGTTGCATACAAATATGTAATATCATAATATTCTTTACATCCTTTTGATGTTTTATTTTCACATAAAATTGCGCCATTAAAATATTTTTGAAATCTTTTAGCTAAATCAACATTATTTTGTGTAACATCAAATAAATATGTATTATCTCCTATAGTACCACCATCAGCTTGAGCTTCCAACAAAGCATTTTGAATTGTCGAATATGCCTTTTTAGTTGCAGTTATTAGTACTTTATCTTGATACTTTGCAATAATAGAAGGCATTGTAAGCGCTGCTACAATTCCTATAATTCCTAAAGTTATAAGTATCTCTGCTAATGTAAACGCAAGAGTAGAGCTTAAATTATGCCCCCCCCCCGAGTTTCAAATCTTTCCATAATCCGCTCCTTTCTTATAATTGTATAACTTATTATAACAATATACTATATAAAAAACAAGCTTTAAACATCTTTTTTTATAAAACCTGTTTGAATAATATCCTTCCCAAATTTTTGTTCAAGTTTATCAAAACATTTTGATAGCTTTTCTTTGCGTTCATCAACTACATTATCAGAAAACAAAGACATTTGTGCTTCATTATTAAAAACAAAAGTATCTAAAATAACACCTGTACTACGATAAAGAATATTCGGATTATAAATTTTTTCTAATAACTCAAATACTATGTCTGATATTTCAAGCTCAAAATCCGTACCAATATTCAAAACTTTTTTTTCACAATCAACTTTAAAATCCTTAGTTCTTAGAAAAATACTGACACCTTTACACTTTGCATTTATTTTTCTTAATTTCACACATGCTCTATGAATATGATAATTCAGAGAATTTTTTAAATAATTTTTATCGGATGAAAATTTTGCAAGTGCACTTGTTTTTTGAATAGATTTTGGCAATTTAATCTCATTAGAAACTGGAGATACCATCTCACCCAATAACTCATGCTTCATCTCTAGCCCATGAATTCCAATTTGCTTATTAAGCCATAAATCATCTTGAGAAATTAATTCATAAGCTGTTAAAATACCATGTTTTCTTAACATTATAGATAAATTTTTACCAATACCCCATATTTCATCAATACTTGTTTTTTCTAAAAGAGGAATAATCTTCCTTGATCCAACTAAAAAGACTCCTTCATCTGCTTTTTTAGCCTTATCCGAAGCTAATTTTGCAAGGGATTTAGAAGAACTCACACCAATTGATACTGGAATATCAACTTTATCTAAAACTTCTTGCCTTATCATTTGTGCTATTTCTAAATAATTCTTTTTATATAACCTCTCAAGTCCTGTCAATTCAACAAAAGCTTCGTCTATTGAATATATTTCTACCTTTGGGCTAAAAGACTTTAACACATCCATAACTTTTTCAGAAATTTGACAATACAATTCGTGATTAGCATTAATAAACACAGCCTTTTTCATTTGTCCTTCAATTTGGAAGTAAGGCATTCCCATTCTAATTCCAAGTTTTTTAGCTTCTTTAGATCTAGAAATCACACACTGTCCACGACCTGACATAACACATACAGGTTTTCCTTTAAGATCCGGATTTACAGACTGCTCACAAGATACAAAAAAAGAATCACAATCAACGAGAGCTATTACATGTTTTTTAGCCATATCCACATTATCAGATATTTTTTGATTTTCTTCCAACATTAAAGAATAATTTCCCGTTCATTTTTATATGTAACATACCCTAAATTGGCAGCAGGCGGCTTTTTGAGATATTTTCTTTTAGTATAAATTATTCCCACTTTTGAAGAATCTGCTCCTTTTGAATATTCTTTTGCTAATTTTGCACACTCTAATAATAATTTATCAGTAGGATTATCACATTTTAAAAGGACATGAGAACCTGCACAATCCTTTGTATGAAACCAATAATCCTCATCCTTCGAGAGCTTTGACACTATAAAGTCATTTTGCCTGTTGTTTCTGCCGACAAATACTCTATAACCTTCAATACTTAATTCCATAGGTTCAATAGATGATTTTGAATACTCTTTTTTTACTTTTTCAGGTTCTATTTCAAATTTAATCTGCATTAAATCAGATATTGAAGTTGCAATATCTAGAGAATATAAAATATGCTCATAGTATGAAACTTTTTCTTTTAATTCGGCTGTCAATTCCGTTAGCTTAGTTATTGTATTTTTACCTTTGTTATAAAGCTTATAAAATCTATTTGCATTTTCTTTCAAAGTCTGAGTTTCATCTAGTTCAATTTTTATATCTTTATTATTTTCATAATCATAGACACTGATAAATTTTGAATAATCTTTTGAATTGTAAAGATTAGCCATTATCAAATCACCATATAAACGATATTTATCCGAATCAAATTCTTTATCCAATCTGTATTGCATTTTTTTCAAAGAATTTTTATCTTTTTTCAACTTAGAATTGACAATCTGTTTACAAGCATCTTTTAATCTAGTAAATTTATCTGAATAAATACAATCTGAATAATAATTATCAATTACAGAATTGATATCTTGAGAATAATTATTCTTAGCTAAAGAATCATCACTTGCATACCAATCAGTTGGGCGTCCTGAAGGATAAACATAAGGCAATCCGCCTGCCATTTCTCTTTCCTTGCTTTTTTCAGCACCAACATTATGAGCGCATCCTAAAATTATATTCGTATCATAATTGTACAAAATTACATTTGAATATTTACCCATTAACTCAACGGCTAAGCAAAGATAAATTTTTTCAGACAGTTCATTATATGTTTCAATATAAAATTCTAAAATTCTTTCATACAAAGGCTGTTCAACTTTTGAGATAACAGCATTTTCCAAATATTTTCTCAAAAGCATACAAAACATAGGCGGTTTTTGAGGTATTTCAATTAAACGTTTATCCTCATTTTCTTTACTCATAAAACAGACATGAAAATACTGAGGATTAATATTTATATATAATTTTTTAGTAATCCCTTTACCTCTTATAGAAAAAACAAAATCTCTCCTAGTAGGTTGCTGAATTTTTTGAATTCTTGCACCTTGCAAAAATTCTTTATTTTCATCAAGCCAATATTTTAGGGTTAAAGAATCAAAATTTATCATATTTTAATATTACAACAAACAAATATGATGATTTAGCTTTATTACCAAGGATAATCTTTTGGAATTTTCCAACCATCATATTGAATTAATGCTCCACAAGTAAAAGCATAACTTGTTTTATTGCAATTATAATATTTACTATTATCAACTAATTGAGTTCTTTCCAATCCAAAACCTTCAAAATATATTCCGGGTCTAACTATTATTGTATCTGCAGTATCTGGAGATCCTAATAAAGAATCTGTTAAAAACAATAAAGAAAAAATATCCCTGCCCATCTTGTTAGGGCCCTTATTTCCATTTATGTCAACCATTATTTTAACTATTACATAATTATGATAAAGACTTTGATATGCATAAAGCATTGTCCCATCTGTCAAAACTACAATCCAAGTTTGAGTATCCCCTCCAGGGAAAGAATCAACACTATTTGGCCCAGCTGGAACAACGTACTTATTTCCCTCTAAACCAAAATAAATTCCACGAGATTTACATTCTGATAATACACAATATTCTGCAGTATTCAAATATGGCAATAAATAATCTACAAATAAATTATGCCCAGCTCCAATATCCCAATCACTAACAAATCCATTATCTGCTTCTGATAATTTTACAGCCTGAGATAAAGTACTATATACTTTTTTTAAACTTTCTACAGTAACATTTTTTTGATACCCGGTAACAAGTGCTGGAATAGTAAGCGCTGCAACAATCCCAATAATACCTAAAGTTATTAAAACTTCAGCAATCGTAAATCCCAAGCGTGCCGCTTGACCAAACACTAAATTTTTAAATATCCTCCTAAAGTATTGTGGAGCAAGCCTTAAATTGCCCCCCCCCCGAGCACTACAGGCGTAGACAAATCAACACAATTATCGGCAAATTTGTGAGTTTTTTGTGCCTGCTCTACTTCAAATCTTTTCATTTCTAGCTCCTTTCTTTAATAAACTAATTATATCAGACTTTTCATATTTTTCAACACGATTGACGAACCCTGAAAAATATGATAAAATGAGAAATATTAAAAAGGAGTGACACGATGATTTTATGGGAAATTTTTGCAATAGCAGGATTGGTCTTTCTTATTTTAGAAATGCTTGTACCTTCAATGTTCTTTTTAAACCTTGCTATTGCTGGATTTATTACTGCAATTATTGCATTATGGATTAATAATTGGATTACTTTAACAATTTTATTTGCAATTTTTGCCATTTTATCAATTGCATTTTTACGTCCTATACTTATCAAAAATAAAAAAAATAAAGAAACAGAAACAGGAATGGAAGGTAAATACATTGGGAAAATTGTAAAAGTAATTGAGCCAATAGATAAATCATCAGGAGCTATTACTATTTATGATGAAAGGTGGAATGCTCGTGCAGATGTTGAAGAACCTATTCCTGCAGGTAGCGAAGTTAAAATCATTAAATATGATAGCTTAGTCTTAACAGTAGAAAAAATATAGGAGAGAAAAATGGGTATTTTATTAGCAATCTTATTAGTAGCATTATTAATTTATGTATTTAAAGGTATAATTATTGTTCAACAACAACAAGAAGTCATTATTGAAAGAATGGGAAGATACGAAAAAACTCTTAGAGCTGGCCCAAACTTTATCTTTCCAATTCTAGAAGCACCAAGGGGCATCTTAAAAAAAGTATCTCAAAGAGGTATTGATGGCAGCAGTTATTATTATCTAAAAGCAGTTGATAGAATTGATTTAAGAGAACAAATGTATGACTTCCCACGTCAAAACGTAATCACTAAAGATAACGTTTCTATTACTATCAATGCACTTATTTATTTCCAAATAGTTGATGCAAAAAGTGCTGTATATGAAATTGAAAACTTACCAGAAGCTATTGAAAAATTAACACAAACAACATTAAGAAACCTTGTAGGTCAAATGGATTTACAAGAAACTTTAACATCTCGCGGAAAAATCAATGATGAATTAAGAACAACTCTTGACGAAGCGACAAATAAATGGGGTGTAAAAGTTAATCGTGTAGAAATTCAAGACATCTTCCCACCTGCTGATATCCAAGCATCAATGGATAAATTAATGAAAGCAGATAGAGAGAAAAAAGCAACAATCACAGAAGCTGAAGGTCTTAAAGAAGCTGCAATAAGAAAAGCTGAAGGTGAAAAAGAAGCAGCTATTAGATCTGCAGAAGGTGCAAAACAAGCAGAAATTTTAAGAGCCGAAGGTATTGCTCAAGCTCGTGTAATTGAAGCAGATGCAGAAAAAGAAGCTATTGAAAGAATTATCAATGCTTTAGCAGATAAAGGTCAACCTGATAAATACTTAATTGCAATGAAATACTTGGAAACTCTAACAGCAATTACTAATGGAGAAAATAACAAAATTGTTTACATGCCATATGAAGCAACAGGCATTTTATCCTCAGTTGACGGTATCAAAGAAATGTTTAAAGGTACAAAGTAAAAATAACATAGCGACAGTTAAATATTTTAACTGTCGCTAAAATATTAATAAATAAAAGGAAAAATAAATTATGATGATGAATGATTTACCCAGAATGCAAGTTCTAATTACAACAAATGAACAACATATTGAAGGAGAATTACTCTTACCAGAAAATATGAGATTTAGTAATTCAATTCCTGATAATATGCTCTTTTACATATTAAATGGAGGCTTCCAATTTATTACATTAAAAAATTGTGAAGTAAAAGACAGAAAAAATTTAGCATTCAGACCCGATAAGTCTCCACAATTACATGTAAATATCTCTTGTATTATGACAATGCAAATAATAGAGATTTTACCTGATGATTATGAATACGAAGACTATTATGATGAAGAAGATGAAGAAGATAATGAAAATCAACCGAATCAACAACGACCAAAAAGCCGTACAAATAGAAGAAGATAATTAAAATATTCTTCACATTTATGTTCTTTTTTTTATGTTTTTGGTAAGATTGAATTAAATCTATACTGAAAATAGAAAAGGAAGAAGAAATGATTAAAACAAAACTTAAAGACCATAATTGTGGAGAGCTTAATCTAAACAATTTGAATGAAGAAGTTACCCTATCAGGTTGGGCTTCTACTATTCGTGATTTAGGCGGAATTTTATTTGTAGAATTGAGAGATAGAACTGGATTTTTCCAATTAGTTGCAAACCCGCAAATTAACCCTGAAGTTCATAAAGTTTTTGAAAAATTAAGATCAGAATACGTAATAACAGTAAAAGGTAAAGTTACACGCAGACCGGAAGAAACATATAACGAAAAATATGCTACTGGACAAGTTGAAATGTATCCAGACTCTGTAGAAATTCTTTCAGAAGCAAAAACATTACCTTTTGTTTTAGATGATGAAAATGTATCTGAAGATGTTCGTTTAAAATATAGATATTTAGATATCAGACGTGAAAGTATGCTTCACAACTTGACATTACGTCATAAAATTTGTCAAGCAGCAAGAAGCTATTTAAATAATCAAGATTTCTTAGAAGTAGAAACTCCTATTTTAATTAAAACAACTCCAGAAGGAGCTAGAGATTATTTAGTACCATCAAGAGTTCAAGAAGGAAAATTCTACGCATTACCACAATCTCCTCAAATTTTTAAACAATTATTAATGGTAGGTGGTATTGAAAGATATTATCAAATTGCAAAATGTTTCCGTGATGAAGACTTACGTGCAGACAGACAGCCTGAATTCACACAAATTGACTTAGAAATGTCATTTGTTGAACAACAAGACGTTATCAAATGCGTTGAAGGATTAATTGTTGAAACTTTCAAAGCTGCAGGAGTAGAAGTTAAACCTCCATTTATTCAAATGCCTTGGCAAGAAGCTATGGATAGATATGGTTCAGACAAACCAGATACACGTTTTGGATTAGAACTATTTGATATCGGTGATATTATTCTTGAATCAAACTTTGAAATTGTTAAAAATACTCTTCAAAATGGTGGTATTGTTCGAGGTATAAGAATTCCAGGCGGAGCAAAATTCTCTAGAAAAGATATTGATGATATTACAAAATTAGCAGTATCATTTGGAGCAAAAGCTCTTGCAAATATCATTTACAACGAAGATGGAACAGCTAAATCTCCAGTATTGAAATTTGTAACAGAAGAACAAGCTAAACAAATTCAAGAAAGAGCTCAAGCTCAAGCTGGAGATATCATATTCTTCGTAGCAGATAAACCAAAACTTGTATATGATATTATGGGTAGATTAAGACTTTACTTTGGTAAAAGATTAGACTTAATTGATGAAAGCAAACATAATCTATTATGGGTTGTAGACTTCCCAATGTTTGAATGGTCTGACGAAGAAGGTAGATTTATGGCTATGCACCACCCATTCACATCTCCTTGTATCGAAGATTTAGACAAACTAAAAGCCGGAGATTTAGGCAATGTTAAATCTATCGCTTACGATATCGTATACAATGGAACAGAATTAGGTGGCGGATCTGTAAGAATCCACTCATCAGAAGTTCAAAGTGCAATATTTAAAGCATTAGGATTAACTGAAGATGAAGCAAAAGAAAAATTTGGATTTATGGTAAACGCATTACAATATGGTACACCACCACATGCTGGATTAGCAATCGGGCTTGACAGATTAGTAGCATTATTATGCAGAACTGATAGTATTCGAGATGTAATTGCATTCCCTAAAAACTCTGGTGCAAAAGATCTAATGAGTGATGCACCTGGAGAAGCATCTTTACAACAATTAAGAGAATTGCATTTAAAAAGCACTGCTCATAAAGCATAAAAAATATAAAAAAAGAGTCTTATAAAAGGCTCTTTTTTTTGTATTTTTCAAAATTTCAAATAATTTCACACTACTTTATTATTTTCAATAGACTTCATTTTTGAAATTGATTGCAAAAATACAGAAAATAAAATTAAAAACATTCCAATATAAAAAGAACAAGTAAAATTATGAGCTTCTCCAAAAAATATTACTGCAAGCAAAATACCATATATAGGCTCAAGATTTCCTGCAATACCAACTGTAAAAGCAGACAATTTTTTCAAAACCGAAATATGTAATAAATATAAAAGAACAGTACAAAAAAATGCTAAAATTAAAAGCCAAAAGCACTCCGCAAGATTAGGTAATATCGTACTTACAGTATTAAAATGCAAGTAAATAGGAAGTATCATTAACATAAAAAGAGCACCCCCAAATAACTCATAAAAAAGCATATTTCTTGTAGATTTTCCAACCTCAACAATTTGATTAAATAAAGTATAAAGAGCAAATAAAGCAGCAGAAATAACACCAAGAACAATTCCAAACCTGTAACTTGGATCAAAACTAAATATTAACAATATTCCTAAAACAGCCAACAAACTAAAAAACAATTCAATAAAAGAAAATTTAGTCTTTTCAATCAAAGGTTCAAATAATACAGTAAAAAAACCAACAAGAGAATAACATACAACTCCTATTGATACACTTGAATATTTTATACTCCCGAAAAAAAATATGAGATGTAATGAAAGTAATGCTCCTAGTCCAATTATTTTTATAGAATTAGAAAGACTCTCAATTGGTTTCTTTTTCATAAAAAATAACATTATACAAAAAATTAAAAAAGCGAAAAGCATCCTATAAAAAACGATCAAACCTTCATTCATAGGAATTAACTTTGCAAGAATACCTGTAAAACCTGCAAGTAAAACCGATATGTGCAATTTTAAATACTCAAACTTAATTCCTTGCATACCACAATTTTGCACTTTTTTATCAAATAAGTCAAATTAATTCTTTATAAATATTCAAATATTTTTGGGAACTTCTACCCCAAGAGAAATCAGCTTCCATTGCAGACTTTCTCATTGCATTAAATGTATATTTATCTTGATATACACCCAAAGAACAATAAATTGCCTGCATCATATCCCAACCTGAATACCCCCAGAATTTAAAACCGTTAGAATCATTCAAAGGGTAACCGGTCACAGTATCTTCAAGTCCACCAGTTGCTCTTACAATAGGTAATGAGCCATACCTCATGGCAATTAACTGACTTAGACCACAAGGTTCAAATTTTGAAGGCATTAAATAAAAATCACTTCCTGCATAAATCTGATTAGCTAAATCTCCTCGATAACCAATATAGGCTCTGATATTAGGAGAATTATTTGAAAGCCAGATTAAGAGATTTTCATAATCTTTTTCTCCACTACCTAAAAATATAAAATCAGCATTTAATGATTTTAATTCTCCTTCACATTGTCGAATTAAATCAATTCCTTTTTGACCAACTAAACGTGATACCATTGCATACATAGGTCTATTTGGATCATATTTAAGTCCAAATTCCTCGCAAACCTTTTTCTTGTTTTCTTCTTTATGTTTTAATGATTTAACATCATATTTTTTTACAATATTCTTATCTGTCTTTGGATTAAATACATCATAATCAATACCATTTAATATCCCTACAAGTTTATGTTGATTCATACGAAGCGTATAATCCATACCCTCACCGTATTCACCAGTCAAAATCTCATTTGCATATGTTGGAGATACAGCGATCACTTTATCAGAATAATTAATTGCACCTTTCATCCAATTAACTTTGCCATAATGCTCTACTCCCCACTCATTATATACAATATCTTTTCGCATATTTGCAAAATCCAGAACATCTTCAAACCAAACACCTTGATATGCTAAGTTATGAATTTCAAATACACATTTTGTATTTTTCCAAAAATCGTCATATCTGTAATTACTATGTAAATATACAGGAATCATTGCAGTATGCCAATCATTTGCATGAATCACATCAGCTTTAAAATTCAACAATTTAGCATATTCCATTGTTGCTAGAGAAAATGCAATATACCTTTCATGTTCATATTTTGGGTCTAACCATTTTGGATAAACTTCTTTAAAACAAGTAAAATACCAATCATTATGAACAAAAAACACATTGATATTAGTGCCTGGCAATTTACACATAAATAATTTGAATTTATGTCCCATTCCGTTAAATGTAAGCCATAAAGTTGAATTTTCTAATTCTTTAATTCCCCATTTATTCAGATCAATTAAACCATGTAAAGGTGTAAAAATAGCGATTTCAGCGTCATTTTCTAAACATTTAGGCAAACTTCCTACTACATCAGCTAAACCTCCAGCTTTTGAAAAAGGAGCTACTTCTGCTGCCGCAAATAATATCTTCATACACCCTCACTTCCCATATTTTGATTTTCTTGATTTACATCAGAATTAATATCTAACAAAATACCAGCTTCCTCAAGAGAAACCTCATCATCTTCAACTGCAATATAATGATTTTGATCTGTATCAAATACAAAACTTATACCATATTTATCCGCAATATATCTTGCATGACTAATACAGATCTCAGCTTTATCAAATTGCTTTTTATACATCATTACTTTATACATGTTATACTTAAACAACATTAGCAAATATTCACTTGTTGTATTATTTTTTTCAAGTTGAATCAGAGAATTATTTATAATACCAAAAGCAACATCATATTTATTTTGTCTTAAATGTAATTCACTCATTACATACCAAGCGACATACAAAAGAGTTGTCATACCATTATTATTAGTTGCTTTAATTATTTTATAAATAATTGAATCAGCTTTTTTATAAGAGCCTAATTCCATATAAGCATAACCAATCATCAAATCAGCAAATAACTCTAATTGATGTAAACGATTACGTTTTGCAACAATTTTAGCTCTATAAATATTTTCAGCAAATAACTTATAATCACCAGAAAAACTAACAAAAGCATTAATTATATTATAAATAACATCACCAAATCTATCATTTTCTGCAATATTAGGATTTAAAGATTTAATAGGTTTTCCATGCAAAAGATTCTGCAAATCAATAAATAAATTATAAGATTCCGGAATACTATTCAATTCCCCTCGCAAAATCTTTAAAAACTCATCAACATTACCAACTAGCAATAAAACATTTGCTAATGCAACATATCCTGCGGAATCAACAATCAATGACTGAAAATCATCTGCAGACATATAATCAGGTTTTAAAGCATTTAATGTCTGATTATTAATAACATTCAAAACCTTGTATCCAATATCAAGACAATCAACTAAAGCTCCAATATTAAATAATATTTGAATATGTATAACAGACATTAAAAAGAAATAACTATTAAAATTTGGATCTCCAGGATTTAAAGAAGATGGTGGCAATAAAGATAGAACTTTATGCGTCAACTCTAACGCATGATTATAATTTCCAACAGCTAAAGAGCCATTAATCATTTTATTACATAAAAGAATTATTCTATCTGCATTTTTTGTTTTTTCTAAATTGCTTAAAGTTATTTCTGCAATATCTGATGTCTTATCAGGAACATAATCATATAAATTATTAGAAATATCTTCGTATAAATGAGATTTATAGCTTTCAATACTTTCAGCTTGTTCAGGATCTGTATTTTTAGCAAGTAAATCTAAAATTTTATTAGTACAATTCAAATAGGAACTAAAATCGCCCAAAGACAAATTAATCTCAGCTAATTGTTCCCACTGAATTCTTTCCGAATCTTCATCCCCAAGTAAACCATACAAATAAGCTTTTACAGGACTTGGCATCCCCTCATTAAACACTTTATCAAATAATTCTTTAGCAACATCTTTTAAATATATTTTACTAATAGTACTAATCAAATTATCTCTTAGTAAATTATAATTAGGGAAATAAATACAATTATTATACTGATATATAAATCCCATATTTGACAATTTTTCAATAATTGCATTCTTATTTGCATAGCCTAAACTATCTATTGTAGCAATATCAATACGAGTACCTAACAAAATTATTGATGTTAAAAATTTCATTGAATCTTCATCATCTTGCAAAAGATTTAACCTTCTTGCAACAAGCTTATCCAAACTTGATGGGATAATTATTGTTTTTGCATTAACCATCTCAATACTATCGTCATCCGCAGCATAAACTCCGGATTCAATTAAATATTGAATAGCTATATCTATAAACAAACTACTTCCACAAGCATATTTTGCAACTCTTTGAAAATAGAAGTTGTTTAATATATTCCTATAATAAATCTTATTTTCTTCAATCAATTTTTCAAAAGAAGTTGGCTTTAATGAAATTTCTGTATAATATGGTTTACTCAATAAGAAATGACAATCCCTATGTAAAGAAAAATCTTTATCATAAGAAATTAAAAAACTAATATCTAATTGTTCAAAAGCTTCAAATAAATACTTTAAAACATCATATGAACTTGAATCAATTTTATCAAAATCTTCAATAAATATAAGAGTTTTAGGTATAATCTGTAATAAAGTCAAGAAAATATCAAAATAAACATATCTTGTATCTTCGTTATCACCTTCTCTTTTCTGTAAAGAAATTAAATCTCTTATTAAACCATCAGGGTCAACAGATTGAAACATTGAAAAATCATTTTGAAAAAATAATTTTTGAGAAACTGTATATTCAAAAATTGTAGAAACTAAATCTCTAAAAAATGAATAAGGAGAATATTTCATTTCCTCATAACAAGTAACAGAAATAATATTATCAAACTTCCCGGTACTTGCAGCAGCATTAAGAACTTTCAGAGTATAAGGTTTATACATTTCTGCAGTTTTTATAGCAACAATACCTTTAGGAACAGCTTGAAATTTATTCAGAATATGAAATAAAACATCAATATTTTCTGTTCTTATAAATTCAGCCTTTATCTCATCGAAATTTATTGTTTCAATATCATAAATAGCATCTGGATCACCGGGAGAATCCAAATTATTAAGGGCCTCTCCATCTAATTTATCTTGTTCAATAAGCATATTTTGAACAAAATTTGGAATCTCTATTTCTTTTTCTTCCTCTTCTTCTGGATACTCTACTTTTACAAACTCTCTTAAATCAACTTCATAAAACATCACCATTTCATCATTAACCATTACAGAGTTCAGCGGAGATATTTTATAATCCCCACTAATTGCATCACTTACATTATCATCAGTTAATACCTGAAATGTATTTAATATTTTATCTTCACTTTTATGCGTAACCTGATTTAAAAGACTTATATTAATTCCAGAATCATAATTATTTGGATCATCATCAATATTACGTTTTAATAAAAACATATTACAACGAATTGATGCGTGTTTTTTTTGAGTTAACTTGCAATTCATTGAGGTTATTAAATTCAATAAATCAATAGCTGCTTTTACAGCAGTTGTAGCAGAACTGTTAAAAGTATAATCTTTATCAAATCTTATAACATATGTTTTACCAATAAGCTGTCTTCGTAATCCTATAGATTTTACATAATCTTTTATTAATTTATCCAAATTAATTTTAAATTTATTTAATAACTTAGCTGATCCTAAAAGATTCTTCATTTCATCCATATTAGGGAAATCAATGGTTAACATAACAAAATCGTCAGTATTTGACTCATTCATTATGACACTTTTTTCTGTATCAAAACCGCATTTTCGGCATTTTTTTGAAATTGTTTGATTTATTTTCCCGCAATTATGGCACTTTGAAATAATCACATAACCACAATTTCTGCAAGTATTAGTTTCATTAATTGTCTTGCAGATTGGGCAAGCAAGTTTCAGCACCTTTTTACAATTAGGGCAAACCATTGCTTTATCATCTAATTCAAAACCACATTTTGGACATTCCATAGAAAAATTATACCACTCTATGCAGTTTGATACAACAAAAACAGCTCATCTAAACAGTTGATTTAATTGTATCTAATACCTGCTTCCTTCATTCTTCTAATACATTCTTTAATTGTGTCAACATCCTTAGTTAAAGCAACACGGAAATAACCTTCCCCATATTTACCATAACCATTTCCAGGTGGTACAACAACATGAGCTTTTTCAAGCATAATAGTAACAAATTCTTCAGAAGACATACCCTTTGGTACAGGAAGCCACAAGTAGAATGTAGCTTTAGATGGTTTTACATTCCAACCTAATTCTCTAAATCCTTCTTCTGCAGCATCACGACGTTCTTGATACATTTTATTCAAATCGTTAATATATTTAGCATCAACAGTAAAAGCTGCAGTTGCTGCATCTTGAATAGCTTTAAATGTACCAGAATCAATATTATTTTTAATAGTACCTAGAGCTTTTATTGCATCTGCATTACCACATACAAAACCAACTCTCCAGCCAGTCATATTATATGATTTTGAATGAGAATAAAATTCAATTGCAACATCTTTTGCACCTTCGACTTGTAAAACAGAAGGAGCTTTATATCCATCATAGGTCATTTCAGAATATGCCATGTCTGAACATAATAAAATATCATATTTCTTACAAAAATCAACAGCTTTTTTAAAGAAGTCCAAATCAGCAACAGCTCCTGTTGGGTTATTTGGATAATTTAAAAACATAATTTTTGATTTTTTAGCAATATCCTCAGGAATTCTATCAAAATCTGGCAAATAACCATTTTCCTCTAATAAAGGCATTTCATAAGGTGTACCGCCAGCAAAAATAGTAGCATTATGATAAACAGGATATCCTGGATCTGGAACTAGTGTATAATCTCCTTTATCTACATATGCAAAAAACACATGAGCAATAGCTTCTTTAGAACCAATATTAGCAAGCATTTCTTTATCAGGATCTAATTCAACACCAAAACGATTTTTCATCCATTCACAAGCACCTTTTCTAAATTTTTCAGTACCATTATATGGAGGATAATCATGATTTTTAGGATTATCAATTGCTTTGTGCATTTCTTCTACAACTGGAGGTAATGTCGGAGTATCAGGATCGCCAATACCTAAACTTATAATATCAATACCTTTAGCTTTAGCTTCAGCTATTTTTCTATCAATTTCTGCAAACAAGTATGGTGGAATTTGTTCTAAACGTTCTGATACTTTCATAACTTCTCCTTCTTAATATTCTTTCCTTAGCTTTAATTTTATGCTATCATAAATATAAAGGAAAAACAATGAGTATAATAGCAGATGACAATGATTTTCAACATAAAAGTATTACCGAAAAGAAAAAAATTTCGGTTGTAAAATGTGAATGCCTTGAAAATGACAAAAACTTTGAAAATTGTATTCGTCCAAAATCATTTGATACATATATTGGTCAATCAGCATTAAAAGAAACTTTAAAAATTTCTATTGCAGCAGCAAAAAAAAGAGAATTACCGCTTGATCATTTGCTTTTTTACGGACCACCAGGCTTAGGGAAAACGACTCTTGCTGGTGTTATTGCAGAACAAATGGGAGTAGATATAAAAATCACATCTGCACCAGCACTAGAAAGACCTCGTGATATTATAGGGATTTTAATGTCTTTAAAAGGTGGAGAAATATTATTTATAGATGAAATCCACAGATTAAATAAAGTTGCAGAAGAAATTTTATACCCAGCAATGGAAGACTTTTTCTTAGACATGACAACAGGGAAAAGCCAAACTGTAAAAACTCTTCGTGTTCCGCTTCCTAAATTTACTCTAATAGGAGCTACGACAAAAGCGGGAGAATTATCAGGACCATTACGAGATCGTTTTGGAATTATACACAGACTTGAATTCTATACAGAAGATGAACTTGCACAAGTAATTACAAGAACTGCAGGTATTTTAAATATAGAAATTACAGAAGAAGGTGCTCATGCCATCGCAAAAAGATCCAGAGGGACACCACGTATAGCAAACAGACTTGTAAAAAGAGTCTCAGACTACGCTCTAGTAAAACATGATGGAAAAATTACAGAAGATGTGGCAAACAAATCACTCGACATATTAAAAATAGATAATTATGGACTTGATAATACAGACAGAAGCCTTTTAAGATTAATTATCGAAAAATATGATGGTGGCCCTGTCGGGATAGAAACAATTGCTGCTGCGATTGGTGAAGATGTCAGAACAATCGAGGACGTATGCGAGCCGTTCTTATTACAAGCAGGCCTATTACAACGTACGCCACGCGGGAGAAAAGTATCCCCCGCGACATACAGACATCTTGGCTATAAAAATATAAATATAAACGAGCAAAAAAGCCTGTTCTAATAAATTATATCCTGTATGGATAATCTTTTGGGATTTTCCAACCATTTTGCTTTATCAGAGCGCCACACTCTAAAAGAGTATTCCCTCCATTTTTACATCGAGTATAAATATCATCATATTTTATGATTTTGTCATAAGTTAAACCATATCCAGTAACCTGACGCTCTCCTGACATAAATAAAATCCCGTCATAGAGAGAATATGTCATCTGAAATAAATCTCTACCAACAACATTAGGAGCTTTTGGTCCATTAATATCAACCAATATTGTTACACATACTACTCCTTGACGGCCAATACCAAAACTTAAAAATAAATTTACCCCATTATTTAAACATACATACCTACTAGAAGTTGCCAAACCGCTATAGGATATACCTCTTAAGTTATACCCTAATTTATATAATCCATAACCATCAACTATACCTGATTTATAACCTTTAATATAAGGCAAAAAATATGTATTTAAAAACACATCAACAACATCATTTCCTGTACCTTGATACCCAGCAATATCCTTTGTCCAATATTGACTATCTCCATAATCAGCGTCAGCCATTTTTAATGCTTGTGATATCAATGAATAAGTATGTTCTAATCGAGTTTCTACTATTTTCTTTTGGTATAAACTAATTAATGCAGGCAAAGTCATTGCTGCTACAACACCAATTATACCTAAAGTTATTAAGACTTCAGCTAACGTAAAAGCTTTTTTATTTTTATAGTGATGTAACATATCACCAATATAACATTTATTAAGTTCTTTTTCAACCCTTTGAAAGGCTTGTGGAGCAAGCTTTAAACTGCCCCCCCCCCGACAATATTAAATCCTTCCATAAATTGCTCCTTTCTACTATTACCATTTTTATTATAACTTTCTTTAGGAAATATTTCAATATTATCTTTTGTAATATAATTATATTATGCAAAAATTCTCTGAATTAAATCAAAAACAGAATCTAGCAATAGCTCTTGGTTATTTTGACGGAGTACACATCGGGCACAGAGCTGTAATTAAAAGTGCTGTTGATTTCGCAAAAAAAAATAATACAAAATCTGCAGTAATAACTTTTTCAGACCACCCATACTGCTATTTCAAAGGAGTTTGCCCTAAATATATTCTGACAAGAGAAGAAAGAGAAAAAAGAATTGCATCTCTAGGTATTGACTATTTATATGAACTAAATTTTGAGGATTTTGCGCTCTTAACAGCCAAAGAATACCTAAATAACATATTAATAAATTATTTTCATCCAATATCAATTTCTACAGGCTGGAATCACAATTTTGGCAAAAATAAATCGGGAAATGTAAACTTTTTAGAAGAGCAAGCAAAAAACTACAATTATAAATACTTTAAAATTCCCCCTCAAAAAATTAATAATGAAATAATTAGCAGCACAAAAATAAGAAAGCTTTTAAGTGAAGGCAATATTGAAAAAGCCAACCTTATGCTAGGCCAAAACTTTTCAATTGAAGGGGAAATAGTTAAAGGAAACCAAATAGGAAGAACAATAGGTTTTCGGACAGCAAATCTAGTATATCCGCCAGAACTTATAGAACTACCATATGGAGTATATGCAGTTGATACAACATATGGAAAAGGAATTGCTAATTTTGGAATAAGGCCGACTATAAATGGTTCTCATACATCTTTAGAAGCACACATTTTGAATTTTGAAAAAGACATCTATGGTGAAATTATAAATATCAATTTCAATAAAATGATACGCACCGAGAAAAAATTTCCTTCTCTCGATGCGTTAAAAAAACAAATTAATTTAGATATAAAATCTATTTAATCAATGCTTGAACTTCTTTAAACTTAGGATTTTTAGCTCCTTTTAGCCATTCAAATAATGCAATTTCAACACAAGAAATTTTAACACCATTTGCCACCATAGCATCAATACCTTGTTTAAATTCATATTTAGCTCTGCTCGCGCATGCATCTTTTATAACATATACGTCAAAACCTGCTTCTACAAGAGCAGAAGCTGTTTGATGGACACAAATATGAGTTTCAATACCAAAAATTACAATTTGTTTTTTACCGTACGATTTAATCTTTTCAAGCATTCCATCTTCCAATAATGCATTAAAATATGTTTTTTCAACAACTTCACTGTTTTCTGGCAACGCTTCTGATAATTGCGGAACAGTATGCCCTAATCCTTTTGGATATTGCTCTGTTAATAACACAGGAATATCTAAAGATTTTGCAGCACTTGCAATTTTTACGGCATTTTCAACAATAATATCTTTATTTAAAGCGGCAACTAATCTTTCTTGAATATCAATAATTAATACCAAACTATTTTCTGCGGATAATGTATTCATTTAATCTCCTTTACTGTCTATTAAGCTGATGTGTATTTAAAATCTTTTATAAAATCTTCCACTATTGTAATAAGTTCTTTTTGACTAATTTTAGTTAATGATAATTGAATTTCTTTATTCTCTGGGCTATCAAGACCTTCATGATTAATATATATAACAATTTTAGCAAAACCAGGATAAACTATACGTAAAACACTGTCTTGTTTTTTATTTTTCAAATGAAAAACACATTGTTCATTATCAGTAAATTGTTCAATTTGAGTATCAAAAAGTTTTTCTTCCCATGCTTTTTGTAATCTAAAAAATACAGGAGCTATAACTTTTTCCATTTTTTTGTTAAAAATTTGTCTAAATATCTTATAATTTTTAGGTTCATCTGATTCTGTAACAAGCCAATCATCAAGAGTATATTCTTCTTTTTCCTCAGCTAAAACATATTCTGCATTAGTAGCTATAGCATCTGACAATGCTTGCAGTGCATCATGCTCCATTTCATCATAAGACTTATGAGAAATACTTGAAATTCCAGCACATATCTCAAAATTATCACCATAATTTTCTTTTATTTTATTCAAAACAACAATTGCACCATTAAAAGATGTTTTAGGTAAAAGGATATAAAATTTTGCACCTCTTCCAAGAGTAGCAGTATCATCGACTCTTATTGATGACAAAATAGCATGCGCCATCTTCTCAATAGAAAATTTAACTTTACTATTTTCTGATGGAGAAACAACTAAAAATACACCATCATCTAATAAATTATCATCAATATAATTTTCAACTACCTGCTTAGAATAATTATAATTATACAAACCAGTTAATTCATCAATCACATTTAACTGTTCTAATAATTTTTGATTTCTCATAGCTTGCAATTTTACAGAATTATGTTTTATGTTATTAACAGTCCTTATTACAAGTTCAAAATCTGCAGCAGTTGAAAATGTAAAATCATCAATACCTGCATCATAACAAGCTAAAATCATATCTTTATCATAATTATTAACTAATAAAATAATACATACATTTTTTAACTCTCTAATTTTTTTTATTAAATCAAGAGTTACTTGTTGTGAATTATTTTCATGAATTAAAACAATATCAGAATTTACATATTTTAAATTTGAAATTGCATCTTTATAGCCAGACAAAACAATAGAATCATTCGCACGCAAAAATATTAACTTTGACTCTATTACTTTAGATAAATCATCATCATCAGAAATTAAAAGTATGCTATTCTTATCATTCATTTAACTAAACCTGTAAATGTTTTTTGATACAAAGGAAACTACCACCCGCACCAAACAAAATTGCCATAGTAAACATTACTGCAATTACAAAATTTTGTGCATGCAAAGGTGTTGGCACCATAAAGAATTGATGCATATGATTTAATCCATTTTGAACACAATTTAACGGTAACAAAGCAATCACAGCTCCTGAAAAGCCATAAAATGCACCTTGCATGATTAATGGAAATCTTATATACCAATTAGATACACCCATTAATCTCATAATTTCAATTTCTTCTTTTCTTGATTGGATTACTAACTGAATTGTATTATTAATAATAGTTATAGTTAAAATACCCATTATAATTACAACAAATACAGTAATCATATTGACAATTTTATTTAATGCCTCAATTTTTTTAGCCAAATCTTGAGCATAACTCATATCTTCAACAGATTTAAGCTGTTTAACATTTTTGAATACTTCTTCGATATTTTCAGGCTTATCAACCTTTACATGCAAAGTATCAGGTAAAGGATTTTCAATATCAGGCAAATCCATTTCGCGTTTTAAATTTGCCCAAGAAGAAGCCTTTGGTATTATAGTTACATTTTCAACATGCTGAAACTCTTTTATTCTATTTTTTACAACATTAGCATCAGAATTTTCTTTCAAATATACTGAAATTTCTAATACATTACCTAATTCATGAGCAAAAGATGAAATTGATAAAGCAGATCTAAAAAATGCACCAAATATCGTTAAAATGGCTGCCATTGTTGTAATTATTACTAAATTAACAATACCTGTTCTATGAACATCATGAATTGTTTGTTTTGTTAAACGATATAGTATTCTTAACTCGCACAACCAATCTTTTGGAATATGCTTTTTTACCTGTTTTTTTATTTTAGTTTTTGAACTATTCATAAGTACCTGCTTGTATATCCCTTACAATTTCACCTTTATCTAGAGTAATAACTCTTTTTCTAAAATAATCTACCATAGCATTGTCATGGGTAGATACAATAACCGTAATTCCACGTTGATTAATTTGATCCAAAATTTGCATAATTTCCATTGAATTTTTAGGATCTAAATTTCCAGTAGGTTCATCTGCTATTAATAATGGAGGTCCATTTACAATTGCACGAGCAATCCCTACTCTTTGTTGTTCTCCACCAGATAATTCTGAAGGAAGAGCATTCATTTTATCATACAAACCTACAATTTTTAATGCTCCAGATACACGGGCATTAATCTCTTTGGAACTAATTCCTAAAGTTCTGATAACATAAGCTACATTATCATACACACTCATATTTTGCAGCAACTTATAATCTTGAAAAACAATCCCCATGCATCTTCTTAAATTTGGAACTTTGTCATTTGAAAGATTTGCAATATTTATACCACCAATAGTTACAGTACCACTTGTAGGTCGTTCTTCATTATATAAAAGTTTCATCAATGTTGATTTACCAGCACCAGAAGCTCCTACAATAAAAACGAATTCACCTGAAAGAATATCTAAATTAATATTTTTCAAAGCATAATGATCATTTTTATATTTTTTTGTAACTGATCTAAATTGAATCATAATTTTTCCTTATCTGTTTCATCCTATGTATTATAATACTATGGATTTAATTAAATTTTTGAAGATTGTATAAGTCTATACTTATCAATATATTTTTTTATAGTAATAGTTAATTTTTCTGAACTTAAACCATAATAATCAAGTAGAAAATCCCATTTACCACTCTGTCCAAAATTGTCATTTACACCTATTCTATGAACTGGCAAAGGATAATATTCAGCCAGTAATTCACAAACTGCACTACCTAAACCGCCTGTTATAGAGTGATTTTCAACAGTCATCACAAATCTTGTTTTCTTAACATTTTCAATAATAGTAGCGCCATCAAGAGGTTTTACAACTGGCACATGGATAATTTGAGCTGAATAACCTGATTTTTTCAAATTCTCGCATGCTTCAATTACTTCTGCTAAAGTTTCACCATTTGTAATAATAGTTACATCTGTACCATCTTCTATAACTCTGGCTTTGCAAAAATCAAATTCATAATTTTCGTCAAAGATATCACAAACATTAGTTCTAGGAATCCTAATATACATAGGTCCATAATTTTCAGCAGCAAACTTGATAACCTGCTCACATTCTCTACAATCTGCAGGTACTATAACTGACATGTTAGGTATCCCTCGCATTAAAGAGATATCTTCTAAAGCTTGATGACTAGCACCATCTTCTCCAACAGTAACACCGCCATGAGTTCCTACAATTTTTACATTAAATTCGGGATAGCAAACAGAATTTCTAATTTGGTCATAAGTTCTACCTGTAACAAACATTGCAAAACTCGCAGCAAAAGGAATTTTCCCAACAGAAGCTAAACCAACAGCAGTTGTAATCATATCTTGTTCCGCAATTCCACAATTAAAAAACCTTTCAGGAAATTCTTTTGCAAATACCTGAGTTTGTGTTGAGCATGACAAATCAGCATCCAAAACAACAATATTTGGATTAGATTTGCCTAAATCTGCTAAAGTTTTACCAAATACAGACCTAATAGATTTTCTATTATTTTTATCAATTATCATATAATATACATCCCACTCATCTGTGTTACATCAATATTATAGCATAAATATAAAATTAAGGGAAATGTAAATTTTTAACGCTCATTGTTAAGAATTATTAAAAAATTTTCTAATTTTAGCAATTTTATATCTTGAGGGATATTTAAACAGTAGAATAAAAATATAGAAGATATTTTATCGAAAGGAAGAAATTAAATGATTCAAGCTCCAAATTTAGTAAATCCTTACATGCAACCCCAAATGCAGTACATGACACAACCATTACCTGCACCTAATTACAATGCAGTAAAGATTGACGTACACAATCCTTCAGTGAGCGCACCGGGAGTTGGCCAAGTTGCAATGAATGTTCCTCAATATGCAGCACCTACAATGCCATATTATACATACCCACAAGCTCAATTATATGATTATCCGCAGACACAGGCTCAACCTTATTACATGCCTCCACAACAACAAATTGCCTGCCCACCTTGTCCAGTAGCACAACAACCACAAGCTCCTGTACAAGCTCAAACAGTAGCTCCTGCTCCTCAACCTCAAACAATTGAACCAGCAGCAGCTCAACAAGTTGTTCCTCAACAAGTAATACAACAACAAAACTATAATGCTCCTGCACCAGTTGTAACACAACCAGCAGAAGCTCCTAAAACAGCAGAAGTTGCAGAACAAAAACCTGCAGAAGCACCTAAAGTTGAAATTGAACAACCTGTTCCAATGACACCTCAAGTTGATTTAAACTCATTCATTGCAAAATTAACAAACCCTGATTTTGAAGTTCAAGCAAACGCAATGGAAGAAATAGCAAATATGGTAAAAGATGAACCTCAAAAAGCTACTGAATTATTAGATGAAAAAATTGTAAATGCATTAAATACAATTGTAAATAATGATTCAAGCAAATTAGCAGGTCCTACAGCTGAACAAATCGCAGCAAGACAAAAATTAATGAAAGGTGAACAACTTTCAGATGCTGATAAAAAATTAGCAACAACAATCACTCCAATGGAACAATCTGAAAGAAATAAAAGCTATGCAATGTTCACATCTTCAATAATGCAAAAACTATATGGAGATGAAGTAGCTAAACTAACAGGCTCTACAGTTCCTTTAACAGAATTACCTGGAGCAGTTACAATTGTTGAACAATTAAAGAACAACCCTAACCCAATGGTTAGAACTTCAGCAATCGAAGCTTTAAGCTATATTCAACAACCAGCATATAAACAAGACCTGACAACTTTATTCACAATCGCTAAAAACGACCAAGATAAAAATGTTCAGGAAGCAGCAATAGCAGCACTAGCAAAATTAGACCAATTACCAGCTGCTGAGCAAACACAAACAGCTGCAAAGCCTCAACCGGAATTAAAACCTCAAGAAGCTCCGGCTCAAGCAGCTTAATCAAATAATTTCTTTCTTCTATATATAAAAAATCTCTTGATTTAATTAAATCAAGAGATTTTTATTATGTTTAAAATTAACTTGACCTTACACAGCCTCTTTATCTTTATATGAAGCTGGAACTGGTGCAGTATTTATATAATCCGCATGCTCAGAAATTTGTTTGCACCATTCATATATAATTTCTTCTTCACTTAATTTATAAGAAATTGGTTTACCAACATGCAAATGAACTTCTCTTCTTGTGAATGGCTTTAATTTTGGATAACCTGTAAATCCTCCAATTGCAACAGGAACGATATCAGCTTTTGCATTTTTAGCAATTACTACAAAACCTTTTTTCAAATCCCCAAGTTCTGAGCCATAAGGTCTTATACCACCTTGAGGGAATACTCCTAATGACCAACTTGTAGAAAGAATATCTTTTACCGTTTTAAAAGTCGCAATTTCAGGTTTTGTTCTATCAACAGCAAAAGCACCTAAACGCTTAACTAACCATTCAAACTTATCGCCCTTTTGAAACAATTCTTTTTTAGCCATATATGCAATTGGTCTGTTACAAGCCATTGTAACCATTGGTGGATCAAAATGAGAAACGTGGTTTGCTGTATATATAAATTTTCCACTTTTAGCTTTTGTTGGAAGATTTTCTCTCCCTGTAATTTTATAGTTATAAAATATTTTCATAAAAGGAATAACTACAACATATAGAAAACTATAATAAAATAAAGTTCTAAATATATTATATTCCTTAGGATATCTTCTATTATAATTTCTTTCTTTCATCGCTATTCTTTACTCCTAAATTAACATTATCATCGTGTGGAATATATTTAAACCCCGTTAATTCCTGAATTGCATCTATCCATTTTTGAACAACAACATCAGGATTATCATCATATGGAATAGGTTTTCCGATTTTTACTATTACTTTACCTGTAAATGGAATGTGTTTTGCTTCTTGAGTACCAACAATACCAACTGGCAAAACAGCGCACTTCGTAATTTTAGCAAGACCTGCAAAACCTTTAGTTACGCCAGTGATAGTTCCAGGAACTCCTCTTGTACCTTGAGGGAAAATCCCAAACACCCACTTACTCTTTTTTATTTCCATAACTGTTTTAATAGTAGAAGGTCCCAAACTTTCTCTATTAACAGCGAATGTACCAAGCCAATCAATCCACCATCTAATAAAAGGGATATCAAATAACTCTTTTTTAGCCATAAAAGAAACTCTTCTTGGGAGAATTCCTGCAATCATTGGAGGATCAAGAGTTGACAAGTGGTTTGGACAAACAATATATTCATTATCCTTAGGAACATTTTCAAGTCCATAAACTTCAAGTCTATAAACTAATTTCAAACGAATCATGTAAAATATTTTACAGATTATAAACTGAAATATTGTTCGCCATATATTATATTCTTTTGCTGTTCGTTTTGTATAATTTTTATCTTTATCCCAAAACATTATCTTATATCCTCTACTAAATGATAGACATTTTCTTCAATTATACCTTTAATAAAATAATAAGACAAGTATTAAAAATAACTAAACAAGATAATTCATTGCATAATGCAAGTTTTTTGTATATATTAATTACTAAAAAGTCATTTAAGGAGAGAGAATTTATGAAAACATCAAATATAGAATTAGAAAATGAATTATTCAAAAGTGTGTATGATAAAACTCCAGAATACATTAAAAATCTTGATTTAATGGATTTTTCAAATGAAGGAGAATTTACTTTTACATTAAAAAAAGAACATCTTAAACCTTATAACGAAAAAACTAATCCAGAAGGTTTAAATTTAGAAGAATGGTTTGCAAATTATGCAAAAGAAGCTAAAGTTTCAACTGCTGGAATTAGAGGTCCACAAAATATTTTATATCCTCAAGATACAAGATTTCCAATCAATTTAGTTGGGATTGTACTTGCAACTCTAGCTAAAGCTCTTGTTGCTAACGAAAAATACAAAGGCAAAGAAATTGTAAAAGTAGCAGGGCGAGAAGTAAGATATAATTCAGACTTATTTCTTGATGCAATAGCAAGAATTCAAGCAGCAAATGGAATAAGAACACTTGTACCAAAAGATAGAAAAACAATTCCTATTTGGCTTGCTTCTTTTTTAGCATTTAAACTTGATTTACTTGGCGGAGAATATATTACATCAAGCCATGGTATTTCTGTAAAAAATGCGACTAAAGACTTAAATTGTCAAGGAAGTCAATATTTACCTGAAGAATCAATGGAATTTGTTAATAAAATCCAAGAAATTTTTGACGAAACAAACAAAAAAGGAACATACGAAATAAAAATTGCAGCAAAAAATAATCCATTGATTGATGAAAAAGTTCTTACAAGTATTGATGACGGCGTTGATTTATATGTAGAATACTTAAAATCAGGTGTTGCACAAAAAATCAACTTAGATTTAATCAAAAAAATTAAAGATAAAATTGTTATTGAAAACGTTGGCGGTTCTGCATACAGAACCTTAAGCAGAGTATTGAAAAAGCTTGAAATTTCTGACAAATTCACTTGGTTTAATACAGAAGAAGATCCATTTTTCCACTCAATTGGGAAATATGACCATACTCCAAAAGGAGAAAAAGCATTCTATGACTATTCTGTAGATGCAACAGTAACTTCTAAAAGACAAAATGGAGAAAAATTCTTCCCTGTAATTGAGACATTACACTATGAAGAAAAACTAACAAAAATGCCAGTGGGAACAGCTGTGTTAATTACAGATCCAGACCATGACAGACTTACAATTGCACAAACAGAATACGCATGCACAATTCCAGAACTAGAAAAAGCCGGAATTGACTATATTCAGTTAAATGAAGACATAATTCTTACAATCTTTACAGCAAACCAAGCATTTTTAATGTTAATGGATTTTTGGGCAAAACAATTAAAAGCTCAAGGGTTATGGAATAATCACCCAAGATTCATGATTAAAACTACAGCTTCTGCTATTTCTTGGGATGAATGGGCTAAAAAACAAGGAGTTAAAGTCGTAAATGTTCCTGTTGGCTTTAAAGAAATTGCAAATATTATGAAAAAAGTTGAATTAAAACTAAAAAATACCCCAGATAAAGAAGTTATCATTGACGATGTTTTAGGAAATTCAATTAATTTAGGTGTAAATCCTAGATTGCTATTCGGAGGAGAAGAATCTGGCGGAATGATTATGGGAACAGAAGAACTTATCAAATCAAAAGCTGGAAGATTTGCTATCGCAATGAGAGAAAAAAGTGCAACAGAAGCAATTATTGTAGCATCTGCCCTTATTTCTAAACTTCAAAAAGAACAAGTATCATTATCTGAGTACCTAACAGAAATCTTTGAAGAAAACAATATTATCGGTCGTTTTGATACAAGAGTAGATATTGCATACTACAATGAATCTGAACCTGATATTAATAAATTAAAAGAAGCCAAAATAGCAGGGGAAGCAAAAAGAACTAAAAATGATTTATTCTACCTATCAATGGCAATAGCTGTAAAAGAAGGTAAAATGACTATTGATAACGTTAAAGAAGTATTAAATAACACACTAAAAAGTCTTCTTTTTGATAACTTACAATCAATAAAATTTGTTGGCGATGGGACATATTTGGAATTTTCTGATAAGTACATTGAAATAAGACCATCAGGGACTGATGCTAAAACAAAAGCTTATGGCGGTGGATCTAATAAAGCTGTTATTGAAACATATGCAAATATTTTAGGGAATTATTCAGGAGATCTTAATAACTTTCATAAAAAATATGTATCAGAAGATTTGTACAACAAAACAAAAGATATAGCAATGGAATATTATTTGAAATTCGTCGATAAAGATGCAAATAATGAACCATTTGAAATTCCTGAATATAAATTCTAAAAAAAAGAGAACCCACAGACAATGGGTTCTCTTTTTTTTAATTTAAAGAATTAGAACCCGATTTTACTAATAACTTTTGAACATTCCTTTTCCATTCTTCTAAAGGTATTTGTCTATGTAAATAATCCATATTACCTGTAGCAATTACCCACAGAGAGCAACCTCCACCTTTATACCAAGCACCTGAAGCATTTGTTGTAGAACAAAATACACCATCATACAACCACCATTTTGAATACCCTGAAAGAACAGGAGAATCATCTCGATTATTTAAAGTTATAAAAAACAAATCCTTTCCCAATTGATTAGGTCTCTTACTTCCATTTGTATCCACTAACATTAATGGCATATTAAACTCTGAATCATATGATATTCCAACAAAAGCCCCATCATTTAAGACAAACCAATAATAATTACTAAATAAACTAAAAGCAGATCCATCTAAATCTCGATATTTAATTCTTTTCAAATGCTGAGGGAGATTATACCCCCAAACTTCTGAAATACTTAAATATGGTGATAACAAATTAAAATAAACTTGAGAACATTCTGCATTTTTTTTATCACACCAATTTTTAGATATTCCAATATCTTCATAAACTCTTAGGTAAGCTTGATTCAAAATAGTATAAGAGCGTTTAAATGCAGTCAACCAAGCCTTTTCATTATACTTTGAAATTAAAGATGGCATTGTCATCGCTGCAACAACTCCTATTATTCCTAAAGTTATCAATACTTCTGCTAACGTAAATCCAAATCTGTCATTGCGAGACTTTTGTCGAAGCAATCCAGCTTTTAGTTTTAATAATAGGCTGGATTCTTTCGAGGATTCTTCCTCAGAAAGACTATACCTGCTAAATCCTTGCGGAGTAAGCTCTAAATCGCCCCCCCCCCGACAGCTATACAAGTAGACTCTTCAACACAAGATTGATTGCTCTTACAAGATCTTTGTGTCTGATATGTTTGAAATCTTTTCATAGATAGCTCCTTTCTTTTTTATATATTTTAACATATTTTTTAATCAAAATACTTTTTCTTTACACGATTTTTAAAAGATGCTTTTGCAAATTCTATAGCTTCAATTTCAGAGAAAAATATTTTATCTTCCCCAATTTGTTCTGTTATTTTGTACTGTTGCAATTGTTTATGAACATCATCATTATTAATTACCATTAATATTTTTATATGCTGAGATTTTAAGCGTAAAATAATATCTTCAAGTGCAAAAATAGCTGAAATATCTAATAAATCATCACTATCATATACTAAAATTAAATATCTTGTACCTAAAAACTCATCAAACTGCGAAATCAATTGAGTTGCGGAACCAAAGAAAAAAGCACCGTTTATATGCACAACACGAATTTTATGCCTATAATCTTTTTCCAAGACTTTTTCTAATTTCATGATATCTTTGTCATAAACTTCTTTATTCACAAGTTTTGCCTTATCTGCGGCTCTTTTAGCATATAAAAGAGCTGCAAGAGTAATTCCTGCACCTACTGCAACAATTAAGTTATAAAATACAGTTAATAAGAAAACTAAAATAAGAACATATAAATCATCTTTTGGAGCTAATTTTATAACACGTAAAAACTTTGTATCAATTATGTCATATCCTATTTTTATCAAAATACCAGCAAGCACTGCTAACGGAATTTCTGCAACAAATCCAGAAAATTTATATATTAATAAAACCAAAACAAAAGAAGTTACAACTGCAGCTAATTTTGTGGATGCACCAGTCTTTAAAGCAGCAACAGTTCTCATTGTAGCGGCAGAACCAGGCAAAGTACCAGTCAAAGCACAACAAATATTTCCTATACCTTGAGCTGATAACAAGCTTTTTGGCGGAAGCTGAACTTTCGTAATTGAAGTACAAACTAACCCAGTCAAAAGACTCTCTGATGATAAAATTACAGCCAAAGTAATTGAATATTGCAAATAAGTAATTAAATCATGCAAGTTTGTCTGCGGGATATGAATAGCTGGTAAAGATACTGAAATTTCAGAAATTTTTGAAACATTCAGACCCATTTTTATTGAAACAATAGTACAAATTATTAATGCTAAAATTTGAGATGGAACATATTTATTCCACTTTTTAGGAAATAAAAATACAATTAAAAGAGTCAACAGCCCTATTGAAAAAGCCTGCAAATTCAAATTACTGAAAGATCTAAATACCATTTCCAAACTTTCAATAGTATTTGAACATGGAGCAATTCCAAGCAGAGGATTTAATTGCATAATTATAATAATTACACCCACGCCATTCATAAAGCCAGAAATCACAGGATATGGGATATATTTCACAACTTCTGGCAATTTAGTTAAAGATAATAATATCTGAATAATTCCTGCAAGAAATACTATAAAAATCACAGAAGAAATATCCTTGTTTAAAGCGTGCATAATAGAAGCAACAACAATTGCAACAGGTCCGGTCACTCCTGAAATCATAGGAATTTTAGTACCTAAAACACCAGCTATAAGAGATAGAATTATAGCACCCCAAATACCTGCACTTGCTCCAAATCCTGTAGCTACACCAAATGCCAATGCTTGAGGCAAAGTAATTATTGCCGCGTTCAATCCGCCTAATATATCCCCTGCAAAAACTTGCAATTTACTTTTAAAGTCCATGCAACTATTATAATTAATCTTTATGATATAATCAACCTATGAAGTTGAGAGAGATTTATAATACAGACAAAACTGTTATATCTTTTGAAGTTTTCCCACCCAAAGAAAACTCTGAAAAATTGTTAGAAGAAATTAAAGTTTTAAAACACCATAACCCAGCATTTATTTCATTAACTTACGGTGCTGGAGGAAATGAGAATAAGTCATTTGAACTTTTAAAACAAATTAAAGATACAGGAATTAATGTTATGCCACATTTCACCTGCATCTCAACTACAAAAAAAAATATTGAAAGAAATATAAATAAACTAATCGATCTTAAAATTGAAAACATTTTGGCCCTACGTGGCGATATCCCAGAAAATAAAGAATTCCAAAAACACGATTTTAATTACGCAAGTGACCTTGTTGAATTCATTAAACACAAAACCAATTTATCAATAGGAGTTGCAGGATATCCTGAAGGGCATATTGAAAGCCCAGATTTAGATACAGATATAAATTATCTAAAAGACAAAGTTGATAAAGGTGCTGATGCAATTTTTACTCAACTATTTTTTGATAATAATAATTTTTATAAATTTATTGATAAAACAGAAAAAGTAGGTATAAATATTCCTATAATTCCAGGTATTATGCCAATAATAAGTAAAAAACAAGTTGAAAAAATGATAAAACTTGCGAATATTACAGTCCCCCCAAATGTTCAAGAAAATATTAGCAAACTAAAAGATAAAGATCTAATTGAATTTGGCATTGAATATGCAACCTCTCAATGCGAAGATTTAATTAAAAACGGAATCAAAGGCTTACATTTTTATACACTCAATAAATCTTATTCTACAAATAAAATTTTAAACAACATAAAGGAGTAAATATATGGAAAATCTAAACAAACATATTGAACATACATTATTAAAACAAGATGCGAAATTGGAAGATTTTATAAAGCTATTTGAAGAAGCTAAAGAACATAAATTTTTAGGGGTTTGTATAAACCCAGCCTATGTAAAACTTGCTAAAGAAAATTTGTATGGTACAGATGTTAAAATAGTTACAGTTGTAGGTTTTCCTCTAGGCGCTAACAGATCTGATGTTAAAGCATTCGAAACATCTAAAGCTGTAGAAGATGGTGCAGATGAAATTGATATGGTACTTAATGTATCAAAATTAAAAGATAAAGACTATGATTTCATAATAAATGATATAAAAACAGTAAAAACAGCCTGCAAAGACAAACCGCTAAAAGTTATTTTAGAAACAGATCTATTAACAAAAGAAGAAATAAAAAAAGCTTGTGAATTATGCATAGAAGCAAAAGCTGACTTTGTAAAAACCTCAACAGGTTTTGTAAAAAATGGTGTCGGAGCTAAAGCTGAAGATGTTAAACTAATGTTCGATACAGTATCACCATACGGACTAAAAGTAAAAGCTTCAGGCGGAATAAGAGATAAAGAAGCAGCACTAAAAATGCTTGAAGCAGGAGCTGAAAGACTAGGCACAAGCTCTGGTGTAAAAATCGTTTCTTAAAACAATTTGACCATGCTATAATATTCATTAAAAGGAATAGCATATGGGTGATGAAGATAAACAGTTTGACGCCACCCCGAGGAAACTCGAACAGGCAAGAAAAGAAGGACAGGTTGTTAAATCAAAAGATTTTTCAACCGCTTTGTCTTTGCTAATTTTATTTTCAGTCATCTTCGGTCTTTCACCTTTTGTGTGGGATCAGATTGTACAACTATATACATTGCTTTATGAACAAATCCCAAATGGACATCTGTCGGAAATAGGGATGACATACATTACAACAGTTACAATAAAATGTGCTGTTTTAATTATTGGACCAATTCTTTTTATAGCTTGGTTCGTTGCGATTATGGCTGATTTCATTCAAGTAGGACCTCTTGTTGCAACAGCTCCTTTAATGCCAAAACTTGATAAATTAAACCCTACAAAATATTTTAAAAATATAATGTCAATAAAGACATTATTTGAATTATTCAAAAATATTTTAAAAGTAGTTTTGCTTGGCTATATAGGCTGGAGCGTTTATATGGAGCACATTGAAAGCATATTAATGCTCGCAGCTGTTGATAACAATTTTGCAGTAATGATTGAATTCGGAAAACTTATAACTGACTTTATATTTAAAGCCTGCATTGCCTTTTTAGTAATTTCAGCAGCTGACTATGGGGTTACGAAATGGAAATTTTTAAAAGACCAAAAAATGTCATTTAAAGAAATAAAAGATGAATATAAAAACACAGAAGGTGATCCAAACGTAAAAGCAGCTCTTAGACAAAGACGTATGCAGATGTTACAAAAAGGGATGATGGATGCAGTACCCGATGCGGATTTTGTTGTTACAAACCCAACACATATCGCATGCGCCCTAAAATATAAAGCAGAAGAAATGGCATCTCCTATGCTTATTGCAAAAGGAACGGAATTAATCGCAAAAAAAATTATAGGAATAGCTAAAGAACATGGGATTCCAGTAATTGAAAACGCTCCTGTTGCAAGAGCTCTATACAAAATGGTAGATTTAAATCAACAAATTCCTCCTGAATTATACAAAGCAATAGCTGAAATCTTACTTTTTGTATACAAATTGAAAAATACTACAAATAAAGGTATAATAAAGTAAATTCTATGATAGAATAGTTTTATAATCATGGTTATGCAAAATAAAAATCAATTACAAGAATATATAGATATAGTCCAAAAAGTTGCTAAAGTTGAGCATCGAAGAATCCCTGCTCATATGGTAGATTATGAAGAATTAGTTTCAATTGGGATTTTAGCAATTCAAGTGTTAATTAAAAATAAAACACCAGAACAATTAGCAAAATATAATACTGCATATATAGCAACAGCAGTACGATGGGCTATTAGAAATGAATTAAGAATCAGATACAAATGGTACTCTTTAAAACATAAACCTGATGATCAATATGACGAAGAAGAAGCAGTTGAAGGAATGGATATGCAAAAAGCCAAAGTCCGTGAAGCTGTTTATGAAACAATTCTTTCTATTGATGGTCTAGCAGCTGCTGCAAGTGATAATGATTCCCCATTTGACTTCTTAAAAGATCCACATGCCCAACCTGACGAAAATGCTGAAATTACAGAAATGGGTAGAATGATTCGAGAAGCAATTGCAAAACTTCCGCCAAAAGAAAGAACTGTTGTTGAATATAGATTTTACAGAAATATGCAAGTGAAAGATATTGCCAAACAAGTAGGGTTATCATCTTCACGTGTTACACGTATTGTTCAAGCATCTTTAAATACTGTAAAAGAATACTTAAATTCAAAAGAACAATTTGGATATTAGAGGCAATTAATCAATTACTTGTATTCTGCCATCGTCTTTAATTTCGATTGGTGCATTCAATTTTTTAATATAATCACAGGTAAGCTTATCTTTGTCAAAATCAAATTTTTCATCAATTTCACCTGTTTTAATCTTGTTTGGAATTAAATTATCACCACCTGATGCAAAGAAATCATCTGTAGCAACAGTATAAATTTTATTTGGATCTGGATTGTTTACATCAATTGGAATTTCTTTTCCGGACTTATCAATAAATGTAGCTGATTTAACAACACCACCTCTTGTAACTGTATATTTTAATCCTGAAGGAATTACAATACTTGGTTTATTCCCAGGATTGATGAAAGATTTTGCACCATTTTTTAATGCATCAACTACTTCTTTTTCTGTTAATTTCATCTTAACCATATTATTTTTTAATGGTACAACTTCAAATACTTGTCTTGAATCTAGAGGTCCAACTTCAAAAAATCCTCTAATATTACCAACATTTATTAAAGCTAAATCTGTATCAAACTCTTGTCTTACGGCATCCATTATAAAAAATGCATTTGGATTTGGATCTATAAGTCTGTTTTTAGTTGGACCTGATGCAGTTTTTATTTCTCCTAAATACTCAGGTTTTCCTAAAATATGATCAAATACACCTTTTATAACTCTATTTCTTTTAAAATTACTTGAAGGTGTTACATTATTTTGAGCCTTTACAATAATACCTTTTTCATCATCCCAAGTAATTTTTAAATCTCCAAAATATTCACCATCTTTTCCAGCCTGAGTTATAATAACTGGCTCATTAGATTTTGAATAAAGCAGGTTTTTACCTTCTTTTATACCTTCTAACAAATCATGTGTATGACCACCAATAATAATATCAATACCTGAAGTTTCTTTTGCTAATCGCTGATCTTTTGATAAACCGCAATGAGATAACAAAATAACTTTATTTATACCTTGTTTTTTATATTCATCAATTTTTGATTGAATATCTTTTAATGTTTTTTCAAAATCATCAACACCAATTTGTTTTCTAGATTCATTATCTCTAATTCTTTCATGTAAATCTGGAGGAGCCAAACCAATTATTGCATACTTATGACCATTTTTTTCAATAACAAATGATTTCTCTATAACTCCATCTAATGGATTTCCCTTAGGGATTTGTAAATTCATACCTAAACTTCTAAATTTTGCTCCTTCTTTGCTTTTTGCAATATCAGAAGGATTTGCGTCATATTCATGGTTACCATCAGAAATTGCTTCTACACCAAGTCCGTTCATATATTTATTTGCCGCTTCTACAAGATGTAAATCCGCACCGGCAGAAATATCACCTGCTGCTAAAACTAACTTATCAGCACTTGATGATTTAGATTGAGAATCATAAAACTCTTTTGCACTATAAATTCTTGCCATATTTCCTATACGGCCATGATTATCATTTATATAAAAAATATCAGTTTGAGTATATTTAGGTTCTGAAAACTTTGGAACAGCTGTTTGAGTAGACGAATTTAAAACAGGAACTTTTGTTTCAGATTTTGTATTAGATTTTTCAAAAGTATCTTGCTTCATTTGAGGTGCAAGTTGAGGTTGTTGGCTTTGCACTTGATTTACACTACCCATTGCTTTAAATGAAACTTTTGGTAATCCGTTTATCATTAAATTCATATTTTTTCACCTTTTTTATTTTAATTTATAAACTATTCTCAATATTTTTTTTGCTAAAAAATGACTTAATGTAAATAAACATTAAGCCGCTTGTTTCAACTGAGATTGTTTTTTCAATTCCTTATATGTCTTTAAACCTTCTACCCAGTTTTCAACAAGATTTACATCGTCTGCAACAACTGCCTGAGGCAAAGCTGCATGGTGTATCTTCGGTAATAAATAATCTTCAGAATATTCTACCGGTTTTGAAATATTATCATCTGTATCATTACAAATGAAAATCATTTTTCCATTTTTATCAGTCTTTGTACCAATAATAGTTATCTCATGACCATTTATAATAGTATTATTATTATCAACTTGTGTATAACCGATAATTACGTTTTCACCTAAATTCAAAGCATCAGTTATTTGCTTTTTCATAGTATTAAAATCTGTTTCATATCCAATTAGTCTTGCATTTTCATCAACTGTTTGGTAAGTAACTGAAATTTTATTTTTATCCTCCACTACAGATTCTGTAAATGTTTTTTCAAATTCAATTAAACCTTTATCATTTTGATTAAATTTTCCAGCACGCTTATCAGTTAATGTGTCATAGGATTGTTGAGAGCCAACTTGCATAAAAGTAGATTGCATTAAAACATCTAGAGGAGTTCTTTCTAAATTATCTTTATCCACTGTTTGAATAAAAGCTCTTACAATTGCATTTTTATCAGGAGCAAAAGTTAATTTTGCTTTGTCAAAATCATGTGCTTCATAAGGAATTTCAAAAGCATTTAATAACCAAATTGCATCAAGAGTATTATCAGCTAAATTATTCATCTTAATAGTTTTTTGAACACTCATTGCTGGAGAACTTAATCCTTCTGCAAACCTTGCGAATTCTGCTGGATGTTTATCTGCAAGATTAAATTCAATGCTTGATGCAACACAAGTTCCTGAATGTTCTACATCAATATCTGAAGATCCTGAAAATGGCAAAGTTTGAGCAGAATTATTATTTTTGTTTTTTTCAGCAGCCTCAACTTGAGCTCTATACTTTGTTGGAATATTACCAAACTGCTGAGTGATCATATGAGGATTAGCAAGTGTATCTATTGTATTTTTCAAAATTACAACATTACTAAGCCCTTGAGCTCTTTGAGTTGTAGCTATTTTATATAAGTTATCAAGAGTTGTAGAATTGTCATTTGAATCAGCATTTAATAAAATGCCTGTTTTTAAAAGCATGTTCAAATTCTTTTTAGTATCTCTATCTGATATTTTTACAAGCTCATTATACTTATTTTTTTCATCTTTAGAAGACAATTCAGTTCTTAATCTTGAAGCAGTAAGAGCAGGATTGTAAGGGACTTGAGTCATTATAGGATTTGACATGAAAGATGGAAGATTATCTTTTACATGCTCATTTTTATCAACCTTAGTAGCACTAACAGTCTTTACTGTGTTATAATTATTATATTGCTGGGTATTAAAGTTTAATGAATACACAATTCCACTCCACTACTACTTATTATAATAAAAAAATAAAATGGAAAAAATTTGCTAAATTCATTATATTTTAATTAACAAATGTTACAATCAGGGATAGAATTTTGAAAATAAAACCACTAACAAAAGAACAACTAACGATATCTGTTGATAGACTCACCAGATTTAAAGATCCAGAAATTAAATATCTAAGAGTATTTAAAGATATCATCACAAATAATTTAATTGAGCCTAAATTAAAAAAACAAGAACTTGATTCTATGGATTATGAAGATTTGAAAAACATTGCAGAAATGATTTTCAATTCTTCTTTTAGTGAAACGAATGAGGATTTACTAATAAATCAAAAGCTCTATGATTATGAAAATTCTTTATTCAACTTAAACGAAAACACAAAAAAATTAATAAAAAATAAAATTAATTATAAAAATATTATAAAAATTCTACCAGAAAATATCCCAAATAATCTTAAATGGCTAAAGTCTCTTGATAACAAAATTAATGCTGAAGAAAATTTTGGTTATCCGATAAAAACGATTATATTATGCGAAGGAATAACAGAAGAAATCTTACTACCTAAGTTTTCTCAAATTTGCGACTTTGATTTTAAAGAGCATGGAATTCACATACTATCAGCAGGTGGAAAAAATCAAGTAGTTAAATACTTTTACAACTTTGCTGACAAATTAAAAATACCGATTTTTATACTACTTGACAATGATGCCCAATCAAATTTAATAGAAATTAAACCCAAATTAAGAAAAATTGACAAAGTTCATCTGCTAAAAAGTGGAGAATTTGAAGATATGCTGCCAAATACACTAATAATAAAAACATTAAACTACGCAACTAAAAATATTTCATTAGCACCAATTGAAGATTTAGAAAATTGTACATCAAAAGTAGAATTTCTTGAAAACTTTTTTAAACATAGAGGACTTCATGAGTTTAAAAAATCTGAATTTGCACAATTGGTAAAAGAGAATATTACAGATATCAATGATGCATCTCCAGAAATTATAGAAATTATAAAAGAAATAAAAGGGACAAAAGTCCCTTCGTAAAATGGAGTTTAAATTTTAGTTTAAATAAGAATTAGTTACCAACTAATCTCAAAGCTTCTTCAAGCAATTCTTTGTTAGAAGATATTAATTTATTTGATACTTCCATTTGTAATTTCGCCATTTGGAAATATGAAATATTTGCTCTAAAATCTGCGTTTGACATTTCTAAAAGTCCAGATCTAATTTCGCCAACACCTATTACAGGTTTACCTGATTCTTCTGTTTCTAAAAATTGTCCTGGCTTAAATTCATAAAGAGCTGCTGCATTATGGAAATTTCTTGTTGTTACACGATATAATGGGACAGAACGTTTACCTCCATCAGCCTTTCCATAAATAGTACCATCATTTTTTATTTCATAATCATCGTATTTGCCAAGATACTTACCATTATTAGGATCTATCCACAATTTTATATTAGTAGTCGGTATATCTAACGCACCACCTTTTAAAGCAGTTTGCTGATAAAGATCAGAAGTAATAGATTTTGTTCCTTGCATAATCTCACCTTTATCATTTAAGATATAACCTTGAACAGTATTTCCACTTTTATCGCGATATACACCTTCTTTATCAAAAGTAAATTCTCCTAATCTTGTATAAATACTTTTTCCTTCAGCATTTTTTACTAAGAAAAAACCTTTACCTTCTAAAAATAGGTTTTCATTAGAAGTACCCGGAGTTGATTTACCTTGACTTGTTTTTTTATCATAATCATCAGAAATAGCACCACCTAAAAAGGTTTTAAAATTAACCTGCTGTTCTCTAAAACCAGGAGTATAGACATTAGTCATATTACTAGCTATAACATCCATCCAATTTGTAGTGGACTTTTGTGTATTTAAAGCAGTTATAAAAGAATCATTCATCTCTATTCTCCTTATTATTTCTACGTTTTTCCTGCTGTTGCTGACGAGAATTACTATAACTTAATTCAGAATATGGTAAATTCTGATCATCAAATCTTTGTCTTAAAGATGAAATATTATTTCTCAAATATTGTTCTACAGCCTTATCTCCTGGAATAAAATTAGCTGCAAGACTTCCATCTTTATTAACTTTCAAGATTACAGAAACATCTTTATCAAAATCAATTCTAAAAGGCTGATTTGTCTTCATAGATTCTGACAACTTATCCATTAAAACAGAAGATACTTGAACACTTTTTTGAACACCTTCTGTCCCATTAGCCATAGCATCATTAACCTGAGTTGCTATACTTTTCATAGACATATCTGTATTTTGAACAAGATTTGCAAAGAAATTTGCATCACTGTCAGACATATTAATTACATCATAATCAAAAGTTGATGCAGAATTAATAGTTGACATCAAATCCTTTGTATTAATTAAATTTTGAATATTTTGAGAAAGAATTGATTGACCTTCATTATGGTATTTAAAATCTGTAAAATTTATACCACCTTTCAAAAGGTCATCTGATACAATATCATCAGAATTTTGTAATTCTTGAGATAATTTATTTGCCTCTTTTGTAGAATCTTTTTCTGTCTTTTTATCGCTAGATGTTTTTTTATCATCTTTTGAAGCTTCTACTTTATTATCTTTATCAGTATCAGAAGCAGTTTTCATTTCATCTTCAAAAGATTTATCTGTAGATTTAGTCTTACTTGTTTTAGATTGTGATTGAGTAGAACTAACATCTGAAGTACTTGCAGTTGCGGCTGCTGAAGATGTGCTTACATTCATTTTTATTAACTACCTCCGTCTATTTCTTCTAACTTTTTGAGGATTTCTTCTTCCTCTTCAATTTTTTCGTGGCTTTGCCTGAAGAATCTTGTAACACCTAACTCTGAATACTGTTTTAATTCTGCGGCTTTTTCTTCTGCTATATAAGCCTCTCTGTGTTTTTCTTTGTGCTTTTCTAAGACTTTAACACCTTGCTCCAGTTTTACTAGCTTCGCTTTTTCTTCATCTAGTTTTTGTTGAGCCTCAACTCGAATTTGCTCCAACTTTTCTGCCTTATCCCAAAGATGTATTAAATACTTATCATAAGTTTCATACATCATAGGATCAGCTTGTCGCATATTCAGTTTTGTGGTCCTGATTTCTTCTTCGTTTTTTCGAATATTTTCTTCTGCAATAATAACTGCTTGTTGAGCTTTTTGAACTACTGCTAACTGTTCTTCTTTCTTACGAATACGAAATTCTAGAACTTTTTGTAACCTGTATCTGAAAGGCATTTTATACCACTCTTATCTGATATATTATTACCTATTTTAAGAGTGGTATAAACATCTATATGTATGATTTAATGACATTATAAAAAAAGTCAATCTAAAATTGTAACACCTGTTGTCATGCCTCGATTTGTATTTGACGTATAATAACCTCTATTCGTTCTCACATCCACAGATTGACCATTTCCCATCATTGCACGTTCAGCCTCAAAGTAATCCATATAAGCCGGATCCATAGCAGGAGTAAATCCTGTCGGCATGCCTGTAAATTGATTTTTAAAATTTCCCCATAACGTATTTTGCCATCCTGCACCTGATGAGCCTGTAAAAATCGGAGGTCTATAAGCTGTATCTGCTGAATAATTTGAATAGTTAGGGTTATAGGTATTGTACATATTTTGATTGTATGCTTTGTAATTTTTTGCAGCACTTTTTAAAGTTGATAATCGGTCTTTCAACTCACCTGATTGCGATGCCCCAAATATTTTTTGTTCAAGTCTTTCAATGCGTGTCTTTGGTGTTTCATATTCATATGATTGATGAAACATTTGTCTTTCTAACTTATCTAAACCTGACATTTTATCAGCGACATTCTTTTCTTTACTACTTGAATCAATCATACTTCTTTTTACATTAGTCCTATAAATAATAGGTTGTCTGTAATTGTAATAATTTCCAGGATAACTATTATTATAATACCTGTTATATTGATAAGGATTTCTATTATAGTAATATCTGTTATTGTAATAAGTGTTATATCTTGGCGGTCTGTAATAACTTCCATTTGTATATCGATAATTTGGCGGATAATAATACCCATTATTATAATTTCCAAATCCAAAAATATTCGATAAAATACCAGCCTGAGCAGAGCCAGCAACAAGTAATAACAAACCTGCCAATAAAATAATTTTTTTCATTTAACCTCACCTCTTTTAGGTAAAAATAAATAAATATATAAAAAAACGCATTCTCTAAAAGGAGTGCCAATTAGATAATTTTTGTTAATTCTTTGCACAATAATCATAAATATGCTAAAAATTAAGTATGAAAAAACAAGTTATAGCATATTTACACACACACTGGGATAGAGAATGGTATAGAGAATTTGAAGTTTTCAGACTTAGACTTTTGAGAGTTTTTGATAATGTATTAGAAATGCTTGAAAACAAAAAAATTCCATCATTTTACTTTGACGGACAAGTAAGTGCACTATTAGATTACTTAGAAATCAGACCAGAAAAAGAAGAACTTGTAAGAAAATTTATTGCAGAAAAAAAATTATATATCGGACCTTGCTATACACTTGTTGATGAATTTCTTACAGACAAAACCGTATTTGAAAAGAATCTGGAAATTGGACTTAAAATATCAAAAGATTTTGGCTGTACAGATTTTATAGGCTATCTTGCTGACACGTTCGGACACAGTCAAAATATCCCTAAAATATTTAAAGATTTTGGGATTGATAAATGTGTTGTATGGCGTGGCTGTGGCGATATTCCATCAGAATTCTCATTTAATGGAATTAACACTGTAAATCTTATCCGCGGATACTTTATGGATATATTTTCAGCTCCTATGACTATCGAGCAAAAAGCTGAATGGTTAAAAGGGAATTTAGATAAAATAGCAGAAAAATCAGGAAATTATTTACTTCTACCTATTGGTGCAGATCATTTAGGTGTAGAACCTGATATTACAGAACAAATCGAAAAAGTAAATTCCTTACTTGATAATTATGAAATTAAACTATCTAACCCATTTGAATACTTTGAACTTGTAAAAGACAATTTTAAACAATTTGAATGGAATGATGAACTCAGAGATAACAGCAAAACATTTATCCTCCAAGGTTCATACTCTGCAAGACTAAAACTTAAACAATATAATATTAAATGCACATATTTACTTGAGCAAGCCGATAAATTACAGAAAAAATACGGGGAAGAATATAACTCTATAATTGAATACGCATATAAATTATTACTCAAAAATCAAGCACATGACGGAATTTGCGGCTGCTCTACAGATTTAGTTCACAGAGAAAATGTCACTAGATACGAAAAAATAATTCAAATAGCAAATACTATCATTGAAGAGTTAAGACTTAAATACAATTTCAAAACACCTATAATGGAAAGCAAAGATTTGCTTCCTGAATATAAAGTTATCGGGAAACACTTCGGAGTAGAAAACTCGCTTCTTTATGACACTCAAAAAATCCCTGTCACAGAAGACTTTACAGACATTTATACTCTAAAATATTCACCTGCAGTTAAACCTCAAATTAACTTCGAAGTTAAAAACGGTAAAATACGTATAGGAAATGTTGAAATGGAATTTGTTCGTTTTAAAGATGAAGGTGACACCTATAACTTTGGAGCTGTTGCAGATGACATTGGAGAAAAAGCTGAAATTTACTCATTCAAAAATAATATAATTAAAACAAGTTTTTTTGATATTCAAGTAGAACAAAATGAAGAACTAATCAATTTTAAAATAGAATGGGATAACAAGCTAAAAAATAAATTATGGCAAGTAAAATTTAACCTGAAATCACCGGTTACAGAAACTTACTCAGAGGATTTAAACTCTATTATAAAAAGAGAATTTGATCCGGACTATGATATGAGAGAACACCTGCCAAAAGTCAGAGGAATTGAAGTTAAAACAAATTTTGCCCCAATGCAAAGATATGTCGGAACACAAGGCTTTGGAGTAATTACAAAAGGACTTACAGAATATGAAGTAAAAGGAAAATCACTGCTTGTAACTATTTTAAGAAGCACAGGCGTAATTTCTAACCCTAAAAATCCATCTCGTTCAACTCCGGCAGGACCTCCGATAGAAGTACCTGAAGCGCAACAATTAGGGACTAATTCTGCAGAATTTTCAGTCGGATTTTTTGAACCTGAAAACTATCAAAAATACATTGATATCGTTTTCCCTCAAATAGCCTAAGACATAAATTTTACTCAAAAAAAAACCCTATCTTTCGATAGAGTTTGGAATTCTTTTTAGTAATTCCTCGTGTGTGTAGAAGGTTAGTGTGTAGTAGGTAGTGTAAATAGTTAGTGTGTGTATTTATATCTCGTGTTTATTTAATCGTTTTATTTGGTATTTATTGCTTACATATTAATAAAGTATTTTCGAAGTATATAATTGCTATATCATATTTATTTCGTTACATATCTTTACATAATTCTGTAAAGCAATATTACAAAGCGTTTTAAAGAATTAAGCATTAAAAAATATGCTCAATAATCTTTATTTTTATACTAAAACTTTCCCGTACCTCCCTTTGTAATTAATATATTCCCTGATTTTTTAAAAATTAACACTATTTTTAGAAAAACATTTATATATTTATAATAATTGACTGATTACGTCTTTATTTAATCTTAATTTGCAAAGTATTGACCTTTTTAAAAAAAAGTATTCTAATAAAAAAGTAATTTATAAAAATACAATTTAGAAGGAAAGAGGTCTACATGAAAGAATTTATGCACACAAGATTAGACAACAAGCAATTCAGTGAAGATGATATCAAAGGATTTATCAAAGATTACAATATCAAATTTATCAAATTACAATTCGTTGACATAAACGGACAAGTAAAAAATATGACTATTCCTTCTCAACATATCGAAAAAGCATTAAATAATGAAATCATGCTTGACGGATCATCAATTAAGGGGTTCAGAAGCATTGAAACATCAGATATGTTTTTCCATCCAGACAAAAACTCATTCCAAATTTTACCTTGGAGAGGTTCTGAAGGTGTAAATTCAGCAAGATTAATTTGTGACATATACAACGCAGATGGAACTCCATTTGAAGGCTGTCCAAGATGCAACTTAAAAAGAGTTATGAAAGAAGCTGAAAAACTAGGTTTTTCTATGAATGTAGGCCCAGAAGCAGAATTCTTCTTATTTGCAAAAGACAAAGATGGCAACGTAACTACTTCAACAAATGATACAGCTGGATATTATGATGTAGGCCCAGAAGATTTAGGGGAAGATGTAAGATCAGATATTGTATTAACACTTCAAGAAATGGGATTTGATATCGAAGCATCTCACCACGAAGTTGCTGACGGTCAGCACGAAATTGATTTTAGATACGCGGATATTTTAACAGCTGCAGACAATGTTGCAACATTCAAAGTAGCAGTTAAAGCAATAGCTGCAAAACATAACTTACATGCGACATTTATGCCAAAACCTATTTACGGAATTAATGGATCTGGTATGCACTGTAACGTTTCATTATTTAAAAACGGTAAAAACGCTTTTTATGATGAAAAAGCAGATTATCAATTATCAGACATCGCCAAATATTCAATTGGCGGTATGTTAAAACACGTAAAAAGCATTACAGCAATTTTAAATCCTACAGTAAACAGCTTTAAACGTTTAGTACCAGGCTATGAAGCACCAGTATACTTAGCTTGGTCACTTGCAAACAGAAGTGCACTTTTAAGAGTTCCTGCAAAAAGAGGCAGTTCTACAAGAGTAGAATTAAGATCTCCGGATCCTGCTTGCAACCCATATTTAGCATTTGCAGCTATTTTAGAAGCTTGTCTTGACGGTGTAAGAAATAAAATTGATCCACCTGCTCCTGTTGAAAGTAACATCTATAAATTAACAACTAAAGAACGTAAAAAACAAAGAATTGATGCCTTACCAGGCAGTCTTGCAGAAGCATTAGATTACTTTGATAAATCCCTTGTTGCAAGAGCTGCACTTGGCGATCACATCTTTAATGAATTTATGTCAGCAAAGAAAAAAGAATGGGATTCTTTCAGAACATATGTTTCTCAATGGGAAATCGACAGATATTTAGAAAGATTTTAAACAATAAAAAGCTCCTTTAAAAAGGAGCTTTTTATTTAACACAACGAAACCAAGATCCTCTATTTTTTTCATATTTATTTAAAAATCCACTACTTGCACTCATTGTCCAAGCATAATCTAAATCAGCAGATGTTGTTGTAATATAACTAGCAACTGCACCTCCAAGTGCAAAATTATTAATATAAATAGCTTGAGCTTCTTCCTTATCAGGACCTTTCAATTTTGAGTTTATATTTGCACAAAGTTTAGATACAGTATAAAAAGTTGCACCATTAGTATTATTATTGTAGATTATAGGACTAACAGCTCGCATTTCAATACCTGGATAAAATATTGTAACAAAACCTATATCTTTACCAACTTGATTTGGACTGGATAATCCATTCAAGTCATATATAATATTCACACACATCATATCTTGAACATAGTGTGCGGAATCTTTATTATCACTAATACAATTTTTATTATAAAATAAATTTGCAGAATAACCATTAGACAAAACAAAACCATAACTTTCTGCACTTGGATCAATATAAGTTCCTTTTGACATATTTGTAGCCAAATCATTTATTGTAGTTGGCATAGTAGTATGAGTTTCTGCAATCGTATAAATACCATTTTCTTTAGTTTCAATTCCACACTCTCTTAATTTTTCATTATTACAGGTCTTTAATATTTTCAATTCTTTTCTTAAATAATTTTCTACAAAATCTTCTGCATCATTTGCTGAACGAATATCTGTATTTAATGATACTAATCGAACTGCCTCACCTACATTCTTAAGTACGACTTTTCTTGCAGCATCAAATTGTTGTTCCTCAATATAATCAAAAGCTCTTGGCAAAAGTAATACCGCGACAATACCAATAATTCCTAACGTTATTAAAAGTTCTGCTATCGTAAATCCCAAGTGTGCCGCTTGACCCAACACAAAATTTTTAAATATTCTCCTTAAGTTTTGCGGAGTAAGCTTTAAACTGCCCCCCCCCCGACATTTTGAAATCTTTTCATATTCTGCTCCTTTCTCTTATTTTTGTACTAATAATTATAACAATTTTGAAATTAATTTTCAATTGCTAAATAGATAAATCATATAAATATTCAACAATTTCCCCCATTGAATAAATATTTTTTACAATAAAAAATTCTTTTCCAGTTTTTTCTTTAACGTAAAATAAATTCTTTCCATCAAGAAAATCTTCAGAATATGGTCTTAGCATAACTGATGGAATTATGACAATGTCTGTATCAATATTTTTAACCGTTTTTATCAAATCATCAGTGGTAATTAACCCTGCAACAGTAATATCTTGTCCCCAATAATCAGATTTTACAGGGTTTACCGTTACAGATAAATTTTTTATTTTATTTAATTTTTCTGCAATTTTATCTATTGCATACTTTGCAGCATAACTAGTCGCAAACGACAATTTCAATGGAGTTTTAATCTTTTTAGGCAGTTTTCTTGATTTAAAATCATCAAGTAACATCCTAATAGATCCGACACCATCTTCTAACTGATTAAAATTGCCATAATACTTAGTTGAAGGAATATCCTGTTCTGCGAGTAAGAAAAATTCATCAGAACAGCAAACTCGTTTGTATTTTGAAGCAATTTTTATAGTTTCTTGTGCACATTTTTTATCAACTTGCTTTAGACCTTCTTTTCTAAATTGAGTAATCCCAACTGGCACAATTGCAACAGATAACACAGTATTTTTAAGTTCAGCTAAATCAGAAAGAGTTCTTTCTAATTCTGCACCATCATTATATCCTGGGCACAAAACAATTTGAGCATGAAACGGAATTTTATTTTTTCTAAACCATTTTAAATTTTCTAAAGCCTTACCTGCATTAGGATTTTTAAGCATTTTTACCCTCAGTTCTGGATTTGTAGTGTGAACTGAAACATAAAAAGGGCCTAAATGCATTCTTTTAATACGGTCTTTATCATTTTCAGATAAATTGGTTAAAGTAATATAAGTTCCTTGCAAATAAGACAATCTATAATCATCATCTTTCACATAAAGAGTTTCCCTTAAACCTTTTGGCTGTTGATCAACAAAACAAAAAATACAATGATTAAGACAAGGTTTTACTCGGTCAAATACAGCACTTTCAAAGATAATACCTAATTCTTCATCAAAGTCTTTTTCCAGTTCTATTTCTTCAATCTCTCCATTTAACTTTTTAATTTCTAAGGTAAGTAAATCAGATTTGCACAAAAAATTGTAATCAATCATATCAATCATTTTAGAATTATCGATTGATAAAATTTCATCACCTTTTTCAATACCTAATTCTTCAGCTATAGAGCCTTCAACTACTCCATTAACAATTGCTGGCATTATCTTTCTCCAGTCCTTCAATTATAACTATAAAATTTGAAAATTCACATAATGCATTGTCTAATATAATTTTTTGATAAAAGTTTATGTGACTATACTCATCATTTAAAATATTTTGAGCTGCAAGTTTAAATTGCATTGCTCGAGATTTTGTTGAAAAGAACAATCTTTTACGTTCACTAGAATCCAAACAATCAGCACAAGATAACTTAACTCTTGCATTTGATAAGAATTGCAAAGGATTATCGCTTAAATCTTCAAGAATTAAACGTTTTAATTCTGAAATACCTTGTTTTGAAATTTCATAATAAACAGACAATTTTCCGCCTTCAGACATACTTTTTCTAGAAGTTAAACATTGTTTTTCTTCTAAACGTCTTAAAGCAGGTTTCAAAGCTCCAAAACTTGGCTTTGTAAACGGAGCAAAATTATCTTCTATACGCTTTTGTATAGCGTACATTGTTAGGTCTCTTTTCAACAAAACATATAAAATTAAGAGTTCAATCATAATTGAAGAATACCACAAATTACACTGTTTATCAAACATATAAAATGCTCATAATATTTCAACACAAATTGCATTAATCAAAAATTTTTTGTATAATTCAGAAATGGGCAGTCTACAAAAATATTACAAACAATCAGCTACTTATAAGATATTTACCGGAATGTTCAAAGAATTTGAAGAATTCCTAGACACTCTTGGGAAAATAACTCTTAACGGGATTGATGTAATAAAATGCTTACTCAAAGGACAAATAGACAAAAAAGAACTTATTGAACAATGCTATAGATTTGGCGTAACATCACTTCCGATTACTTTATCTATTGTTGGAATGACTTCTGTAATCGTTGCATCTCAAGTTGCCTTAGAAATGGTAAAACAAGGCGGAAGCAATTTTGTCGGACTTTTAATGACTATTCTTATAGTAAGAGAAGTCGGAGTTATTATGTCTGGATTTGCCATAATCTCAATGATAGGTTCATCATTAGCATCTGAAATTGCAACAATGAGAGTAACTGAGCAAATAGATGTAATAGAAGTTTTAAAAGTTAATCCAATTAATTATTTATTTGTTCCAAGAATTTTAGCAGGATTAATTATGATGCCACCAATTGTTGTAATTGCATCAACTGTCGGAGTTCTAGCCGGAGCTGTAACTGCTAAATTAACAGCAGGACTTGGCTATAGAGCATTTTTTGACTCTGCTTGGTTAGGTATTTATATGAAAGATTTAGGTGTATGCCTTTTAAAAGCTTTATTTTTTGGAGGCACAATTTCTCTAATCAGCTGTTCTTGCGGATATTACGCAAAAGGTGGAGCAAAAGGAGTTGGAGAAGCGACAACCAAATCAGTTGTCTGGTCTTTTGTGGCAATTGTAATATGGGATATGATATTTGCGATAGCATTTTTCTTTTAATAGAGGTAAAATTTTAACACAATGAGTATAGAAGTAAAAAATTTAATAAAAACATTTGATGATAAAAGAGTAATTAATGACGTATCTTTTAAAGTTGAAAACGGAGAAACACTCGCAATTGTAGGTTTTTCTGGTTCAGGGAAAAGTACTATTTTGAAACTTATATGCGGACTTTTAACACCAGACAGTGGAGAAATAATAACTTCAAAAGGCGATATCGCAATGGTCTTTCAATACTCAGCACTATTTGATTCACTTAATGTTGCTGACAATATTGCATTTGCTCTACATGAAAGAAAAGACCTGAGAAAAAAATACACAGAAAAAGAAATAAGAAATATAGTAGCAGAAAAATTAGAACTTGTAGGACTAAAAGGTATTGAAAATAAATTTCCATCAGAATTATCAGGCGGTATGCAAAAAAGAGTAAGCTTTGCTCGTGCAATTGTAACTGAGCCGAATTCAATACTTTATGATGAACCAACAGCAGGTTTGGACCCGATTTCATCTACACTTATTGAAGATTATATTGTTCGTTTGAAAGATGAAACAAATGCAGCATCTGTTGTAGTTACTCACCAAATGTCTACAATTAATAGAACTGCAGATAAAGTAATTATGCTCTATCAAGGAAAAGTTGTTTTTGAAGGGACACCAGAAGAAATGATGAGACAAGATAATGAATATACAAAACAATTCGTCACAGCTTCACTAGAAGGTCCTATGCAAATGATTGCTGAAAATTAAGGAAGGTAAATATGAATATAGAAAAATTATTCAACAAAGAAGTGATGTCTTTAGAGACATACATAATGTTTAGATTAAAAGAACAAACAGCTAAATTAAAAGATGAACTTATTGCTAAAAACAGAGCTCCAATATCTTTATCAATGGGAGCACCTACAGCAAACCCTCCTGAAGCACTTTTAAACAGATTAAAAGAAATTATTGACGAAGATGGTATACACATGTACTCAATACCTAAAGGAGAACCATACTTTAGAAAAGCAATAGCTCAAAGAATGAAAAATCGTTTTGGAGTAACTCTTGACCCAGAATCAGAAATATTCTCTCTTGTAGGTTCCAAAGAAGGTATTGCAAATCTAGTAAGATTTATTACAACTCCAAAACATGAAGAATTGGAAAAAGATGTAATTATGGTACCAGACCCTTGCTATGCATCATATTTACAATTTATTCAATGTTCAGGAGCTAAAGCGTACCCAATGCCTTTAACTCAAGAAAATAATTATATGCCTGATGTTGAAGAAATTTACCATCAAATAATTAAAGATGGATACAAAAAAGAAAACATTAAAGCTTTATTTATAAATTATCCAAATAATCCTCTAGGAAGCTCAGCAACAAGAGAATATGTACAATCAGTCATCAATTTCTGTAAAAAATATGACATTCTACTTGTATCAGATGCAGCATATTGTGATATGTATTTTACAGAAGAAGAAAAACCTTTTAGTATCTTTGAATTAGATGGCGCTAAAGATATCGGTATAGAATTTTACAGTTTTTCAAAACCTTATGCAATAACAGGCTGGAGATTAGGCTGGGTATGCGGAAATAAAGATGTTGTACAACGATTTGGAAAAGGTAAATCGACTATTGACAATGGAATATTCAAAGCACTACAAAAAGCTTGTGCTGAAATTATCAACTCCGAAGAGGGTGATAAATATATAGAAGAAAGAAATAAAGGATATGCGAAAAAACAAGCAATTATGGTAAAAGGTTTCAAAGAACTTGGCTGGCCAATTGATGAAAAAACAGTTCCTCATACAACATTCTATCTATGGCTACCAATTCCAAAAAGATATGATTCCGCATTCCAATTCTGCGAAGATGTCTTAAAAACTTCAGGCGTTGTCCTTGTTCCAGGTAATGCCTTTGGAAATCATGGAGAAGGCTTCTTTAGATTATCATTTGTATGCTCAGATGAACAACTGCAAGAAGTAATTGACAGATTTAAAGCTGACAGATTTACTTTTAACTAAAATAAAAAAGCTCCTTAAATGGAGCTTTTTTATTAATATAAACTATTCCAATACCCTTTTGTATTATCATCAGGATTTACATCTTTCAAGGCATAATCATAACAACCTCGTCCATTATAAAGATTCCCATCCTGATTTTTTGTACATAGCTTATACCAAGTACCTGTATTATATAAAAAGATATCATAACCATAACGATTTGGTCCTTTATGGGGACCATTAGTATCAAAAGTAATTGATATTCCATCACTTGGTTCATGGTGATAAAAAGCCATACCTGATATAGCACTATTATCTTTTAACAAATACAAACCTCCGGTATTACCATCAATACCATACAAACTACTATAGTTAAATTCATATAAATTTGAGAAATTATCAACTTTTAATTTTAATGATAAAATATTAGAAGATTGATATTTTTTTACTATTTCAAACTGAGAAAGAAAAAAAGAATATATTTCTTCAAATTTTTGCTGATTGGAAGTTTTACAAGCAGCAGAATCTCCTTTACTTACAGTTCCACACATTGAAGAACTAAGCTCTTTAAAACTACCATACCCAAACTCTGATGCTGTTAAATTTGCGGCATTCTGAATTACACTACTAGAACGCAGAAATGCGGTACGCAATTGTTTTATTTTATATTTATTAATTACACTCGGCAATGTCATAGCTGCAACAACACCGATTATTCCTAAAGTTATTAAAACTTCTGCAAGGGTAAAACCTTTTTTATTTTTATAGTGATGTATCATATCACTAGTATAACATGTTTTTAAATTTTTACAATCACTAAACCGTTGTGGGATAAGCTTGAAATCCTTGTGGCGCAAGCCCTAAATCCCCCCCCCCCCGACTGCTACGCAGGTAGACACTTCTACACAAGCATTATTGCTCTTACTAGATTTTTGTGCCTGTTCTGCTTCAAATCTTTTCATAACTAGCTCCTTTCTTATTTTTATATTTATAATTATACCAATTTTTAATCATTATATCAATAAAAAAATCGCCTTATAATCAGGCGATTTTTTATATATGAAATCTGGCAAATTTAATATATTTTGTTTGCCGCGCTATTTTATGAAAGTGCCATTAAAGCTTTCACTGAACGCGCGTTGTCTCTTACTTCTTCATCAGAATGTTCATTTACAGTATCTTCTAAGATTTTCATAGCTTCTGATTTGTCATTTAATGATAAGAGTTCATTAATTGTGCTCATAGCAACAACTGTAGACATATCATTTATGCCTTTTCCTTTATTAGTAATAACTACTTTTAAAGAATCATGCATATTTTTCTTTACTAATGCACGAGCAGTCATTTCTCTAATTGCATCTATTTTTGAATTAGTACCAACATCTTCTAAAATAGAAATTGTTTCAGGATTTTCATTAATACCTAATCCTTCAATTATATTTGTAACATCTTTTACTATTCTTTTATCTACCATTTACATTCTCCCCTTCTAATTATATTTCTGCAGCTTCCCAAAGAGCTATTTTGTCTGTTGCTAATTGTCTAGCTGCTGCCATATCTTCCATTTTTGAAACAGATTTAACAGAAACACCAGAAGAAATTAAATCTGTAACAGATGTTCCTAATGTTTCTTTAACAGAATTAAACATTGAAATAGCTTTTTCTTTAGCAGGAGCAAAAGAAATTTCAACTTCGTTTAACTTATTCCAGCCATTAACAATACTATCTTTCATTCTGTTACCAAATGCTTTTGCTGATTCTATCATATTATGGAATCTTTCACCAATACCTGAAATTGAACCAACTAAAGCACTAGCTTTTAGTTTTCCTGTAAAATTAATATTACTGTCATTTTTCTTGTTAGAAGATTCAAATACATCTGCAGTCAATACATTTCCCTTAAAAGAAGATGCTGCAAAAGGATTTGTTGAATTTGAATTTCTTTGTGTGTTTGTTTCGTGCTTACTTGTGTTAAAAAGTCTCTCACGAATAGATGGGATTGATAAATTTGCCATTGTAATATCCTTTCGTATAACTTTATCGACCTTAATAGAATATCATCATCAAAAATATAATGGCTCAACCTTTTGGTGTATTCTTATTTGAATTTCTTATACTTTAGTTGTAAAATCTATTCAAAAGGGGAATTATTATGGGATATGAAAATTTAGATAAATTAATAGAAACTGTAAGAATCTTGCGCTCTCCAGAAGGTTGCGAATGGGACAGAGCCCAAACTCACAACAGCCTAAGACCAAACATGCTTGAAGAAGCTTATGAAGCAGTAGATGCCATGGATTCAGGTGACATGAAGCATCTTAAAGAAGAATTAGGCGATGTATTACTACAAGTCTTATTGCATGCCCAAATAGCTGATGATGAAGGAGATTTTAACCTTGATGATGTTGCAAAAGGTCTAAATGAAAAACTAATACACCGTCACCCGCATGTATTTGGAAATGTAAAAGTAAATTCAACTCAAGATATCATTGATAATTGGGATAAATTAAAAAAAGAAGAAAAACCTCACAGAAAATCTGCAATGGACGGAATTTCGAAATCTCAAGCTGCTTTAATGAGTGCACAAAAAATAAGCAAAAGAGCTGTTAAACAAGGTTTTGAATGGCCTAACGAACAATCATTATATGAATGTATTTATTCTGAATTTGATGAATTTAAAGAAGCTGTACAAGAAAAAGATAAAGAACATATGGAAGAAGAAATGGGCGATATTTTATTTGCAGTCGTAAATCTTGCAAGATGGAATAAAATTGATGCAGAACAAGCTCTTTTAAAAGCAAATAAAAAATTCATGCAAAGGTTTCGCAAAATGGAAGAACTTGCAGAAAAACCGTTAGAAGAATACGATTTTAGGGAATATGATATATTATGGAAGCGGGCTAAGGAGAATTTGGAAAATTAATTATTAAGAAATATTAAGTATCGTTACCCTAAAAAAGCAATTCCTAAATAAAAAAATCCTTTATATAAATATACAGGAAAGAGGATAAGATTTTATGAAAGAACAGGAATTAAATACATTGATGTCTGTAGTTTCAGACCCAATTAAAAATGTTTATAAGATTGAATCAAGAAAAGATTTAGAAGAAATTCAACGCATTATTAGAATTTTTAATATTGCTGAAAATCAACACAATAAACATGCAATGCTTTCTATTAAAAATCTTGCAACTCTAAGACTAGTTTTAAGTAACAATTAATACTCTCGCCAAATAATCCAATAATATAATAAGCCCTGATCAAATCAGGGCTTTGTTGTATTTTTAATTAATAAGTCATTTCCCAATTATCATTTAATATTTTTGCAAAACAGCCATCAGAGGAAGTTGTTTTTAAGCATTTAGAATTAAATAATTCTTCCCTCTGTTCCTTGGTAAGAGGAGCATTAGCAGAAGCATCCGGCGGAGCATCATCTATTAATGAATTATTATATACATAAAACCAAAATAAATCTCTACCAACAATATTAGGACCTTTTGCTCCATTTACATCAACTGCAATATTTATTATTTTATTTCCTTCCAGTGAATATACAGGTCTTACAGAAGCACCATTTGCAAGAACAAAAGATGTATAATTAGGATCCCAATCTGAAGTAGCAGTACCATCCATTTTTCTATAAGAATCAGCAAAACAATCAGTCATACTATCACATTCTTTTACATTTTTAAAATATGTCTTATAGAAATTTATAACGCTATCATTAGAATTAATCCCTGCCTCTTTTAAATTTAAAGCATTCCTATCAGTTTGATACTGTAACAAAGCCTGTGACAATTCATTATATACTTTATGTAATTGAACTACATAACTCTTCTTTTGGTAATTTTGCATTAAAGTAGGCACAGTCATTGCAGACACTACACCAATTATCCCTAACGTTACCAATACTTCGGCAAGAGTAAAACCTCGAGTAGAGCTTAAATTATGCATTCCTCCACGAGTTTCTAATCTCTTCATAATCCGCTCCTTTCGTTATTATTTCATATTAATTTTAACATATTATTATAACATTTTCAATATTGCAGAGCCAAACAACAAAACACCAATTACAATTGCAATCACAGAAGCAAACATAACAGCTCCTGCAGAAATATCTTTAGCCATTCCAACTAATCTTGAATACCTGTTATGAAATACGGCATCCAGAGAATATTCAATAGCTGAATTTACCATTTCTGTCACAATTACAAAACCAATAGTCAAAAGTAAAATACACATTCTTTCAACACTAAAATCAAATAAAAAAGCTAAAGCAAGAGCTACCATTGCTAAACAAAAATGAACTCTTATATTTATTTCAGATTTTAATACAAGACGCATTCCTTTTCTTGCATTTTTAAATGTATTTGAAAAACCTTGCTGCTTAAACTTTGTCATACACCAATACTTTCCAATGCTTTATTTTGTAAATCGATAATAAAATTATAATCTTCTTCTGTTTGATGGTCAAATCCCAACAAGTGCAAAATTCCATGACTTATCAAAAATGATAATTCGAATTCTTTTGACACTCCTTTTTTATCAGCTTCTTCTATTACTTTATCAAGAGCTATAATAACTTCTCCTAAATTTATTTCTCCATCAAAAATAAATTTTTCCTCACTGTCAGCAAAAATAGCAAATGTTATAATATCTGCAGGATAATCTTTATTTCGATATTCTCGATTTATCTCATGCGTTTTTATACTATCACAATATAAAAAATCAAAAGATACCGTATTATAGTCAAAAGAACTTAAACAAGATTTTTCATAAACTTCAGTCGAAGAAAGATAAAATTTCAAAATTTTTTTTGCAGTATCTATAAAAAACTTCTCATCAATTTGCCAGCTATCATAAATATTTTCACTAAAAATATTATATTTAGTCATGTTTATCCTCTTTTGAAGGCTTTTGATCTCCTTCCAATTGTTTAATTTTATTCTCTAAGTCTTCATCCAACAATTTTGCTGGCATATTTATTTTTTGTTTTTGTAACTCTTCTGCCAAATTTTCTTGATATTTTATTCTGTTATGCTGCATACCTCTTAAAATACGAGAAAACGTAGAAGCTATAGTTTTTATATCTTTTAAAGTCAAAGGACTATCAGATAATTGTCCATCATTTAATCTTTCAACAATAATTTTATTAATCATACCTTCTATTTCTTCTGGAGTAGGATTTTTTAATGAACGAACAGCAGATTCTACAGCATCTGCAATCATCAAAATAGCAGTTTCTTTAGTATTAGGTTTAGGACCAGGGTATCTAAATTGTTCTTCTTTAACATTTTCAACACCTTCTTCTTTTACTGCTTGGTTATAAAAATAACTTGCAAGACCTTCACCATGGTGCTGTATTATAAAGTTTTGTACAACCTGAGGCAAATGATATTCCTTAGCTATTTCTAACCCATCTTTAGGGTGAGCTGTAATGATCATCTTGCTTATTCTTGGAGTAAATTTATTATGAGGATTTTCGATTAAGAAATAAGACTGATTTTCAACAAAGAATAATGGTCTTTTTAACTTTCCGATATCATGATATAAAGCCCCAACTCTTGCCAAAATTGGATCTGCACCAATAGCTTCCGCAGCAGCTTCACATAAATTTGAGACCATTAAACTATGATGATAAGTTCCTGGAGCATCCATTTGTAACCTTTTTAATAATTTTTGGTTATGGTCACCAAGCTCAGCTAATCCATATGGGGTAATAATTTTAAAAGCACTCTCAAATAAAGGCATTAAACCAGATGCAATAATTGCACTAAAAATGCCATTTAAAAGAATAAAAATACAGTTCTTTAATAATAAAACATTATCAACTTCTATTAAACATTTTTCCAAAATATATATACTTAAAACAATTATTAAACCTGCAATACCAATGTAAAAACCAGTCTTTATAACATCAACACGTTCTGCATAACGTATTTGAGAAACTGCTATTGCAGATAAAATACTTAATAATAAAAATGCTACAAGATATTGAATATTATATTGATAACCAATAGACATAACTGATAATAAAATTACAGCAGCAACAAAAGCTATCCTTGGTTTGGTAAATATCGACATTAAAATCAAAAATGCAGGAATTGGAATTACATATGGAGAAAATCCTGTTGGAATTAAAACAGCTATAATTGCTATTAATAAAGATAAAAATGCTGCAATTGATAAATACCTAGGCTGCATAAAATCTTTTTCAAAAAACTTCATATAGCTTAAAAACAACGAAGTTCCAATAAATACAATTATATAAATTGCGGCTAAACCTTGCCAATTTAATTGATATACATTATAACCTGCTTGTCTTAAAGCATCCCTTTTTAATCTTGTAACGGGTTCTCCCTCAAATAAAATTTTATCACCCTTTTGAAATACAACTTCGTATGGTTTTACAGAATTTTGAGCATTTTTACGAGCAATTTCAGTTGCGAATTCATCAACAACAAGATTTGGAACAATTACTTGCTCTAGCATTGCTTTAATTACAGAAACTTGTCTTTTTGAAACATTTGAGACCATGTTATTTAAAATAATCTGATCTATATTATCTTTTTCATAATCTTTTTCAGTAATTCCTTCATGCAATATATTAGTTAAAGTTAAATTTGATTTATCAAATACTTCATGTAATATATTATCATCAGCTTTCAATAAAAAATTAATAATAAAATCTCTTTTAGAATTATCTGACAAATCAAAAAGAATACCCAATTCTTCTTTTTTTATAGCTAACTCTACATTCTTTTTTCTAATCTGCATAACAGATGACTGTAATGTTTGAAGATTTGTTTTTATAAAATCATCTTCAGCAGGAGCCATAACTGGCTCAACTTTTTGTGCAACCTCTTTTCTATGTTGCTCAGTTCTTTTTACATCTTCAACTGTCAATGTTTTTTGAGCAATAATATCACGCTTACTTATTCCATTTTCAATAATGTTTTGGAAAAAGAAGTTTTGAGATGCAATAACCGAAGTCATCAGTAAAGTAAATACTACAAAATATATGTATTTTAAAGTTTGCGCAGATGTAAAAAATTCCTTTAAATTAGAAACGAATTCAAGTTTTGCCATATATAAAATTCCTATATTCAATTAATCTTTTAATATATTATTACTTCCTAATTTTTTTTCAAGTCTTGCAATTTTAAACGTCTTTGGATATCTTCTAAGAGTTTTCTATTAATTGACATTAACTCTGATAATACAGCGATAACCGCAACTTGAACACCTGTTAGGATTAAAATCGCAGACAAGATAAGAGATTGAATATGTCCAGCACCGCTTTCATTTATAAAATAATATAAAAATCTAATACCAATTAAAGCTCCAAAAAATAAAAATATACCAGCCAAAATTGCAAAAAATCTAAAAGGTCTATATATTATAAACATCCTAATCATTGTAAACATAGAACGTCTCACATAATCAAATATGTTTTTTACCAATTTAGATTTTCGTAAATCTGGATTAACATTTATTGGAACACATTCTAGGATTAACCCCTTCGCTCTTGCTTGAATAATGGTTTCAAGAGTATATGTATAATTATCAAATACATTTAATTGTATAGCTGCATTTCTTGAAAATGCTCTAAATCCACTTGGAGCATCTTCTACATCGGTAGAACTAATTAAACGCATTACAAAAGAACCTAATTTCTGTAACATTTTTTTCAATAAAGAAAAATGCTGTATTTTAGAAACAGGTCTTGAACCAATTACAATATCAGCAGAACCATTTAATATTGGTTTAATTATTTTTTCAATATCATCAGCACAATACTGGTTGTCAGCATCTGTATTTACAATAATATCAGCATCTAAAGATAATGCTGTATTTATACCAGCCACAAAAGCTTTTGCCAAACCGCAATTATGAGGCATTTCAACAATATGTTTTACTCCTAAACTTCTTGCAACTTCAACAGTCTTATCAGTAGAACCATCATTTATTATTAAAACTTCAATTTCATCTATACCTTCAAATTTTTTAGGTAAAGCATTTAATGTTATTGGCAAAGATTTTTCCTCATTATAACAAGGTATCTGAATTATTAACTTCATAACTATCCCCTTTTAAAATTTTCTTTTTATTATATAATTAAAGAGGGAATTTGACAAACGTGAAAAATTTCGCAAAAATATTTTTAATAATTATTTTAGGGATAGCTTTAAGACTAATATTTATAAACAAACCTGATGGATTATGGAACGATGAATATATTAGTTGGATGATTGCAGCTACTCCTTTTTCAGGTGGATTTATAGATGCGGTAAAATCGCAATGTCATATGCCATTTTATTACCTGTATCTTAAATTTTTCATGACATTATTTGGACAAAGTGATTTATTATTAAGACTTACATCTGTTTTCGCAGGAGTCTTATCAATTCCAGTAATGTATTTTATCGGGAAGGAAAATGATGAAAATACTGGACTGACTTGTGCCGGAATTACCGCAATTAGTTCTTTTCTAATCTATTATTCACAAGAAGTTAGATTATATTCCGTGCTATTCCTTTTTTCAGCATTGAGTCTTTTATATACAATAAAATGCATTAAGAATCCAATTAAAAAGAATTTTATTTTATATGCAATATCAAATTTTCTAATATTATTTACACATACAATTGGTTTTGTATTTGTATTTTTTAATTTAATTATTTTAAGCATAAATTTATACAAACAATTTAAAAAAGTAATAACTACCGTCTGGATTTCAATATTTACAGGCGGTATTTTATTAACTCCACTTATTTTTAAAATATTTACAACAAAATCTTTTTCTCAATGGTGGGGACATTTTTCAATTTCGAAAATAGGATTTTTATTTACAGACTATTTTTCTCCAGTATTAACAAATCTTACTAATGCTCCTGACAAATTTTTATATATGCCAAAACTTGCTTTATTTATGATTATACCTGCAATAATAGCAATTGGATGTATCTTGAAAGCAATATACAAAAATAAAATTAATATTCATTTGTTTTTAGTATGTGTTTCTACAACAATTATTTTAATTTTAGCATCACTATTAGGGAAATTAGTATTTATAACCAAATATTCAATAGAGATTTATCCAATTTTGATATATCTTGCAAGTTTTGGAATAAACTCAATAAGTAATAAAATTATCAAAAATTCGTTAATTATTTTATATTGTCTTATTTCTATTGGATATATTCTACTTCATCCATATTCAGCTCCTAAAATGCGAAGAGCTGAAGGACATAAAATAATGACAGATATTCTAAATAGAATGGAATTGAAAAAAGATGATATGATACTTCTCGAATATTATCCTAAAAATCGATTTGAAAAATATTTCGATTTCTCTAATTATCGAGTAGTTGAAATACATAAAGGAAATTTCCCAAAATTCTTATCTAAATCAGAAACTTATGAAAATGTTTATACAAAAGGAAAAATGACTTACCAAAACATGTTTTTATCAAACAATAATCCATACTTTGAAAGCATGCTTAATTCTGAAATCTTTAATAACTTAAAACCTGGTCAAAGTGTTGTAATGGTAGTGTTAAACAGCGTTGCATTTTATTCTCCGGACAATATAGCTTTAATTGCAAATAATGAAAAAGCATATAAAAAAGAACCTTTATTGTTCCTTATTTTTTCATACATAAAAAATAAAACTTTTTACGAATTAATGCAAAACCTTGCCATTACAAGATTTGAACAGAAAGGGAACTGGACATTGATCAAGTTTACAAAATTTAATAATATAACACCAAATTAGCAATTTTTATCATGTTTGAACCTCTATATATATAGAAGGTTTCATCGTTGTAGGGAAAAATAATCATGAATGTTAACAAGATTAATCTAAATACTAAAAACAACGGGTATTATTACCAACAACAAAATAATATTACAAACAATCAAGTTGGTTTTACAAGTAATATACCTCAAGCAACTATAGAAAAAGAAATTAATGCTTTAAATCCATCAATATTAAGAGGAATAAATAAACTTAAAAACAATATTGGAGAGTTTCAGGATATTTGTATTAACGCATTAGGAACTGGGCTATTAGCTCCAATCTTTATTAAATATAATCCATTGTCAAAAACAGATGAAGATACCAGAACTTATTCTGCTTGGCGTCAACCTATTTCTGCATTACTTGCTATTGCAACTCAAGGTTTATTTACAATTCCAATTGTAAGTAAAATTAATTCAATGGCAAATGAAGGTGCTATGAATTTGGATTGTAACAAAACTCCATTTAAAGATAAAGATTATGCTATGCATATGATGAAGAAATTACATCCAGAGCTAAACAAAAAACAAAGAGAAATTCTTGCAGACGAATATATTGCTAAACAAGACGAGAATTTAATTAACACATTAAGAAAAGAAAATACAGTATATTATACAATAAAAGGTCAAACAGAACCTGTTAAAATTTCTCAAGAAAAATATACAGAAGCATTAAATAAAACTGTAGATTCAATGCTTGAAGATGAACAAAAACGTCTTAAAGTATGTAATGAAATAAAATTAACTAAACGAGTAGAAAGAAGTGAATTCTACAGAAATAATTATGATGAAGCTAAAAAATTATTAAATGAAATAGAAACCAAAATAAATAGTACAGATGATGTCAAAGAAATAAGCAATTTCTTAAAAAATAAACACAAAGAATTAAAACATGCAAAAGCAAATACACAACTGCTTGATATGGTTACAGAAACAAGAACTCTTGGGTCTGCAGGCAAAGATAAAATGCTTGAAAAAGTTCAAAGAATGCAAGGACACGTAGAAAAATATAAAGGACTTAAATCTAAAGATGAAGTTGTTAATGCTGTAAAAGAAAGTATCTCTCAAAGAATAGCTGACCACAATGATTCTATTGAATTTTTAAACAAAGTAAAAAAAGCAATAGCAGAAAATAAAACTGTAAGCGAAATAGAAGAAATGTTTAAGTTAAAAATAAAAGAAGCTAAAAATGCAAATAAAGAATTTCGTTTAGCAGACAAAGTCTTCTCTAAAGAAGTTGCAAGCAAATTAAAAGAACTAACTAAAAAACACATAGAAGGTGTAAAAAGGATTGCAACACTTGCAGGAGCATTAATAATTCTACCTATTAGCTGTGATTTATTAAACAGAATATATCCAAAATTTATGGATATAGCATTCCCTAAACTATCAAGTAAAAAACATAATAACGAATCACAAGAACTGGTTGATAAAGCAACCAAGAATAGCGAGGTGAAATAATGACTATTCTCGCAGTTAATCAAGTAAAACAAAATACTACCCCAAACATTGCATTTGAAGCAAAAGACAAAAAAAACGAAAAACATAACAAATCCGCTAAAATTGCTACAAATATTGCAATTGCTACTGGTATAGGTGCATTAGGCGTTGTTGGGTACAAAAAGAATTGGGCAGAAAAAACTTTTAAATGGTTATCTGAAACTAAATTTATGAAAAATAAAGTTTTCCCAAATTATGAAAAAGATAACGCTAAATTTATGTCTGCAATCGGTGTAACATCAATCGTATTAAAAGACGGATTAGGATGTTATTTATATGTAAAACAAAGTTTAAATAACGAAAAAATTCCTGAAGACAAAAGGAAATTCGTTGCAGCTCTTGACCTTGCAAATGGTGGATTAATGATTGCAATGCAATTATTAATGTTCTTTACTATTTCAAATAAAAAAGTTCAAGAAAAAATATTTAATAAATTATTCGGAAAATACTTTACAAGATCTGCAGATAAAGCATTACAAGCAAAACTTGGTAAAATTGATAAATTAAAAGATATGACAGGTAAAGAATTCCATACTGCAAGAGAAGCAGATAAAAAAGGTCTAAAAAATGCCTTCAGTTACCTAATATCTTTAGCAGCAGCTACATTAATTGCAAAACGTATCATAGTACCATTTATTGCAACTCCTTTAGCAGACAAAACAAAAGCTTGGATGTCACGAAATGACAAACCAGTAGCAACTCATAAAGATACAAAGAACACGTATAACACTGAAAAACCTGCAGCTACAATCGAAAATAAAGAAAAAAATGAAGATAAAAACACTCAATTTGCAGGCAATAACACACAAAATAAAACAACAAATTTACTAGACGAAGTAAAAAATCAAAAATAAACAAAACAATGAAATAAAATAAAAAAGGAGCCTCAAGCTCCTTTTTATTTTAAAAATTTTATTAACATTTAAAAAGGTTTTGTCTGATTAAGTTTCAATCTTAAATCTCTAAATCTTGAAATATCTTCTTGAGTTCTTCCTGATTCTTGAAATACTGCCTGAGTAGAAGGATGAACCATAAGAACATAATCCATATGAATTTCTAAGAAATTATATTTTCTAGGAGATTGATTTGAGTTTCTTGGATAAATCTCTGCATTCGTAACAGCCAAGAATCTTCTTTCCTTATCATTTAATAAATCTGTTAATTCTCTATTTGTATTAGTATATTTTGAAACATGCACAACACCTTTAATATCGTGATCTGCTGTTAAAATACTTACTTCTATAGGAACTGTATCAATATTTTTTGCCATAATTTTTATCCTTTTTAATAAATAATACTATATTTTGAATAACTTGTCTATTTTGTTAAATTTTGTCAATACTCCCACGAGTTCGACCTCCATAAGCTTCATGAACATCAACAATTGAAATAAAAGCATTTGGGTCTATTCTTTTTATAATTTCTTTCATTTTAGCTAATTCAAGTCTTGAAACTACACAATATATTAAAGTTTTTTCTGTTCCTGAATAAGCTCCAATTCCTTTTAAATAGGTAACTCCAATATCCAACTTTTCTAAAAGTTCCTGACCTATTTCAGTTGCTTTTTCACTTATTACTTCTATTGATTTTGCAGAATTAAGACCTTCTAATACAACATCTATTACTCTAAAAGCAATAAAATAAGTAAGAACAGCATACATAGCCTTGTTCCACCCAAATACTATTCCTGCTGCTCCATAAATGAATATATTAAAAAGCATTATCCATTCCCCAACAGAAAAACCGAACTTTTTCGACAATACTAAAGACATAATCTCTGTTCCGTCTAAAGAACCTTCATTTTTGAGGACTAAACCAACTCCTGCTCCCAAGATAATTCCTCCAAAAACAGTTGATAAAAGTAAATCATGAGTTACAGGATGTTCATGAGTAGTAAAAAAGTTTAAAGCTAAAGAAAGCATCCCAATTGCATAAAAAGTTTGAAGAACAAATTTTTTACCAATTTTATTAAATGCAAGAAAGAAAAATGGTATATTAATTATAAAAATTAACAAACCTAAATTAATCTTTGTTAAATAACTTAAGATAATTGAAATACCAACAATTCCACCATCAATAATATTGTTAGGTACTAAAAAAATTTCCAAAGCAAATGCCGCTACAAAAGGACCAACTGTTAAAAAGAACATTTTTGATAATATTGAAAAAAATAATTCTTTTATTGATAATTTTTCTTCTGGCATTATTAAACCTTTCTTTACTCATCTTTAGAAGATTTTTTTATTGTCATAAAATTATTAATCTTAAAAATAGTATTTTTATCTTCTTCAGACTTGTCTTTATAACCTAAAATATTTTCTAAATCGGATTTCAAAGTAACTAAATCTTCATATTTTTTTAAACTACCATCAATAGCAATTGATACATCACCTGTCTCTTCAGATACAACAAGACAAGCTGCATCGCTATTTTCAGTCATCCCAATAGCAGCACGATGACGAGTGCCATATTTCCAACTTAGTTTAGGATCTTCTGTCAACGGCAACAAAACCCCTGCAGAAATTATTTTATCACCATTAATAACAACAGCACCATCGTGTAATGGAGTATTTGGATGGAAAATTGTTAAAACTAATTCTGTAGATAAATCAGCATTTAACTTTGTTCCAACATCATAATATGTATTTCTCAAATCGCTTTGAAACACGATTAAAGCTCCAGTATGAGATTTTGATAAATATTTAACACTTTCAATTAATTCTTTTACTACATCAATTTTCTGACTTTTAGATTTATCATGATTAGAATTAAAAATTTTAGTTACAAAATCAACCTGACCTAAAAAGCCTAAAAAACGTCTCAATTCAGGTTGGAATATAACAATCAAACTCAAAGATACAAGCGTTACAATAGATTTCAAAAACATACCAATAATTTTTAAATCTATTCGCATTAAAACTTCACTAAAAGCCCAAACACAAACTAAGATTAATAGACCTTTAACAAATTTTTCTGAAGACGTATTCTTTATAAATTTTCGATATAAAAACAACAATACACCTGCAAGAAATGCTATTTGCAAAAAGTCTGACCAGTTAAAAGTCATTTCAAGAGTTGAAATATATTTTAGTATGTACGCAATAAACTCATTAATCATTTTCCAACCTACCAGGAATTACATCGTGTGAAATTATATCATCAAGAGTCTCTCTATTTATTATAATATCAGATTGAGAATTATTTACAAGTACCATTGCAGGTTTTTGTACTCGATTATAATTAGATGCCATTGAATAATTATAAGCTCCAGTATTATAAACACAAAGAATATCGCCTTCTTCAAGCTCAGGCAATGTAATATCTTTTATTAAAATATCACCTGATTCACAAAATCTACCTGCAATTGTGACAGTATTTGCAAACTCAAAATCCGGTTTATTTGCAATTTCAGCATAATACTCTGCCTGGTACATAGATGGTCTAGGATTATCAGCCATTCCTCCATCTATTGCGAAATACTTCTTACCTTTTGGGACTTGCTTTGAACTTCCTAAAGTATACAAAGTTACTCCAGATGTTGAAATTACACTTCTACCAGGCTCTATGAATAAAGAAGGAGCTTCTATATTATACTTTTTAATACAGTCATTTAAACGATTTATAATAATCTCTGCGATTGTATAAGTCGATGGTGGACAGTCATTTTCGGTATATTTTACTCCTAAACCACCACCTACATTAATTTCGTCCAGCTTTAATCCAAATTTTTCATCTAATCTTGCAATTTCTTTGACAAGAATTTCTATCTCATCTCCATAAATTGATGTTTCAAAAATTTGAGACCCAATATGCGCGTGCAAACCATGTAATTTTAAATTTTTATAATCATTTAAAATTAACTCAACAGCATCATCAATTTGAGTTAAATCGAAACCGAATTTTGAATCCAAATGTCCTGTTTGAATATATTCATGAGTATGACATTCTATACCAGGTGTAATTCTTAGAAGAATATCGACAGATTTCTGATGAGATTTTGCAATTTCATTTAACAACTCCAATTCAAAGAAATTATCAACAGAAATTCTTCCAACACCTAATTCAATAGCTAAAGTTAATTCATCAAAAGATTTGTTGTTACCGTTAAACAAAACCTTAGACATATCAACTCCAGCTTTGTATACAGTATAAATTTCTCCTGCTGATACAACATCAAAACCAAATCCTTCACTTGCGAGAATTTTAGATGTAGCCATAGTGCATAATGCTTTTGAAGCAAACATCATATTTACTTTTGGATAAGATTCAAAAGCTTTTTTATAATCGTGACAAATTGACCTAATTGTCGTCTCATCTAAAACATATAAAGGAGTACCATATTTTTCTGTAAGTTCTACCAAATCACAACCACCAATTTCAAGATTTCCTGCTTGATTAATTCTAGTAGTAATTGGTTTTAAATTCTGATTTGTGCTATTCATTGATGCTCCTTACTTCTTATATTATTAGAATATCATAAGTTAAATAAAATTAAAATAGTAAAAATAATGTAATTAATAAAGAATAATAAACCATTAAATTTCTAGCTTTCAATAATCTAAAATAAAATTCTTTTACATCATCGCCACAAGTAAAAGTTTTTAATGAATTATACATATCAAAAACAAAAGGAATAAGTAGAAAAGTAAGTAAAATAAAATAATTTTTTAACAAAAAAGCAAGTAAAAGTGTAAATAGATAACCTAAACCGTAGACAATGTAGACACCTTTTAACGCTACATTTTTATCGCCAATTCTGCATACTAAAGTTTTTTTATGCGCATACATATCTCCTTCAAAATCTAATAGTGTGTGAACATACAAAAGACCAATAGTAAACATTACGACAGCCAATGACAGAACAAAAACTACTAAAGAGAATTTACCTGTCATTACAAAATAAACACCTTCAAATAGTAAAGGTCCAAAAGCTGTTCCAACTGCAAATTCACTCAACCCATTTTGAGAAAGCTTTGCATATACAAGCGTTATAATTCCACCGATTAGGGCTAAAACAACGACAGGAAAACCACATCTTAAAAGTAAAAATAATCCGGTAAAACAAGCAATTGCACAATAAATAATTACAACAACTAGAACATCTTTTAATGTAGCTTTACCGTCTTTTATATATGCGCATTTACATTTTTGAGAATTATCAGTAAGTTTTTTATAATCTACATAATCATCAAAAAGGTTTGTAGCTAAATGCGCACAGGAAATTCCAATTAATGCAACCAAACCATTTAAAACATTCCCACCTGATTTTAGGGAATAAACAAAAATTACAAGCCAAGACAAAAGAGTCATAGGCAAGGAAAAAAGTCTAGAATTTTCTAACCAAAATAGTATTTTTTTTATCATCCCAAAAGACTTTCCATTCCTTTTACAGCTTCATAACTAGCACCTGCTTCAAGAATTTCCTCAGCAGTTAAGCCAAAAAGAGTAATCAATGAATAAGCCTCTTTACTATTTGAATTAAGGAATTCAACAGCTGTTTTAACAGCTTCTTCTCGAGTAAGATTTGTAAATTGCAAGTTTTTCCCTTTGTAAATAATTCTTTTCTTAGACTTACCCAATATACTTTACCCCCAAAGCTAATAATGCAGCACCAATCATTCCAGAATAATTTCCTGCTGATGCTTTTACAACTTTAAAAGGAGTTGTCACTATTTCTTTATTTGCTTGTTTTTCTAAGTATTCAATATCCACAAATTCAGCCATAGAACCAGAGAGCACTATAACATCTGGATCAAAAATATTTGCAAGACCAATAATCCCTTCTAAAATATCATTTTGCCATGTCTCAAGAATTTTTTTCATCATAGGTCTATCTTTATTTTCAATAACATCATAAGTTGTAATATCGGGATCTCCAGAAATTTCTTCAGCAGTCCTTTTTAAACCAGTTCCTGATGCATAAGCTTCAAAGCAATCATAACTTCCACAAGTACATTTTCTATGCTTATCTGTCCGCATTTTAAAATGCATTTCGCCAGCTGCACCATTTTTGCCTTTGTATAGTTTGTTATCCAAAATAATTCCACCGCCAACACCTGTACCTAGTGTAAGCATAACTGAATATGGCATTCCTTTTGAGGAACCTATAACATGTTCTGCCCAAGCTGCAGCATTAGCATCATTTTCAACAAATACAGGCTTTTTACTCAAACTTTTAAAATCCATTGTAGGATATTCTTTGGCAATATTCCCAGTAGAACCTAAAATTGCATTATTTGAATTATTTACAGCTCCACAAGTCGCAAAGGCTATCACATCAACTTCCTTTTCATACTTTGAAATTATCTCCTCGAATAAAGCTTTTATTTCATTAAAAGTTTTAGGAGTATGATGCTTTTCAACTTCTGTAAGAATTTCCCCTTTTTCATTAATTATTGTATTATAAATTTTAGTTCCGCCTACATCTATTGCTAATGCTTTTTTCATCTATTTTTTCACCTTTTCTGAACTTTTAATAAACATATCACTATTATTTAGAACTTGTTGAGATACTGCAGAAATTTTATTTTTACCTTTATTCGCATATTCTGCAGACTGATTAATTATATTTATTAAATTCTTTGCAATATCATAATTAGACATTAAACGAATTTTCACATCTACCAACTTTCTGATTAACCCCTTTGCACAAATCTTTTAGTTATCAATTGCGGTCTTGTAATAGCTGAACCTATTACAACACAATGAGCTCCAAGTTCAAATGCCTTATCAACTTCTTCTGGCTCCCAAATACGACCTTCTAGAACAACAGGCAAATTGGTATTATCAACCAATTGTTTTAATAATTCAAAATCGGGTCCAGAGCCTCTATTTTGAGAGAATTGAGTATACCCAGAAAGAGTTGTAGACAAAATATTTGCCCCTAATTTTTCAGCATTAATACCTTCTTCCAATGTTGAAATATCAGCCATTGAAACTCTATTATTAATTTTTACATATTTAATTAATTCCTCTAACTTAGCACCATTTGGTCTTTCTCTCATAGTACCATCAAAAGCAATAATATCAGCACCAGCTTCTACAAGCTCAATTACTTCCTTCAAAGTCGGAGTAATATAGACAATCTCTTGCCAATTTGAAGGAATAATATCAGGTTTTGTAAGCCCAATAATAGGCACATCAAAAAGATGCTTTGCATTTTTAACATCTCTTGCACCTGCTACTCGAAGACCGCCAGCTCCGCCTTTAATAACAGACTTCATCATAGCGACCATACACTTTTCCAAATACAAAGGTTCAGAAGGCATTGCCTGAACTGAAACCACTACTTTTCCCTTTAAACGATTTATTATATTCATAAAATTATTATAACCTAAAAAATTATTTAGTGTATAATAAAGAAAAAATTAATGAAAGAGGGCGAAATGAAAACTTTAGTAAAATATCCTTACCTTACAGAAGATGTAGAAATTTATGAAAGAGAAAATGGTCATAAAATAGTTCTTGCACACAAAGAAGGCGAACTTGTAAATATAAGCACTTGGGTAAAAACAGGTTCAATTAATGAAGATGACAAAATTAACGGAATTTCTCATTTTCTGGAACACCTTATGTTTAAAGGAACACATAAACATAAAGCCGGATATTTTGACAAAACTTTGGAAGCTAAAGGTGCAATAGTAAATGCTGCGACTTGGAAAGATTACACTTTTTATTATGTAACATTACCTAAAGGACCTCAAGATAAAGATTTATATTTAGCTATTGAATTACATGCAGATATGATGCTTGATCCAGTTTTACCTGAAGAAGAAATCGGGGCACCATTTGACCTAAACAATCCTAAAGTCACTGACAAAAGGGAAAGACACGTTGTAATTGAAGAAATTAGAATGCGCAAAGACCAAAATTGGACTAAAGTATATAATGCCTGCAACTTCAACATGTATAAGAAACATCCATACAAACGTGATGTAATAGGAACTCCAGAAATAATTTCTCAAGTTACAAGAGATGAAATTATGAACTATTATCAAACATTCTATTCTCCTGAAAATATGACAACAATTATTGTCGGAGATTTTGATAAACAAAAAGTTTTGGAAAAAGTAGAAAATGAATTTGATTTTAAAGGTCGTCCAAACGCTCCTAAAAAAATTAATGAAATAGATTCTCCTACTGACCATACAATAGTAGTTGAAAATAAAGCCAAAACAAATACTTCATACTTGATGGTCGGATTTTTAGGGCCAAAAGCTAATCAACTAAAAGAAAATATTGAACTTGATATAATCAGCATAATTTTAGGAGAAAGCACAAGTTCAAGATTATACCAAAATTTAATAGAAAAACAGCCAGAACAAATATTCAATATGGCAAATGCTGAACATTACCAATTTAAAGATGGAAACAATTTCTTTATTCAAGCAAATTTCAAACCAGAGAAAAAAGAAATTGCAATTGAATTAATAAAAAAAGAAATTGCAAATCTTCTAAATAACAAAATTTCAGAAGAAGAACTTGAAAAAGCTAAGAAAAAAATTAAATCACGTTTTGCATTTGCTGCTGAAACAGTATCTGAAATAGGAGAAACAATCGGTTATTACATGACTGTTTGCGAAGACTTAAAACTAATCGAAAACTATCTTAAAGATTTAGAAGATATAACAATCGAAGACTTAGAAAGTACTATCAAAAAATATTTAAGTATTAATAATGCAGTAATTTCAATATTAGAACCTGAAAATAGTTCTGTTGCTTAATAAGGATCAAAAATGCAAGAAGCTACAAAAACAGAAATTGAAGAATTAGAAAAGATTAGAGAAAAATGTCTTTCTTGTGAAAAATGCCCACTTGGCAAAACAAGAACTAATATCGTATTTTCAGGAGGGATACCAAATCATAAATTAATGCTTATAGGTGAAGCTCCTGGATAT